>JAEUMP010000025.1 GCA_016791445.1 Hyphomonadaceae bacterium | reverse complement strand
CGCTACAACGCCGTCGCCATGGCGGTGGAAAATCCCGAGCCCTTCGCGCGGCGCATGGCGCGTCGCCTCGCGCGCGACCGCGCCCGCACCATCCGCACCGCACTCACCCGCGCGCCGCACGATCCGCGCCGCGCGCGCGGCTTCTACGACGCCTTCACCCGCGAGCGCATCGCGCAGACGTGGGAAGAGGTCGAGGCCGCCGAGCCCATCCATGATTCAAGCTAGAATCCGGCGCCTTCCCTTACGTCCCTGCCACACCCTGCTCTCGCCAACGCGCGGAACGGGGCTAAGATCGCACGCCTGCAAGACACTCCCGGAGGAAACCGCCATGGACGCCGAAAAAATCATGTTCAAGCCCGGCTTGATGAAGGGCGAGCGCATCCTCGTCACCGGCGGCGGCACGGGACTCGGCAAGGAGATGGCGGAAGCCTTCCTGATGCTGGGCGCCGACGTGATCATCTGCGGGCGGCGCGGCGAAGTGCTGAAGGGGACCGCCGACGAACTCATGAAGAAGCATGGCGGCGCCTGCATCCCGATCGCGTGCGACATCCGCGTGCCCGACGCGATCCACGACATGGTCGATCAGGCCTGGGCGGGCGGGCCGCTCACGGGCCTCGTCAACAACGCGGCGGGAAATTTCATCTCGCGCACCGAAGACCTTTCCACCCGCGCCTTCGACGCCATCGCCAACATCGTCTTCCACGGCTCGTTCTACACCACGCTCGATGTGGGCAAGCGCTGGATCGCGGAAGGCAAGAAAGGGTCGATCCTCTCGATCCTCACCACATGGGTGTGGAACGGTTCGGCGTTCACCGTGCCGTCGGCGATGTCGAAGGCGGGCCTCAACGCCATGACGCAATCGCTCGCGGTGGAATGGGCGCGCTACGGCATCCGCGCGAACGCCATCGCGCCCGGGCCCTTCCCGACGGAGGGCATGTCCAAGCGCCTCAATCCCGACGGCACGGGCGGCGGTCCCATGCGCGACCAGTCGGGCGGCAATCCGATGGGCCGCGTCGGCGAGATGCACGAGCTCTGCAATCTCGCGGTGCTGCTGATGGGCAAGGGCGCGGAGTACATCAACGGCCAGTGCATCGCCATCGACGGCGCGGCCTATCAGGCCGGCGGCGGCAATTTCTCCGCGCTCACCGTCTGGACCGACGAACAGTGGACGCAGGCGAGCGCCGCCATCCGAGCGCAGAACGAAAAGGATCGCGCCAAACGCACGGTGTGACGGGCGTTTTCATAGGTGACACAGCGCGGCGCGTGACTTGGGAAACGCCGCATTCACCATGCTGAAAACCCTCCCCCGCCTGCGGGGGAGGGAAAGCGAACACAGTGAGCGAAGGGTGAGGGCCCGTGAGACCTTGGGCTCCTTCACCCCACAGGCCCTCACCCCGACCTCGCTTTCGCTCGGTCTGTCCCTCTCCCGCGAGCGGGAGAGGGAACTTTGCGCCATTCACCGAATTCTAGCTTCTGTCTGTTAGGGTTGCTTTTCGGGTCGCCATGTCGGCCCCACAGAGTGAGGCTCGCATGCCGATCGCCAACCTGCCCCGCACCGCACTCGCCGCGTTCAGCGCCGACAGCGCCCGCGATTTCGCCTGCGACGTGCTGCGCGCAGCGGGCGTGGTGAGCGTGCTCCCCTCCGGCGGCGGACGCGACGCGATGGCCTCGGCGCAAAGCCACCCGGTCGACGTCATCGTCACCGACTGGCCGGATGGCGATCTCGCCCTCGACGATTTCGTGCAGTCCCTGCGCGCCTGCAACCGCGTGGGACGCGACACGCCCGTGATCCTGCTGACCGCGCGCGAAGGGCGCGCCGATCTCGATGCCGCGCGCGAAGCGGGCGTCAGTGCGGTGGTGGTGAAGCCGGTCTCGGCGGCGCTCATGAAGCATCGTCTCGCAGCGGTCGTGACCAACGCGAGCCGTCGCGCGCACTAGGTGCGCGTTTGGGGTTCGATCACGACCTTGCCGATCACCTTGCGTGAATCGAGCAGATCGAAAGCCTCGTGCACCTTGTCGAGCGGCAGCTTCGCATAAACGTGGGGCCGAAGATCGCCGGCATCGGCCATCTTCCAGATCGCGTCCGCATTTTCGATTCCGCGCTCCGGGAACTGCCGTCCGTACTCGCCCGCGCGCACGCCGACGACCGAGAAGCCCTTGATCAGCGGCATGTTCACACTCACATTCGGAATGCGCCCGCTCGTAAACCCGATCACCAGCAGACGTCCGTCGAAGGCGATGCACCGCACGCTCTCGTCGAACACGTCGCCGCCCACGGGATCGTAGATCACGTCCGCGCCGCGCCCGCCGGTCAGGTCCTTCACCGCCTCGCGGAAGCCCGACGACTCCAGCACATGGTGCGCGCCGTAGCTCTTGAGGAAATCGCGCTTCTCCTGCGTCGAGGCCGTGGCGATCACGGTCGCGCCGAGCGCAAGGCCCATGTCCACCGCCGCAAGGCCCACCCCGCCCGCGGCACCGTGCACCAGCAGCGTTTCGCCACGCTGCAGACTTCCGCGCCGGACCAGCGCCACATAGGCCGTGAGGTACGCCGCGCCGTAGGCGGAGGCCTGCGCCATGTCGAGCGCGGCGGGCTTGTAGCGAAGGCCTGCGATCGGGACCGTCACGTACTCGGCGAAGCTCCCGATCCGCGTGCCGCCGACGACGCGATCGCCGATGCTGAAGCCCGCGCCGTTGATCGCGACGATCTCGCCCGCCATCTCCATGCCCGGCACGAAGGGCAGCGGCGGCTTCAGCTGGTATTTCCCCTGACACATCAGGAGATCGGGGAAGTTGACCGAGGCGGCGACGACGCGCACCAGCGCTTCGCCTTCGCGCGGAACCGGCGTCGGGATTTCGGCAAGCCGCGCGCCCGAGCGGTTTTCGGTGATCTCGCTGCAGACGAAAGCGCGCATCGCCGCCGCCACTTGCTTCGGGCGCAGGCTCACCGCGACGCGGCCTTCTGCACGCCGCCGAGGATGAAGTCGGCCACGAAGCGCGTCGCGGCGTCAATGTCGGGCGGCGTCTGGCGCAGCATCACCTCGCCCGCTTCCTGCGCGACGCCGATGCTTGCTGCGGCGAGGTAGTCCGGATCGACTTTCGGCGCGACGCCCTTCGCAATCGCCTCGGCGACGCCGTCGCGCACCTCTTCATACACGGCCAGCATTTCCGGCGTCGACGAGCGCACATGCGGCCCGCGATCTTTCAGCGGATGGCCGCCGCTCTGGTGCTCCTCGGCGAGGAAGGTGAAGTAGGCGTGGACGGCGGTGTAGATGTAGTCTTCGAAGCAGGTCGCGTTCTCGCGCGCCGCGCGCAGCACGGGCCGGAAGCGCCGCGCGCCGTCGTCGGCAAGCGCCTCGAACACTTCTTCCTTCGACTTGAAGTAGTTGTAGAAGGTGCCCGACGCGAGTTCGGTGCCGCGGATGATGTCGCGGACGGTGGCGCCGTCATAGCCCAGTTGCGAGAAGACCCGGCGCGCGGCGGTGAGGATCGCCTGGCGGTTCGCGGCCTTGGATTTTTCGCGCCGGCCTTCGCCCGCTTCGCTTTCGACGATGTCCGTCGCGCTGACCGTCATGCTCTGCCCTGCTCTTGTTTCGTCTTCTTCTTTCAAGGCATCTTGCGCAGCCGTGACGGCCCGTCAACTTTCTTCGCGGGATCAGCGCACGCCGAACAGTCGCGTCAGATATTCGCTCCGCTTGGCGACGATGGAGCGGCCCTCCGGCGAGGCATAGTATTTCCGCATCGCGACCAGTTCCTGCGCCGTGTAGGTCTCGACCATCGCATCGACGGCCCGCGCTTCCATCGCTGCAAGCTGTGTCTCGATAAGCCGGTTGACCTGGCCTTCGCCCTCGCGCGCCGATCCGAACAGGCTCTCGGCCAGATCGCACGCCGCACGGCCCAGCGGATTGGGGTTGCGCGCGAGACCCTCGCGGCATCGCCGGCCGAAATCGGCCGGAGAGACCGACGCCGGCGCCAGCCGCACGACGAGCTTGATGTCATCGAGCCCGCCGGAAATCCGGAACACCTCCTGCGCGAGCGCACGCTCGTCGACGACCGGAGCGCTGGTGGCGCAGGCGGAGAGCGCGAGGAGCGCTGCGGCAAGCAGGACATGACGCATGGGGCGACCTTTCATCGGGACGCTTGTCTTTTTTCCGCGCCCGCCGCAAGCAGCATGTGCTGCACGATGACTGACTCCCCCAAGCCCCCCGACGCCGTACAGGTCGTCCAGGTCATGGTCTCGGCCACGCCCTATGCGCGCGCGCTGGGCTTCGAGGCCACCGCTGTCGGCGACGGTCGCGTCACCATGCGCACGCCCTATCGCAAGGACCTCATCGGCGACCCCGAAACCGGCGTCATCGCCGGCGGCGTGATCACCGCGCTGCTCGACCATGTCTGCGGCGCAGCCGTGATGGCGGCGATGAAGGAACGCCAGAGCATCGCCACGCTCGACCTGCGCATCGACTATCTGCGCGCCGCAGAGCCCGGGCGTGACATCTTCGCGGAAGCGCACTGCTACAAGGTCACGCGATCGGTCGCCTTCGTGCGCGCCGTCGCGTTCGAAGACAGCCCCGAAAACCCGGTCGCCAACGCCACCGCCGCCTTCATGATCGCCTCGAACGGCGGCCGGAAGATGGGCGCCAACATGAAGCCGCCGCGATGAGCGCGCCCAGCGTCACCGAAGCGCAACTGCGCGAGCGCTTCCTGACGGTCCCCTTCGCGCGCTTTCTCGACATTGATCTCGATCTGCGCGGCGACGAACTCACCATCGTCATGCCCTATCGCGAGGATCTGATCGGAAACGTGATGCTGCCGGCCCTGCACGGCGGCACGCTGGGCGCGCTGCTGGAACTGGTCGCCGTCGCGACGCTCACGCTGAAGCAGGGCCACGCGCATCTGCCCAAGACCATCGACATCACCATAGACTATCTGCGCTCCGGCCGCCCCGTGGACACCTATGCGCGCGCCCAGGTCACCCGGCTCGGTCGCCGCATCGCCAGCGTTCGCGCGGAGGCCTGGCAGTTCGAACGGAGCGATCCCATCGCCGCGCTGAACGGGCACTTTCTTCTGACGCAGGCCGACGCTTCATGACGACGCGCGACAGTTTCATTCCCTGCAGCAAGGCGGAACTGGCCGAAGCGCTCGCCCGCACGGGCGGCGTCGACGCGCAGTTTGCAGATGTGGCGCGCGTGCTCGCGGCGGTGCTGCACTACGAGACGATGGACGAGCTGGAGCGACTGAAGGCGCTCTACCGTCCCCTCGATCCGACCGATGTATCGACCGCTACACCGGATGCGGACGCCTTTCTCGTCGAACTCGAGAACATCCTGACGATGGCGAATTTCCGCGAGTTTCCTGCGGCGGACATGGTCGCCGCCGCAGAAGCGGGCACGCTTCAGGACCTCAAGGTGCGCACCACCGATGCAGGCGTGAGCCGCATCCGCTTCTTCGCGCGCGGCGCGCGTCCGGCGCAACTCGACATTCGCCGCTTCTGGGGCCTGCACCGCAAGAAGCTCGACAGCCAGATCCTCGACGATGTGCTCATCATCATCGAACTCGCGCGCGAAGCGGAGAAGTCCACGGCGAAGGCGCTGGCGCGCATCCGTCGCGGCGTACGCCCGGGCGCGATCCTCTTGAAGCATTTCGGCGACGTGCCGCGCACCGATCTCGTCACGCTGCACCCCGGCGCCAATCCGGCGATGAAGCGGCGCGATCAGCTGATCCTCGGCGTACCCGCCGTCGCCGGCGGCATTCCGCTGCTGACGCAGCTAGGCCCCGCGCTGGTGGTGATCTTCACGGTGCTTGCGGCCGTGTTCGGTTTCGAAGGCGCGCACCTTACGGACGATGCGCTGAAGCGCGCGCTCGCGGCGCTTTCGGGCCTCGTGGCGCTCGGCGCGTTCCTGATGCGGCAGCGGCTGAAGTTCGATCGGCAGAAACTCTTCTACCAGAAGCAGCTCGCCGACACGGTCTACTTCCACACCATCGCCAATAACGCGGGCGTCATCGACGGTCTCGTCAGCGCGGCGGAAGATCAGGACTGCAAGGAGGCGATGCTCGCCTACCACACGCTGCTGGCGGGCGGCCCGATGACGAAGGACGCGCTCGACAAGGCGATAGAGGCCTTCCTGCGCGAGGCGTTCGGCATGGACGTCGATTTCGAGATCGGCGACGCGATGGCGAAGCTGGAACGGCTGAATCTCGTGACGATCTCAGGCGACACGTACGCGGCTGTCAGCACGAGCGATGCGCTGGCGCGCCTCGACGAGGCCTGGGACGGCTACTTCAACTACCGCCGCAACGCCTAGATTTTCATCCCGATCAGCACGACGCCCGCAATCACCACGCAGGTGATCATCACGGTGAGCATGGCGGCGACGACGCGCGCGGTGTCCGTCTTGCGTGAGCCCGCCTTCGGCTTCGGATCGTCGCGCGGCGCCAGCGTGTACGCCGCGAGCATGAAGAGCGCCGCCGAGCACGCCATCACGATGGCCCCGCCGATGGCGCCCGCAAAGAGCGCCGACGCCGCAGCGCCGCCCGCCACCAAGGCCGCGAGCGGATGCCCGGACTTCATGGTCGCGCGGATCATGCGTTTTGCACGACCGGTATCGAGCGTCTTGAACGCCTGCGGCGAGACGACGAGGGAAAAAAGGATCGTCCATCCGAGAACGATCGCGGCGAGGACGAGGCCGAGGCCCTGGACGAACTGGCTCATGCGCGACGCATAGCGGGATTCTCGGGAGCCGCCTCGCAGTCGCTTCGCCTGCGCAACGATCAGGCGGGAAAGATCGCCATGATCACGCTGTCGCGGATGCCGATATGGGTCTTCCAGTTGTCGCGCAGCACCGCCTCGCGGACGAAGCCGCAGCGCTCGAACAGGCGCAGCGAGGCGTGGTTGTCGGGATCGATGTCGGCCTCGATGCGGTGCAGCCCCAGCGCGCCGAAACCATGCGCCACGACGAGCCGGAGCGCTTCACCCGTCAGCCCCTTGCCCTGCGCGCTCGCCCGCAGGATCACGCCGATCTCGCCCACGCCCTCGCGGCGCACGAAGAGCGATACGCGGCCGAGCGCCTCGCCGCCGCTTTCGGTGATCGCCCAGTGCCGTGAGTTTTCAACGGCAATCGTATCAGCGGTGTAGGCGACCGACTCTTCGAGAGTCGCATGCGCGGGGCTCGACCAGAACTGGTGCACCGCGGGATCGCCATGGGCGACGAAGAGCGCCGGACCATCCTCAACGACGAGCGGCCGATAGACGCCCCGCGCGCCGCGGAATGTCGGCGCCGTCATGACGGCTCGGCTTCGGCCTTCTCACGCGCGATGCGCGCGCTCGCGCGTTCCTTGACGCTTTCACTGCGCAGCTGGCCGCAGGCGGCGAGGATGTCGCGGCCGCGCGGCGTGCGGATCGGCGAGGCGTAGCCCGCGCGGTTCAGCACTTCGGCGAACGCCTCGATCGTCGGCCAGTCCGAGCATTCGTATTGCGTGCCCGGCCACGGATTGAAGGGAATGAGATTGATTTTTGCCGGCACGCCCGCGAGCAACTTCACGAGCGCCCGCGCCTCAGCGAGACTGTCGTTCACGCCCTTCAGCATGACATACTCGAACGTCACGCGCTTGGCGTTGGATAGTTGCGGGTAGCTGCGGATCGCGTCGAACAGTTCCGCGAGCGGGTATTTCCTGTTGATCGGCACGAGTTCGTTGCGCAGATCGTCGTTCGTCGCGTGCAGCGAGATCGCGAGCATCGCGCCCGTGCGCTCCCCGAGTTCGCGGATGCGCGGCGCGACGCCCGCCGTCGAGACCGTGGTGCGGCGGCGCGAGATCGACAGGCCGTCCCCATCGGAGATCACGCCGATGGCGGCGTCCACATTGTCGAGATTGTAGAGCGGCTCGCCCATGCCCATGAAGACGATGTTCGTCAGCAGGCGGTCCTCGTTCGAGGTCGGCCACTCTTCCAGATCGTCTCGCACGATCATCACCTGCGCCGCGATCTCCGCGCTGGTGAGATTGCGCACGAGCTTTTGCGTTCCGGTATGGCAGAAGGTGCAGGTCAGCGTGCAGCCCACCTGGCTCGACACGCACAGCGCGCCCGAGCGGCCCACATCGGGGATGTAGACGGCTTCCGCCTCCACGCCCGGCGCGAGACGAATGAGATATTTCCGCGTGCCGTCGACAGAGACCTGTTTCGCCGCGACTTCGGGGCGCGTCAGCGTGAAGTGCCGCTCCAGTTCCGCGCGCAGCTCCTTCGCGACATTCGTCATCTGCGCGAATTCGGTGACGCCGTAGTGATAGATCCAGCGCCAGAGCTGCTCGGCGCGCATCTTCGATTTCGCGGCGGGAACGCCAATCTCCACAAGCCGCAGACGCAGTTGCTCCCGCGTCGCGCCGACGAGGGAGGGAAGCGCGGGCATTGCAGCCTGCGGGCGGTTGTCGATCAGGGAAGCCATGAGGGCGATCTCATGCCACAGGCCGGCGGTTCAGGCCAGAACCGGACCTCAGTCGTAATCGCGTTCGTGTTCGCCTTCCCCGCTGCCTCCGTCGATGGCGGCGCCGGGAGGCGACGTGATGAGAAAGGCGGATGCCGCCGCCCCCGCCAGCAACGCGAACAGCAACGCCACAAGTCCGGCCTTGCGCGCGTCAGCGCCCGGCTCGTCGGCGCGCCGTGTTTTCGAGCCGGTAATCATGGCCGGCGCCAAGGCGTCGCGCGTCTTCCAGGATTCCACCGCGACGCCGAGCACATGCAATGCGACCAGGCCCTGCAGAACGCGGAACGCGGTCTCATGCAGATCCAACAACTCAAAGCCCCATCGCCCAGCGAAGGGCCCCGCCAATCCCTCGTTGCTTGAGAAGAGACCGGAGACGACAACGGTCGTCGTCACGGCAAGAAGAAGGAACACCGCGATGCCGCCGAGCGGATTGTGACCGAGATGACGCGTCGGCGCCGGCGACATGAGATCGCGCAAATGATTGATCACTGCGGCAGGTCCGGCGGCAAAGTCCGAAAAGCGCGAATGCTCGCCGCCAACGAACCCCCAGATGACACGAAACACGAGAAGGCCGGCGATCGCTTCGCCCGCAATGCGATGCACGGTCGCGAGATTCTCTTCCTCACCCGTGAACCAACAGAGCACGATCAACGCCAGCAGGCTCCAGTGGAAAAGGCGTGTCGGCGCGTCCCACACATGAATACGGCGCAGCGCGTTCATATCAGCGGCAGACATTGCATTTCCCTCGCAAGAACAACCGGAAACTGGTCATTCGCAAGTGTCGCCGCGCGATCAGCGCGCGTGCAATGCGACGTATTTCCCGTGATGCGCGCGCGAATGAATCGCACGCGCCGTCCACGTATCAGGGCGTCAGGGAAACCGCGTTGAACCGCGTCTGGGTCGCACGGCGCGCGGCGTCATTGGCCGCCTCAGCATTGAAGCCGGACTGCGTGATCACCACCCGATAGGCCGCGCCGTCCGCAAGCGGCATGTAATTGGCGGAGCCGAAGCGGCGGTCTTCCGCGAGGGAGATCGACGACAGCCATGCCCTGAAACCTTCCGGCGCGCGCGCGAGGATCGGGTTCGGCGGACGCGAGACATCGCAGGCTGTTATCGGTTTGCCGTTGGCCTCGCGGGCATCGATGTATTTGTTCGCCATCTGGTCGAGTTCGTAGGTGGCGTTGAGGCCGAGCGTGTTGGCCCAGGGCTGCCACTTCTGCACGCGGCCGCCGAGGATCCATTCGTCGCCCTGCAGCAGGCAATGCGTCTCGCCGGCGCCGTCCGCGCGAGTTAGCGTCACGTCGTAGAGTTTCTGCGCCGCGTCCGTCTGTTTCACCGTAATTTCGGCGACGGGCTTTTCCCAGGTCAGCCGCGAATAGCTCTGCATGTTGAGCGCGACGAGCGCGGCGACGAATGCCGCCGCCGCCGTCGTCAGCCCCGTGGCGACGCCGCGGCCGCCGGCCATGACCCGGCCCCGGCCCATGCTGCGGATGCCGCGGAAGATGAGGAATATGCCGGAAGCGAGTGCCGCGAGCGGTGCGGCGATCCACGCCCAACCGAGTGATTCAAGCATTCTGCCCTCCATCGCGAATCGCTTGGGAGACTTTAGCAGAGAGCCGGAGCGGCGACGCCCTCGTCGCCGTACTGTCGTCGAAAGCACACGGCGGCGAGGGCGCCGCCGCTCCTATCAAGATCGCGCCACGATCTCCTCCTCGACATCCCGCAGCGTGTTTTTGCCGAAGAAGATTTCCGCGCCCACGACGAAGGTCGGGATGCCGAAGGCGCCGCGTTCGACGGCGTCGCTGGTGCTCGCCATCAGGCGATCCTTTGCGTCCTGTTCCTGCGCGCGCGCAAGCAGCCGATCCGCATCGAGCCCGCCTTCCTTGAGCGCCGCATGCACGACCGCCGGATCGCTCATGTTCGAGCCCAGCTCCCACATGTGGCGGTAGGCGACTTCCATATACGCCGGCAGACCGCCGTCGATCTCCGCGCTCGCCGCGATGCGCATGAGCAACAGCGTGTTGACCGGGAAATGCGGGTTCATGCGGAAGGCATCGAGCCCATGACGCGCGATGAAGCGGCGCGTCTCCAGCATTTCGTAGTCCATCTTGTTGCGGATGTTTCCGAAGGCGATCATCGGCGCCTGGTTGCCGGTGGCCTTGAAGATCCCGCCGAGCAGGACGGGCGTGTACCTGAATTTCGCGCCGGTGCGCGCCTCGATCTGCGGAATCACCTTGTGCGCGAGATAGGCATTGGGGCTCGCGAAATCGAACAGGAATTCGGGCTGCATCACCATGTCTCCGCGAAGGGTCTGAGATCGAGTTCGAAGGTCCACGCATCCCGTGTCTGCGTGTGCAGGCGCCAGTAGGCTTCGGCGATGGACGACGGATTCATCAACGTGTCCGGCGGCAGGTTCTCCAGCGCCGCCGCGCCGCGCGCTTCCTTGATGCGATCCCGCACGAAGGCGGTATCGACGCCCGCGTCGATCACGAGATGCGCCACATGGATGCCCTGCGGCCCCAATTCGCGCGCCATGCTCTGCGTCATTGCGCGTAGACCCGCCTTGGCGGACGCGAACGCCGCATAGCCCGCTCCGCCGCGCACGCTCGCCGTGGCGCCGGTGAAAAAGATCGAACCCCGCCCGCGCGGGAGCATGATCCGCGCCGCCTCGCGACCGGTGAGAAAGCCGCCATAGCAGACCATTTCCCACACCTTGCGGAAGACGCGCTCCGTCGTTTCCAGCAGCGGAAAGCGCACATTGGCGCCGACATTGAAGATCACGACCTCCAGCGGCGCGACCGCCTCCGCCGCCGCGAGAAACGCCGTGATGTCCTCTTCCTTGCGCGCATCGAGCGCGCGCGCGACGCACGCGCCGCCCGCCGCCTCGATCTCCGCCTTCAGCGGCGCGAGCTTCTCCTCGGAGCGCCGCCCGACGACGACCGTATAGCCGTCCGCCGCGAAGCGCTTCGCAATGGCGGCGCCGATATAGTCCCCCGCCCCGATCACCGCTGCGGTGGCATTGCGCGACGTCGCCATGGCCGTCTCCTCGATCTCTCTCAACTAAGTCTTGAAACAAGACTGAGTCAATGGAAAGATCGCCGCCATGCGCTGGGAAGATCTTTCGCGGGAGAACTGCTCGCTCGCCCGCACGCTCGCCGTGATCGGGGATCGCTGGACGCTGCTCGTCCTGCGGGAGGCGTTCCTGAAGGTGCGCCGGTTCGAGGACTTCCAGGCCAATCTCGGCATCGCCCGTCAGGTGCTGACCGAGCGGCTCGCCCATCTTGTCGAGGAAGGCGTGCTGGCGAAGACGCCCTATCAGGACCGCCCGCCCCGCTTCGAATACCGGCTCACGGAAAAGGGCCTCGGCCTCTACCCCGCGATCCTCGCCCTCGTGCACTGGGGGGACGACCACTACGCCGGCAGGAAGGGACCGCCCCTCCTCCACCGCCACAAGAACTGCGGGCATGACTTCCGGTCCGTCCTCACCTGCTCGGCGTGCGGAGAGACGGTCGAGGCCCGTGCGGTGGAGACTCATCCGGGTCCGGGAGCGGCGCGTAGGAAGGGTGCAGGCGGCTGACCGCCGACATTGTTGAGGCGGAGCGGGCGACCTATGCTGGCGATACGGACCAAGGAGGCCCCGGCCGTGCGCCCGACGACCCGCGCTGACGGCGCCCAGCAGACACCCGATCGGGAATACTTCGCCGATCTCATGAACGCCGTCGCGGCGCGGCAGGACCGTGACGCTTTCGCCGCCCTGTTCGCCTACTACGCGCCGCGCGTGAAAGCCTACATGCTGCGCCTCGGAGCCGGCGCTGCGCTCGCCGAAGAACTGGCGCAGGAAGTCATGATCACCGTCTGGCGCAAGGCCGGATTGTTCGACCGCCGCCAAGCATCCGTCTCCACCTGGATCTTCCGCATCGCGCGCAACCGTCGGATCGACGCCGCCCGTCGCGCCAAGCACGCCAACTTCGACGAGCACGACCCGATGTTCCAGCCGGAGCCCGAGACGGCCCCGGACGAGGCGGTCTCCACCGCCGAACGGGAGGAAAGCGTGCGCGCCGCGCTCGCCACCCTGCCGCCCGAACAGGTCGAACTGCTGAAGCAGGCGTTCTACGACGGGCTCTCCCATCGCGAGATCGCCGAAAAGACGGGCGTGCCGCTCGGCACGGTCAAGTCGCGGATCCGCCTCGCCTTCGGGAAGCTGCGTATCCGGCTCGGCGATGAAGACGGGAGCGTCTGAAATGTCTCACCTTGCCCGACAGGAAGCGCTGCGCCAGCGGTTGACGTCCGCCTACGCCGCCGCAGCACTGTCGCCCGCCCTGGCGCTGCTCGTGGAAACGCAGGCGGCGCTTTCGCCAGAGACCGCGCGCGACATCGCGACCGCAGACGCCATCGGCGGCGCCCTGCTGGAAGCCGACGCGCCCGAGGCGCTCGCCGCCGATGCGCTTGAGCGCGTGTTTGCGCGCATCGCCGCGCAGGATGACGACGATAGCGACCGGGTTTCGTTCGAGGGAGCGCACGGCGAAGATCTGGCGCGCTTGCCCGCGCCGTTGCGCGCCCACGCGGCGCGCGCGCTTTCCCTGTCCGGCTGGAAGTTCGCCGCGCCCGGCATCCGCTCGCTGTCGCTCAATGTTGACGGCGATGCGAAGGCTGAAATCCTGCGGATCGAACCCGGCGCGTCGGCGCCGGAACACACCCACGACGGCGAGGAATTCACGCTCGTGCTGACGGGCGCGTTCCACGACCACCGTGGCGTCTATCACGTCGGCGACATCGCCCACGCGGATGCGAGCGTCACCCATCGCCCCGTCGGCGAAGCGGGACCGGTCTGCTACAGCCTTGCCGTGACCCATGCGCCGTTGCGCTTCAAGGGCGCGCTCGGCCTGCTGCAACGGGTGTTCACGCACTGAGCGCTTGCCTGCGTCCGCGTCGCGCGGCACAGGCGACCCCATGAGCACCCTGATCCGCCCGATGCGCATCGCCGACATCGACACCGTCCGCGCGATCGAACGCGCCTCGGCGACGCGCTTTCTCGGCACGGCTCTCGCCGCCATCGCCGAGGATGAGCCGACAGACGCCCGCACGCTGGAAGCGCGCATCGGCGCCGGCGATGCGCTCGTCTCAGCCGACGCCGCCGATACGCCGATCGCCTTCGTGATCGGACGGCCGCTGGGCGATGACTTCTATGTCGAGCAGATCGATGTGGCGCCGGACCATGGCGGCAAGCGGCTTGGCGCTGCGCTCATCGCCGCGCTGGCCGCACGCGGGCGCGCGCTCACGCTGTCGACGTTCCGCGACATAGCGTGGAATGCGCCGTGGTATCGCCGCCTCGGCTTCATCGATGTGCGCGACGATGCGCTGCCGCCCCTCTTGCGCGATATCCGCGCCGAACACATCGCACGCGGCCTCGACGAGACGCTGCGCGTCTTCATGCACCGGCCGGCGGGTCCTTTGAACCTGCCGTGACGCGCGTCAGCGCGAAATGCGCAGCTGGCGCAATTGCAGACCGATGCTGCGATACGCGTCTTTCAGCGCCGTGCCTGTCGTCGTGCGGAAATAGGTGTCCGAACTCGTCGCGCAGCGCTCGAGCAGCTTTTCCGCCGCCGTGCCGGCGTTGAACGCCACGGCATAGACGGTGACGCCGCTGGCCTTCATCGCATCGCAATGGCGTTCCGCCTGCTGCGCCGAAGAGCCCAGTGCGGAATACTGCGTGTTGAACGCGCCGTCCGTCATCAGCACGACGGCCTTCACATGGCGCGGATCGCCGGCGGGAAGCGGACGCGAGTCCGACGGCCAGAACGCGCTCCACTGCGGCGAGATCAGATAGCGCGCCCACGCGACGCCGAGATGGCCGGCCGTCTGACCGCCGGCGCTGAAGGCGTCGATGCGGCTCTTGAGTTTGGCGGCGTCGTTGTCGAGCGGAAGAATGGTCGCGTTGGGGCAGTTCGACGGTCCCGCGACCGCCCATGCGCCCGCACGCGGCGGCGCGTCGGTATACGCCTGCGCGCCGATGCGCTCGGTGACGCAGTTGCCGCCCGTGGTCATGTTGGTGGCGCGCGTGAAGTACGCGCCGGCGTTGACCGATGCGGAGAACGGCGCGAGCGCCACCCGCACGTCTTCGTTCTGACTGTCCGTATCGACGACCGTATCGACCAGGAGTTTCGCGGCGGCCTTCAGGTCCTTCAGCTTCTGCCCGGACATCGAGCCCGTCACGTCCAGCATGAGCGCGAGATCGAGTTTGGTGCGGGCATATTCCGCCGTCGAAGACGTGGTGAAGCCGAGTTTCCCGAAACCGAGCGCCGCAGAAAGCGTCGTTGGCGTGTCGCAGGCGAGTGAAATGGTGATGCGATCGCTGCCGGATTCGCGCGTGAGCACAGGTTGTGCGCAGGCGAACGGCACGGCGTCGGTCATGTTCGCTTCGATCATCGCGATGGCGATGCGTTCGAGATCGGCGGTGCTGGCCCCGCCGCGCGACTGCAGTTCCGCCGCCGCGAGCGTCGCGGCGTCGAGCGCACGCTGCGCGGAGTCACGGACCGTGATCGTGCGCGTGAAATCGAGCGCGACGCCGACCATGCCGAACAGGACGACGGCGGCGAGCGCAAACATCATGGCGACGTTGCCGCTCCGATCTCCGACGAAGCGCGCCAGGGTCTGGCGTGCCGAAACGGGGCGGATTTCGCGCGAGGGGCGTGGTGCGGAGGCGATCATGCCCCGTCCGGCGCAAAGTGCGCGCCACCTTTCGGAAACCATGCGGGCCGCGAGGGCCGGGCCTGTCGGTTTTCAGTGACGGGAGCCGTCCGGGCGGCTTAGGTTAACGGCAGCGACAGAACCTCGGGGGAAAGCATGAACACGCTCGTCCTGGTCGGCCTTGGCGTTGCGGCGGCGCTCCTTCTCGCCCTCGCCGTCTATGTGGCGCGCCGCTCCTACATCGCGCGCACCGATCGCACCTACATGACCCACAACGAACACGGCTTCCGCCGCGCGCTGAAGGGCCGTGGCGTGCTGTGGGACCATGAAGAGCAGATCGTAAAAGGTCCGGATGCGCCGAAGCTCGAATACGTCGCCTTCGACGCCGCCACCGGCCATCGCCGCGCCAATGCGCTGATCGATCCCCGCACCGGCTCGGTCAATCTGAGGCCGCAATACTGCGTCCCGCTTCCCTTCACGGCCACGACCGCCGACGGGCACCGGCTCGTCGTGGACGCGCGCGTGCAGTTCAGCCTCAACCGGGACCTGCTGAAGTACGTCTATCAGCTCGACGACTTCAGCCTGGCGCTCGAAACGCGCATTCACAGCGCGTTCCGCGCCGAAATCGGACGACGGCCCGACGAGGTGCTGCGCGGAAGCCTGCACGAAGTGGAGGAAGCGGTCATCGCGCACCTGCGCAAGGCGGAGACCGATGGCGACGAAGTCGGCGAAGCCGGTCTCGCGCTCGGCGTGAACTTCCACACCGCGAGTTTCACCTATCAGGAAGCCGAGGACCACTTCGCCGCGCTCGCCGCTGGCGTGGCGCCTGCGACCGTCGTGACACCCGTATCGACGGGCGCGACAGACAGTGCGTCATCGTCGCCTGCGCAGGCTTTCGCGCCGCGCACTGTATCGCGCGCGCCGGGCGTCCTGTCGTTGCGGCCGCAGCAGATCGATCAGCTCGCCGACGCCTTCAAGGGACGCGAACCCGGCTCCACCGCCGCAATCCTCGCCATGCTCGAAATGCAGACCCGCCAGAACATCGCCGAAGCGCTCGCGAGTTCGGGGCAGGTCGTCGTCGTCACCTCGCAGGAGATCGGTCTTACGGGCGCCAGCGTGCAGCGCGACGCCGCAGAACGAAAACAACACTAATCGGGAGAGACACATGCGAAACCTGACCGGCGCGCTCGTCGCGCTGAGCCTTCTTTCCGTGGCCGGCGCAACCGCGCAGGAGTGGTACCCCTCTCCGCACGGCGCCGAAGACACCGCCGGCGCGGCCAATCACCTCTCGCCGCAGGCGACGAAGGCGGCGGCAGGCCTCGTGAAGCAGGGCAAGGTGTATGCGCTCGGCGTCGTCACCGGCCCCGATACGCCCACCTATCCGCCGCGCTGGTTCCGCATGGTGATCACGCAGTCGAACGACGGCACAGGGCCGATCGTCGGCGCCAACCGCGTCACGGCGAATGACGATCTCCTGATCACCTATCTCGGCACGGGCACGCAGATCGACGGGCTCGGCCATGTCGGCATCGGCCACCAGTACTATAACGGCCTGCGCGCACAGGACATCGTCGCGCCGGACGGACTGAAGAAGCTCGGCACGCACGACATTCCGCCCATCGCCACGCGCGGCGTGCTGCTGGACATGACGAAATCGCTCGGCGCCAATCCTGTCGCACCGGGCACGGCGTTCAACCGCGCGCAGATAGACGCCGCCGCGCGCGCCGCGCGCATCACCATCGGCAAGGGCGACGTCGTCCTCTTCCACACCGGCTACATGGCCGCGACCGCGAGCAACGCAGCAGCCTACATCGCGCAGCAGCCCGGACTCGGGAAGGAAGGCGCGGAATATCTCGCGAGCCTCGGCGTCGTCGCCATCGGCGCGGACACCGCGGCGCTGGAAGCAATCCCCTTCGAAAAGGCGGACGAGCCCTTCGTCGTGCATCAGACGCTCCTGGCCCGGCACGGGGTCTATATCCTCGAGAACGTCAACACCGCCGACCTCGCGCGCGACGGCGCCACGACCTTCTTCTTCGTCCTCGGTCAGCCGCGTTTTCAAGGCGCGGTGCAGATGGTGGTGAACCCGATCGCGATCAGGTGATCGCCCGATTGACCTCGATCAAGGATGTCATGGCGGGGCGGGTGCTCACTGGTGCGGGGCGCCAAGGAGACCCGCCATGAAATCCGGACTGAAGGACCTCACGGACGACGCCGGCGACATCTATGCCGATGTGGTCCACAGCCTGCAGAAAATGTCGAAGCACGTTCGCGAGGACGCGGGCGACGCGCTGTCGAAATCCACGTCCGCGCTGATGAAATCCGCGCTCGACCTTGCCGAACAGGCCAAGGCGCAGTCCGGCGCGGCGCTGAAGAAGGTCGGCAACGAAGTGAAGGAGCACCCGGCGGCCACCGCCGCCATCGTCGCTGCCGCCGTGGCGTTGATCGGCCTGGCCATCGCCAACCACAAGAACGCGAAGCACTGAAGGCAGCGACATGCATCGGCGCCGCATCTGGATCGCCACGTTCAATGGCGCGGAGTGCCGCATCTTCGGCTATGACGGCTCTCCGCGTTCGTTGACGGTGCTCGACGACGGCGCCTTCTCGGGGCCGCGCAAGCCTGAGTTCAGCGATCGACAGACGCGCGTCTATGCCGCCGCATCCGACCATCGCAGCAACGCCGAACCGCCTACCGATCCTGAACGCGCGATGGAGGCCGCCTTCATCGCCGATATCGTGACGCACCTCGCGGACGCCGCGCACGCCGACAGATTCGATGATCTCATCGTCGCCGCGAGCCCGCGCTCCCTCGGCGCCTTTCGCAAGCTTGCGCCGCCGGAACTCGTGCGCCGCGTCGTGCGCGAGATCGACGGCGATCATGTGAAATCGGATGCGGCGACGCTGCTCGCGGCGCTCAAGCCCGACTGATCGCCTTCAGACGAGCATCTTCCCTTCATCCCCGATGGTCGCGCCGACATCGCCGGGCAGGATCATCTCGTTGTGCGCCTTGCCGGACGGGATCATCGGGTAGCAATTTTCCTCGCGCGCCACGCGGCAATCGAAGATGACGGGCTTCGGCGTGTTGATCATTTCGAGGATCTTTGCGTCGAGTTCGCCCGGCGTATCGGCGCGCAGGCCGACGCCGCCATAGGCCTCCGCGAGCTTCACGAAATCCGGCAGCGCTTCGGAATAGGATTGTGAATAGCGTTCCCCGTGCAGCAATTGCTGCCACTGGCGCACCATGCCCATCCATTCATTGTTCAGGATGAACACCTTGATCGGCAGCCCGTACTGCACCGCCGTCGACATTTCCTGCATGGTCATCTGCACGCTGGCTTCGCCGGCGATGTCGATGACGAGCGCATCGGGATGCGCCGCCTGCACGCCGACGGCGGCGGGCAGTCCGTAGCCCATCGTGCCGAGACCGCCGGAGGTCATCCAGCGGTTCGGCTTGTCGAAACGGAAGAACTGCGCCGCCCACATCTGGTGCTGACCGACTTCGGTGGTGATGTAGACGTCGCGATTTTTCGTCAGCGCGAAGAGACGCTCGATGGCGTATTGCGGCTTGATGATCTTGTCGTCCGCGCGATAGGCGAAGCAGTTGCGCGCCGCCCAGCTCTCGATCTGCTCCAGCCAAGGCTTCAGCGCATCGCGCGAGGGCTTCGCATTGCGGCGGCGCCAGCTGGCGAGCAACCCTTTCAGCGCCTCCCCTGCATCCGCGACGATGCCGAGATCAACGAACACGTTCTTGTTGATCGACGACGGATCGACATCGATGTGGATCTTCGTCGAGCCCGGCGAAAAGGCATCGAGCCGTCCCGTGACACGGTCATCGAAGCGCGCGCCGATGCAGATCATCAGATCGCAATCGTGCATGGCGTGATTGGCTTCCCAGCTGCCGTGCATGCCGAGCATGCCGAGCCATTGCGGCGACGACGCGGGAAACGCGCCGAGGCCCATCAACGTCGACGTGATCGGAAAGCCCGTCTCTTCCACAAGCGCCTTCAGGTCCGCGCACGCCTGCGGGCCGGCATTGATGACGCCGCCGCCCGTATAGAACACCGGCCGCTTCGCGCGCGCCATGAGATCGACGGCTTGTTCGATCTGACGCGCATCCGCCGCATGCGCCGGGTGATAAGTCTTCGGCCGCACGCCTTGCGGGCCGACATATGTGCCGATCGCGAACTGCACGTCCTTCGGGATGTCCACGACGACGGGGCCGGGACGCCCGCTCGTCGCCACGTGAAACGCTTCGTGGATGATCCGCGCGAGATCGTTCACATCCTTCACGAGCCAGTTGTGCTTCGTGCAGGAGCGCGTGATGCCGACGGTATCGCATTCCTGGAACGCGTCGGAGCCGATGAGATGCGTCGGCACCTGCCCCGACAGCACGACGAGCGGAATGGAGTCGAGCAGCGCATCGGCGAGCGGCGTCACGACATTCGTCGCGCCAGGTCCGCTCGTCACCAGCACGACGCCGGGCTTGCCCGTCGAGCGCGCATAGCCTTCCGCCGCATGTCCCGCGCCCTGTTCGTGGCGCACGAGGATGTGGCGCAGGCGCTCTTCGGCGAAGAGCGCGTCATAGATCGGCAGCACCGCGCCGCCGGGATAGCCGAAGAGATCGGTGACGCCCTGATCGATCAGCGCACGCACGACGATCTCGGCGCCCGACATTGTTTCCAAAGCCGTGGTCCCGGATTTCGTGTCCGCTTCGATACCGCGTGCGCCGTCCACCTGACTTCTCCTGCTGCGTGTGGCGAGCATCCCTCGCCCGGACTGAGAATTGTTGAAAGAGGCAAAGAAAAAGGGGCCCGGGGGCCCCTCTGGTACACGCGCCGGCTGTCGGTCCTTCTCAGGGGCCGTTGCGGCGCGTTCCGGATACAAGAGTGGACTTGGATTGCATGGACGTTTCGTTCCCTTACGCCTGGGAGATTATATTTCCCCGGTTTGGCAGTCAATCTTCTATTTTGAGGCAAGAACTTGCGCGATCCGCGCCTCAAGCGAAACATCCGGGATGGTTGGCCAGTCCGGGAGCTGATTTCTGATCCAGGTGAACTGGCGCTTGGCGTAGTTGCGGGTGTCCTGACTCGCGAGCGCGACGGCCTCCTCGAGACGCGTCTCCCCGCGCAGATGCGCCGCCAGTCGCGGCAGGCCGTGCGCCTTCATGCAGGGCAGCATAGGATCGAGATCCCGGGCGAGGAGCGCGCGCGCTTCTTCGAGCGCCCCTGCCGCCATCATGGCGTCGAAGCGCGCGTCTATCGTTGCATAGAGCGGCTCACGCGGGGGCGTGAGCACGACGCCCCGCCAGGTTCCCGGTGCAAGCGCAGGCGCGGTTTTTGCCCGCCAGTCGGCGATGGAGACGCCCGTCGACAGCATCACTTCCAGCGCCCGCGACAGGCGCGGCGCATCCCTTGGGGAAAGTCGTGCAGCGACGCCGGGATCGACCTCTGAAAGCCACGGATGCAGCACGCCATCGCCTTCCGCCGCCCGCCGCGCCGCGATTGCCGCACGCACGTCCGCCGACGGCGCCGGGATCTCCGCAAGCCCTTCCGTCAGCGCCGTGAAGTAGAGCCCCGTCCCGCCCGCCACGATCGGCAGGCGTCCGCGCGCGGCTATGTCCGCGATCACGCCAGTCGCACGGCGCGTCCAGTCGCCGACGGAATGACGGACGGCGGCGTCCACATCGCCATAGAGATGGTGCGGCGCGCGCGCCTCCTCCTCCGGCGTAGGGCGCGCCGTGATGATCCGCAGGTCGCGATAGACCTGCATGGAATCCGCGTTGACGATCTCGCCGCCCAGCCGCTCGGCCAGCGCCAGCGCCAGCGCGGACTTGCCGCTGGCCGTCGGTCCCATGATAAGCAGCGCGCGCATTCCTCCGCCCTCTAACAGGCCGTCCCGCCCGCATGAACAGCGTTCTCGTCGTCGTCGCTCCCGAAGCTGCGCTCTACCGCGACGCGCTCATGACGCTCGGCGCCGTGATCGGCATGTACGGCGCGACGCCGCCCAAGGTGCTGAGCCCCTGGGAAGCCTGCGAGTGGACGCTGCCGGACGCCGATGAAGGCGCAAGTGCCGTGATCGCGGACGCCGTCGAGGGCATCGACGTGGACTGGGCGCTGCTCCCTGCCGAGGGTCGCCGGAAAAAGCTCCTCGTTGCCGACATGGATTCCACCATCATCGGTTGCGAGTGCATCGACGAGCTTGCCGACTTCGCGGGCCGGAAGGCCGAGATCAGCGCCATCACCGAACGCGCCATGCGCGGCGAACTGGATTTCGAGGCTGCGCTCACCGAGCGCGTCGCGATGCTGAAGTCCCTGCCGGTGGCGGCGCTGCAGGAATGCTTCGACGCGCGCGTGAAGCTCAACCCCGGCGCGCGCACGCTGGTGCAAACCATGAAAGCGCACGGCGCGCGCACGGCGCTCGTGAGCGGCGGCTTCACCTTCTTCACCTCGCGCGTCGCCGCGCTCGCCGGGTTCGATCTGGACCGCGCGAACACGCTCGTGGATGACGGCGTCTTCCTCACCGGCGAAGTCGCGCGGCCCGTACTCGGACGCGAAGCAAAGCTCGCCGCGCTCCTCGAAGAGTCCGCAAACAGGCCCGCCGACGCGCTCGCCATCGGCGACGGCGCCAACGACCTCGCGATGATCGAGGCGGCGGGCTTGGGCCTCGCCTACCGCGCCAAGCCCATCGTCGCCGCGCAGGCGGACGCGAAGATCGACTTCACGACGCTGGAGACGGCGCTGTTCTTCCAGGGTTACCGGCGACCGGAATTCGTGAGCGCCTAGCTCGCATACCGCACGATCTTCACCTGCGCGGGCAGCGGCGTGTTCGCGTTCAGGCCGTTGAGCGCAAGGAATCGCTCCACGCGGAAATCGTCGAACGCCATGCGTTGCGCGAGTGTCTGCACCGTGTCGCGCGGGCCGACATTGACCACGTCGATGACGCGGGCGCGCAGCGCCGCCGCCTGTGCGTCCGTCAGCGTGCGCATGGAAGACAGCATCGGCGCGAGCGGTCCGAGCTGACCCTGCGGCGCGAGGCCGACGAAGTGATACGCGCTCGTCCCCACGCGATAGGCCGTCACCGAAATATCGACGATCTGCCCCGACTGCGCCTGCGCGCGCGCGGGCAGCGTGACCGTCTCAAGGCCGTTCGTCGTCGAGCGCTGCGTCTGGCCGACCTGCACCGGCGACTGGCCGACGAGCTTGGCGAGAACGGCGCGCGCGTGGGCCTCAAGCCCTTCCGCCGGCAGCGCGCCGCCCGCGAACTGCGCCTTGGCGTTGGGACCGGAAATGTTCACCGCCGCCGGCGTGTTGGTGAGCGTGAAGCCCGTCGGCGCCTCGAAGGCGATCTTCAGCTTCGGATGCGCGAAGGTGCGACCGTTGACGAAGCCCTGCTCGGGATCGTCGCCGTAGATCATGCCGTCGATCGCCGCGAGATAGCGGGCAGTCATTTCGGGCGGTTGCCCGCGCACGCCGCCGCCCGCCTGCGCCTGCGCGGTCGCGCGCGTCACGCGATCCGCCGACAGCGGGTGCGAGCGCGCCCATGCGGGGATTTCGCTGCCCGCCTGCCGGTTGCTCGTCTTGGCCGAGAGCGCGTCGTTCGTGCCGAGCGCGTCGAGCATGTCGGCGGCGGCGAAGGGATTGTAGCCGGCGCGGAAGAGATAGCGCACGCCGAGATCGTCGGATTCGAACTCCTGGTCGCGCGAATAGCTCAGCGTCCATACTTGCGCCGCCTGCCCGGCCAGTTGCGCCAGTTCGCCCGAGCCCGTGAGAACGCCGACGGCGATCGCGCCGAGGCCCGACAGCGTCGAGGCGTTCTGGCGCCGTGCAGAGTGATCGGCGACGACGTGGCCGACTTCATGCCCGAGCACGGAGGCGAGTTCGTCCTCCGAGTTCATGATCGCGAGCAGGCCACGCGTGATGTAGATGTAGCAACCCGGCACCGCGAAGGCGTTCACGACATCCGAGCCGATCACGGAAAATGTGCAGCGCCCCGGCAGCCCCGCCGCCGTGGCGATCTTCTCGCCGACGCCCTTCACATAGACGCTTGTCGGGCCCGTCACTTCGCCGCCAAAGGCCGCAAGGATCTGCGGATGCTGCTGGCCCGCCCGCGCGCGAGCGGCCTCCGCGACTGCAGGCGCATCCGGCGTGGACGAGACGGTGGCGCACGCGACGAGCGCGAGCGCGGCCGCAATCCCCAGGGCCATCGACCGCATTTTTCCGCCCATGAGGACCTCCACTTCGCTCTTCGCCGCCATCCTATTCGACAGCGCGCTTCGGGCAAGCGGATCGGGAATTCTCAGCGTCGCGAAAGCGCGGCCTCCAGCTGCGCGGCGATGGCCTCCATCCCGCGCTTGTTGGGATGCCATGGCGCGCCTTGCGTCTCGTCATAGTCCCGCGGAAAACCGACGCTCCAGGGGTCGCTGTCGCAGGGCGTATGACCTGCGGACGCCAGATCGACCCGAAGCACGCTGGCGCCGTTCGTCTCCGCCGCATGGGCCGTGATTTCCGCCAGCCGCCGGGCGATCCCACGCAACGCGGCTGCCTCATCTTCGGAGAGGCGCGAATTCGGACACTGCGTCGCCGGCACGAGCGTCACGTACTGGATGAAGATGAGCCGTGCCTGCGGCGCGCGCGCCGCGACCTGCCGCGCGATTTCGTTCATGTTCTCGGCGAGGCGCGCATAGGCGTCTTCCGGCGCCGCACGCTGCGGCGGACACGGCACGGACATGCCGGCCACGCGCACGACTTCTCCCGGATCGCAGCTCGCCGCGATGAGATTGCCCGCGAAGCCGAGATCATTGCCGCCGACGGTGATGGTGACGAGTCGCGTCTCCGCCGTGACGGCGTCGATCTGCGGCGGCAATTCGTTCCACGCACCAAGGACATGCGCGGACGTGGCGCCGCCACAGCTCACATCGTCGAGCGACAGCGACAGTCGCCCGGCCAGCAGCCGCGCATAGCTCACTGCGCTCTGATAGCAACGCGCCACAGCGCCCGGCGGACTGGCGCCCGTGCCCGATCCGGCAGCGAACGAGCTGCCCATGTTCACATAGCGCGCACCTGCGGGAACAGACGGCGCAACCGTGTGGGTGCAGGCGAGTAGGCCGAGCAGCGCGGCGGCGGTCAGAGCGATTGTCTTCATGCGCCACTTTGCGCACGTCTTGTCCGGAGCGACAAACCCGTGGGTTTGCCCGCGGAAAGTCCGCCTGTGCCGGTCCGCTACCGCCGCTTCACGCTCCGGAACGTCATGTCGCCGCCGCGGTTCACGTAGACGAGCACCGGGCGCGAGGCCGGCGCCTGTTGCACCACGCGCTGCGCCTCAGCGACCGTCTCCACTTCCGTGAACTGCATCTCGACGATCACATCGCCCGCCTGCAGCTTGCCCGCTGCGTCGCCGCCGGGATCCACCGCCACCACGACGAGACCGCGCGCCTCCGGGCCGAGGCCGAAGCGCTGGCGCAGCTGCGGCGTCAGCGTCGACAGCGTCATGCCGAGCACGCGCCCTTCCTGCCCGCGCACCACCTCGCCCGAACCCGGATCAGGCGTGCGCACGCCGAGCCGCTGCGGCGCGGGACGGCCTTCGTCGAGGCGCAGCACGGTGACGTTGGCGCTGAGGCGGCGTGCGCCGCGCGCATATTCCACCGCCACCGTCTTGTTGATCGGCGTATCGGCGACGGCGCGGGTGAGATTGCGCCCTTCGGTGATCTCGCGCCCGTCGAACTTCAGGATGATGTCGCCGGGTTGCAGCCCCGCCTTCGCGGCCGGACTGTTGGGCGTGATGGAGGTGACGAGCGCGCCGCGCGGACGCTGCAGGCCTGCACGTTGCGCGGCTTCCTGACTGACGAGACCGATGCGCACGCCGAGCCAGCCGCGCCGCGTCTCGCCGAACTGGATGATCTGGTTGACGACGCTCTGCACGAGGTCCGCCGGCGCCGCGAAGCCGACGCCCACCGATCCGCCCGTGGGCGACACGATGGCTGTGTTCACGCCGATGACTTCGCCGGCCATGTTGAAGAGCGGACCGCCGGAGTTGCCGCGGTTGATGGCGGCGTCGGTCTGGATGAAGTCGTCGTAGCGGCCTGCCGAAATGTTGCGGTTGCGCGCCGATATGATGCCCGCCGACACCGAACCGCCAAGCCCGAACGGGTTGCCGAT
Source organism: Hyphomonadaceae bacterium (assembly GCA_016791445.1). Classification (GTDB taxonomy): domain Bacteria; phylum Pseudomonadota; class Alphaproteobacteria; order Caulobacterales; family Aquidulcibacteraceae; genus VFBF01. The sequence goes on along the minus strand of JAEUMP010000025.1, from coordinate 265,529 downwards.
GGCGATGACGAGATCGCCGACGCGCGCGCGGTTGGCGTCGCCGAAGCGCACGAAGGGCAACGCACGCGGCGCACTGACCTTGAGCACGGCGATGTCGGTCGCCTGGTCGCGACCGATGATTTCCGCCTTCAGGCGCTCGCCGTCCTGGAAGATGACCTCGACGTGATCGGCGCCCTCGATGACGTGGTTGTTGGTGACGACGACGCCCTGCGCGCTGATCACGAAGCCGGACCCGAGGGAGCTGACCTCGTTGAGGTTGCGGTCGTCGAACAGTTCGTCGAGACGCGAGCCCGGACCGCTGCGCGGGCGCGGGGGCTGGCCCACGCCGTCGATGCGCTGGGTCGTGGCGATGTTGACCACCGCCGGCATCAGCCGCTCGGCAAGGTCGCCGAAGCCTTCCGCCGGATAGCGCGCGGCGTTGTTCTGGGCCGCCGCCGGCGTCGCGACAGCGAGAAAACCGGCGCAGAGCGCGGCCATGACGTGTGAGAGAAGTCGAATCATCGAACCTGATCGTAGCCGGACCTGTGCCGGGCGCTGTCGCGTGTTCATCGTGAATATGGGGCGAAAGTCGGGCGCGCAACGCGGCTCACCTGGCGAGCCCGGTTGCCGCGCACAGCGATGTGAACGGCAAACCGCAAAAACCCTCCAATACTGTATTGTATCTATAATGCGATATTTTATATCTGCGCTGCGGCAGTCCGCCGTGTCGTGGAGAATCCCAACATGTTGCGATCGCTCATCACCATTTCGGCCGTGCTCATGGCGGCGTCCCCCGCCATCGCCGGCCCGCTCGAGGCAGGCCGCTTCGCCGGTTCCGTGTCCATCGGTGCGGATTATCCCGTCGATGGCGACGTACACGGCGGAGCCACCGCCCCGGTCGCCTCGCTGGCGGCGCTGAACCCGAACCTGCCCGCCGTCGGCGCGGAACTGCGCATCCAGTCGCGCTCCTTCGACGACATCTACGGCGAGGCGCTGACCTACAGCCTGGAAGGCGCCTACGGCCTCGGCGGGAACCGGGAGTTCTTCGGCGCTGTCCGCCGCACGGAAGCCGATCAGGGAACGGTGCAGGTCGGCACGGCGTTCGTGCCCGCGCTCTCGGCGTCGCTGCCGGTCTTCGGCACGTTCGGCGATCTGAATGTCACGAGCATCGAAGCGGGCGTTCGCCAGTATTTCGGAAGTTCCGCAATCAAGCCGTTCGTGGCGGGACGCGCGGGCGTCGCGTTCATCGACGAGATCCGCGCAAGCTTCAGCGTGCCGGTGCCCGCCGGCGTCGGCGCCGAGCCCAACGACATCACTCTCAACAATGTGCCCTTCTACAGCGACACAACCACATGGACGGTGGGCGTGGACGCGGGCGCCGCGTGGGACATCAACGACCGCTGGTCGCTCATCGCCGAGACCGGCCTGCGCTACACGGGCGACCTCGATGGCGATGACGCGGCGCTTTCGACGCTTGGCCTGTCGTCCATCAATGACAAGGGCTCACGCCTCTCCGTGCCAGTGACGATCACGGCGCGCTACGCCTTCTGAGGCGTCCGCCCGCACCTCGACGCCGCGTCGCCACGCCTATGGCGACGCGGCGACTTGGCGGGTAGTCTCGGGCAAGGGGTGATGAAATGCCGAGACCGGCGGGAAGCCGCAATGCGGACTATGACGCCAAGCGCGCCGCACTGATCGCGGCGCTTACGGACCTCACGCTCGCCACGCCCGCATTGCGCCCGAGCCTCCGCCACTGGGCGCTCGCCTGCGGCGTAACCGAGCCGACGCTGAAGCACTATTTCGGCGATCGCGAAGGCGTTGCGATCGCCATCCTCGAAGAAATCGGCGCGCGCAGTCGCGGCCTCATCGACGCCGTCGCCGAACCCGCACCGGATCTCGCGCAGGCGGTGGACACCTATATCGCGCTGTCCAAGATCGGCCTGAAGAACGGGGCTTTTGCGCACGCGCACTGTTTCGGGATCGTTGAGGGCGTCGCCCACCCGGACGTGGGGCGGGCCTATCTTGCGCACCTGCTCGAACCGTCACTCGATGCGCTTGAGGCGCGCCTTGCGCCGTTTCACCCGGAAGGCCGTTCCGCCGCGCGCGCCGCCGCGCTCGCGCTCTTCGCGCCGATGCTGCTTGCGGTCGTGCACCAGCAGGCTCTGGGCGGCGACTCTTCGGCGCCGATGGATGTCGATGCGATCATCGACGCCGTCGGCGCGTTGCTGAGAACGCCACGCTAGGGACCCCTAGCGCCCGTCCTTGTCGCGCATGTAGCGGAAGAATTCGCCTTCCGGCGGCACCACCATCTGCGTGCCCGGCGGGATCGATTTCTCGTAGGCCTGCATGGCGCGGTAGAAGCCCGCGAACTCCGGGTCGCGGCCGAACGAGCCGGCGAACAGCTCCGCACGGCGCGCATCGCCTTCACCCTTGGTCTTCTGGGACTTTTCAGTCGCCTCCGCGACGATGCCGACTTTCTGGCGTTCGCCGTTCGCGCGGATTTCCGCCGCCACGCGCTGACGCTCGGTGCGCATGCGCTCGAAGACCCGCTCCTGCACCTCGGTGACGAGATCGGCCTGCCGAATGCGCACGTCGATGACCTGCACGCCGAGACCGCGCGCTTCGGCGTCCATCTGGCGAGCGATGATGCGCATCAGTTCGCTGCGGCGGGTAGAGATGATTTCATTCGTGCGGACCGCGCCGAGGGTCTGGCGCAGCGCCGATTCAAGGATCGTCTCGAGACGCTGCTGGCCGCGCTCCTCGAACGTCACCTGCTGGTAGAAGCGCAGCGGATCGATGATGCGGTAGCGCGCGAAGGCGTCCACCACGAGGCGTTCCTGGTCGGAGCCGACGATCAGCTGCTCGGCCAGCGTGAAGCCGAGATTGCGCTTGTCGAACATCACCACGCTCTGCACGAAGGGCGCCTTCATGTAGAGGCCGGGCTGGTTGACGCCGACGCGGTTGATGACGCGCTGCTGTTCACCGAACTGCAGCACGATCGCCTGTTGCGTCTGGCCGACGATGAAGAAGGTGTTGGAGATCAGCAGCAGCGCGCCGAAGGCGGCGCCTGCGATGATGAGGGCGAGGCGGTTCATTGGGCGCCGCTCCGGCTGGGCGCAGCCTGTGTGCGCCGGTTCTTCAGCTGATCGAGCGGCAGGTAGGGCTGCACGCCCGTGCGGCCGTCGATGATGATCTTGTCGGCGCCGCCGTAAACGCGCTCCATCGTTTCCAGATAGAGCCGCTCACGCGTCACGCGCGGATTGAGGCGATACTGGTTGTAGATGAGGTTGAAGCGTTCGGCTTCACCGGAGGCTTCGCGCACGACGCGTTCCTTGTAGGCTTCCGCCTCCTGGAGCATGCGCGCCGCCTCGCCGCGACCTTCGTTGATGCGACTCTCCGCGTCGGCGCGCGCGCGATCGACGTCGTTGAAGGCATCGATCACGGGCTCGGGCGCGGTCGCGCGCTGCAGTTGCACGCGCACGATCTTGATTCCGGCGCTGTAGGAATCGAGCATCGACTGCATCAGGTCGCGCGTGCCGACTTCCACGTTCGAACGCTCGGTGGAGATGATGCGCTCAAGCGCCGTCCGCCCGACCTGCTCGCGCATCGCGCTTTCGGCCACGGCGAGCACCAGCTCATCCTGGTTGCGCGTGTTGAACACGAAGTCCTGCGGCCGCTCCGACAATTGCCAGATGACGGTGAAATCGATGTCGACGATCGCTTCGTCGCCGGTAAGCATGAGGCTTTCGTTCGGACGATCCTGGCCGTCGCGGAAGCCGACCTGCTGGCTGCGCTGCAGCGTCACCGCTTCCACGCGCACCGCTTCGAACGGCGACGGCAGGTGGACGTGCAGGCCCGGCGTCGTCAGGCGGTGGAAGGCGCCGAAGCGCGTGACCACGCCGTTTTCGCCTTCATCGACCATGTAGACGCCCGAGGCGAACCAGCCCGCGAGCAACAGCGCGCCCAGCACGAGGAAGCTCGACGGCCCGAACGCGCGCCCGCCGGGCGCGCCGCCGCCGCCGCCGGGGCGACCGCCGCGCATGCGGCTCTGCAGCCGGCGCATCATCTCTTCGAGGTCGGGACCCTTGTCGTCAGGCCGACGCGGAGGCTGCTGCCCCCACGGCTTCTGGGGCCCCGAGCCCCAGGGACCGCCCTGATTGTTGTTCTGGCCGCCGCCGCGGCCCCCCGATTGGTCGTTCCACGGCATGTTCGGTGTCAAAGCCCTTCCGGCGCCTTCTGGCGCCCTCGCGTCCCGAGGCCCTTGCGGGTCCCGGGTGCGCGCCGGATATGTGGGGCCAAGCCTTACGGATCAAGCATGAACACCTCCTTGATGGCGCTCCGCGATCGGATTTCGCGTGCGTTGAACAGCATCAAAGATCCGTTATCCGGCAAAGGGTTGGCCGATGCGGGCCGGATCCAGGGGCTGGCGGTGACCGCCGAAGGCCGGGTCCGCTTCGCGCTGGAGGCCCCGGCGGGCGCCGCTGACGCCTGGGGGCCGGTCCGCGACGCCGCCGAAGCCGCCGCCGCGGCGGTCAAGGGCGTGACGGGCGTGACCGCGGTGCTCACCGCCCACGCCGAAGCCAAGCCTGCCTCGCAGTCCGCCCACCGCACGCCCGAAGGCGTCGCCGGGGTCCGCGCCGTCATCGCTGTAGCGAGCGGCAAGGGCGGAGTCGGAAAGTCCACCATTGCGGCCAATCTCGCCTGCGCGCTCGCCGCGAGCGGGCGCAAGGTCGGACTGCTGGACGTGGACGTCTACGGTCCCTCGCTCCCCACCCTCTTCGGCGTCGCGGCGACGCGGCCCGTCATGCGTCCCGACAAGAAGCTCGAACCGGTGGAGCGGTGCGGTCTCAAGCTCATGTCCATCGGCTTCATCGTCGATCCCGAGCAGGCGATGATCTGGCGCGGCGCCATGGCCACGAGCGCCGTGCGGCAACTTCTCGACGATGTGGCATGGGGCACGGACGCCGATCCGCTCGATGTCCTCGTCCTCGACATGCCGCCGGGCACCGGCGACGTGCAGCTCACCATCGCCCAGCGTGTGCCGCTCGCGGGCGCGATCATCGTGTCGACGCCGCAGGAACTCGCGCTCGCCGACGTGCGGCGCGGCATGGCGATGTTCGACAAGACACACGTGCCGGTGATCGGCGTCATCGAGAACATGGCGTGGCTCGAAACGCTTGGCGGCCGCATGTACGTCTTCGGCGAAGGCGGCGCCCGGCGGACGGCGGAAGCGCTCGGGGCGCCGTTTCTCGGCGAAGTGCCGATCGAGATCGCGCTCCGTGAAAGCGCCGATGCGGGCGCGCCCTTCGTCGTCGCGAAACCCGATCACCCGCTGTCGCAAGCGTTCGCCGCAATGGCGGAAGCGGCGATGGAAAACGCAGCGCGCGCGGCGAAGCCCGCGCCGGTGATCCGGTTCGAGTAGGCCAAACGGAGAACCCTTCTCCCCTGCGAGGGAGAAGGAAGATGACTTCCAGTTAGGGGGACAAACGCCCGCGAATGCGGGGGTTTGCACATTACAATCCGGCACAGGTTCAAGGCGCCTTATACTCCTGCCCATGAAAGGAGGTTGGCGCCATGAAGCCACGTATCGACGTATCGCACCTGCGCGCCAACACGGCGCATCATCTGGCGTTGATCCAGGCGCTGCTCGCGCCGCTCGCCGATGCGCTTGCCTTTGCGGGCATCATCGACTGGAGTGTCTATCGCACGGCCGATCGCTGGCTGCGCGACATCGAGGCGTTCGCGCGGCGCGTGCTGTTCGCGTTGGCGGTGGGGCTGAAATTCAAGCCCGTGGTCCGCACGAGCGGGCCGCCGCCGCCGGACTGGCGGCCTTACGTCTACAAACCGCGCGACGAGAAGACTCTCTTTCGTCTGCAGTATTTCGGCGCGCCGCCGCAGCGCCATGCGCTGACGGAAATCACGCATCACGAACGCGTGGATGATCTCTATCATCCCTACAACGCGCCGCTGCACTACGACTCCGCGCCTTTGCGCCGTCGTCTTGCCGCACTGCGCGATCTCTGCGCCGATCCGCTGCGCCACGCAAAACGCATGGCGCGCCGCATGGCCAACCGGTTCGACCGCACGCCGCGCGTGTTGACGCAGATGCGCCGCTATCGCCCCTGCATGGACCTCCGCAACGCGCTGCTCGCGCATTTCCGTCAGCGGCCGGAAGCCTTTGTCGGTGCGGTGCTGCGCAGCAGCGAAGAACCGCCCGCCGCCCAAGGCGATTTCAGCAATGTGGTTCCACTCTTCAGCGCGCATACCCATGCGCGGCGCCTCGTCATGCTCGATCGACAGGGCAAGCCGAAAACGCCGCGCCAGAAACGGATTTTCCTCTACGAGTGGGAGAAGGAGGACATCAAGAAACGCACGCCAAGGATTCTGGCGTGGAATGAAAGGCACAAGGCGGAATGGCGTGCGGAAGCGCTGGCGCGTCGTGCAGAACGGAGGGCGGGATGAACGCGATCACATCCCTTCTCCCCCGCGAGGGGGAGAAGGTGGCCGCGAAGCGGTCGGATGAGGGGGCGAGGTTCAGGATGAAGTCGGATGGTGCGGCCAATCTCCGGGACGCCCCCTCATCCGTCGACTTCGTCGACACCTTCTCCCCCTCGCGGGGGAGAAGGGACATCGCATCTGGCCTGCAGACTCCTTCGCCTCCCTGCAAACTCCGCTATGCTCGTCCCGAAAGGTGACTTCCCATGATCCACATCCGTCAGTTCCCGTGCCTCAAGGACAATTACGGCTTCCTCGTCCACGACGACGCGAGCGGCGAGACCGCCGCCATCGATACGCCGGACGCCGACGCCTATCTCGCCGAAGCGCGCGCGGCCGGCTGGCGCATCACCCAGATCTGGAACACGCACTGGCACCCCGATCACGCGGGCGGCAACGCTGCGATCAAGGCCGCAACCGGCGCGGTCGTGATCGGACCCTCCGAAGTTTCGCGCATCGGCCAGGCGCCCGATCGCATCGTCGACGAAGGAGACACGGTCGCCCTCGGCGCGCATGCGGCGCGGGTGCTCGACGTCGGGGGACATACGCTCGGCCACATCGCCTTCGTGTTCGATGCCGAGAAGATCGCCTTCGTGGGCGATGCGCTCTTCGCCATGGGCTGCGGGCGCCTGTTCGAAGGCACGCCGCAGCAGATGTGGACGTCGCTGACGAAGCTCACCCAGCTGCCTGACGACGCGACACTCTACTGCGCCCACGAATACACCGAATCGAACCTGCGTTTCGCGCTCAGCGTCGATCCCGACAATGCAGCGCTTCAAGCGCGCGCCATCGAGGTGAAGACGCTGCGAGACGCCGGCAAGCCCACCGTGCCGATGACGCTCGCGCAGGAGAAAGCCACCAACCCCTTCCTGCGCGCACCGCTGCTGAAGGAGCGCATCGGCAAACCGGGCGCCGCCGACTGGGAAGCCTTCGGCAAGGTGCGCGAGATGAAGGACAATTTCTGATGCGAGATCCCGATGCGATCATCGCGCACCTGCGCATGAAGCCGCATCCGGAGGGCGGCCATTATGTGGAGACGCACCGCGACCATGGCTCCGACGTTCGCGCGCGGTCGACCGCGATCTATTTCCTCCTGAAGGCCGGGGAAAAATCGCACTGGCACCATGTCGATGCGGTGGAATACTGGCTGTGGCACGCGGGTGATCCGCTGGCGCTTTCGATCAGCGCCGATGGCGATCTCGCCTTCACCTTGCGTCTCGGCGCCGACCTCGCAGCAGGTCACACGCCGCAGGCGGTCGTGCCCGCCGGCGCCTGGCAGGCGGCGGAAACGCTGGGGGACTGGAGCCTCGTCAGCTGCATCGTCGCGCCGGGATTCCGGTTCTCCGGATTCACCCTCGCCCCGCCCGACTGGGCGCCGAAACTCTGGCGCCCGCCGGTGCGCGGCGCCTACTGATATTCCTTGTCGGCGTGGTCGAGCTTCGACGACGCGTCCTTCTCCGCGACGCGCATCAGCAGGATGATCCAGTTGAGGAAGTCGATGAACAGGGCGCCGAACCAGACGATCACGATCACCAAAAGCAAGGACGAGATCAGGATCGCGATCGCACCGCCGAGCTTGCTGGCGATGACCCCGGGATTGAACAGCGAGACCTGTCCGCGTTGTTCCCGGGTCGACTTCAGCGACGACTTGAGAGTCTCGAGCCTGGTCTCGGCGTTGCGCGCGGCGTTGTCGGCGTCGTTGAAAGCGATATCCGCTTCTTCGAACGCCTTGGAGAGCGCCAATTCCGTCGTCTTGCGTTGCGCCAGCTCCGTCGCGAAGGCGCGGTAGGCAGCGCACTGTTCCTCGCTGAACCCGCCCCAGGAGTAGCCTAGCGGACAGTCGGCCATGTAGCCGTCGATCGCGTTCGCGACCTCGGCGAGACTTTCCGGTCGACGTGCATTCTGGATCTGGCTGATGAGAGGTCCGCGGAAGGTACTCGACTGCTGGAACGCCGCGTTGCTCTGCCGTTGCTGCTGGAGCTTTTGGTCCGCTTCGGTCCGGCGGTCCTCCAGCGTCTTGCGGTGCGCCGGGGTCGCGGCGGCGGCGAGATCTTTCTCCGTGGCCTTGATGTCGTCCTGCAGCGACCTGATTTGCTCGGAGAGCGCCTTGTGCTGCGCCATTTCCCCGCTGGGATAGAGCGAAATGAGACTCGCCGTGATGCCGCCAGACAGCGCAAGCAGGGAGATGACGAGGATGCCGAGATACTGGATGCGGCTGTATCGATACAGCATGAACACACGCGTCTTGCGATAATCCTGCTCCGCCTCCCCGGACGAACGCAAAATCGTCAACGCATCGCGCAGGAACACGAACGGCGTGGTGAAGACGGTGACGAAGACGCGGAGTATGCCGCCCAACGCCGACATGAGCTGCCCGCCGGACAGCACCATCAGAACGCCGGCACTGACCGCGAGAAACACGATCAGACCGATGATCGGGTGCGCGAAGAGCACCGATCCGAGATTTCCGATTCCAGACATGACGCCCCCTTATTGTCGCAAGTGCGCGCGCCGCCGCTACGGCGACCGATGATGCGTCACGAAAGGCCTTGGAAGTTGCTGACGACGGTCCCCCGATGATTGCGACCGACGTGCTCCCGCCCCCCGTGCTCGCCCCAAGTGAACAAGCCTAGGAGACTGAATTCATGAGGTCCAGCCTCAGCGGGGCCTTATTGCGGCGGGCCTTCGACGCGACCGTCGGTATCCGGCGTCGCGCGACGGGGATTTTGCAGGGCCTGCTGGATCGCCGCCGCCGAGGGGCGACCCGCATAGCCGAGGCGCGGATCGACGACGACGGTGAGGGATTCGTTGATCACATAGGCGCCCGGCCGCGACCCGTACTGGATCACCACCCGGCGCACCACCGCGCCTTGTCGCGGCGCAGCGACCAGCCCCTCCGCCGCGCGTGCGGCGGCGTCGGCGACCACGCCGGAGGCGGGTCCCTGCACGTTCTGCGGCGCATGGAAGGTGACGGGGCGTCCGCGCCGCGCGGTCTCGCGCTGCAGCGCCGCCATGCGCGCTTCGAGCCCGCCCTGCGGCGCGCTCGGCGGCGGCATTGGTCCGGCCCGACCCGCGAGCGCAGCGGGCGCGCCGGTGCGGGCGCTGTCGGTATAGACGATCACGCCGCCAAGCGCGGTCACCCGCAGCAGCACGTCGCCGGTGTCGGTCTTGTAGAATTCGTCGCCGCGCGGCCCGGGCACGGCGCGCAGCACATGCACCTCGTCGGAGCCCTCGAACCGCACCAGCGCCACGCGCGAGCCCGACCGGTCCAGCACGAAGCGCACCCGCCCGTCGGGCGTCTGGTAGCGCTCCGCCGGCGGCGGGTCATTGGCGGGAAGATCGAGCAGGCCCTGCGCCAGCGGGCTGTCCTTGCTTTGCGCGACGGCGTTCGGCGCGATCGCGAGGGCGATCGTGGCCGCGAAGGCGCCGGCGACCCTGGCGCCGAAATGGGACGATCCGAACTGCGGTGGCGTGTCGGCGGACATGCCCACCCGAAAGCCATCCGAAACCGGCGCTTTCGTGGCGCGACGACGCTTGTGCGACATTGGGCCGGGGAGCGTGACGAAAACGTCACGCCCGTCCCGGCGCCCGCGTCAGCCCGCGATGTACTGCGCGCCGTTCACCGTCAGCGTCGCGCCGGTGATGAAGCCCGCGTCGTCGCTGGCCAGGAACTGGACGGCGCGGGCGATCTCCTCGGCCTTGCCGAGCCGCCCCGCCGGGATCGTGGCGATGATCTTCTGCAGCGCCGCTTCCGGCACGGCGGCCACCATCTCGGTGTCGATATAGCCTGGCGCGATGCAGTTCACCGTGACGCCCTTGGAGGCGCCTTCCTGCGCCAGCGCCTTGGTGAAGCCGATCATCCCGGCCTTGGCGGCGGAGTAGTTGACCTGCCCCGCCTGCCCCTTCTGGCCGTTGATCGAAGAGATGTTGATGATGCGGCCAAAGCCCCGCGCCCGCATGCCGTCGATCACCGGACGGGTCATGTAGAAGAGGCTGTCGAGATCGACGCGGATGACCTCGCGCCACTGGTCGGCGGTCATCTTGTGGAAAAATCCGTCCCGCGTGATTCCGGCGTTGTTGACGAGCACGTCAACCGGACCGATCTCGGCTTCCACCTTGCGCAGGCCGGCGATGCAAGCGTCGTGGTCGCCCACGTCCCACTTGTAGCACTTCACGCCCTCATTCTCGGCTTCGGCCTTCTGCGCCGCCTTGTCGTTGCCGGCGTAGTTGGCGGCGACCTTGTAGCCCGCCTTGCTGAGCGCTTCCGTGATGGCCAGTCCGATGCCGCGGGTGCCCCCCGTGACCACTGCAACGCGCGACGACATGTGCGATCTCCCCGTTTATTCGGCCTGTTGGTTGTCCCCACCATAACCGGCGTCGGGACATCGCCAAGGCGGCACACGCAAATTTTTGCCCCCGTGGCTTCCGGCGCGACGGCGCCGGATTCCTTGACGCTTGCCCCAACCCCCGTCAGAACCCGCGCTTTCCAGCACTTCGCCCCTTCTGGAGCGCCCCATGTCCGTCCCTGAAAGCCCGCTTCTGCCCGTGTATTCGCCGCCGGAGCAGGTATTCGTGCGCGGCGAGGGCGTGCACCTCTACGCCAAGACCGGCGAGCGCTATCTCGATTTCATCGCCGGGATCTCGGTGAACGCCTTCGGCCACGCCCATCCGCGCATGGTGGAAACGCTGCGCGAGCAGGCCGGCAAGCTCTGGCACCTTTCGAACATGTTCCGCGTCGAAGGGCAGGAAACGCTGGCGGCGAAGTATGTCGCGTCGACCTTCGCCGACGTCGTCTTCTTCACCAACTCCGGCACCGAGGCCATCGAAGGCTGCCTGAAGATGGCGCGGAAATATCACTCCGCGAACGGCAACCCAGAGAAGATCGACATCATCGGCTTCTCCGGCTCGTTCCACGGTCGCAGCTATGCCGCGATCAATGCGGCCGGAAACCCGAACTATGTGGACGGCTTCGGCCCGCGCCTGCCGGGCTACATCAATCTCCCCTACGGCGATCACGACGCGCTTAAGAAAGCGATTGGTCCGACAACGGCGGCGGTGATCATCGAGCCGGTGCAGGGCGAAGGCGGCTGCCGTGCGGTGCCCGACCAGTGCCTGCGCGGCCTGCGCGAACTGTGCGACCAGCACGGCGCGCTGATCATCTTCGACGAAGTGCAATCGGGCGCAGGTCGCACCGGCAAGATGTGGGCGCACGAATGGTCTGGCGTCACGCCGGACATCATGGCTGTGGCCAAGGGCGTCGGCGGCGGCTTCCCGATGGGCGCCTTCCTCGCGACGCGCGAAGCGGCCAAGGGCATGGTGCGCGGCACGCACGGCACCACCTTCGGCGGAAACCCGCTCGCCATGGCGGTCGGCAACACTGCCTATGACATGCTGCACGAGCCGGCCTTCCTCGAACACGTCCGTGACGTCTCGAACCATCTCGGCCAGGCGCTCGAAGGGCTGAAGGATCGCCATCCGGGCTACGTGCTGGAAATTCGGGGACGCGGCCTGCTGCGTGGGGTGAAACTCGCGAGCGATCCGAAACCCGCGCAGGCCGCCGCGCGCGACCGCAAGCTGCTTGTGGGAGTCGCGGGCGAAAACTGCGTGCGCCTGGCGCCGCCGCTCATCATCGACGGCAGCCACGTCACCGAAGCCGTCGCTATCCTTGACGCCGCCATCAGCGATGCGAAGGCGGCGGCGTGAGACCGCCGCGCCACTTCATCGATCTCGCCACTTTCGATCCCGCACAGCTGCGCGCGCTCCTCGACGAGGCGCACCGTCGCAAGGCTGCGCGCATTGGCGCCACCAAAGGCGCCAAGGATGCGGACGCGCCGCTGATCGGCCATACGCTGGCGATGATCTTCCAGAAGAACTCGACGCGCACGCGCGTGTCGTTCGACATCGGCATGCGCCAGCTCGGCGGCGACACCATCGTGCTCAACGCATCCGACACCCAACTCGGCCGCGGCGAAACCATCGAAGATACCGCCCGCGTGCTCTCCCGCATGGTCGATGCCGTGATGATCCGCGCGAATGCACATCAGGACGTGCTCGACTTCGCCGCCGCATCGAGCGTGCCGGTCATCAACGGGCTGACGGATCTCAGCCACCCCTGCCAGATCATCGCCGATCTCATGACCATCGAGGAGCGCCTCGGCGACGTGAAGGGCAAGAAGATCGCGTGGGTGGGCGACGGCAACAATGTCTGCGCCAGTTTCATCCACGTCGCCGGCAAGCTCGGCTTCGACCTCGCGATCGCCGCGCCGAAGGGCTATCTCCCGAGAACTCAAGACGTGCAAGCCGCAGAGGCCGAGGGCGCGCGCGTGAGCGTCAGCCAGAAACCAGAAGCCGCCGTCGACGGCGCCGACGTCGTCGTCACCGATTGCTGGGTCTCGATGGGCGACACCGACAAGGACGAACGCATGGCCGCGTTCCCGCCGTATCAGGTGACGCAGGCGCTGATGAACCGCGCCGCCCGGAATGCGGTCTTCCTGCACTGCCTGCCCGCACACCGCGACGAGGAAGTGACGACGGAAGTCATCGACGGCCCGCAATCGGCGATCTTCGACGAAGCGGAAAATCGCATCCACGCCCAGAAAGCCGTGCTGCTGTGGTGTCTCGGATTTTGAACGCGCACGACGATTGCGTCTCCGCTTTCACCATCGACGGCGCGCCGGTGCGTGGGCGCTATGCGCGGCTCGGCGCTGACTCCATTCATCCGATCCTTTGCCGGCACGACTATCCGCGTCCCGTCGCGTTGCTGCTCGGAGAGGCGCTGACGCTCACGGCCCTCGTCGGCGCACTTCTGAAGACGGAAGGCACGCTCACCGTGCAGGCCCAGGGCGACGGGCCGGCGCCATTGCTGGTTGCGGAGTATCGCGCCGGCGGCGGACTGCGGGGCTATGCGCGCGTGGTCGATGCCGATGTCGGCGACGAACGGCGCACGCCTGCGGAACTCATCGGCGCCGGCGCGTTGACGCTCACCCTCGACCAGGGGCCCGACATGGCGCAGATGCAGGGCGTCGTGCCGCTCGAAGGCGCCACGCTCGCCGATTGCGCGGAATACTATTTCGAACACTCCGAACAGACGCCGACGCGGATCCGCCTTGCCGTGGGTGAGGAAGTGACGACGCAGGGCGCGCAATGGCGCGGCGGCGGCGCACTCATCCAGCGCGTGGCGGGCGACGAGGCGCGCGGCTTCACCGAAGAAGACTGGAGCCGCACGCAGATCCTCTTCGCCTCGCTCACTGACGCCGAACTGCTCGATCCCGCGCTGCCGACGGATGCGATGCTCTATCGCCTCTTCCATGAAGACGGCGTGCGCATGGCCGATCCGCTGGGCCTGCGCGACCGGTGCACCTGCGATCGCGGGCGGCTGACGGCCCTCCTCAACCGCTTCACGCGCGAAGAGCTGGAAGACCTCGTCGAGCCGGACGGCAAGCTGCACGCCCGCTGCCAGTTCTGCGCGCGGCTCTATCTTCTTGATCCGGCGGAAGTCCGCGCGTGACGTCTAGTTTGCGCGGGTCCGGTCCGTGAAGGGGCTGTCCAGCGCGAAGGTCGGCACGATGGCGACGAAAGGCATGTGCGCCTGCACATCGATCATGCCGTAGTGCCCGCCCATCATCCCGGTCGGCGCCGTCAGCGGGCAACCGCTGGTGTAGGTGAAGGCCTCGCCCGGACGCAGGACCGGCTGCTTGCCGACGACGCCGTCGCCGCGCACTTCCTGCTCCTTGCCGGTCGCGTCGACGATGCGCCAGTAGCGGTTGATGAGCTTCACCGTGCGCGCGGAGAGGTTGGTGATCTCGATCGTGTAGGTCCAGAAATACCGGTGGTCCGCCGGCGCGCTTTCGGCGGGGGCGTAGGCCGGCGTCACGCGGATGCGCACGCCTTCGGTGGTTTCCTCGTACATGCGTTCAGATCCGGTCGAGCGCCTGCGTCACATCCTCGATCAGATCGTCCACATCCTCAAGACCGACGCTGAGACGCACCGATCCGGGCGACACGCCGATCTGCGCGCGCGCCTCTTCGGTAAGTCGCCGGTGCGTGGTGGTGGCCGGATGCGTGGCGAGAGACTTCGCATCGCCGAGATTGTTGGAGATGTCGATCAGCTCAAGATTGTTCAGGAACGCAAACGCGCCTGCCTGTCCGCCCTTCACCTCGAAAGCGATGAGCGGGCCGCCGCCTGCCATCTGCTTGGCATGGATCGCGCGATGGGGATGGTCCGCGCGTCCCGGATAGAGCACGCGCGCGATCTTCGGATGTCCGGCCAGCGCATCGGCGATTTTCGCGGCCGACGCGCATTGTGCGGGCACCCGCAGGTGCAGCGTCTCCAGACCTTTGAGGATCACCCACGCATTGAACGGCGAGATGGCGGGGCCGGTGTGGCGCAGATATTCGCGGTAGTGCTCGTCCATCAGCGCTTTCGACGTGAGGATGGCGCCGCCGAGCGTGCGGCCCTGCCCGTCCATGTGCTTGGTCGTCGAATAGACGACCACATGCGCGCCGAGTTCGAGCGGCTTCTGGTTCAGCGGCGTGGCGAACACATTGTCGACGACGATGATGGCGCCAGTCGGCTTCAGGATGTCGGCGACGGCCTTCAGGTCCACCGCGCCGAGCACCGGATTGGACGGCGTTTCGATCAGCGCGAGACGCACGGGCTTCTGCGCCGCCTTCTTCCATTGCTCGAGATCCTCGCCATCGACGAGTTCGACCTCGACGCCGAAGCGCGGCAGGAAGTTCTCGAGCAGCCACAAACACGACGAGAAGAGCGCGCGCGGCGCGATCACGCGGTCGCCCGCCTTCACCACGCCCATCACCGATGCCGTCACCGCCGCCATGCCGGAACCGACGCATAAGGCTTCCTCCGCGCCCTCCAGCAGCATCAGCTTTTCTTCGAGAATACGCACGGTCGGGTTCGCATAACGCCCGTAAAGAAAGCCCGGCGACGTGCCGGCGAAGCGCGCATCGGCCTCTTCCGCGCTGTCGTAGACGAAGCCGGACGTCATCCAGATCGCTTCGCTCGTTTCCTTGTGCGGACTGCGATTGATGCCGCCGCGCACGAGCTGCGTGGCGAGACGCGGCAACTTTTTTTTGTCGGTCATTGGTCGAACCTGGTTGAAAGCCTTCTCCCCCGCGAGGGGGAGAAGGTGGCCGCGAAGCGGTCGGATGAGGGGGCGTCCCGGAGATTGTCCCCGACGCCCGACTTCATCCTGCAACTCACCCCCTCATCCGTCGACTTCGTCGACACCTTCTCCCCCTCGCGGGGGAGAAGGGTGAGAAACGCAGCGCTCATGACCGGACTTTCCAGACGATATGTTCGATGCGCGAGAGCCGCACGTCGGGATGTTGGGAGAGTTCGTCGGCGATGCGGCCCGCCTCGCCCGGATCGATGCCGGCGACGCGCAGATTGAGGGTGCAGTCGCCATCCGTAAAGCGCGCGCCCGACATCGAGAGAAGCTGCGCGGGCGCGCCGGCGAAGGCCCCCGCCACAGCGGCGAGCATCGTCCACGGATCGGCCCCCGCGACGAGGAGATCATGGTGCGGATCAAGTCCGGCGGGTGATGGTGCGGCGGTCACGTCAGGTCCTCACGCAGGCGTCAAACGACGCGCCGTCGATACCTGGCTTGCGGATGGGGAGAAGCGACCTGCGCTTCGGCGAGGCCGCCTGTGACGACCAATCCCCTCGTTTAGCTGCATTTGTAAACGCGCCCGCAAGCTGAGTCCAAATCGGCGCGGGGGTCGTCTAGGGCGCGGACGGCTGCGCCGTCAAGTAGCGAAATGGCGTCATGACCGGTTTTGGGCTATAGAGTCGTCGAGGTCGGTCTGGCGGGAACGGACGATGGCGGACGGGTCAGCAGCGCGCATTCTCACACTGTCGCAGGCGATGGAAACGCTGTCGCTGTGCCGCACGATGGAGGACGTCGCCCGCGAGGTGCGCACGGCGGCGCGCGCGTTGACAGGCGCCGATGGAATTACGGTCGTGCTGCGCGAGGCGCGCATGGTGCGCTATATCGACGAGGACGCGATTGCGCCGCTGTGGAAGGGTCGCGCCTTTCCCATCGGCCAGTGCATCTCCGGGCTGGCCATGCTGGGTCGCGAGACCATCGTCATCGAGGACACCGCCGCCGATTCCCGCGTCCCGCATGAGCTTTACGCCGACACTTTCGTGCGCAGCATGGCGATGGCGCCGGTGCGCAAGTCGGAGCCCGTGGCCGCTATCGGGGCCTACTGGGCGGTCCCCCGCACGCCGCACGATGTCGAGATCGCATGCCTGGAAGGCATGGCGCAGGCGGCCTCCGTGGCGATCGAGATGATGTCCCTGCGGACGGCGCTCGCCGAACGCTGAGCAGGCGGTCCGGCGTCGCAACGCTGGACAAGCGCCGCCGGCCATGGCCCAAGCAGCGCCCGACAGGAGCACCCCATGGTCAGCCACGGCGTTCTGCCCGATGCCGAAATCCGCCGCGCCATCGAGCGCGGCTACATCGAGCCCGGCCCGCCCCTCCACCACGACCAGATCCAGCCGGCGAGCCTCGACCTGCGCCTCGGCGACATCGCCTACCGCATCCGCGCGAGCTTCCTGCCGGGCGCCGCCACCGTGGCCGAACGCCTTGACGACGAAGTGGTCATGCACCGCATCGACCTGACGAACGGCGCGGTGCTGGAAACGGGCTGCGTCTATCTCGTGCCGCTGCTCGAACGCGCGGTGCTGCCGCCGCATCTGCATGGCGCCGCCAATCCGAAATCCTCCACCGGGCGCATCGACGTCTTCACGCGCCTCATCTGCGATCACGGCACGGCGTTCGACCATGTGCCGGCAGGATATGAAGGACCGCTCTACGCGGAGATCAGTCCGTGCACGTTTTCGGTGCTCGTGCGCACGGGCTCGCGCCTGTCGCAGATACGCCTGCGACGCGGCCCGCCACATCCCAAGCGCTCGATCGATTTCAACATCGATCTTTCATTGAAAGGCCCCGTCGGTTTCCGCGCGAAGCGGCATTCGCGCGTCATCGACGTGGAGCGCCTCGGCCAGTACGATCCGCACGAATTCTGGGAGCCGCTGGAAGCGCGGCGCGGCCGCCTCGTGCTCGATCCCGGCGAGTTCTACATCTTCGCGTCGAAAGAGCCCGTGCTGATCCCGCCCGACGAAGCGGCGGAAATGGCCCCCATCCGGCCAGAGCTGGGCGAGTTTCGCGCGCACTACGCGGGCTTCTTCGATCCGGGCTTCGGCATCCCGCCGCACGAAGGCAAAGCCGTGCTCGAAGTGCGCTCCCGCGACGTGCCGTTCATCCTGGAAGACGGACAGCCTGTGGGAAAACTCGTCTTCGAGCCCCTCACCGGCCCGTGCGAAAAGCTCTATGGCGAAAGCGGCTCGAGCTATCAGGGCCAAGGGCTGAAGCTGTCAAAGCACTTTGCACCTTGGGGATGAGCACGACGAGGATCAGAGGAGCATGAGTCCAGCTGAAGCAGCGTTCCTGATCGTACCCCTGGTGCTGTGGCTCGCCGCGGCGATTTCAGGAATGCTGATGATCGACAAGCTCCGCGGCGCGTCACCCCCCGATCTGGACTCGTATTGGACGGACCCTCGACTGCGGCCGGGGTGCTTCAGAACATTGTTCTTCGCTGTTCCGGCCTTCGTCATCTTCGTCATCGGCCGTCTGCTTTTCCCGGCCTAATGCAAGGCGACGGTGCGCATCATGGACCTGAACGACCTCTTCACCCTCATCGCCGAAAAGTACGGCCTTCTCCCCGTCTATGCGCTGATCGTCGCGTGGATGGGGGTTTCAGCGAGCACGGTGCGCCAGCTTCTGACGATGCTGATGATCGCGGCAGGCGTTTACGTCACCATGTTCCGCGCCTTCAATCTCGGCGGCGATCTCGACGTGTTCGGCTTTGCGGAACGCTTCAACCTGCACCCAGACGTCGTGAACGGCGTGAGCGCGGCGCTCTTCGTGTTCGGGCTCGGCTTTGCGGTGTTCGGCGTGAAGCGGCTCTTGGTGCGCGAGCCGAAGGATGCGGCGGAGTGAAGCTTCCTCTCCCCCTGCAAGGGGGAGAAGAAGTCAGCCCGCTCCGTGCGCCGCACCTGTGCTCACCGCAGTTCGAACATCACCGTGACGTTCGCCGTGAGATCCACCTCGCCCGCCTGCACGGGCGTGGAGTCCATCGCGGCGGCGCGCATCGCCATCATCGGCACGGGGCGCGGCGGCGAGATCGAACCGCCCTCCTCGATGGCGATGATCTTGTGCACGCGCATGCCCACCGCCTGCGCATAGACGTCGGCGCGCGCGCGCGCCTTCTTCAGCGCTTCCGAGCGCGCGCGATCGAGCGCGGCGTCGGGGTCATTGAGGCCGAACTGGATGCCGTTGAGCGTGTTGCCGCCCTGCGCAACGAGCGCATCGACCGTCTTTCCCACATTCGCGAGATTGCGGACCTTCACGTTCACCGTGTTTGTCGCCTGATAGCCCGTGACGCGCGGCGGCACGTTTTCGGCATAGACGGTCACCGGCTGGATGGAGAGCTGGCTTGTCTGGATGTCGCGATCGGCGACGCCCGAACGCTTGATCGCGGCGATTACCGCATTCATGCGGCGCGCATTTTCCGCCAGCGCGGCTTCCGCTGTCGGCGCCTCGGTGACGACGCCGGCGGAGACGGTCGCGATGTCCGGACGCTCCGACGTGCGGGCCTCGGCGGAAATGGTCAGCGTCGTGCCTTCGATCATCATCCGATGATGCCCTGCGGCGGGGCCGGTGTCCTGCGCGATGGCAGGCGCGATGGCGACCGGGGACGCAGCCATCGCCAGGGCGGCGGCATAGGGTACGAGTGCACGCATGGGGAAATCCTCCTCGCCGCTCTTGGAGCGGCAAAACGCGGAGGATTCAAGGCGTTGGCGGGGCGATGGTTCCGGAGCGGGACCGCGTTTCTTCCCCCGCCTGCGAGGGAAGTACCCGGCGAAGCCGGGGGATGGGGGGGGCTCGGTCGACTAACGCGCCCCCTCCGTCTTGCGCTTCGCGCAAGCCACCTCCCCCGTTTCGCTTCGCTCACGGAGGAGGAAAGAACTAGGCCCCGCGCGAGTGGTCGAATTCCACGTCGCGGCGCGCCGACACGATGGTCACCACCACGCCCGCGAGCACGTCGAGCAGCGACATGATCATGATCGTGAAAAAGACGCTCGTCGCGAAGGCCGCGTTCAGGAGGAACTCCACCAGGCAGATGATGAACACCAGCATGGAGAGCGCGTGGTTGAAGATCGCCGACGTGCCCGTCGAGGTGGACTTCAGCAGCTCCACGAACAGCAGCACCAGCGCGATCAGGACGAGAATGTCGCCCCACTGGACGATCCACTGCACGCCCGACGCCATCGGCACCGAAAACGCCTGCGACTCCAGCTGCTGGATCACCGCCTGCGCGTCGCCGGCCATCGCCATCCCGCCAAGGGCGATGATGTTGTAGATCAGCACCGGGATCAAAATCAGCGGAAAGACATTGAACGCTGCAGCCATCGAACCACTCCCCTCATTTCCCCCGCCGACGCGCGACTTCGCTGCGCGGCGTATCATCATCGCTTCCTGCACGGTCATGCCTGAGCGACTCATAACTCGTCTGCCCCCTTCGGATCACGCAGGCGGCTCCTGAGCCACATGACCCCGAAAAGGTCGGTGCCCGCAGCCGCAAGTCGCCCCAGATTCGTGTATTTCGAGCGCCCGGCCCCACGCGGCCGGTGATTGACCTCGAAATACTCCACCCCGAACCCGTCGCGCTTCATCAGCGCCGGCATGTACCGGTGCATGTGGTCAAAGTACGGGAGAACAAGGAAGGCGTCACGCCTGAACACCTTGATGCCGCACCCGGAATCGACGGCCCCGTCGCCCAGCAGCGACTGGCGGACCCCGTTGGCGAGCCGGGAGGCCCACCGCTTGGCGGAGGTGTCCTTGCGCTTCAGCCGCACGCCCGAGACCATGGCGAGCCCCGGCGGCGCGTCCTGGCGGGTGATCCGGGCCAGGAGCTTCGGCAGGTCGGCCGGGTCGTTCTGGCCGTCGCCGTCGAGCGTGCCCACCAGAGGCGCCCGCGCTACGGCCACCCCTGACCGGATCGCCCGGCTCTGCCCGGCATTGGCGCGGTGCCCGACAATGCGCAGCTGCGGGATTTCGGCCCGTGCGGCGGCCAGTTCCGCGCGCGTGTCATCGCGGCTCGCGTCGTCGACGAAGATGATCTCGTGGGAGCGGCCCTCGAGCGCGCGCGCGATCTCGCGCGCCAGATCGGCGGCGTTGCCGGCCTCGTTATAGACCGGGACGACCACGCTGAATTCGATGCTTTCGGCCAAGCCACGCCGCCCCGATGGAAACGTAAGGAGCCGCGTCCTAGCGCCTTGCGCCCCATAAGGCGAGCCCGACGGGCATGATCGGTTCACCCCTACTCCGCCTCAAGGGGGGCGGAAAACTAAGCCTGGTTCGCCGCCAGCCGCATCTTGGCGGCGTGCTTTTCGGCGTACATGGCCTCGTCGGCGCGGGCGAGGAGGGTCTCGGCGTCTTCCGGCGCCTCGCCGGAGAAGGCGTGGACGCCGACGGAGGCCGCGAGCGGGTGCGTCACGCCCTCGAAGGTGAAGGGCGTCGCCTGGATGATGGCGGCGAGCCACTCGGCCTTGCGGCGCGCCTCGTCCGGGGCGGCGTTGGCCAGCACCACTGCGAATTCGTCGCCGCCGATGCGGCCCACGATGTCGGAATCCCGCACCTGCACGAGCAACAGCTTCGCCACATGCGCCAGCGCCGCATCGCCCACGGCGTGCCCGAACTGGTCGTTGATGGCCTTGAAGCCGTCCATGTCGATGAAGATGACGGCGGCCTGCGTCTTGTAGCGGCCGACATAGGAGATGACCCGGTGCAGCTCGCGCACCAGCGCGCGGCGGTTATACACAGGCACCAGCGGGTCGCGGTCGGCCAGGCCCTGCGCGATGGCGAGGTTCTCGGCGAGGTCGGCGTTTTCCTGCGCCAGCATGGCGGTCTCGGCCATGAGGGTATCCACCGCCGCCCGCACATTGGCCGGCAGCTTCGAGCGTTTCAGGCCGAATCGGCGCTCGAACGGGTCCATCCCGTCCGCCGTCGCGCCGAAAAGCTTGCCGCGCATGGATCCTCCAGAATCTGACCGGAACAATGCGGGACCGTGGTTAAGGCGCCGTGAATCGACGGGGGCGGAAAGGTGGCGGGGCTATCCCCTTCTTGCGTCTCGCTACTCGCCTTCCCACACTGGCAAACAGGGAGAAACGCTCATGACCGATTTCGCCGCCGCCTCCGTGGAAGAGCATGTCCGGGCGCTGAATGACGGGGAGGTTTCGGCGGTCGAGTTGGTGGACGGCGCGATCAAGCGCATCGATGCGCGCGATGGCGCGATCAACGCCGTCATCATCCGCAATTTCGACGAGGCGCGCGCACAGGCAAAGGCTGCTGACGACGCGCGCAAGGCCGGTGCGCGGCGCCCCCTGCTCGGCGTACCGGTGACCGTGAAGGAAGCCTACGGCACGAAGGGCCAGCCGACGACATGGGGGCTTGAGCCGCTGCGCGAGGTGCTCGCGACGGAAGATGCGGTGGCGGTCCAACGCCTGAAGAACGCCGGCGCCATCGTGCTGGGCAAGACCAACATTCCGCCGGGCCTCGGCGACTGGCAGTCCGTCAATCCGATTTACGGGCGCACCAACAATCCGCATGATCTCACGCGCACGCCCGGCGGATCGTCAGGCGGATCGGCCGCATCGCTTGCGGCGGGCTATGTGCCGCTCGAAATCGGCTCCGACATCGGCGGCTCGATCCGCGTGCCTTCGGCGCTCTGCGGCACATTCGGACACAAGCCGAGTTGGGAACTCATCCCGATGCGCGGCCACGCGCCCGCCGGCGCGCCGGGAGCCAAGGTGCTGCTCGGCGTGGGCGGACCGATGGCGCGCGCGGCGAACGATCTCGATCTGGCGCTGTCGGTGCTTGCGGGGCCCGACGACGATGAGGCGCACGGCTACAAGGTCGCGCTCGCGCCCCCGCGCGCGACCCGCCTGAAGGATTTCCGCGTGCTCGTACTCGACTCGCATCCGGTCGCGCCGACAGATGCGGAAGTCGCCGCCGCCGTGAACGCACTCGCGGAAGATGCGGCGAAGGCCGGCGCGAAAGTCGTGCGCGCCTCGCCCGCGCTGCCCGATCTCCGCAAAGCCTTCGACAACTACAACACCCTGCTCTTCACCATCATTTCGCGCTTCACCGCGAACCCGCTGGCCATCTCCGCGCACGCCTGGATGAACGAACTCGACGCCCACGAGGCGTTCCGCAAGCAGTGGGCGGCGTTCTTCAAGGACATCGACGTGGTGCTGTCGCCGACATTCGGCGTTCCCGCCTTCCCGCACAATGACGATCCCGTCTGGGAAAAGCGCATCATGCGCGTGGGCGACCGCGACACCCGCTACGCCGACCAGCTCGGCTGGCCGTCCATCGCCGCTCACGCGCACTTGCCGTCCACAGCGTTTCCCATCGGTCGCACGAAAAGCGGCCTGCCGCTCGGCGCGCAGGCGATGGGCGGCTATCTCGACGACCGCACGACGATCGCCTTCGCCGCGGCGGTGGAAGAAGAACTCGGACGCAAGGCGATGCTGGCGTTGTGAGCACACAGATGACCAAATTCTCCGTCCTCGATCTCGCGCCCATCGTCGAAGGCGGCGATGCGCGGCAGGCGCTGATGAATGCGCGCGATCTCGCGCAGCATGCAGAGCGTTGGGGCTACCACCGCTTCTGGGCGGCGGAGCATCATTCCATGCCGGGCATCGCGAGCGCGGCGACGTCCGTCGTCCTCGCGCATGTGGCGGCGGGCACGAAAACGATCCGCGTCGGCGCCGGCGGGATCATGTTGCCGAACCACGCGCCGCTAATCATCGCCGAACAGTTCGGCACGCTGGAAGCGCTGTTTCCGGGCCGCATCGATCTCGGGCTTGGCCGCGCGCCGGGCACCGATCAGGCGGCGGCGCAGGCGATGCGGCGGACTCTCGTGGGCGATGTCGATCGCTTTCCGCAGGATGTCGTCGAACTCATGCGCTATTTCGAGCCTGCGCAGCCGGGCCAGCGCGTCGTCGCCATTCCCGGCGAAAACTCGGACATTCCGATCTGGATCCTCGGCTCAAGCCTCTACGGCGCGCAGCTCGCGGCGATCCTCGGCCTGCCCTTCGCCTTCGCCTCGCATTTCGCGCCGCAGCAGATGTACGACGCGCTCCACGAATACCGCTCACGATTCAAACCCTCCGCGCGCCTCGCCAAACCCTATGTGATGCTCGGCTTCAACATCTTCGCGGCGGATACGACGGAGGAAGCGCACCTCCTCTCCACCTCGATCATGCAGGCCTTCGTGAACCTGCGGCGCGGCACGCCGACGAAACTCCAGCCGCCGGTGAAGGATTTCGACCAGACGCTCTCGCCCATGGATCGCGGCATTCTCGGCGCGCTGACGAGTTGCGCCGCTATCGGCACGGTGAGCGAAGTCCGCGACCAGGCCGCCGCCTTCATCGCCCGCACCGGCGCCGACGAACTGATGGTGACGAGCCAGGTGTTCGATCACGCGAAGCGGCTGCGGAGCTTCGAACTGGCAGCGGAGGCGCTTAGTGGGATTTCGGTGAGCGCGGCCGCATGAGCTGGTACTCTCGCGCGCGCGCCTATGCGTTGGCGCTGCTTTGTGGCGGCGCGATCTACTCCGTCTTGATTTGGATCACGACAGACAAAATGGCGGGTCCCGTTGAATGGCTTATCGCCGCGCAGGGCTATGCAATCATATTCCTGCTTTTGGGGGTGCTGGTCTCACCTCTCGTGGTGTGGGCCACAGACTTCATTCAGGTCAAAGGACTCTCCCGGCCCGCTTCCGATATCGGGCTAGGCGCCACGATTGCCGTCGTTGCAACGCTCGCTTTCCATTTGCGCTACCAGATCAATGGCAATCAATTTCTGTGGGCCTTGGCCTGTGGCGCTATAGCAGGTGCGATAGTCGGATACCTGAGCTGGTGTCTTGGACCGCGCGTGAACTGAATCACACCGCAACTTCAGGGTATCCCATAAACCCTCCCGCTTGCGCGACTCACCCCCTCCCCTATAACCGCCGCTTTCGCGGAGCCCCTCATGACCGCTTCCCCCAAGGTTGGCCTCATCATGGGGTCGAAGTCCGACTGGGAGACCATGTCGCTGGCGGCCGCCGCGCTCGATGCGCTGGGCGTGGCGTATGAGGCGAGGGTCGTTTCCGCGCACCGCACGCCGGCGCGGCTCGTGGAATATGCGACGACGGCCAAACAACGCGGCCTCCACGTCATCATCGCCGGCGCAGGCGGAGCCGCGCACCTGCCGGGCATGGTCGCTTCGATGACGCCGCTGCCGGTGCTCGGCGTGCCGGTGCAGTCGAAGGCGCTGAACGGCATGGACAGCCTGCTCTCCATCGCCCAGATGCCCGCCGGCATTCCGGTCGGCACGCTCGCCATCGGGGCTGCGGGCGCGACGAATGCGGGGCTGATGGCTGGCGCGATCCTCGCGCTCAACGACGCCGACATCGCCGCAAAACTCGACGCCTATCGCGCGCGCCAGACCGCCGACGTCGGCGAAAATCCCGCAAGCGGCTGATGCTGAAACCCGGCGCGACCATCGGCATTCTCGGCGGCGGCCAGCTCGGCCGCATGGTCGCGAGCGCCGCGGCGCGCCTCGGCTTCGACGCGCATATTTACACCGACGAGGAAGACTCACCGGCCTCACGCGTCGCCGCACGCACAACGGTTGCGAGTTTCGACGACGAAGCAGCCCTCGCGAATTTCGCGGCGGTCGTCGATGTGGTCACCACCGAATTCGAAAACGTCCCCGCGCATTCCGCCGAAGCGCTGGTCGCATCGGGCGCGCTCGTGCGGCCGGGCGCCAATGCGCTCGCCATCGCGCAGGACCGCGTGCTGGAAAAGCGTTTCCTCAACGAGGCCGGCGTCGCGACGACGCCTTACGCCGCGATCGAATCCCTCGGCGACCTCGAAGCCGCGCTGCAGGGCGTCACCCCGCCCGCGATCCTGAAGACGCGGCGCATGGGCTATGACGGCAAGGGCCAGGCGCGCCTGGCCAGCACCGACGACGCGACGCCCGCGTGGGAAGCCATCGGCGCACAACCCGCCATCCTCGAAGCGATGGTCCCGTTCGAGCGCGAGATTTCCGTCATCGCCGCGCGCGGGGCCGACGGCTCCTTCGCCGCCTTCGATCCGCCCGACAACACGCATGAAAGCGGCATTCTGCGCGTGAGCCGCGCGCCGTCCACGCTGCCGCCGCACATCCTCGAAGACGCCATCGCCGCCACGCGCCGCGTCGCCGACGCGCTCGACTATGTGGGCGTGCTGACGGTGGAATTCTTCGTGCTGCGCGATGGGCGCCTGCTCGCGAACGAAATGGCGCCCCGCGTCCACAATTCCGGCCACTGGACGGAAGCCGCCTGCGTGACGAGCCAATTCGAACAGCACGTCCGCGCCATCGCCGGCTGGCCGCTTGGGCCGACGGACAGGTTCGCGCGCGCGGAGATGCATAATCTCATCGGCGCCGACATGGATGATGTGCCCGCGCTGATCGCCGATCCGGATGTGCGGCTCACGCTCTACGGCAAACGCGAAACGCGCGACGGCCGGAAGATGGGGCACTTCACGCGGCTGGTGCGGTAGCGTCGTCCGTCGCGTCATCAGGCTGCGAGAGCGGGCCGTAGATATCGAAGTCGATGGGAATCATCCGCGCCGACAAGATGCCAAGACTTTCAACGCTCAGCACGACGCCTTCATTCCCTTCAAGCATGAAGAGCCCGACGAAAAGCTGCGCGCGGAACCTGCTCGACAAATCCCGCCACACCGCAAGGTCGCCGCTCAACGCATCAAATAATTCTCGGATCTGCGCATCCAGATCGGCCGGCTCCCTCCGTTCGACTTTAAAGCCCCATCGGCCAGTTCTGGCGACATATACGCGGCCAGTCTTCGCGTTCGTCGTGCGCTCTCCCTTCACAGCACATTGATAGCCGGACGCGCCGAGTAGACGGCCTACATAGGCCGGGTCGAGATCGTCACCGAAGAACCACAGCGAAACCACTGACTCTGAAAGTTGCCCCATCGCCTTTCCGTAGCATGGCGGTCTGCCAAGAACCGAAGATCCCTTCTCCCCCGCGAGGGGGAGAAGGTGGCGGCGAAGCCGTCGGATGAGGGGCGAGGTTCAGGATGAAGTCGGGTGTTGCGGCCAATCGCCGACCCGCCCCCTCATCCGCCCTTCGGGCACCTTCTCCCCCTCGCGGGGGAGAAGGGAAAATTAGACCCGCCGACCGAACGCCTTCGCCGCAGCGCCCACCGCCGCCGCCGCCATCGCGGCCGCCGGCGCGGCCTGGGCCTTCAGCTTCTCGATCTGCATCACGTTCTCGATGCGGCGATCGAGGAAATCGAGGGTGCGGGTCATGTCGTCGCCGGGCTCGGCGAGCCAGCGGGCCATGGTCGAGCCGAGGACGCCCACGAGGATGGCGCGCTTGGAGTAGTAGTTCTCGTCGGTCGAGCGGTCGCCCAGAAGGCGCCAGATGCGGTCCGCCGTCCGCCAGACGAAGGTCGCCCCCTCCCCGGCGCGGAACGGGCGGATCATGGCCTGCACGGCCTTGGCCTCGGCGGCCTTGTGCGGGGCGAGCGTTTCGAGCCGGGCGACCACCGCCGCGCGGACCCGCTCGCGGATCTTCAGGGAGAGAAGGTTCACCTTTTCAAGGCGCTGGGCCATGCCCTCGTCCGCCCAGTCGGCGAAGGCGTCGATCATGTCGAGGGTGCCGCGCGGGGCGGCCAGCAGGAGCTCCCCCTCGCTCAGGCCGAGGCTGTCGGCGGCTTCCTTCAGGGTTCCCGCCGACCAGCCCCTCTCGGCGGCGGTCGGCAGCAGCGCTTGCAGCAGCCGGTCGCGCAGGCGCTCGGAGGGGGCGGCGTCGGGACGGATCGGGACGATGTCGCTCATGGCGCGGCCTTACTCTCCTGCAGACCCCGTGTATACGCGACGAATTCCGCCCCGGGATTGTCCCCGGCTCTCTCTTTGGGATTCTCTGCGGACGCGCGTTCTCGCGGTGGACATGCGGGCGGCGGTTTGATAGGGGTCCCGCCTCAAAATCGGGCAGAACAGCACGGCGGGGAGCACCCCCGACGGAAATCCGTTGTTCCGCAGGACCGGTACACAAGCTGGAGGACGGGTCATCGTTCAGATTTTCGTGCGCGACAACAATGTCGACCAGGCATTGAAGGCGCTGAAGAAGAAGATGCAGCGGGAAGGCACTTTCCGCGAAATGAAGCGTCGCACGCACTACGAGAAGCCCTCGGAGAAGCGCGCGCGCGAGGACGCCGAAGCCGTGCGTCGCGCCCGCAAGCTGGCGCGCAAGCGCGCCCAGCGCGAAGGCCTCCTGCCGAGCGCGCCGCGCAAGCCTGCGGGCCCCGGCGCGGGTCCCGGCCGCAAGTAGGAACGCCCGCAAGGGAGACCAGAGCGCCCGCCTCGAAGGAGGCCGGGCGCTTTGTCATGTCTGGGCGGCCGGCGTCGGGTAGATCACGCCTTGCGCGCGAAAAGCCTGCGCCGGAGGCTCGCCGCACTCGCCTGGTTGACCACGCCGGCATGGAAGACGCGCGCCGCGCCCACGAGCACCAGCGCCACCGTCGCCACGAGCAGCAGCACCGGCCCGAAGAACTCCACCGGCGAAAGCCCCGCCGGGGCCCGCATCATCATCACGAACGGGGTGAAGAACGGAAACCACGAAGCGCCCACCACCAGCGGCGCCTGCGGATTCTGGAACGCCGGGATCAGGAACAGGATCGGCAGCGTCAGCACCAGAAAGACCGGCCCGAGCAGGGATTGCGACTCCTGCAGCGTGTCGCACAGCGATCCGAGCGCCAGGAACAGCGCCCCGTAGATCAGGTAGCCGCCCAGGAAAAACACGACGAAAGCGCCGATCAGCGCCGGGTTCAGCGCCGCCTGCGCCAGATCGCCCGCGACGCCCGCATGGCTCGCCGCCCCGAGCGCGCCCCCGCCGAGCACGCCCCACACGCCGAACAGCGTGAAGCTCACCGCCGCAACGCCCAGCAGCTTGCCGATCAGGATCTGCAGCGGCGAGGCGCTGGTCAGCAGCGAGTCGAGAATCTTGTTGGACTTCTCTTCGATGACGCCCGTCAGCAGCATGTTGGCCACGCCCATCACCGCGCTCCAGAGGACGAAGGACAGGATCATGCCGACGACGAACGGCGCGCGGTCACGATCGGTCACCGCCGCGCCCGGCGCGCCGCGCGGATCGTACTGCTCCAGCTTCGGCGCCAGCGCTTCGATGCGCGCCGTTTCCGCGGCGTCGAGACCGCGCGCGGAGAGCGCATCGGCCCGCATGCGCTCGGACACCGCGCGCACGGCGCGATCCGCGGCGCTGCGGTCCGTGAGGTTGGTGCTCCAATAGTCGACAGAAACGGTCTCGCCCGTGCGCTTGACGAACAGCGCCGCAAACAGCGGCCGCCCTTCGCCTTCGACAGCGACGGTCTTCTGTCCGGTGAGCCATGGCGCGATCTCCTGCGGCGTCGCCGCAGGCGCAGGGACCACCACATAGCGCGGCATGATCTCCGTGGACCGTGCGGCGAAGGAGGCGGCGATGGCCTCGGCGTCCTTCGGATCGGCGGCGATCACCGCAAGCGCCCGCGTCGGCTCGGCCTGACCCGCGAGCATCGGCCCCACGGCGAAGAGCGCCAGCAGCAACGGCGCCGTCAGCAGCGACAGCCAGAACCCCCACGCCGCCACGTAGGCGAGGTACTCACGGCGCGCGATCAGATAGATTTCCCGCATGTCTCCCGCCTAGTGAGAAACGCGCGCGCCGCCAAGACTTGAGCGAAAACCCCGCGGGGCCTATGCCCGCCCGCATGTCCGCACCCTATGCCCGCTTCCTTTCCTCGGTGACCGCCGTCGCCGCCGCGCCCATCGAGAAGGAAAAGACGCTCGCGCGCACGCTCGAATATCTCGACGATGCGGGGCGAATGCGCGTGGAGACGCGACGCGGGCCGTTGACGTTCACGACGCGGCGCAGCGTCGGCGCCTACAAGATGGCGAAGGCCTGGGACGACGAGCCGGAAACGCTGAAGTGGGTCGATGACCACGTGAAGCCCGGCGACGTGGTGTGGGATATCGGCGCGGCCATCGGCGTGATGGCGATGTACATCGCGCTCGATCCGAAAGTGCGCGTCGTCGCGTTCGAGCCGAAGGCGGCGTCCTATGCGCTGCTGGTGGACCACCTCTCGATGAATGGCATGGGCGAGCGCGTGGATGCGTACTGCCTCGCGCTCTCGGATGAACGCAAACTCGCCTCGTTCCGCGTCGACACGCGCCAGCCCGGCGGCGCGTCGAACGGCCTCGACGGCACGCCCAACCAGTTCGGCGCCGGCAGCGCGGCGCTGATCCAGAGCGCCCTCACCATTTCCATCGACGAATTCCAGACGCTCTACGGCGCGCCCGCGCCCACGCACCTGAAGCTCGACGTCGACGGCATCGAAGGCGTGATCCTGCGCGGCGCGGCGAAGACGCTGCCGAGCGTGAAGACCGTGATCGTCGAAGTGGAAGGCGAAAACCTCAAGCACGTCGAGGAGCGCATCGAACACCCGCTCTTCAGCGCAGGCTTCTACGAAGACGCAAACGTGCGCGGCGCAGGGTCAAACCGGAACCGCCTCTATCTGCGGCGCTGAACCTTCGGTGTCGTCAATTGTCAGGTTTGGCGAAGTCGCCGGTCGCCCTTGTCGTCGGATTTGCCATCTCCTCCTCAAACGCCTGCTGCACGCGCGCCAGCGCCAGTTGACGATCCGTACGCACACCTGAAGCAACGAGCGCGTCGGCGACATGTTGCGCCATGTCGGCAAGGATCGTGCCCCAAGACTCTTCCTCAGCCATGCCTCTGTCGGCGTAAAAGCCGATCTTCAGCGTGCAATGGAGTGCATTCCCGGCAATCCAGACGCGCGCCATTTCTAGGGAGCGTTCGTCCTGCCGTGCAGCATGTGGAATGACGAGTTCAGGCCCCATGTGTTCCCCTACTTACTCCATGTCCCCGATGACGCCGTCGCCGACGATCCGCACGAACGCATCGTGCAGCGTCGCGCGGGCCGGCTCGTATAGCGCGAGCGGCGCGTTCACCGCCGCACATGCCGCCAGCAATCGCCGCGAGGCATTGGCGTCATCGAGCGCGACCCGCCATTTCCGATGGCCATGCGCCTCGCCGTCGGCCTCGGTGCGAAAGCCGTGTGACGCCAGCGCCGCCGCGAGATCGAACGCGCCCTCCGTCTCGATGGTCGCCGTACGCGGCACCACCGCCAGCGCCTCGCTCACCGTGCCCTCGAACGCCTTCCTGCCGTTGGCGATCAGCACGATGCGGTCGCAGAGCCGTTCGGCGTGCTCCATCACATGGGTGGAGAACAGCACCGTGCGCCCCGACGCCGCGAGATCGCGCACCAGGGATTCCACGCCGCGCTGGTTCACCGGATCGAGACCGGAGAACGGCTCGTCGAGCACCACGAGATCCGGCTGGTGCGCGATGGCCGCAGCGAGCTGCACCTTCTGCGCCATCCCCTTCGAGAGCGTCTTGATCCGCTTGTGCGCATAGGCCGAAAGCCCCTGCGCCTTCAGCAGCACATCGGCGCGCGCCCGCGCCTCCGACGCCTTCATCCCCTTCAGCCGCGCGAGATAGGTGATGAATGCCCGCGGCGTCATCGAGCGATAGACGCCGCGCTCCTCCGGCAGATAACCGATGCGACGCAGGTTCTCGCGCGAGATCGGCGCGCCGAACAGTTCCACCTGCCCCTGATCCGGCGTCAGGATTCCGACGACGGTGCGGATGGTCGTCGACTTGCCGGCGCCATTCGGCCCGAGAACGCCGGTGATCTGCCCCTGCGGCGCGGAGAAGGACACGCCGTCCACGGCGCGCTTGTCGCCGTAGAATTTCACGAGGCCGTTGATGGAGAGCGCGTCGGTCATGGTCGCCCCGATAGCGCGCTTCGGGAGGCGTCGCCAGATTGACTTCGCGCGCGCGCCGACGCACTTCGCGGTCTCATGGCGCAACCTCTTCTCATCGGCATTGCGGGCGGCTCCGGCTCCGGCAAGACCACGCTCGCCCGCGCGCTCGCGCACGCGCTCGAGCCCTCCGTCGTCATTATCGCGGAGGACGACTATTACCGGTGCGCCACGACGGTGCCGGGCTTCGACGCCAAGACCCACGATTTCGACGGCCTCGACGCCAAGGACATGCCGCGCCTCGCCGCCGACCTCATCGCCATCAAGGGCGGCGCGGCGATCGAGAAGCCGCTCTACGACTATGTCACCCACACGCGCCGCGCCGAGACGCAGACCATAGAACCCGCACGCCATGTCATCGTCGAGGGCATCCTCGCGCTCGCCGACGCCGAGGTCCGCGCCGCCTATGACGTGGCCGTGTGGCTCGACACGCCGGGGGATCTGCGGCTCCTGCGCCGCGTGCGCCGCGACGTGGCCGAACGAGGCCGGTCCATCGAGTCGGTGCTGAACCAGTA
Source organism: Hyphomonadaceae bacterium (assembly GCA_016791445.1). Lineage (GTDB taxonomy): Bacteria > Pseudomonadota > Alphaproteobacteria > Caulobacterales > Aquidulcibacteraceae > VFBF01. Next base: position 233,503 of record JAEUMP010000025.1, on the reverse strand, counting down.
CGAAAACACCGTGCGTCCCGCGCACCGCCGCTACGCCGCCGCCCAGGCCGCCGCCGCCGATCTCGTCCTCGACGCCGAAGGCGTGGGCCACGATCTCGACGCCATGGTCGCCCGCGTGCTGCGCGCGCTGCCGCGCTGACTTTTCTTCCCCCGCTTGCGGGGGAAGTACCGGCGAAGCCGGGGATGGGGGCGCTTGAACGTTCACGCCTCGCCCCCTCCGTCTTGCGCTTTCGCGCAAGCCGCCTCCGCTGCCTGCGCGGACGTAACCCGCTTCGGCGGGCGAAGGCCCGTTTCGCTTCGCTCACGGAGGAGGAAACAGGACTTCTCCACAAGCGCGAAAATCCGGCCCTAAAAAAGCACTGATGACGGCGCGTCCTGTTCCGGGTTAAGTCGCGGCGTCACAGGGGAATTTTCATGAGACTGGCCACCTTCGCCGCCACGGCTGCGCTGCTTGTCGCAACGACCGCTTCCGCGCAGCAGGCGACGCCGCAGTTGTCGATGACGATCTACAACAACGACATCGCGTTGGTGGAGGATGTGCGGACCGTGCAGATCGGCTCCGGACGGACGCGGCTCGAGTTCCCGAATGTCTCGGGCCGGATCCAACCCGAGACCGCCGCGCTCAAGGCTGACGGCGTCTCGATCGTCGAACAGAATTTCGACTTCGACCTGCTGACGCCAGTGAAGATGATGGAAAAGGCCGTGGGTTCGCGCGTGCGCATCGTGCGCACCAATCCCGCCACGGGTCGCGAGACCGTCGAAACGGCGGAAGTCCTTTCCGCGAACCAGGGCGTGGTGCTGCGCATCGGCGACCGCATCGAGGTGCTGCGCGACGACGGTCTGCCGGTGCGCGTCCTGTTCGATCGCATCCCAGAAAATCTCCGCGCCAAGCCCACGCTCTCGATCACAGTTGACAGCCAGCGCGCGGGCGCGCGCCCGGCCGCGCTGCGCTACCTCACCAACGGCATCGGCTGGAGCGCGGACTATGTCGGCGTGTTCGACGAGCGCGCCGGCACCCTCGCCATGCAGGGCTGGGTGACGCTCACCAACCGCACCGGCGCTTCCTACGCCAACGCGCGGACGCAACTCGTCGCCGGCGCGCCGGGCCAGACGGGCCGCCGTCCCACCGGCGTGCGCCGCGCCGGAACCGGGGGCGCGGCGACGGACGCCTCGTCGTTCGCCGACTACCATATCTATACGCTGCCGGAGCCGACCACGATCGCGGAAAACCAGACCAAGCAGGTGAGCTTCCTCGATGCGCCGAACGCACGCGCGGCGAAACGCTACGAAACCGCCTTCAGCGGCTTCAACACACAGCGCTTCCCCGCCGGCGCCAATGTGCGGCTGTCGCTGCGCAATGCGCAGGCGTCGGGCCTCGGCGCCCCGCTGCCGGAGGGCACGGTGCGTCTCTACGCAAAGGACTCCGCGGGACGCGCGCAGTTCATCGGCGAAGACAATATCGGCCACACCTCCGAAGGTTCCGACATCGTCCTCAATGTCGGCACGGCGTTCGACGTGACCGTGCAGTCGACCGTGGTGCGGCGCGAAGCCCCGGTGGACGGCGTCACCGTGACGGAGATGCGCTACGTCTTCCGCAATGCGCGCAACGAAGCGGTCACCGTGAATTTCGAGCAGTCGGGCCTCAACGGCGATCACGAGCTGCAACGGCCGAGCCTCGAACCGTCGAAACTCGACGCGACGACCTACGCCTGGGCGGTGCCCGTGCCGGCGCGCGGCGAGGCGCAGCTCACCTTCGTCGCCCGCGAGGGCAAGCGTCGCGAGCCGCCGCGCCAGTAACCGGGACGTCACGCCATGCGGTTCTTCGGCGCCCTGACTCTCTTCGCCACCATCGGCGCGCTGACGGCGCCCGCCGCCGCACAGCCCGCGCCCCGCGAGGTGCAGGCGAGCGCGCCCAAGGCGGTGTCGGTGACGATCTATCGCGACAATCTCGCGCTGATCACCGAGACGCGCGAGGTCGAGCTGCCGGGCGGGCCGGCCAGGGTCGTGTTCGACGGCGTGCTCGACCAGGCGATCCCGCAATCGGCGATCCTCCGGGGCTTCGAGGGCGCCGAGGCGGAGCGCAATTTCGACTTCGACGGACTGAACGGTCGCGCGCTCTTGCTGCGCTCCATCGGCGATGAAGTCGTCATCCGCCGCACCAATCGCGGCAACGGCGTCGTTGTCGAAGAAACGGCCGTCATCCAGGCGGCGGGCGACGGCGTGACGCTGAAATTCCCCGACCGCTACGAGGCGCTCGGCTGTTCCGGCACGCCCGAACAGATCATCTTCCCCCGCATCCCCGACGGCCTGCGCGCGCGGCCCGCGCTCTCGACGCTGCTCACCGACACGCCGGCGGGGCGACGGGAAATCACGCTGTCCTATCTGGCCACCGGCATCGAATGGCAGACGGATTATGTGATCACGCTCAACGAGGACGCCACGCGCGCCGACGTCACCGGCTGGATCACCGTGGAGAACGCCGGCGAGGAGGGCTTCGCGGATGCCACGGTCGGCGTCGTCGCCGGCGATCTCTCGCGCACCTTCTCCGATGTGGCGCGCGCGAATTTCAACCGCATGGCGCAGCGCGCCTGCTGGTCGATGGACACCACAACGGACTTCCCGCCCGACTATTTCAGCGCCGGCATTCCGCCGCCGCCGCCGCCCCCGCCGCCGATGATGGCGGCGCCGGTCGCGGAAATGGCGCGCGCGAAGGACGATCAGATCATGGTCACCGGGTCACGCATCCCCGCGCGCGAGGAACTCGGCGACTACCAGCTCTACCGCTTTCCGGAGCGCACCACCGTCGCGCCGCGCCAGACGAAGCAGATCGTGCTGATCGCAAAGCCCGATGTCGCCATCGACCGCGTGCTGCGCTGGCGCGTCGACGACGTGCGCAACACCGATCGCGATCCCGACAGCCTCGACGTGGTGCTGCGCAGCCGCAACGAGGAAGCGCGCGGGCTGGGCGAGCCGCTGCCGAAGGGCGAGGTCAACGTCTATGCGCCGTACCGCCAGCACGGCCTTCTCGTCGCCGGCAGCGATTCCACGCGCGACACGCCCGTCGGCGTCGAGTGGGAAATGACGATCGCCGACAGCTTCGACGTCACAGCCCGGCGCACCACCGCGCGCTTCACGACCGCCGCGCTGCCCGGAGACCGCCGGCGCATCACCGCCGATGTCGAGATCGAAGTGGCTAACGCCACCAACCGTCCGCAGAATGCCGAAATCGCGCAAGGCATCCTCGGCGCGTCGCAACGACTTTCCAACGCACGCTGGAACGGCGTCGCCACGCAACCCGGCGTGAAGGACGGCGAGCCCCTCTTCCGGCTCACTCTGGCGCCGAACGCGCGCGGCGTGTTGAGCTACCGGATCACCTACATCGAAGAATGACGCTCAGCCGAGCGCGTCGAACCGGGCGCTCGCGGCCTTCCAGTCGATCAGGTTGGCGATGAGCTGCTTCAGGTATTTCGGCCGCTCGTTCTGCACGTCGAGATAGTAGGCGTGCTCCCACACATCGATGGTGACGAGCGGAACATGCCTGTCGAGCACCGGCGTCGCGGCGTCATGGTGATCCACCACGGCGAGTTTCTCGCCCGTCCACACAAGCGCCACCCAGCCGCTGGCGAAGTGCTTTTCACCCGTGTCCTGAAGCTGTGCGTCGAGCGCGGCGAGATCGCCGAAATCGTCCTTGATGCGCCGTGCGAGCGCGCCCTGCGGCTTGCCGCCGCCGGGCGACATGCTCTCCCAGTAGCGCGCGTGATTGTAGGCCTGCGCCACGTTGTTGAAGATCCCCTTCGCCCCGGGATCGCGCGCGGACTCGCGGATGATGTCTTCAACGTCCATGTCCGCGTACCGCGTGCCGGCGATCAGGGCGTTGGCCTTGTCCACATAGGACTTGTGATGGGCCCCGTGGTGCTTTGCGATCGTGCGCGCGGAAATGAAGGGCTCCAGCGCATCCTGCGCGAACGGCAGCGGCGGCAATGTTATCCGGGACACGTCGTTTCTCCTCGCGTGCAACATGTCCGCAAGGGACGCACCGCCGTGCGCGGAGTTCCCGGCGGCGCCAGCCGTGCGCTGACAAATGCCGCCGCGAACATGAACAACATTCAATCCACGCCCCGGAACCGCTCGCGTCGTCCCTGCGTATCTAATGTCAATCAGGCCGGGCCGCTGTCCCCCCATCCCCCCAACCTGGTCTGATCGTGTGGGCCGGATCCGAAAGGAGCCGGCCCACTCTCTTTGCCGCTCGCACCGCGACGCGCGCGCTTTCACGCCTTCGATTTCCGGGCTTTCGATTTCAGGAGAGCGACCCCGCCCTAGCGGCGGTAGGTCAGCGCGCCGGCGACTTCGCGCACGAGCTGCGGCTGGCGGGCGGCGACGACGCCTGCAAGTACGGTAAGGCCAAGTGAAACCAGCGGTCGCTCGCGGAACGCGGTCGCGACGAGGCCGAGCGGCGCGAGGGTCGCCAGCGGCGACGCCACGCTCTGCACCACTTCCGCTCTCGCGGAAGACGCCTGCGGCTTGCGCGACGACAGAAGCGCCGACAGCGCAGCGCCGATCGCCGCGACTGCGGCGACGACGCCCGCAGCAGCGGGTGCGCCGAGTTGCGGCGCAATCAGGGAGTAGAGCGCAAATCCGCCCGCCCAGACGGCGAGCGCCGCCGCCGCTGCGGCGGCAGCGACGGCGGCGATGGCGAAGGGTGTGCGACGCATGGCTTCGCCTGTGCGCGATCAGCCGCGACGCGACAGAAGCAGGCCGAGGATCACGCCGGCGCCGAGCGCGGTCGCGGCGGTGGTCACGGGACGTTCGTGCATCTGACGGGTGACGAAGGCCTGCGCCTTGTCGGCGCCGTCGCCGGCGACGTCGAGCGCGTGGTTCAGGCGATCCTTGGACTTCGAGAACGCGTGACGCGCCTTCTCGCCGCCCTGTGCGACGACATCGTCGATCGTCGCCTTGATGGCGTCGGTCGCCTTGCGGGCGCCGTTCGTGAGTTCGGTGGTGCGATCCGTCATGCTCATGAGTGCGATCTCCTCGGAAAATTCGCGCCTCGACATCGGCTGTCGTGTGCGCCCCGGAACAACGTGAACGCCCCCGCCGGGTTCCATGAATTCGCAGGCGCCGAAAAACAAATGGCGGGAGCGTCGCCGCCCCCGCCAATCGCCTGCACCGTGCGCCGTTCGGCTATGCCGCAGCGCGCGGCCGATGGAAGAAAAGCGCCTGCGCGATGGTCGCCTTGAGGGCCACGCGATCGAACGGCTTGGTGACGAGATGGGTCGGCTCGAGGCTCTCGCCCGTCAGCAGGCGTTCGGGGAACGCGGTCACGAACACGACCGGCACGTCGAACAGTTTCAGGATGTCGCTGACCGCATCGGTGCCGAGGCTGTCGTCGGCGAGCTGGATGTCGGCGAGCACGAGGCCCGGCCGGCGTCGCTTGGCCTCTTCCAGCGCTTCCGCGCGCGTACGCGCGATGGCGAGGACGCGGTGGCCGAGTTCCTCGGTGAGGTCGGCGATATCCATGGCGATGATCGCCTCGTCCTCGATGACGAGCACGTCGGTCGCCAGATCGCGTTCGATTTCGGCCTGGGCCTCCTGCGCGAACCGCTCCGCGTCGGCGCCGCTCACGCCGAGGATCTGGCCGACCTGCGGGAAGGTGAAGCCTTCGACGACCGACAGGAGCAGCGCCTGCCGGGGCACGGGGCTCAGGCCGCTCAGGCGCTCCTCCGGCGTTTCGGCGAGCGCGGCGCCCTCGCCCCGGTCGAGACTGACCGCCGCGCCCGTCACCTGCTGGTAGAGCCGGTAGAGGCCGACCCGGGGCCCGAGGTCGGGATCAAGCTCGGCGCCGCCGCCGACGAGCGCTTCCAGCGCGGCGCGGACATACGCGTCCCCCTTCTCCTGCGAGCCCGTCAGGGCGCGCGAATAGCGGCGCAGGTACGGCAGGTGGGCGGCGATGGTCGAACGGTCGGGCATTTTCCCTCACTGGACTGTCCTAGGAACCCTAGCGGAACCAGAACGCCGGGAAAAATTTCGGGTTCCATGGGTCGGAACCTTTTTCCGGTTTGCGCGTCCTTTGCCACGTTTCTAGATCAAAGGGGTGGACGCGTGGCCACATCGTCGGAACCGGGCATGGCGAAAAGAGAGGACGCGGCAGGCGATCCCGCAGCGCAAGGCGGCGAGCCCGCGACCGCGAAGCGAGCCGGCAAGCCGCTCAAGGACATGACGCCGGCGGAGCGGGAGGAAACCCTCCTGCGCATGCGCACGCTCGGCGCCCAGCTGAAGCCGATGTGGCAGGACGTCGCCAGCGAGCCCCTGCCCGACGACTTCATGAAGCTGCTCGACAAGATGGCCCCCGAGGACGGTCAGGGAGGTCCGCAATGACCGCCGACCCCGTCGAAAAGCCCCGCCTGTCCGACGCCGACTTCAAGCGGGAGCTTGAGAGCCTCATCCCGCAAGTCCGCGCCTTCGCCCGCTTCCTCTGCCAAAGCGACCGCGCCCGCGCCGATGATCTCGCGCAGGAAGGTCTGCTGCGGGCGTGGCAGGCGCGTGCGAGCTTCACGCCCGGCACGCAGATGCGCGCCTGGATTTTCGTGATCACGCGCAACCTGTTCTACTCCGAGCGTCGGCGCGCCTGGCGGTCGGTCGCGTACGATGAAACAGCGGCGGAGCGGACGCTGAAGACGGACGCCGTTCAGGGCGACCAGATGGATCTCGACGATGTGCGCCGCGCGCTTGCGACGCTCGCTGACGATCAGCGTGAAGCACTGGTTCTCGTCTCGGCTGGAGGTCTCTCCTACGAGGAAGCGGCGACTGTCTGCGGTTGCGCGGTCGGCACCATCAAGAGTCGTGTGAACCGTGGTCGCAAGGCGCTTCTCGCCAAGCTGGAAAGCACCGGCATGCCGGCGCGTGATCTGCCTGCAGAACACGCGCTGGCGTCGCTGATGGCCGATGCAAAACGTGTTGCGTCGGATCGCTGAGGCGTTCCGGAAGGTCGGGTTCCGGGGACGCATTCTGGCAGTGATGATCGCAGCGGGCGCGCCGGGCGTCGTGTTCGGCGCGATGGAGGCCAACCGCACGTTCAACGGTGCAATCGCGCAACGAACAGCCGCCGCCGAAGCGGTCGGCGACCGCGTGGCGAGCCGGCTCGACGAAGTGATCGCGGGCGGATCGCAGGTCCTGTCCACACTCGCCCGGCTGACGCCGATGGGCGCGGGAGACGATCGGTGTGCGACGGTAATGCAGGCCGCCGTCGACGGCGCCGAGCGTTACGCGACCGCAGGACGTCTCGCGGCGGATGGTCGGGTGACGTGCGCCTCCAGCGGCGAGGGCGCAATCACCTTCGCCGGCGCCCGCTGGTTCGAAGACCTGTCGAGGGGCGCGACGGTTGCGGTGTCTGCTCTCCAGCGCGAGCCGCTGGAGGGAGAAAGCGTGTTGCTGGTCGGCGCGCCGATCCGAAGGGGCTCCGACTTCGACGGCGCCGTGTATCTGTCCCTGCGTCGCGACTGGCTGGCGACTGCGTTGCGCCAGGAGATCGGCGCGACGGTGCGCGGTGTTGCGGTGTACGACCAGAAGGGCGCGTTGATCACATCCGTCGCGGCGGAAGGCCCGGACATTCTCGCCGATGGGGCCGTGGCGCCGCCCGCGGACGCCATCGTGACGTGGGTCGGCGGCGGCGCCTTGCGCGTTGTCGTCCTTCCGAAGCAGGGACGCGTCATCCTTGGTCTGCAATCACTTCTTTCGGTTGCGGCGCCTTTGCTCGCCGTCGCCTTCACCGCGCTTGTCGTTTGGGGCGCGCTGCAGATCTGGCTCCTGAACTGGTTTCAGAGATTGCACGCGCGCGTGGAGGCCGGGGCGCCGTCGACCGTCATGTCGCTTGAAGGCGCGCCGCCGGAATTCCAGTCCCTCGGGGAAGCGTTCGACCGGACCATGGACTCCGCCCGCGAGCGACAGGCGGCGCTGGTTCAGGCGGCGGAAGACAACAAGGCCCTCACGCGCGACCTACATCATCACGTGAAGAACAACCTGCAGGTGTTGATCAGCCTGTTGAGCCGACAGCAGAAGCGCGCGCGCACGGACGACGCACGCCGCGCCGTCGCCGAAAGTCGCTGCAGGACGCTGGCGATCGCACTTGTGCACCGCTTCCTCGATCCGCCGGAACACCTTGGTGTCATCGACCTCGACGCCTATCTTGCAGAGCTGGCGCGTCAGGCCCACGCCACACTCTTCAACAATGGTCGGCGCGCGCGACTGCTGATGGAAATCGACCCCGCCGTTTCGCCCGTCACACGCGCGTCGACGGCAGGACTGATGCTCACCGAGATTTTCATCGCCGGCGCCGCCGCCGACGCCAACGACTTATCCATCCACGTGCGCTGGAGCGAACTCGAGAGCGGCGCTTCGGAGCTTGCGGTTTCGATGGAAATCGACGGCGCGCCGGTCGAGGCCGAACCGGACTCTGACCTCCTGCGCCAGATCGCCCGTCAGGCGGGGGCCGAACCGGTCATCGGCCCCGGCGCGCGACTCTTCGCCCGCTTCGCGCCGCCGGCTCCGGAAGCGGAAACGCAGAAGGCAGCTCAGTCCTGAATTGACGCAATTGCGCGCGGCGCCCCGCATAGCGCCGCCGCGCTGCAGCCGGCTGTGAACCACCCGGGCGCCTCAAGCGTAATTTCCGAGACGGCGCTACTCACGGCGTGCACGGCGCGCGCGTAGTGCGCGTGGGAGCGTGGGAGCGTGGGAGCGTGGGAGCGTGCGAGATGACGATGATCCGCAACCTGTCGATCGCGATGGCGTTCATGTTCGTCGCTGCAGGCGTCGCACACGCCGCCGCACCGAGCCCGGTGAAGCCTGTGGACGTGAGCAGCTATACCGGTCGCTGGTATGAGATCGCGCGCATCCCCAACAAGCTCCAGCGCGACTGCCTTGCGCCGACCGTCGACTACACCATCGAACGCGATCGGGTGCGCGCTGTGCAGCGGTGCGAGGCATCCAACGGACGTGCGAAGGTGTACCGCTCGAGCGGACGCATCCTCGACCCCGGCGTCAATGCGAAGACCCGGCTGACCTTCGCCGGTTTTTGGTCGCAGGAATACTGGGTGATCGATCACGCCGCCGACTGGGCGCTGGTCGGCGATCCGACCGGACGCTTCCTGTGGCTCATGTCGCGCCGTCCTGCCCTGCCGGCCGCCGCGCGGGAAAACGCACTCTCGCGCATCCGCACTCTCGGCTACGACGCTGGCAGGCTGGAATTCACCGGCGCGGGCGGCTGAAAACGGCGCGCCTCGGCCCTTGCGCACCCAAGGCGGGCCCGTCTATACGGGCGCTCCCCATGTCATTGGGCCTGCTTCGGCAGTCCGGGCGCGTAGCTCAGCGGGAGAGCACTACGTTGACATCGTAGGGGTCACAGGTTCAATCCCTGTCGCGCCCACCATCCTTTCGCGTCATGTCCCGACACGCGCCGTTGCCGGGCCGGCTTCGGAAATGTCTCAGCGATTCGGGACTCTCTACATCTGCGGTGACAGGTGCTGACCATCGCAGTCAGCGCGCACGAAAAAGGCGCCGCCCATCGAGCGGCGCCTTCCTCATGTAGGGCCGTGCATCAGCGACCGCCGGTCTTCGTGGCCCCGGTCGGGAAGCCGCGCACTTCGAGGAGCGCGTTCACGTCCGGATCGCGGCCGCGGAAGGCGCGATAGGCTTCGGCGCGGTCGATGATATTGCCGTTGGCGAGAATGTGCTCACGCATCTTCGCCGCGATGGCCGGGCTCCAAACGTCGCCGGTTTCCTCGAACGCCTTCCAGGTGTCAGCGTCCATAACTTCCGACCACAGATACGAGTAGTAGCCGGCGGAGTAGGCGTCGGACGAGAACAGGTGTCCGAACTGCGGCAGGCGGTGACGCATGACGATCTCGCGCGGCATGCCGATGGCGGCGAGCGTTTCACGCTCGAACGCATCCGCATCCACCACGCCGCCCGGCAGCGTGTGCAGCTTCATGTCCACGATGGCCGAGGAGAGATAGCTGACCGTGGCGTAACCCTGGTTGAACTTCTCCGACCGCTTCACGCGATCGACGAGCGCCTGTGGCATGGGCTCGCCGGTCTGGTAATGGCGCGCGAAGCGGTCGAGCACGTCGCGCGTCAGCACCCAGTGTTCATGCACCTGGCTCGGGTACTCCACGAAATCCCGCGGCGTGCCGGCGAGCGAGGGGTATTCGACGTTCTGCAGGAACGAGTGGATCGCGTGCCCGAACTCGTGGAAGAGCGTCTCCGCGTCATCGAGGCTGATGAGGACGGGCTCTCCCGGCGCACCTTTCGTGAAGTTGTTGTTGTTCGACGCGAGCGTCGTCGACGGTCCGTCGAACGTCGACTGCGTCCGGTACGTCGTCATCCACGCGCCGGAGCGCTTCCCTGCGCGGGCGTAGTTGTCCCCGTAGAACAGAGCGACGTGGCGGCCAGTCGCCTTGTCCGTGACGTCCCAGACGCGAACGTCGGGATGGAACACGGGCACGGTCCCGGTGACTTCCTTGAACTGCAGCCCGTAGAGCCGCTCCGCCATGTAGAAGGCGGCGTTGATCATGTTGTTGAGCTCGAAGTAGGGCTTCAGCTCCGACTGATCGAGATTGTAGCGCTGCTTGCGCACTTTTTCGGCGTAGTAGAGGTAATCCCACGGCTCGATGGTGACGCGCGGACGCTCGCGGTTCGCGAGCGCCTGCATGTCGCGCACTTCCTCGCGCACGCGCGCGACGGCGGGCGTCCAGACGCGCATCATGAGATCCATCGCGCGAGCGGGATCCTTCGCCATGGTGTCGTCCATGCGGCGATGGGCGTGCGTGGGATAGCCGAGAACGGCGGCGCGGTCCGCGCGCAGCTTCACGATCTTGGCGATCGTGGCGTTGGTGTCGTTGGCGTCGCCATTGTCGCCGCGATTGACGAACTTGCGCCAGACTTTCTCACGCAGGGCGCGGTTGGCCGCGAAGGACAGGATCGGATCGACGCTTGAGCGCGTGTTCACGATGATCCACTTTCCCGCGAGCCCGCGCTCCTCGGCCGCCGCGCGGGCGCTGTCGATGTAGGATTGCGGCATGCCGGCGAGTTCGGCGGCGCTGTCCACGACGGTCCAGGTGTTCTCGTCAGCGAGCAGCTTGGCGCGGAAATCCGCGAACAGGACGGCGAGCTCCTGATTGAGACGCGCGACTTCGGTTTTCTGCGCTTCGGTCAGCTTGGCGCCGGCGCGCACGAAGCCTTCGAAAGTGCGCTCCGTGAGGCGCAGCTGCTGTTGCGTGAGACTGGCGCCGGCGCGCCCTTCATAGACGGCCGCGACACGCGCGAAGAGCTTTTGGTTGAAGGTTATCTCGTCGAACACCGCCGAGAGCTTCGGCGACCACTCGCGATCAAGCGCCTGATAGGCCGGCGAATTCATGTTGGCGGTCATCACGCCGTACAGGCGGCCGACGCGGTCGAGACGATCGCCTGCGCGCTCAAGTGCGACGATGGTGTTCTCGAACGACGGCGCGGCCTCGTTGTTGACGATCGCCTCGATCTCGCGGCGCTGCTCATCGATGGCGAAGGTGAAAGCTTCCGGGAAGAGCTCCGGCTTCACCTGGTCCCACGGAGGCACGCCGCCGTAGGGGCCGGTCCATTCCGCGAGCAGCGGGTTCGCCGGTACGGCCGGTTGCGCCTGCTCGGCCGGCGGGGCGACGGCGACCGGCGTGGATGTGGTGGAAGAAGCGCAGCCGAGCAGCGCGATGAGGCTGGCGCCGGCGATGAGGAAATGACGCACGAGAATACTCCCCTGCTCCCCGGTTTCGGGGTTAGCGATTATCGATAAGGGGCTCTTGTCGGGCAAAGGTGCGCGGCGTCAACCCGTTTTCCGCGCACGAAACTGCGATTGCGACGAACGCCGCGCTCAGGCGGCCATCATCCGCTCCACCTCGGCGACGAGGTCCTTCAGGTGGAACGGCTTCGAAAGCACCTTCGCTTCCTTGGGCGCGGGCGTGTTCTGGCTCAGGGCCACGGCGGCGAAGCCGGTGATGAACATGATCTTCATGCCCGGGTAGGACTCGGCCGCGCGGCGCGCGAGTTCGATGCCGTCGAGGCCGGGCATGACGATGTCCGTCAAAAGCAGATCGAACGCACCGAGCGCGAGTTCGTCCCATGCGGCGTCGCCGTCCCCATGCGCGACCACCTCATGGCCGGCGCGGCCGAGGTTCAGCGCCAGGAACTGGCGCAGGCTGTCGTCGTCTTCGGCCAGCAGGATGCGCGCCATGGACTTTCCTCTTCGCCCGTCGCCGGGTTCGCGACCCCGGCCATACACTAGAACCGTAAAGAGCGGCTTGTCGCCCATACGGATCACAGTGACCGCAATCGGGACATGGGAATGCCGCATGCATAAGCAAAGCCATGAGATGCATGTGGTTGACGGGCCCCGCGACGACCGCGAAGGTTAAGACATGGACCTGAGGCCCGATCCTGCTTTCGGCGCTCTGGCGGATGCTCGCGCCGCCCGGGTCGAAGCCGTCGGGACCGAGCCCCCCTATGTGCTCATCGAGCCGTTCCGGCGCACGACGCCGCTCATCTTCACATCACCCCATTCCGGCAGGCGCTATCCCAAGGAGCTGATGACGGCGGCCCGCGTGGGCCTCGCCAGTCTCAGGCGATCGGAAGACGCCTATGTGGACGAGGTGTTCGCGGGCGCGGCGGCTCATGGCGCGCCGATCCTCTGTGCGTCCGTGGCGCGCGCCTATGTGGACCTGAACAGGGACCCCACCGAACTCGATCCTGCGATGTTCATGGATCATCCAGGCGTCCACACCACCACGCCGCGCGTGCAGGCGGGTCTTGGCGCGATCCCCCGGATCGCCGGCGACGGTCAGGAGATCTACTGGCGCAAGCTGCCCGCCGGCGAGGCTGAGCGGCGGATATCGGCGGTCCACGTCCCCTATCACGATGTCCTGCGCGGTCTGGTGGAAGAGACCAAGGCCGCCTTCGGCTGCGCCATCGTCATCGACTGCCATTCCATGCCAAGTTCGGCGCGCGGGCCGCAGCAGCCCGACATCGTGCTGGGGGACCGCTTCGGCGCGTCCTGCCACCCCTCCATCACCGCCATGGCGGAGGCCACCCTCCGCCGCTTCGGCTACCGGGTATCGCGCAACGCGCCCTTCGCTGGCGGCCACACGACTCAGACCTACGGGCGGCCGCTGAAGAAGTCCCACGCCCTGCAGATCGAACTGAACCGCAGCCTCTATCTGGATGAGCGGACGCTGGAGCGATCCTCCGGCTTCAAGCGCGTGCATGGGGACATGGCGCGCCTTGCGGCGGTTTTGGCCGAGGCCGAGCTGCACCGCTCCCTCGCCTGACGCCGACCGGCCGAAGCCCACCCCTTGCGCGCCAATGCCGGATACTGCCGGGCCCGGAAACAAAACGCCCCGGGGGTGAGCCCGGGGCGAGTTTAATTAGGGAGGAAACGCCCGAGAAGGGCGGCGGCGTCGCGAAACGCCGCTGGAGGGAACATACGCTGCAGTGCAAAATAGGCAACCCCTAATCTTGGACGAGCCCGTCCATTAATTCAGCGGAAACCCGCTCAACTCATGACTCCCAAGGGCCACAGGCCGAACTGCGGCCTTTGTGCATCGCACACTTGCAGCATTGGGCAGCTCGCGCCGCGCCGGCGCGCCGAACCTAGCACCCCCGCTTGCCCTTCCGCCTTCGCGCGTGCAAAACGCGCGCTTCCCAATTGAAAGCCGAAAATCCCATGCCGTCGTTGCGCAACATTGCGATCATCGCCCACGTCGACCACGGCAAGACCACGCTGGTGGACCAGATGCTGGCCCAGGGCGGCGCCTATCGGGAGAAGGAAGCGCGGCAGGAACGCGCCATGGACTCCAACGCCCAGGAGCGGGAGCGCGGCATCACCATCCTCGCCAAGTGCACCTCCATCGTGCGTGGCGACGACCGCATCAACATCATCGACACCCCCGGCCACGCCGACTTCGGCGGCGAGGTGGAGCGCATCCTCGGCATGGTGGACGGCTGCCTCCTGCTTGTGGACGCCCTCGAAGGCGCCATGCCGCAGACCAAGTTCGTGCTCACCAAGGCGCTGCGCCGGGGGCTGAAGCCCATCGTCGTGCTGAACAAGGTGGACCGCCCGAACGCGCGGCCCGATCAGGTGCTGAACGACACCTTCGATCTCTTCGCCGCCATCGGCGCGAGCGACGAGCAACTCGATTTCCCGATCGTTTACGCCTCCGGAAAGGAAGGCTGGGCGTCGATGACGGCGGATGGCGAGCGCAAGGATCTGTCGCCGCTGTTCGACGTGATCCTCAACCATGTGCCTGAACCCGAGCCGCTCGCGCGCATCGACGAGCCCTTCTCCATGCTCGTCACCATGCTCGACTACGACAAGTTTCTCGGCCGCGTGCTGACGGGGCGCGTCGAGTCCGGCCGCCTCAAGGTCGGCGAGACGGTTCTCTCCATGTCGCGCGACGGCAAGGAGCATGAGCGCGCGCGTCTCTCCAAATTGCTCGCCTATCGCGGTCTCGACCGCGTACCGGTGGAGAGCGTGGAAGCGGGCGACATCGTCGCCATTGCGGGCCTTGCCAACACAACGGTCTCCGACACGGTCGCCGACATTTCGGTGACGACGCCGATCCCCGCGACGCCGATCGATCCGCCGACGCTTGCGATCACGGTGACGATCAATGACAGCCCGCTTTCCGGCCGCGACGGCGACAAGGTGCAATCGCGCGTCATCCGCGAACGCCTGTTCCGTCACGCCGAAGGCGATGTCGCGATCAAGATCACCGAGACTGCCGACAAGGACGCCTACGAAGTGGCGGGACGCGGGGAACTCCAGTTGGGCGTGCTCATCGAGACGTTGCGACGTGAAGGGTTTGAGCTCTCGATCTCGCGTCCGCGCGTGCTGTTCCAGACCGACGAGAACGGCCAGCTGCTGGAGCCCATCGAGGAAGTCACCGTAGACGTGGACGACGCCTATGCCGGCGCAGTGATCGAGAAGATGTCGATCCGCAAGGCGGAGCTCCAGGACATGCGCCCCTCCGGCGGCGACAAGACACGCATCGTCTTCCACGCGCCGGCGCGCGGACTTGTCGGCTACCACGGCGAGTTCATGACCGACACGCGCGGCGCCGGCGTGATGAACAAGGTCTTTCACGGCTGGGCGCCGCACAAGGGCGAGATCGCAGGCCGTCGCAATGGCGGCCTCATCGCCAACGAACTCGGCGAAGCGACGGCATTCGCGCTCTGGAACCTGGAAGAGCGCGGCGTGCTCTTCATCGATCCCGGCGAGGCAGTCTACGAAGGCATGATCATCGGCGAGAATTCACGTTCCGACGACATGGAAGTGAATCCGATGAAGGCCAAGAAGCTCTCCAACGTCCGCGCCGCGGGCAAGGACGAAGCGATCCGCCTCACCCCCCCGCGTCGCCTGACGCTCGAACAGGCCATCGCCTGGATCGAGGACGATGAACTCGTCGAGGTGACGCCCAAGGCGATCCGCGTGCGCAAGCGGTGGCTCGACCCGAACGAACGCAAGCGCCGCGAAAAGCAGAAAGCCGCGTAGACGGCGTCGGTTCGTGCCGCAGGAATGTTCCGCAACGCTTCGTTCACGTTACTGAATCGTTTCCTGACGGCGGCGCGATAATTGCCCGCAGCAATACGGAAAATTAGGCCCTGTTTCGTATGCTCTACCGTCGGACCGCGTCTCGTGGTCCGGAACGAGAGATCCCCCAAGGGGACAAACGAGGGTCATGGTCACGGGCGCAGACGCCTCCCTGCAAGCGGAATTGCGTCGTCAGCAGACACTTCTGCTGACGCAGCAGCTGCCTGTCATGGCGGCGGTGAACGCCTGCAACGCGACGCTCGTCTCCTCCCTCTTCGTCTTCGGGCCGATGAGGGTGTTTGCGGGCGTGTGGCTGGCGTTGCTGCTGACCGTCTCCGCGTTGCAACTCGCTTCCTGGATGAAGACGCGCAACCGCGACATGCCGAAATTCGTTTCGGGCAAGACTCTGAAGCGCGCGCAGATCACGTCTGCCGTCATCGGCGTGCTGTGGGGCCTTACGAGCGTCTTCTTCTGGAAGTCCGGCGACTATTTCTCCCAGACGATCGTGATCGTGGTGCTCGGCGGCATGGCGGCGGGCGTCGTGTCGCTGCTCGCGCCGATACCGTCTGTAACGCGCGTGATGCTCGTGGCGATGCTTGCGCCGCTCTATGTGCGTCTCGCCACAGAGGGTGAACCAATCCACTGGGTGATCTTCGCCCTCCTCTTCGTGATGTGCTTCGCGCTGGTGAAGGGCGCTGAACGCAGCCACCGGCACATGGTCGAGCTCATCCGCTCATCGCGCGAAATGAAAGGCATCCAGGCCGACCTCACCGACGCCATCGAGGCGACCAGCGACGCCATCGCGCACTTCGACGCCGACATGAACCTCCTTTCCGCGAACACGCGCTTCAACGAGTGGTTCAAGGATTCCCGCGCCGTCGCCGGCGACGACGCGGAGGGCCGCATGCGCGCAGTCGGCGAAGGGCGCTGGGTGGTGTCGAAGCTTCTCCCCACGGCGCGCGGCGGCTTCGTCAGCGTGCATACCGACATCACCGAACTGAAGCAGCGCGAGGACCAGATCCAGACTGCGCGCCTCTCCGCGGAGGAAGCCAGCCGCGCCAAGACCGCCTTCATCGAGCAGGTCGGCGTCACGCTCCGCACGCCGATGGAAGAGGTCGTCGCCTATCTCGGCTCCAATACGCGCGCGAGCGACGAACGGCGCGCCGAGATCGCCACGCATGCCGTTCGCGTGCTCGAAGCGGTCAGCGACATCGCCGACATTTCGACCATCGACAGCCAGTCCTACGAGTATCGTTTCGCCTTCGCCAATGTGCGCGGGATCGTGGAGTGGAGCGCAAAGGCCGCGGCCGCGCGCTACGGCAAGCGCCGTACCGCCAACCTGCAGATCAACATCCACGACGAAATCGAAGACCTCGTGTGCGACGAGCGCGCGCTGAAGCGCAGCCTCATGCACCTGATCGTCAACGCGCTCGAGAACACGCCCGACGACAAGGATGTGGGCATCGATGTGCGCAAAGCCTATGACGGTCAGGCTGAAATCTGCGTGTGGGACTTCGGCGCCGGCTTCGCGCCGGAACACCTCGCACGCGTACAGAAGATGGCCGATGGCGAAGAAGCGCCGCCGACGGACGCAGTGACCACGCACGGCATCGGCCTGGGCCTGCGCATCGTCAGTCAGGTCGTTCAGCGCCATCGCGGCAGCCTGAAGCTCCTCAGTGAGCCGACGCTCGGCACCTTCGCTTATGTGAAGCTGCCCTACCGCACGAGCCTCTACGCCACGCCCGACGCGCTTGAGCCCGCTAATGATGACGCGCCGGAGGCCTTTTTGGACCGCGACAACGCCGCCAGCGCGTGATCCGGCAGCGCGGGCCTTACCGGCGCGCCAAATGCGGCTGCCACATCATCGGTGCTGAGCCCCTTCCCGCGCGAATCGATGAAACGCGCCACCGTGTAGCCCTGGGCGACGATGGTGGCGCCACGCTCGAACGTGTGCAGCGCAATCACCGCATCCTCGTCCCAGCCGAGGAATTGCGAGCGCACGTGGAACCTCGCGGGAAACCGCAGCGCCTTAAGGAACTTCATGTCCTTGTAGACGACCACCGGCGTCCACTTGTTGCGACCGAGTATGTTCACGACGCCTGAGCGAAGGAAGAAGTCGATCACGCAGACATCCACCAACGAGTAGAAGCGGCTGTTGGTGACATGGCGCAGCATGTCCTGATCAGTGAACCAGACGCCGAACTCCGTGATGTATTCGTCGAGCAGGCCGATCCTGGGCTTGAACAAGGATTTCAGCCAGACGATAACCACGCGCAGGAAGAGGTTCATCGGCGCATGGCCTCCAGCTGACGCACCATCTCCGGCGCCAGCTTGCGGTTGAATTCCACGATGTTGGACACCGCTTCAAACGAAAACGTCGCGCCCGTGTACCAAGTCCGCTCGTCGCCCTGCATGGCGCGCATCTGTGAGATGAGTCCGTCGCGCAGCGCATCGGCGTCATAGCGCGGGGAGAACTTCCAGACCTTCTGCACGGCGAGGTGATCGAGGTAGCCGCCGCGCTGCTCGACGTCGCGGCGAAGCTTCGCCGCCAGATCGGCGTTGGTAAGGGAGCCGGCATACTGAAAGCACATGAAGAAGCGCGTGCCGTGACGATCCTGCTTTTTCGGGGGTGGGCCCGCGACACGCGACGAAAGCAGCACGCCAGGCGGCGCGCCGGACTTGAGCGCGTCCTCGTAGATGACGATGTCGTCGTTGCGCCGCCAGCCGGCGATCGCCGCAAGCGACGCGCAGAGCCGGTCCCATTTCACTGCGTCGATGACGCGCTGCTCGGCGGCGGTGAGCCGCAGGGCGTGCATCAACTCATCGAGCGGCGCAGCGATGAGGAGCGCGTCAACGCGTGTTGCGCCTGCGGGGGTGACGATGTCGATGCCGTCATTGCCTCGACGGATCTCCTCGACAGGCTGCCCGAGGCGCACGTCGAGCCTCTGCGAGATCCGCTCCCAAAAATTCTGCCACCCCTTTTCCGGCGCCTTGATGCGCTTGAGCGCGCCCGAAATCAGCAGGTCCGGCCCGCACCAACGCAGCGCCTGTACCGTCGGCGCTTCATCGAGATAACCGTACCCCATGTTGGTGAGGCCGCGCTGCATGTAGCGGCGCATGGACGGGAAGCCGTGCGCGTCGATCCAGTCGCCGACGGGCATGGCGGCGGTTTGACGGACATCGGGATCGTCGGGGCGTTCCTCAAAGGCGCGCATCTGCGTCTCCCAGGCACGGAAGAAGCGCAGCGTTTCGGACGCCGTGGTGAACGGCTTGCCGCCCAGGATGTAGCGAATGACCGGCACGCCATCGACCATCTGCCTGTCGATGGGGCGTTGCGGAATACGCAGCTCCTTCATCCAGCGGTTCGTCGTGGCGTGGGCCAGCATGGAATAGCAGGTGCCGATGTCGTGCATCGACCCGTAGCGCGGCGTGGAGAAGGACTTGCCGCCGACGCGTTCGTCCTTCTCGAAAATGACGGCGCGGGCGCGGCCCGTTTCCTCAAGGAGACGCGCCGCACTCAAGCCCGCAGGGCCTGCGCCCACGATCCCGACGGTCAGCATCCGCCCCGTTAACCCCATGCACATGGGCAGAATCGCATGACCCGGCCCATTTCGAGCATCGCAAACACGGTTCCGGTTGGCTACCGCATGCCCCTGCTGCGCGCTGCCACGCCCCTCGCGGGTGTGCCGGATCGCAACGCTCCGGCGGCGGGAGGTTATCACGTCCGCCGCGAACGCCTGCGCTGGGCCCACGCCAACACGGGAATCCATTCCCCCACATGTCCTCGTTAGCGATACCTGACGCCGCGCCCGTTCCACAAAGGGGCGTTTTTCCCGTTCTGCGCGGGCAAAATCGTTGCATTCGCCTGACGCGGGGCAATAACGGCCTCGTGACGCATCGCTTCAGGCTGGTATGGCCGTTGCAGAGCACCCCGCCGAGACGAAGCCACGCCCGAAGGGGGTGCGGCGGGAACGTGAAGGCGCTCAAGATGGCGAATGAGATCGATCTGCATGTCGGCAAGCGGCTCCGCCGCCGTCGCCGTCTGTTGGGCCTGACCCAGCAACAACTCGCTGAAAGCATCGGCATCCGCTTCCAGCAGATCCAGAAATACGAATGCGGCGCCAACCGCGTGACGGCGAGCCGGCTCTATGAGCTTTCGGTCTCGCTCAACGTCCCGGTCGGCTACTTCTTCGAAGGTCTGCAGACGGTTGCGGAAGCGGCCGGCACACCGGCGAACGTCGCCAACGATCGTGAACTGATCGCGGCGGACGTGCTGTCGCAGAAGGAAACGCTCGAGCTGATCCGGGCCTACTACAAGCTCGGCGAACGCCCGCGCCGCCGCCTGCTCGACCTCGCGAAGGCGCTGCAGGACGAAAGCACAGACGCGGCGTAAGTCTTCGACTTACAGTCAGCAACAGCGATTCAGGGCCCCGGCGGAACCGCCGGGGCCCTTTTCGTTGGCGGCGGACGCTGTTCTCACGCCTTTCGGAGGGCGGACTGCCCCTCCGTCGGCAGCGCCGCCGCCACAAACCCCGCGCCCAGCGCCAGGCCCGCGATCATGAATGCGAGCGGCGAGCCCGTCGCCGCGAGGACGCCGCTCACCGCGCACGCGATCCATAGCACCGCAGTGATCGCGTGCACGCGCGCGACGAGCAGCGTCACCGCAAAGCCGGCGAGTGCGAGCGCGAAGACGCTGGCGCCAACGCGGTAGAAATCCACACCGAACATGGTTGGATCGGGTCCGACGATGCTGGCGAGGGCGGCGACCGAGAGCGCGAAGAACGCCAGCCCCGCCGCCCCCGTGCGCGACGCCGCCTGCTGGTGGATGCCGACAAGGCCGAGCAGCAGCGCGACATCGATCGCCGCGTAGAGACTCTCGAGCCTGATCGACTCTGGTTCGTAGGGAACGAACGCCGACGCCATGCGCAGCGCGCCGCCTGCCGCGCCGGCCAGCAGCAGAACGCGCATCTGTGCTTCAGGCAGCATAGCTCACCACCTCGAACTCCACGCCGTCATGGTCGAGAAAGTAGAAGCGCCGTCCCGGTGCGTAGTCGCCGTGGTTGAAGGGCGTCAGCCCCGCGTCGCGCACCCGCATCTCGACGGCGTCGAGGTCGTCGACGAGTACGCCGACATGGTTGAGCCCGCCGTGTAGCGCGCTGTCGGCCGCGCCGAGTTGAGCGCCCGGCGGCGGCGTATAAACCGCAAGGTAGGTATCGGCGTCGCCGACATGGAACGTCCTTCCGCCACTCTTGGCGGGCCCGCTCCAGCGCACCGTCCAGCCGAAGACATCGCACAGCATCGCCGCCGTGCGTGCGGGATCGCTGACGGTGATGTTCACGTGTTCGAGTGCTGCGCCCATGGGTCTCTCCTCTTGCTTCGGGACCTGATTGCGGCGAGGCTACTTTCTCAACCTAACTTGAGGTCAAGCTCTTTGTCGGGTCTTTTGAAATCGGGCGATCTCCTGCCTATCGGCGACCTCGCCGCGCGAACGGGACTTTCAGTCTCCGCAATCCGCTTCTACGAGGCGCGCGGTCTGGTGAGATCGCTTCGCAGTGCGGGCGGACAACGCCGCTTCCTGCGCGCCGACATCAGGCGGCTATCGTTCATCCTCATCGCCCAGCAGATGGGGCTGACCATCGAGGAGATCGGCGGATTGCTCAGAAGCCTTCCCGCAGAACGCACGCCGACATTGAAGGACTGGGACGTCATCAGCCGCGCCTTCCGCAAAACGCTCGACGAACGCATCGCGACGTTGCAGCGACTGCGCTCCAAGCTTGACGAGTGCATAGGCTGCGGCTGCCTTTCCCTCAAGAAATGCCAGCTCTACAATCCCGAGGATCGTGTGGCGCGTCATGGCGCCGGGCCGCGACTCGTCTTCGGCGATCCATCAGAGTCGCGATGAACGCGTGCGCATGGCGGCGCTTCGGTGTAAGGGAACGCCATGCATGCCGCCGCTGACTTCATCCCCTTCGCCCACGCACTCGCCGACGCCGCCCGCGCGGCGATCCTGCCGCACTTTCGCGTGGACACGGGCGTGGAAAACAAGAAGCCGGATGCGGCCTTCGATCCCGTCACTGAAGCAGATCGCGGCGCCGAACGCGCCATGCGCGATCTCATCGCGCTGCATCACCCCACGCACGGCGTGCTCGGCGAGGAGTACGGAGAGACGCCGTCGCAGGACGGATGGTCGTGGACGCTCGATCCTGTAGATGGCACGCGCGCCTTCATTTCCGGCTTGCCGCTCTGGGGCACGCTGATCGCGCTGGCCTACGAAGGTCGCCCCGTGCTCGGCATCATCGACCAGGGATTTCTGGATGAACGCTATGTGGGCTTTCCCGGCGGCGCCGAGGTGACCGCGCGCGGCGTGACGCAGACGCTCAACGTGCGCGCGTGCGGACACCTCAACGCAGCGACCATCGCCACGACCGATCCGTTCCTCTTCGACGGCGCGGAGGCCGGCGGCTTCGAGATGGTGCGACGCACGTCGCGCCTGCAGCGCTATGGCTGCGACTGCTATGCCTACGCGATGCTCGCGGCGGGCCGCGTGGATCTCGTGATCGAGAGCGGCCTGAAGCCGTGGGACGTGCAGGCGCTGATCCCGGTGATCGAGGGGGCCGGCGGCATGGTCACCAACTGGCGCGGCGGCCCGGCATGGATGGGCGGACAGGTGATCGCATCAGGCGATTCACGCCCGCACGAGCAGGCGATCGTGGCGCTGAAGCGCGCGGCGAAGGCCTAGCTGCCGCTGCCTCCGTGAACGGACTTCGCTAAGCGTTCGCCTGCACGGACGGCGCCCTTTTCGGCGCCACGGCATCGGCGATCGTATCGAACGCAGCCCAGAACTGGGCGCGGATGTTGTCGGTCTCCATCATGATTTCGTGGCGGGCGCCTTCGATCATGATGTGGCGCGCGTTGGGCAGCAGCGTCGCAACTTCTGCATGGCTCGAATTGTCGACGAGGCTTTCCTCGGCGGCGCTCATCACCATGATCGGCATGCGCAGATGGTTGAGCGCGCCGGGGGCGTGGAAGGTGTCGATGGCGTCGAGCGCCGCCGTCACCCAGCCGAGCGTGGGGCCGGCGAGCGCCAGATCCTTGTTTTCAACGACGAGTCCCTGCGCGCGCGCATAGCGCTCTTGATCGTGGGTCAGTGCGTTCTTCTTGAACGACTGCTTCTTCCACTTCGTCTCGACGCCGGGCGCGAAGAGCCCGCCCATGCCGGACGCGGTCATGAAGCGTGTGAAGTCTTCTGCGAAGCCTTTCACATTGGCGATGCCCCACATCGGCGCGCTGAACACCGCGCCGTCCGCCGTCAAGCGATTGGTCTGCATGGCGCGCAGCGCGATGCACCCGCCCATGGAGTGTGCGAGCACCACATGCGGCCGCGGCAGGCGATCGCCGAGCAGACGCATGGCGGCGTAGAGATCGGCGACGGGATCGTCGAACGTCGTGAAGTGGCCCTTGAGCGGGTTCTTCTGCTCGCGACCCGACAGGCCCTGCCCGCGCCAGTCCATGGAGAACACCACGAAGCCGCGCTGCTGCAGCTCCGTGATGACCTCGAAATACTTCTCGATGAATTCTGTTCGGCCGGTGAACAGGATCACCGTCCCGCGCGGCGGGCCGTTCGTCGACGGCGCAAGGAGCGCGCGCAACTTCACGCCGCCGCGCCCCTCAAGCCATAGCTCTTCCCCGCCTGCCGGCTCGGGATTGCCGGGGACGTGGACGAACCCCATCGCGCTCAGCGCAGCTTTGACAGGATCGGCTGCAGCTTCATGGCGATCGACATGTCGCCTTCCACCTTCAGCTTGCCCTGCATGAACGCCATGGTCGGGTCGAGTTTGCCCTGCGCCATGTTCAGGAAGTCGTCCCACGAAAGCTTGATGGTGCAGTCGGCGGCCTTGTCGTCATTCGACACGGAATTCGGCTTCGACACGCCGTCGATATAGATCTTGCCGACATCGCCGAAGTCGAACTTCAGGGTCTTGTTGAGGCCGGAATCGACGCCGACGGCTTCCGTGATCTTCTTGGTGACTTCGCCGATTTCCATGAGTGCAGCCCTCTCCAATATGGGACGTTCGGTAAAGCACGCCGGGCCGTTCCTATCAAGGCGAGCCGGCTTCCGCGAACGTCAACGTGAAGCCGTCACTCCTCGAGTTCGACGTCCCAGTAGAGGTAGTCCACCCAAGTCTCGTGGAGGTGATGCGGCGGGAAACGGCGGCCCATGCCCTGCAGTTCGTGCATGTTCGGGCGACGCGGCCGGTTCGGCAGGTGGAAGCCGACCTCGCGCAGCGAGCGCCCGCCCTTCTGCAGGTTGCACGGCCCGCAGGCGGTGACGATGTTCTCCCACGTCGTGCGCCCGCCCTTCGAGCGCGGAATGAGGTGATCGAAGGTCAGCTCACTCGCGGCGCCGCAATACTGGCAGTGGAAGCCGTCGCGCAGGAAGACATTGAAGCGCGTGAAAGCCGGCGGGCGATCCTGGCTCACATATTCACGCAGAGAGATGACCGACGGCAGACGCATCGCGAAGCTCGGCGAATGAACCTCATGGTCATATTCCGCGATGACGTCGACGCGCTCGAGGAAGACCGCCTTCACGGACTCCTGCCATGGCCAAAGCGAAAGCGGGTAATAGGAAAGCGGGCGGTAGTCGGCGTTCAGTACGAGGGCGGGGAAGCCCGATGGCGGGGTGCTAATGACCTGCATGGCCGCCTCCCGTGTGAAGGGCGCCTGTGCAGGCTGATGGCCCGAAGGCCGCGAGTGCGATCCGCGCTATGGAACTGAAGACGCACCTCCTTGGCGGCATGCCTACCAGCGAACGGCTTCCCGCGCCACCGGATCATGCCCGATTCGTGATGACGTCGTGATGACAGGCGCAGCGCCCGGCTACTTCAACTTCCCCGCGAGCGCGGCCCGCAGGAATTCCCCGCCGAGTTGCAGACCGTCCGGGCCGATGGAATGCGGCACGCCATAGGAGACGTGCCATTGCGCGCCGATCTCCGCCGCCGCCAGCCCTTCCGCCGCGGCGAAGAGCGCCGAAACCGGGATCATCTCGTCCTGGTCTCCGTGGATCAGCAGGACGGGCGGCTTTGACCTGGCTTCGTCCTTAAGTTTGCCCGCCGCCGGCAGGGCGCCGGAAAAGCCGACGATCGCGCCAAGGCGCTGGCGTCGCAGTCCCACATGCAGCGCCATCATCGTGCCCTGGCTGAACCCCACGAGCGCCAGGCGATCCGGCGGGATCTGGTAGCGCTCGAGTTCGCGGTCGATGAATTTCTCCAGCGTGCCGGACGCGCGCTGCACGCCCATTTCCACCTCACGCGGATCAAGCCGCGAGATAGGAAACCACTGATAGCCGCCGGGCGCCATCGATACGGGTTCCGGCGCATTCGGCGACACGAATTGCGTGTTCGGCAGCGCCTTCGCCCAGTAGGGCGCAAGCGAGATGAGATCCTCGCCGTTCGAGCCATAGCCATGCAACAGCACGATGAGGCTGGAAGGCTTGCCGCCCGCCGCCGGCGGCATGCGCGGTCCGTCGATGTTTCCGATCATGCGGGGGAGTTAGGGGATTACGGGCGATTTCCCAACCCTCTCCCGCTTGCGGGAAAGGGTCAGGTTTCCGCCGCCACCTTCTTCGCGCGCCGCCCGCGCCGCCAGCGCAGCAGCAGCCAGCCGAGCGGGACGACCACGATCGCGACGGGTATCGCCACCGCGACCAGGCGAATGATCAGGCCAAAACCTTCCATCACGATGGAGAAGAACTCTGTCAGCGCATCGGTGACAGGCTCGAAGGCACCGCCTGTAACGGCGCTGGGCCGCGACGCATAGTCGAGTTGGAGGACCGACATCGCCACGCGCTCGCGCATCATGGCCAGCTGGCTCTCCGCACTGTCGATCTCACCCTGCACGCGCGCAAGTTCGCGTTCGGTTTCGAGCAGATCGGCGAGACGGCCCGGTCGTGAACGGAGGATTTCCTGCAGCCGGTTGCGCAGCGTCTTCTGCGCGTTGAGACGTGCGGTCACATCGACGATCTGACGCGTGAGATCCTCACTCGACACATTCTGTTCGCGGATGCGGCCGCCGGCGTCCTTCGCCTGCCCTTCCATTCCGCTGCGGAACGTCTCAAGCCAGCGCGGCTCGGCGCGCAGTGTGATCTGGCCGAAGACGGAATCGTCGCCCGACGCATTCACCGAGGAATTCACGACCTGACACACGCGCGGCCCCGCTGAACGGCACGCCTGTTCGTGCGTCGACATGATCGGGCGCACATTGCGCGCAGGCACTTCGAGCGAAACGCCATAGATGTACGCCAGCATGGGCGCGGCGCCGACAACGGGGCCGGCTGCATCGCCGGGCGCGGGCGGCGGCGGCGGGGAGGCAGGCGGAGCCTCCATGCGTGCGGCTTCGCCACCGCTCGCCTGCGCCATCTGCGGCGCGTATGCGACGTCAGCCGCCACAGACGCCGCACCCTCTTCCATGGGGGCGGACTTGAAGTCGCTGCCGCAGCCCGCGAGCGCAAGCGCCAACGCCAACGCCGTCGTCGTGATCAGCCGTCTCATGTCGTCCCGCTCCCTTTTCAGGTTTCCGGCCTAGTACGACGTCACGTCAAAGTCATGGCGGCTCTTGCGTGGCGCGTACAGGTGCTATGCACGAACGCAATGGCTGACTTCGTCACCCGCTTTGCACCCTCGCCCACGGGGCGCCTGCATCTGGGCCACGCTTTTTCGGCGCTGACGGCGTTCGACGCGGCGCGCGCGGCGTGCGGGCGCTTCCTGCTGCGGATCGAAGATCTCGACGCGGGCCGTTGCCGCCCGGAATTCGACGCGGCGATCTTCGAGGATCTCGCCTGGCTGGGCATCGACTGGGAAACGCCGGTTCGGCGCCAGTCCGAACACATGGGCGCCTACGCGCGCGTTCTGGACGATCTCATCGCGCGCGGCCTTGTCTACCGTGATTTCCGCACGCGGCGTGAGCTTGCCGACGAAAGCCAACAGGCGCCGCATGGGCCGGCGGAAGTCGTCCGCGGCGGACCCGCGCCCGATGAGGCCGAACGCCTCGCGGCGCGACAGCCCTTCGCATGGCGCCTGTGGCTCGATCGCGCGCTCGACGCCATCGACGGTCCGCTCGCCTTCGACTGCGATGGCGTGCGTACGCACGCCGAACCCCACCGTCTCGGCGACGCCATCCTCGCGCGCAAGGACTTCCCAACAAGCTACCACCTCGCGAGCGTCCACGACGATGCGCTGCAGGGTGTGACTCACGTGATCCGGGGCGAGGACCTGCGCGAGGCCGCGCACCTGCACGTCCTGCTGCAGAAGCTGATGGGTTGGCCCACGCCGGCCTACCGCCATCACGCCCTCATCGTCGGCGCCGACGGCAAGCGGCTCGCCAAGCGCGATCGCGCAGCGACGCTGCACGCCCTGCGCGAGACGGGCGAGACCGCAGATGCCGTCCGCAGGCGGCTCGGCCTTACCTAAGCGGCTGCGGCGACAGGGGCCGATTGCCCCTTCCGCCGACCCCCGCTAGACCGCTGCCAACTCTTCCAACCCCCTCAGGAGACCCTCCATGGCCCGTCGCAACAAGATCGCCCTCATCGGCGCCGGCATGATCGGCGGCACGCTCGCCCACATCGCGGCGCGCGAAGAACTGGGCGACGTGGTCCTGTGCGACCTCGCCGACGGCATCCCGCAGGGCAAGGGTCTCGACATCAATGAAGCGACGCCCGTCTTCGGCAAGAACATCGCCGTCACCGGCGCAACGGTGAAGGAAACCGCCGACTACAAGGCCATCGAAGGCGCCGACGTGTGCATCGTCACCGCCGGCGTGCCGCGCAAGCCCGGCATGAGCCGCGACGATCTCATCGGCATCAATCTCGGCGTGATGAAATCCGTCGCCGCCGGGATCAAGCAATACGCGCCGAACGCGTTCGTCATCGTCATCACCAACCCGCTCGATGCGATGGTGTGGGCGATGCAGAAGTTCTCTGGCCTCGATCCGAAAAAGGTCGTCGGCATGGCGGGCGTGCTCGACTCTGCGCGCTTCCGCTACTTCCTCTCCGAGAAGTTCAATGTCGCGGTCGAAGACGTGCAGGCCTTCACGCTCGGCGGGCATGGCGACGACATGGTGCCGCTGGTCTCCAACTCGTCGGTGGGCGGCGTGCCGCTGCCGACACTCGTCAAGATGGGCTGGTGCACGCAAGAGGAACTGGACGCGATGGTCGAACGCACCCGCAAGGGCGGCGCCGAGATCGTCAATCTCCTGAAGACGGGCTCGGCCTTCTACGCACCGGCGGAAAGCGCCATCGCGATGGCGCGATCCTACTTGAAGGACCAGAAGCGCGTGCTCGCCTGCGCGGCGCACCTCACCGGCCAGTACGGCGTCAACGACATGTATGTGGGCGTGATGACGGTGATCGGCGCGAACGGCGTGGAGCGCATCCTCGATGCGCCGTTGTCCGACGCCGAAAAGGCGATGATGGCCAAGAGCGTCGACGCGGTGAAGGGTCTCGTGGAAGCGTGCAAGGCGGCGGATCCGTCGCTCGCGTGAGCCACCCCCTCGGCCCAACGCTCGAAACCGCACGCCTCATCCTGCGACCGCCGGTGCAGGACGACCTCGATGCCTTCGCCGCGTTCAGCGCGGACGCGGAGAACGTGAAGTTCGTCGGCGGCGCGCAGCCGCGCAGTTCGACGTGGCGGGGCATGGCGTCGATAGCGGGCTCGTGGGCGCTGCTGGGCTATGGCATGTTTTCTGTGATCGAGAAGGACAGCGGCCGGTGGATCGGGCGGCTGGGCCCATGGCAGCCGGCGGAGTGGCCGGGGACGGAAGTGGGCTGGGGGCTCTTGCGCGAGACGCAAGGCAAAGGCTACGCCACCGAAGGCGCGAGCGCGGCGATGGACTGGGCCGTAGATCATCTCGGCTGGATTGACATCATCCACTGCATCGATCCCGCCAATGTCGCGTCGCAGAAGGTCGCCGAACGGCTGGGCTCGAAAAATCGCGGACCGGGACGCATGCCGCCGCCGTTCCAGGATGCGCCGATCGACATCTGGGGACAGACGGCGGCCGAGTGGAAAGCGCGCCGGCGCTGACGCATTCCCTCCCGTCCTGCGGGAGAGGGTTCGCTACGATCGCCTGCCCGCCCTATATGCGCCGCATGCCTTTCTGTTTTTTTCTCTGCGCCGGCCTCTCGCTCCTGCCGTTCGCCGCGCACGCGGACGACGAGATCGTCATCACCGCAGAACGCCGCGCACAGGCTGTCGCGACGCTGCCGTCAAACGCGTCAGCCCTTTCCGGCGAGGACCTCTCACGCGTCGGCGCTCAGGCGCCGAGCGAGGCGCTGAACCGTTTGCCCGGCGTCGCGATCCATCGCGGCTCGGGCGTCGAGAGCCTCCCGGCGATCCGCTCGCCGGTGCTGACGGGCGGACAGGGTGCGGGATCGTTTCTCGTGCTCGAAGACGGCGTGCCGATCCGCGCGCCGGGATTTTCCAACATCAACGCCCTCTACGAGACGAGCCTCGACTTCGCGGATCGCGTGGAAGTGACGCGCGGACCGGGGTCTGCGCTCTACGGCTCGAACGCCGTGCATGGCGTGGTGAATGTGGTGACGGCGCGCGAAGGAGCGCGCGCGCATCCAGTTTCGATCGATGTCTCCGCAGGATCGTTCGGTCGGTACGCCGCTTCGGCGCTTGCGGTGCTGGATCACCGCGAAGGACTTTCACTCCTCTGCACCGATGAAGCCCGCACCGACTGCATCGCCGCCGCCAACGCGCCGTTGAAGCGACGGGTCACGCTCGGAGTGGCTGCGAAGCACGAAGACGGGTGGCGCGACAACGCCGGGATCGACGAACAGCACTTGCTCGCCGGTTTCGACACGCAGTTCGGGTCATGGTCCCTCGAGTCCCGCCTCGTCTTCGTCAATCTCGAACAGGAAACGGCGGGCTTCATCGAAGGAGCGAACGCCTATCGCAGCGAAGCGCTCTCACGTGCGAACGCAAATCCTGAGGCCTATCGCAATTCAAAGGTCGTGCGCGCGCAAGCGACATTGTCGCGCGACTTCGGCGACGATATCGCCATCGCAATCACGCCGTTTGCGCGATGGATCGATACCGATCTGCTGCAGCACTTCCTGCCCTCGCGGGCGCTGGAGGAAACTTCGCAAAATGGCGGCGGCGTACAGAGCGCACTCTACTGGGATCCCTCGGATCGTTTTTCGCTGATCGTCGGCGTCGATGTGGACCGCACGACAGGCGACCTGCGCGAATTCCAGACCCGAGCGACACAACCAGCGGGATATACGCAGGGCCTTCACTACGACTACACCGTCGACGCGACGGTTCTCGCCGCCTACGCGCAAGCAAGCTGGGCGTTCGCGACTGACTGGCGCCTCGTCGCGGGTCTGCGCGGCGAACGGAGCAGCTACGACTACGACAACCACGCACCCACCGGCGATGTCGGCCGCTTCCGCCGCGCCGCCGACCGCAGCGACGCGTTCGAGACTCTGACGCCGAAACTCGGCGTGATCTACTCCGTCACTGACGCCTCAAGCATGTGGCTCAACCTCGCGCGCGGCGCCCGCGCGCCGCAGGTAAGCGATCTCTATTCGTTGCAGACACTGCAACAGCCCGGCGAACAGAAAGCCGAGACCATCGACAGCGCCGAGCTTGGCTACCGCCTTTCATTGGATAACGGCGCACGCTTGGAGATTGCGCTCTACACGATGGAAAAAAAGAACAGCGCCTTCCGCAATGCGGATGGCTTCACCGTGCCGTTCGCGCGCACGCGCCATCAGGGCGTGGAGTTTTCGGGAACGGCGCCGCTGGGCGAGACTTTCGAGATTTCCGGCTGGGCGAGCTACGCCGAGCACACCTATCGCTTCGACGACCCCGTCACGCGCGCGGGCGAAAGCATCGTCAGCGGAACCGACATCGACAGCGCGCCGCGCAGGCTGGCGAATGTGCAGCTGACATGGGCTCCCGCAGAGACATTCGCCGCCGAGATCGCCTGGACGCATATGGGCGAGTACCTCACCAACGCCGCCGGCACGCGCCGCTATCCGGGCCACGACGTCTTCGACGTGCGCGCGCGCTGGGCGGCGACCGATGCAGTCGATTTCTACGCCGCCGTGCGAAATCTCGCCGACACGCGCTACGCCGAGCGCGCCGACTTCGCCTTCGGCAACGACCGCTACTTCCCTGCGGAAGGCCGCGCGCTGACTGTCGGCATCCGGGCAAGGCGCTGACCCCTCTCCCGCAAGCGGGAGAGGAAAAGATCAGTCCTTGTTCTCAAGCACGCCGCGTTCTTCGGCGACCTCTTCCTCGAACGACAGCGGCGTATTCGGGTCCTTCGCTTCGTGCTTCGGCAGCACCGAAGACAAGAGCAGCAGGCCGCCGATCGCCGCGAGAGTCGATCCGCCGAGCACGCCGAAGCGCACATAGGCCTCAAGCTCTGGATGCGTCGGGAAGGCGAGCGCGCCGACGAAGAGACTCATCGTGAAGCCGATGCCGGCGATCATCGCGACGCCCGCCATCTGCAGGATGGTCGCAGGCGTCGGCTGCTTCAGAAGTTTCCCCGCGAGCCACGTCAGCGTGACGATCCCGAGCGGTTTGCCGATCACAAGACCCGCCGCGATACCGAGGGTCACCGGATGAAAGACGCCGGCGAGGCTTTCGCCCGCCAGATTGACGCCCGCCACTGCGAGCGCAAACACCGGCATGATGCCGAGTTGCACCGGCAGCTTGAGCGCGTGTTCCAAATCGACGAGCGGCGAACCGCCGTCAGGCCGGCGCATCGGCACCGCGAGCGCGGCGAGCACGCCTGCAAGCGTCGGCGACACGCCCGTTTTCGCCATCGCGAACCAAAGCGCGATCGCGCCGATAATGTAGGGCCAGAGCGCCTTCACCTTGATCCAGTTCATCGCCATCATCGCCGCGAAGATCGCGCCGGAAATCGCCAGCGGCCCCATCGCGATATCGCCCGAATAGAAGAGCGCGATGATGAGAATGGCGCCGAGATCGTCGGCGATCGCGAGCGCGAGCAGGAAGAGGCGCAAGCCCCCCGGCACGCGGTTGCCGAGCAGCGAGAGCACGCCGACCGCGAACGCGATGTCCGTCGCCGACGGGATCGCCCAGCCGCGCAGATATTCCGCGTCGCCCTCAGGATGCAGATGCAGCGCCACGAGGATGTAGAGCGCTGCGGGCGCAAGCATGCCGCCCACCGCGCCCATCGCCGGCAAGGCCGCCTCGCGCAGATTGCGGAACGGGCCCTCGATGCACTCGCGCTTCAGCTCGAGACCGACATAGAGGAAGAACACCGCCATCAGGGCGTCCTTCACGAGCTTCACCACCGTGTAGTGGGCCGAATAGCCCGCCACGTTGATGTCCACATCGGTCTTCAGGAAGGCGCGGAACGCGTCCCCCGCCCCGCTGTTTTGCAGCAGGAAGGAGAGCGCCGTCGCGGCAAGCAGGATGTATCCGGGGGTGGTGTCGCGGTGCCACCACTTGTTCGAAGCGTAGGAAGATGAAGCCATGGCCGGGCGGGTTAGCGAGGTTGGCGACACGGAGCTACAAAAACTGGCGTTATCCTGAGAAAAAGTACTTTACAGTTCAAAGTAGTTGGTAGATACATCGCTCATCCCCACCCCGGGGACCACGCCAAGGAGACAAGACATGACCCTCGCCCGCCTTTCGGCCCTGACCGCTATCGCCTTCACCGCCCTCGCCGGCGCCGCCTTCGCGGGAGAAGTTCGCGTCACGCTCACCGGCGTGAAAGCCAAGCCAGGCGCGATCCTCGGCACGCTGCAGACCGAGGAGCAGTTCATGAAGTCCCAAGGCGCCTATGCGGCCATGGCGCAGCCGCCCGCCGCGGACGGCTCGGTCACGCTGGTGTTCCAGAACGTCACGCCCGGCGCCTATGCCTTCGCCGCGATGCATGACGAGAACGGCGACTACCAGATGCAACGCGAGGCGGACGGCCAGCCGAAGGAAGGCTGGGCCATGTCCAAGAGCGCTGGCCTCACCGCGCCGCCCACCTTCGCGACCGTGAAAGTCGACGTGCCCGCCACGGGCCTGACCCTCACCGAGCCGATGATCTACCCGACGCCGCGCTGATCCGACGCCGCATCGAATCCGACCCCGGGGCGCGGTGAAAGCCGCGCCCCACTTTTCTTCGCCCGTCCTTCGACGCCGGCAAAGTCGATGGAAGGATCCTACGCCCAAGCAAAAGAGGCGGACCTTTCGGCCCGCCTCTCCTGCTACTTCGCGATGTGCGACTGAACCTCTTAGAAGTCCATGTCGCCCATGCCGCCCATGCCGCCCGGCATGCCGCCGGCGCCGCCGGCCGACTTCGGCTTCGGCGCTTCGGCGATCGTGGCTTCGGTGGTGATGATGAGGCTCGCGACCGAGGCCGCGTCCTGCAGCGCCGTGCGCACGACCTTCACGGGGTCGATGATGCCGGCCTTCACCATGTCCACGTACTCTTCGGTCTGGGCGTTGAAACCCTGGCCTTCGTCCTTGGAGTCACGGAGCTTGCCGACGACGATCGAGCCTTCGACGCCCGCGTTTTCCGCGATCTGACGGATCGGCGCTTCAAGCGCCTTCTTGATGATCGCGATGCCGACGTTCTGGTCTTCGTTCTCGCCCGTGATGTTCAGCTTCTGGGCCGCGCGGAAGAGCGCGAGACCGCCGCCGGGGACAATGCCTTCTTCCACCGCCGCGCGGGTGGCGTTCAGCGCGTCATCAACGCGGTCCTTGCGTTCCTTCACTTCGACTTCCGTCGCGCCGCCGACCTTGATCACCGCCACGCCGCCCGCGAGCTTCGCGAGACGCTCCTGCAGCTTTTCACGGTCGTAGTCCGACGTCGTGTCTTCGATCTGCTTGCGGATCTGCGACACGCGCGCGGCGATGTCCTTCTTGTCGCCGTGACCGTCGACGACCGTCGTGTCGTCCTTCTTCACGGTGACCTTCTTGGCCTTGCCGAGCATGTCGAGCGTGACGTTCTCAAGCTTGATGCCGAGGTCTTCGCTGATGACCTGGCCGCCCGTGAGGATGGCGAGATCTTCCAGCATGGCCTTGCGGCGATCGCCGAAGCCCGGCGCCTTCACGGCGGCGATCTTCAGGCCGCCGCGCAACTTGTTGACCACGAGGGTCGCGAGCGCTTCGCCTTCGACGTCTTCCGCGATGATCAGCAGCGGACGCGAATTCTGCACGACAGCTTCGAGGATCGGCAGCATCGGCTGCAGCGAGGACAGCTTCTTTTCGAAGAGCAGGATGTAGGGCTCTTCGAGGGTCGCTTCCATCTTGTCGGCGTTGGTGATGAAGTAGGGCGAGAGGTAGCCGCGGTCGAACTGCATGCCTTCGACGACTTCGAGCTCGGTCTCGAGGGACTTCGCTTCTTCAACCGTAATGACGCCTTCGTTGCCGACCTTGGCCATCGCGTCCGCGAGGAACTTGCCGATGTCCTTGTCGCCGTTCGCCGAGATCGTGCCGACCTGTGCGATTTCGTCCGAGCCCTTCACCTTGCGCGAGCGCGCCTTGAGGTCTTCGACGACCGCGAGGACGGCCTTTTCCACGCCGCGACGCAGATCCATCGGATTGCGGCCGGCGGAAACCGCCTTCATGCCTTCGCGGACGATGGCTTGCGCGAGGACCGTGGCGGTCGTCGTGCCGTCGCCGGCTTCGTCGTTGGTCTTCGACGCAACTTCACGAATGAGCTGGGCGCCCATGTTCATGAACTTGTCTTCGAGCTCGATTTCCTTGGCGACCGTGACGCCGTCCTTCGTGGTGCGCGGGGCGCCGAAGGACTTTTCGATCACGACGTTGCGACCCTTCGGGCCGAGCGTCACCTTCACAGCGTTCGCCAGGATGTCGACGCCTTGCAGCATCCGTTCGCGCGCATCCGCGCCAAAATTCACGACTTTAGCAGCCATGGGTTCCTACCTTCTGATTTGAGAACTGGGGTGGACGAAGAGGCGCCTGATCAGGCGGCCTTCTTGCCCTTCGCCGGCGCGGCGTCGATGACGCCGAGAATGTCGCTCTCCTTCATGATGAGGAGATCTTCGCCGTCGACCTTCACTTCCGTGCCCGACCACTTGCCGAACAGGATGCGGTCGCCGACCTTCACGTCCATCTCGATGCGCTCGCCGTCTTCGTCACGGGCGCCGGGACCGACGGCCACGACTTCGCCTTCCTGGGGCTTTTCCTGGGCGGTGTCCGGGATGATGATCCCGCCCTTGGTCTTTTCTTCTTCCTTCACGCGCTTCACGAGAACGCGGTCGCCGAGGGGACGGAAATTCGCCACGGGGCCTCTCCTTCTGGGTTGCTCTACCGATATGAAAGTCTCGCAGCCGGAGGGCAAAGGCCCGTTGGCACTCACCGCCGCCGGCTGCTAGCGGGCGGGAGATAGGCCCGCCGCGCCGGACCGTCAAGGCGCCGGCTACCCGGAAATCGCCGCCGTCGGCCTGCCGGGGTTTGCCCGTCCGACCGATCCCCCCTACCCTTGGCGGGCAAGGGGAGAACGGACATGTCTGAAGAGGTCGTCCAGAAGGGCGGAGGAGGCCTGCGCGCGCCGAGCAACGCACGCGAGGCCATCGCGCTGGTCCTGGCGCTGGTGATAGTCTTGGCGGCGATCCAGCTGGGGGCGCCGCTGGTGCGGCAGCTCACCTTCATCGACGAGAAGATCCGCGACAGCGTCATCGGCCTCGCCTTCTTCGCCTTCCCCGCTGTCAACCGCACCATCAAGCAGGCGCTCGACCGCTCGAGCGGCGCCAGCCTCGTGCGGCCGGACCTGTCGCCCTGGTTCGTCACCGGCGTGATCGCGGCGACGCTCATGTTCGCCTGGAACCAGTTCGTCACCTTCATTGCCTCGGTCTCGATCTTCGGCGTGCTGGGCGCGCTGGCGCCGCCCGAGGCGCTGAGCGACCATCCGGAAGTGATCGTTCTCGCCATCTCGATCATCTCGTTGCCGATGACCTTCATCGCCGCGATCGTCGGTGGCGTGCTCCTGAACCGCTACACGCGTTCGGGAGTCGTGCCTGCACTTCTGCTCGCGGCCGCCGCGCTCGTGGGCCTGAACGTGACGATCGCCTGGCTGACGACTCGCGACGTCATCGAGCGCTCCCTGGAACAGGCGGGCGGCCTCACGGGACTCCTCATCGGTTTCGCCGCCGTCGCCGTGATCATCCTGATCGGCCTCGGCGTCGGCGTGATCGTCTCGCGCATCAACCGCGAGCGCTCCATCGGTCGGCTGCTCAACGCGGTGCGCAAGCTGTCGCCGGCCGCGCGGGACGAACTGACGAACGAGGTGGTCGCGAAACTCGACGCGAAGCCCTGATCGTCATTCAGGCGGGCAAGCCGGATCGGCGGGCTGCTTCTGCTTGTTGCGGTTGCGACCGATCATGCCGCCGATCGCGCCCGCGCCGGGAATGCCCGTGGCCGCGCCGATGCTGCTGCCGACGGAGCCCTGCTGCTCGCGCTGCATGCGGCATCGTTCCTCTGCGGTCATCTGCGGCTGTGCGCCCCGCGCGCCGGCCGACATGTCGCCCATGTTCTGACCGAGCATCTGCATGGTCTGCGAGCGGTGGCGGATCTTGACGAAATACTCCTGGTTCCACGGCGTGCGCACGTCGGCGGGACGTTCGGGATAGATGATGTTCTGCTCCGGCCCGTAGGCGGTGAAGAACAGCATGCCGCCGCCGGTGCGTTGATCGGGCGCGCCGCTGTTGGCGCCGATAGCATCCATCACGTCCTTCGGCACGGTGCAGGTCGTGGTCGTCGGCGCGAGCACGGCGCGTTCGCGTACGAGACGGGCGACTTCCGCCGGCGGGATGTAGTCCTGGAACACGCCGAACGCCTTCGACTCGCTCGTCGACCAGAACACGATGTCGTCGCCCTTCGCGCCGAACGTCCAGCCGGCATAGCCCGTCGCCGTCGGCACGGGCGACCACGCGAAGTTCACTGCGCCTGAAGAAGTCTTCTCGTTCGTGGTGAAGGTGATCGGCGCCATGAAGTCCTGCGCCGCAGTGAAACGGATGTCAGGCGCGTAGTTGCCGCGCACCACATGCTCCCCGAGCAAGGAGGCTGTCGACGGCAGCGCCACCGACCCGTTGGGGCGGATCGAGTTGGGCCAGTCGCCGAAGGTGCGATGCGAACGTGATGACGGCGGGTTCGGCGCGTTCACCGTGACGGCGGAAAGGCCGGTCGGCCACTCGCCCTGCGCAACGCGTGCGAAATCGATGATGACGGGCTGCCCGGCGCGCGCCCGCTCCCCGCAGCCCCAGTAGATCAACAGACGTCCACGCGGACGCTCAGGCTCCCCCGGCCGCGCCTGTCCCGGCGCGGCGGGTGTCGGGGTGTGCAGAGGCAGCGTGCCGCGTACGCCGAGCGCGGCGGCGGGGGTGTGCTCCGCCTTCGGCGCGCCGCCGGTGGGCGCGAGCGTCGATCCGAGATCGAGTTGCAGCTGACGCGATACGCCACCCCCGGCCATCATCTGCCGCGCCATGCGCATGCCGTCCATCATGCCTGGCCGCTCCCCGCCCTGCGGCGCGGCGAAGCCCAGAAGCCCCGACCCCGTCGTCGCGCTGACCCAGTAGGACGCCTTCGGCGGCGTCACGACCTGCTGCGGCGCGCGTTGCGCAATCGCCGCTCCCGTCGCCAACACAGCCGCCGCCGCCACGCACGACGCGAGCACTGCCTTCCGGATCATGTCATTCTCCCGAGTTCGAGGCGGCCAACCGAGCAGGTCGCGGCGGTCTGCGCTGTGCCCTGCGACACAGGTCGGCGCTCATCCTCGCGCCAGCAGGGCGAGGCGCGCAATCCCTACCTCGATTTCCGCGCCCGGGCGGCAATAGGCGAGACGCGCCCAGCCGCGCCCCCGCGTCGCGCAGAAATCCACCCCCGGCGTCACCGCCACCCCCGCTTCCGCCAACAGGCGCCGGGAGAACGCCATGGAGTCGTCGGTGTGCGCGGCGACGTCAGCCAGCACATAGAATGCGCCGCCTGGCGTCACGACCGGCGGCAGACCCAGACCGGGCAATTCCTTCAGCAGAAGCGCGCGGTTTTCAGCGTAAAGCGCGCGCCGTTCCTCGCATTCCTGCTTCGCCGTCAGCGCGCCGAGCGCGGCGACCTGGCTGATCGTCGGCGGCGCGACGGTGAGGTTCTGCGCGAGGCGTTCGATGGACTTCACCAGCCGCGGCGGCGCCACGATCCAGCCCACCCGCCAGCCGGTCATCGCCCAGTACTTCGAGAAGCTGTTGACAACGATGACGTCGTCGTCGAACGCAAGCGCTGTCGTCGCGGGCGTCGCGTAGGTGAGCCCGTGATAGATTTCATCCGAGATGAGCGGCTTTCCGGCGACGCGCATCGCGGCGCACAGGCCGGCGAGATCATCGCGCGACAGCATCGCGCCCGTCGGGTTTGCAGGCGATGCGACAAGCGCGCCGTCGAACGTCCCCGCCTGCTGAAGCAACGTCGTCGTGAGTTGCAGACCATCTGCGACATCCGCCTCGACGATCACCGCCTCCATGCCCAGCGCCTTCAAAATATGGCGATACGGCGGATAGCCGGGGCTGGCGATGACGACACGCGCGGCAGTGTCGAAGAGCGCGAGGAAGGCGAGCGTGAATGCGCCCGACGCGCCGGTGGTGATGACGATGCGCGCGGGATCGATGTCGAGGCCGTGCTCGCGCGCATACATCGCCGCAATCTCGCGGCGCAGCACCATCGCGCCGAGACCTTCGGTGTAACCCAGCGCCTCGCTGCGCATGGCCTTTTCAGCCGCCGCCAGCGCCGCCGCCGGCGCACCCCAGTGCGGTTGTCCCACATCGAAGCGCACGATGCTTTCGCCCGCCGCTGCGCGCAAACTCGCTTCGCGCGCCACTTCCATGGCGATGAACGGCTCGATCGCCGCGCGTTGCGTCATGCTTTCAGCGCCGCGTCGATGGCGGAGGTGATTTCCGGCGCGTCCGGCGCGGTCATGGAGCTGAACGTGGCGACGAGTTCGCCGTTCTTGCCGATAAGATATTTGTGGAAATTCCACTTCGGCAGCGCATCGGAGCCCAGTTCGCTTTTCACCCATTCGTAGAATGGATGACGCGGCTCGCTGACGATGGCGATCTTGCCGGTCATCGGAAACGTCACGCCGAAATTGGTTTCGCAAAAGGAGCCGATCTCGCCTTCCGTGCCGCTCTCCTGCGCGCCGAAATCGTTGCACGGCGCGCCGAGCACGACGAGGCCCGCGTCCTTCTTCGCCTCATAGAGCTTTTCCAGCGGCCCATATTGCGGCGTCAGCCCGCACGCGCTCGCGACATTCACCAGCAGCACGACCTTGCCGGCGAAATCCTTCAGCGCGACGGGCGCTGCGCCATCGAGCTGCTTGAACGTGAAATCATGCGCGGTTGTCATGCGGCGCCTCCAGATCGTCATCGTCGACGGCGAAGTCCGCGACATAGGGGTTGCACTTCCGTTCCCAGCCGAAGGTCGACATGTCGCCGTGGCCGCTGACGAACTGGATGTCGTCGCCGAGCGGGAAGAGCTTCTTGCGAATGGCGTGGATCAGGGAATCGAAGCTGCCGCGCTCAAGATCGGTGCGCCCTATGGAGCCCTTGAAGAGCACGTCGCCGACGAAGGCGATGCGCGCTTCCTTCTGCACGAACACGACGTGGCCCGGCGTGTGGCCGGGGCAATGCACGACTTCGAAGACGATCTCGCCCACCGTCACCTGATCGCCATCGTCGAGCCAGCGGGTCGGCGTGCAGTTGCGCGCGCCCTGGAAGCCGTACTTGGCGGCGCTCGCTTCGAGCTTCGCCAGCAGAAAATCCTCGTCGCGGTGAGGACCTTCGATGGGAATGGAAAGCGTCTCGCTGATTTCCGCCGCCGCGCCCGCGTGATCGAGATGCCCGTGCGTGAGCAGGATCTTCTCCACCGTCACGCCCGTCTGCTTCACCGCATCCATGAGCCGCGGGATCTCCCCGCCCGGATCCACGAAGGCGCCGCGCATGGTTTTCTCGCACCAGATGAGCGAGGTGTTCTGCCGGAACGGCGTAACGGGGATGATGGCGGCGCGGAGGGGCGACATTTGGGAGGTGTTGGCACAGTCTGAGATGGCGGAAAAGCCATTACAGCCTGCTCGCGCCCTCGAGCATATTCTCCCAGCATTTCGTGTGGGGGAGATCGATGTCTTGGAAACATTCCGCTCGGATGCTGTCCATGTCCACAAATCCGGGCGGTTTGTCGAAGAAGAAAAGGTGGGGGTAGCGCGAGACTGGATATTGGGACTCAAAGTGGTCCCGCGACATTGCCGCCACAACCGCCCATATCCCTCCCTGACCGTAGTCGTAGCACACTAGGAACTCATGCTTGTTCGACATTTCAGCCGCCACCCGCCTTCAAACCCGGAATCTTTCGGGCGCAACTATCGCAGATTGCGCGCAAACAGCGCGTGCAGCCGCGCCCAATGCCGTTCCGCCGCCGCCTTGTCATAGACCGGACGTTGCGGGAACGCGAAGCCGTGATGCGTGCCGGGATAGATTTCCACCTCGCCGTTGATCTTGTGCGCCGCGAAGTCCTTCGTCAGCGCGTCCACCATCTCCGGCGGCGCGTAGCTGTCGGTCTCGGCGCAGGCGACGTAGATCTCGGCCTTGGCTCCGCGCGCGGCGAGGTGCGGGCTGTCGGGCTTGTCGGTCACGAGGGCCACGCCGTAGAGCGACGCCGCCGCCTTAACGCGATCGGGAAACCGCGCGGCCGCGCTGATCGCGTACTGGCCGCTCATGCAATAGCCCATCGCGCCGATCGGCCCCTTCTTCGCGGCTCCCTGAGTGTCGATATGCGCCACCAGCGCATCGGTGTCCGACATCACCTTCTCGATATCGATCGAGTTCATCAGGTCGAACATGCGTTTGCGCCAGTTCGACTCCGGCGCCATCTCGATAGGCCCAAGCTCCATCACGCCGGACCGGTAGTAGAGGTTCGGCAGCATCACATAATAGCCCGCCGACGCCAGCCGCCGCGCCATGTCGCGCAGCTCTTCCCGGATGGCGGGCGCATCCATGTAGAACAGCACCGGCGGAAACGGCCCGCCCCGGTCCGGGTGGACGATGAAGGTCGCGCAGGCGCCGTCGCGCGTCCGGATGTCGATGGTCTCTTCGATCACGGCGCTTCCCCTGTTTCCTTTGACCTGGGTCAAGTGCTGTCACAGCTGCCGGAGGAATGGAATGGCGCCTTCCCGCCGCCGCCGGTCGGCGCTAGGTCTCGACGCTCAGGAGCATCCCATGTCCGCCGCCATCGAACCCGTCTCCCTCAAGGAAGCGCCCGACGTCTTCGCGAAGAAGCTCGGCGACAGCTTCGTCTCCACCGGTTTCGCCATCGTCGCCGACCATGGCCTCGACCCCGTGCTGATCGAGCGGGCGCTCGACCGCTTCAAGGCGTTCTTCGCGCTGCCGGACGAGGTCAAGCGCGGGTACAAGATCCCCGGCGGGGGCGGCCAGCGCGCCTACACGCCCTTCGGCACAGAAGCGGCCAAGGGCGCCGACAAGGTGGACCTGAAGGAATTCTGGCATGTGGGCCGCAATCTGCCGCCGGGCCACCCCTACCGCGCCGAGATGGCCGATAATGTCTGGCCGCAGGAGATCGAGGGCTTCGAGCAGGACACCTATGCGCTCTATGAGGCGTTCGATGCGCTCGGCGGCAAAATCCTCACCGCCATCGCGCGCTATCTGAAGCTGCCGGACGACTTCTTCGCGCCGACGGTCGCGAACGGCAATTCCATCCTGCGCGCGCTCCACTATCCGCCATTGCAGGGCAAGCCCGAAGGCATTCGCGCGGAAGCGCACGAGGATATCAACACGATCACGCTGCTGCTGGGCGCCGAGGAAGCGGGCTTGCAGGCGAAAAAGCGCGACGGCACGTGGCTCGACATCAATCCCCCGCCGAACTGCGTGGTCGTGAACATCGGCGACATGCTGCAGCGCCTGACCAACGGCTATCTTCCGTCGACGACGCACCGCGTGCTCAACCCGAGCGCCGAACGCGCGCACCTGCCGCGCTATTCGATCCCCTTCTTCCTGCACTTCGCGCCGGATTATCTGATCAAGACGCTGCCGAGCTGCGTGGATGCAGAGCATCCCGAAAAGTGGCCGACGCCGATCACCGCGCAAGAATATCTGAACGAGCGCCTGCGCGAAATTCGGCTCGCTTGACGCTCAGGCGCCGCGCAGGCGAAAGCCTGCCAGCACCTCGCAAGCCCAGCGCCCGGCCGTCAGCGCCGTAATCTCCCCCACGTCCAGCGACGGATCATACTCCGTGAGATCGACGCTGCGCACTTTGGGGTGCGCGACGATGGCGCGCGTGGCGTCGAGGAACGCATCAACTGAAACACCACCCGGTCGTGCGCCCGGCGCACCGGGGCACTGGGCGCGGTCGATCACGTCGATGTCGAAATCAACGTGGATCACGTCGCACCGTGCAGCGAGCTTTTCGAGCGCACGCTGCGCGACCGCGACAAGGCCGCGCTCGCGGCACTCGCGCAGCGTCGCCACATGGATGCCGGCGTCCTTCGCCTTGCCATGCATCCGTGCGGTGTTGGCGAACGGCGCCAGCCCGATCTGCGCGATCCGCGCGCCGTCCAGCCCGTCTTCGAGCAGCGCCTGTACGGGATTGCCGTTCGTCAGCCCGCAATCGGTGTCACGGAGATCGAAATGGGCGTCGAGCGTCAGCAATCCGACACGATCAAGTGTCGGCGAGAGAGCGTGCACCGCCGGCCGCGTCACCGCATTGTTGCCGCCGAGCAGGATCGTAAGGCCGTGACGCGTTACGAGCGGAGACAGCGCGTGGCGGATGGTTGCGAAGGCGTTTGCCGGATCGACGAGCTTCAGATCGAGATCGCCGGCGTCGAACACGCTGAGCGCGGAAAGATCGATGCCCGTCTCGACGTCATAGACGCTCATCCGCGCCATCGCCGCACGCACCGCTTTCGGCGCGACATCGCAGCGTCCCGGCGTGAGGGAACGCTCGGCCAGCGGCGCACCGAGCAAGGCGACGGGCGCAGCCTCATCGTCTGAAAGCAGGCTGGCCGCAGAGGTCCAAGAACGACATTCCGAAGTCATGCCCGCTCCTAGCGCCGATGGCGGGCGAAGGTCTATAGCAGCCGCATGTGGGATACTCTCTGGATCGACGCGCATCTCGCGACCATGACGGCTGGCGGACCCGCCTATGGCGCCATCCGCGACGGCGCCATAGCCGCAAGGGACGGGCGCATCGTCTGGCTCGGCGCGCGCGGCGACCTGCCCGGCGCGCCAGAGACGCTGGCGAAGAACGTGCGCCGCTGCGGCGGCGGCTGGATCACGCCGGGGCTGGTGGATTGCCACACTCATCTCGTCTTCGGCGACGACCGCGCGCGCGAATTCGAACTGCGCCTGGAAGGCGCGAGCTACGAGGAGATCGCGCGCGCCGGAGGCGGCATCGTTTCCACGGTGAAGGCGACACGCGCGGCGACAGT
Source organism: Hyphomonadaceae bacterium (assembly GCA_016791445.1). Classification (GTDB taxonomy): domain Bacteria; phylum Pseudomonadota; class Alphaproteobacteria; order Caulobacterales; family Aquidulcibacteraceae; genus VFBF01. The sequence continues at coordinate 190,425 of JAEUMP010000025.1, read as the reverse complement.
GGACGATCTCGTGGCAAGCGCAGCGCGACGCGTTGCGTCGATGACACGCCAGGGTCTCACAACCGTGGAGATCAAGTCCGGCTACGGCCTCGACCTAGAGAACGAACTGAAAATGCTCGCGGTGGCGAGCGCGCTCGGCGCGCGCGCGAAAGTGAGGGTGCGCCGCACGTTTCTGGGACTGCACGCGCTGCCGCCCGAATTCGTGGAGGACCGCGCGGCCTATGTGCAGCTGGTCGCGGACGTGATGATCCCGGCGATGGCGGGCGCCGGGGCGGCGGATGCGGTGGACGCGTTCTGCGAAGGAATCGGGTTTACAGCGGATGAAGTGGACTACGTCTTTTCTGCAGCGCGTGCGAACGGCCTCGATGTGAAGCTCCATGCGGAGCAACTCAGCAATCTCCACGGCGCCGCGCTCGCCGCGCGCTACGCGGCACTGTCAGCGGACCATCTGGAGTATCTCGACGACGCGGGCATTTCGGCGATGGCGATGGCGGGCACAGTCGCGGTGCTTTTGCCCGGCGCGTTCTACTGTTTGCGCGAGACGCAATTGCCGCCAGTGGCGAAGTTGCGCGCAGCGGGCGTTCGCCTAGCCGTCGCCGGCGACTGCAATCCCGGCACTTCGCCCATCGCCTCGCCGCTCATGGCGATGAACATGGCCTGCACGCTGTTCCGCCTGACGCCGGAAGAGGCGCTTGTCGGCATGACCCGCGAAGGCGCGCGCGCGCTCGGCATGCTCGATGACATCGGCACGCTTGAAGCCGGCAAGGCGTGCGATCTCGCGATCTGGGACGTGCGCGAACCCGCCGAACTCAGCTACTGGATCGGTCTCGACCTGCTCCGGGCGCGCGTGCTGGCGGGTGAAACAATCGAAGGAGAAGAAGCGTGAACAAGCGCCGCGACGAAACCCGCACAATCCGCGCGCCGCGCGGCCCCGAGAGAAGCTGCAAGAGCTGGCTTACCGAAGCCGCGCTGCGCATGTTGATGAACAATCTCGATCCCGATGTGGCCGAGCATCCGACCGAACTCGTCGTCTATGGCGGCATCGGCCGCGCCGCGCGCGACTGGCCGTCCTTCGACCGTATCGTGGAAACACTGCGCCGCTTGAAGGACGATGAGACGCTGCTGATCCAGTCCGGCAAGCCCGTCGGCGTTTTCCGCACGCATGCGGATGCGCCGCGCGTGTTGCTCGCGAACTCCAACCTCGTGCCGCGCTGGGCGACGTGGGAGCATTTCGACGAACTCGATCGCAAGGGTCTGATGATGTACGGCCAGATGACGGCCGGCTCGTGGATCTATATCGGCAGCCAGGGCATCGTGCAGGGCACGTATGAGACCTTCGCCGAAATGGGCCGCCAGCATTTCGGCGGCGATCTCTCGGGCAAGTGGATTCTCACCGCCGGTCTCGGCGGGATGGGCGGCGCGCAACCGCTGGCCGCGACCATGGCCGGCGCGTCGTGCCTCGCCATCGAATGCCAGGACGACCGCATCGAGAAACGTCTCGCCACGCGCTATCTCGACCGCCGCGCCAACACGCTCGACGAAGCGCTCGCCATCATCGAAGCGGCTCATGCGAAGAAGGAATCCGTCTCTGTCGGCCTGCTCGGCAACGCCGCGGACATTCTGCCGGAAATGGTGAAGCGCGGCGTGCGCCCCGATATCGTCACCGACCAGACCTCCGCGCACGATCCCGCCAACGGCTATCTTCCGAAAGGCTGGACCATCGAACGCTGGCGCGCCATGCGCGAACAGAACCCCGCCGAAGTGGCAGAAGCCGCGCGCGCCTCCATCGCCGAGCATGTACGCGCGATGCTGGCGTTCAAGGCGATGGGCATTCCCGTCGTCGACTACGGCAACAATATCCGCCAGGTCGCAAAGGACATGGGCGTGGAGGACGCCTTCGATTTTCCTGGGTTTGTGCCCGCCTATGTACGCCCCCTTTTCTGCCGTGGAATCGGCCCGTTTCGCTGGGCCGCACTCTCCGGTGATCCGGAGGACATCGCGAGGACGGACACAAAAGTGAAGGAGCTCATTCCAGACGACGCGCGCCTGCATCGCTGGCTCGACATGGCGAAGGAGCGCATCGCCTTCCAGGGTCTGCCGGCGCGCATCTGCTGGGTGGGTCTCGGCGAACGTCATCGCCTCGGCCTCGCCTTCAACGAAATGGTGGCGAAGGGCGAAGTGAAGGCGCCGCTCGTCATCGGGCGCGATCACCTCGATAGCGGCTCCGTCGCGAGCCCCAACCGCGAAACCGAAGCGATGTGCGACGGTTCGGATGCGGTGTCCGACTGGCCGTTGCTCAACGCGCTGCTCAACACCGCGTCGGGCGCCACATGGGTCTCGCTGCATCATGGCGGCGGCGTAGGCATGGGCTTTTCGCAACACGCCGGCGTCGTCATCGTTTGCGACGGCACGGACGCGGCGGCCAAGCGGATCGAGCGCGTGTTGTGGAATGATCCGGGCACAGGCGTAATGCGCCACGCGGATGCGGGCTATGACGAAGCCATCGCCTGCGCGAAGGATAATGGTCTCGATCTGCCGATGCTGGAGGACGCGCGATGACGCGGCTCGATCTCGCGACGCTGCGCGCCATTCTTGAGGGTAGCGCGACGGTGAGGCTCACCGCCGCCGACACCGCCCGCCTCGATGCCTCAGCAGCCGCCGTCGCTCGCGTTTTGGAGACCGGCGACGCCGTCTATGGCGTGAACACCGGCTTCGGCCTCCTCGCATCCACGCGCATTGCGGACGACAAGCTCGGCCAGCTGCAGCGCAATCTCGTGCTGTCGCATTGCTGCGGCGTCGGCGCGCCGCTGCCGGATGCGGTGGTGCGGCTCATCCTCGCGCTGAAGATCGTCAGCCTGTCGCGCGGCCATTCCGGCGTGCGGCGCGTCGTTGTCGATGCGCTGCAGAAGCTGCTCGACGCGAAAGCCTATCCGGTCATCCCGTCGCAAGGCTCCGTCGGCGCGTCGGGCGATCTCGCGCCGCTCGCACACCTGAGCGCGGCGCTGATCGGCGAGGGCCGCATCCGTCTGGAGGGCGAGGAGCTTGAGGCCACCGTCGCGCTGCAGCGGATCGGACAGGCCCCGCTCGTACTTGGACCCAAGGAAGGCCTCGCGCTGCTGAACGGCACACAGGTGTCGACGGCGCTCGCGCTGGACGCGCTCTTCCGCGCGGAGGATGTGTTCAATGCGGCGATCATGGCGGGCGCGATGTCGGTGGATGCGCTCAAGGGCTCCGATGCGCCGTTCGACGCGCGCATCCACGCTGCGCGCGGCCACAAGGGCCAGAGCGACGTGGCGGCGACAATCCTCAAATTGCTGAACGGCAGCGCGATCCGCGAAAGCCATGTCGATTGCGACCGCGTGCAGGATCCCTATTCGCTGCGCTGCCAGCCGCAGGTGATGGGCGCCATTCTCGATGTCCTGCGGCAGGCCGCGACGACTCTCGAAATCGAAGCCAACGCCGCCACCGACAACCCCCTCGTCTTCGCGGAAGACGACGCGGTGCTCTCCGGCGGCAATTTCCACGCCGAGCCCGTAGCCTTCGCCGCCGACATGATTTCCATGGCGACCGCCGAGATCGCCTCGATCAGCGAGCGCCGTCTCGCGATCCTCGTCGATCCGAAGATGAGCGGCCTGCCCGCATTCCTCGTGAACGACAGCGGCCTGAACTCCGGCTTCATGATCGCCCAGGTGACAGCGGCCGCCCTCGTCTCGGAGAACAAGACGCTCGCGCATCCGGCAAGCGTGGACTCTCTGCCTACCTCCGCCAACCAGGAAGACCATGTCTCCATGGCGACTTTCGCCGCCCGCAAGGCCGGCGACATCGCCCACAATGCGGCGGGCGTTATCGGCATCGAGCTCATGGCGGCGGCGCAGGGCATCGACTTCCATGCGCCGATGAAGACGTCCGGGCCGCTCGCCGCCGCGCACGCGACAGTGCGTGGCTCCATCCGGTTCCTCGCCGGAGACCGGATGATGGCCGACGATATCGCTGCAGCCACTGCACTCGTTGAACGCGGCGCATTCGGGCGACTGCTTTCCGTTAACCCACAAGGTTGACGACAGGCCCCGAAATCAGTGCTTGGGAGGCATGAACGCTCCCGCGGCCATTAACCCTGCCGCCGCGCTGTCCCTGCGCGGGCTGACGAAGAGTTTCGGCGAGAAGCGCGCCGTACGCAGCCTCGATCTCGATGTGCGCGCGGGCGAACTCTACGCGCTGCTGGGGCCCAATGGCGCGGGCAAGACCACGACACTGCGGATGGTGGCCGGCCTTCTCAAGGCCGATGGCGGCGGCATCGGCATTTTCGGCGTCGACGCCATCGCTGACCCGAAGGGCGCAAAGCGGATCACGGCCTGGCTGCCTGACGAGCCGATGCTCTACGACAAGCTGACAGCGTGGGAATATCTCGAATTCGTCGCGGGCCTCTGGGGCGTGCCGCCGAAGGTGGCGAAAGCGCGGGCGCAGGAGCTGCTCGAACTTCTCGATCTCTGGCAACACAAGGACGAGCGCTGCGAGGGCTTTTCGCGCGGCATGAAGCAGAAGGCCGCGCTGGCCGGGGCGCTCATCCATGAGCCCAAACTCCTGATGCTCGACGAACCGCTTACGGGCCTCGACGCCGCCATCGCCCGGCAGGTGAAGGATCTCCTGCAGCAACGCGTGCGAGACGGCGCGACCATCATCCTCACGACGCACATCCTGGAAGTCGCCGAGCGTATGGCGCACCGCATCGGAATCATCACCGACGGCGCGCTCGTCGCCGAAGGCACGCTGGGCGAACTGCAGGCGCGTGCGGGCGCGGGCATGTCGCTCGAGGATGTCTTCCTGCAACTCACCGCGGGTGCGCGACAATCGGAGCCTGCGGCGTGACCCTGCGCAGCTTCGGCGGCTTCCTCTTCCTGCTCGGGCACGAAATCCGGCTCGCCTTCCGGACCAGGCACGATGCGCAACGCGGCGCGCGTCTCGCCATGCTAGCCTTTCTCGGCCTCGTCATTTTCGGCATCGGCTGGCTGGCGGCGAGCGCGCTGTCGAAATTCGAGCCGTCGCTGACGCCGCCGGTCCTTATCGCCGCAACGGCGGGCATCGCCTTCGTCGCGACATTGATGTTGGGCCATGCGCTCATCGCCGCGACGGATGCCGTCTATACGCGCGGTGATCTCGATCTCCTCCTGTCCTCTCCCTTTTCGCCGTGGACAGTGATGACCGTGCGCGCGCTCGGGGTCGCTGTGCAGGTAGCCACGACCTACGTCGTGATGATCTCGGGGCTGTTCGTTTCGCTCGCCATCATGGGAGCATGGAAATGGCTGGCGATCGGACCTGCGCTGATCGGACTGGCCCTGCTGGCGACGGGCGGCGGTCTCTTCGCGGCGATGCTGCTCTTCGCCACCATCGGCCCGCGCGCCACGCGCGTCGCCGCCCAGGTGATCGGCGCCTTCGTCGGCGCGTCGATCTTTCTGGGTTTCCAGTCGCAGCATTTCCTGCGCCGCGACGAGCGTGCAGACGCCGCCAACGCGATCTTCGAGCGCGCACTGGACGTCGACATCCCCGCCGACAGTCTGCTCTTCCTGCCGGCGCGCGCGTTTCTCGGTGACACGCAGGCATTGCTGGCATGGACGTTTGCTGCCGCGCTCTTGTTCGCGGTGGCGGCGTATTGGTTCAGCCGGCGCTTCACCGCCGATGCGGCGGCCATCCTCGCGCTGGGGCCGAAACGGCGCGCCTTCAGCGCCCGGGCGCGGGCCTTTCGTGGCGGAGTCATGGCGTCCATCGTGCGCAAGGAATGGCGGCTGATCTCGCGCGATCCGGTGCTGCTGTCGCAGATTCTGCTGCAGCTCATCTACATGCTGCCGCTGGTGTTCATCATCTTCCGGTCTTCCGGCGACGGCGGACTAAATGCGGGGATGTACGGCCTGATGGGCGGCGCGATCGCCGCGATCAGCGCATCGCTTGCGGCGTCGCTGATCTGGATAACCGTGTCGGCGGAGGACGCGCCGGACCTTGTGACGGCGGCGCCTGTAGACCGGCGCGCCATCGAACGCGGCAAGCTCATCGCGGCGGTGGCGCCGGTGCTCGCGCTCGCGGCGCTCGGGGCCGCGGGCCTCGGACGCATCGACACGATGGCCGGGGTGTGGACGATCCTCGGCGCGACAACGGCATCGTTTTCGGCGGGGCTTGTCGGCGTCTGGCATCAGGAACCCGGCGCGCGAAAGGATTTCCGCCGCCGCCCGCGCCCGTCGTGGACGGCGCAGCTCGGTCAGGCCTTCGTGACGATGTCATGGGCGGGCGCAACAGGGTTGGCGGCGAGCGGTCTCGCCGCACTCGCCATCATCCCCGCCGTGATCGCGCTCGGCGTGCTGCTCGCGCTCGGCGAAAGCCGCCGGAAGCCGGCCTAACCCTGGGCGTCGCGGAAATAGGCGACGACCTCGCCCTGCAGCTTCAGCGTGAGCGGATTGCCGCGGCGGTCGAGCGTCTTGCCGACGGCGACGCGCACCCAGCCTTCGCTGACGCAATACTCCTCGACATTCGTCTTCTCGACACCGCGGAAGCGGATGCCGACGCCGCGCTCGAGGGCGGCGGCGTCGTGGAAGGGGCTTTTCTCGTCGGTGGACAGGCGGTCCGGGGGCGTATCTGACATCGGCGCGTGATAGCGGGCGCACGCGCGCGCGACAACATCCCGCTCAGGCGGCCGGCAGGCTCACACGGAAGCACGCGCCCGCCCCATGCGCCTCGCACAGCGAGACATCCCCGCCCATGCCGTGCGCCAGCTCCTGCGCGATGGCGAGGCCGAGGCCGATGCCGCCGTCGCGCTGCGACCCCGAGAAAGGCTCGAACAGACGCTCGCGCAGGCCGTCCGGCAGGCCCGGACCGTTGTCGATGATCTCGATCTCGATTCGTCGCTCCACCAGCTGCGCGCGTGCAACAATCTGCCCGTCCTCACGCCCCGCGAGCGCCTGCGCTGCATTTCGGATGAGGTTCGCAAATATCCGGTGCAGCTGCTCCCCGTCCGCCACCGCCGATGCATCGACAGCGATTTCGTTGCGCCACGTCACGCCGCCATGCAGCGCGAGCACGTCCTCCGCCGCTTCCTCAACGATATCGCGCACAAGGAGGGGGCGACGCTGGGCGGGAGGCTCATCGGCTTTGCCGTAAATGAGCGTGGCTTCGGCGAGGGCGGCGGCGCGCGCGATGGCGCGTTCCAGGCGCGGCGCGGACTGGCGCACGAGGGGATCCTCGCTGCCGGCCAGGCGCTCGGTGACCAGCTGCGCGGTGGCGAGCGAATTGCGCAGGTCATGGGCAAGCCTCGCTACCGCCGACCCCAGCGCCGCGAGCCGTTCCTTCTGCCGCAGCGCCGCACGCACCTCCTGCTCCATCCCCGCGAGCGCCGCCTCCGCGCGAGAAATCTCGTCAAACCCCTCCGACGGCGCGATCCGCACGGCGGGATCATTCGGCCGCTTTCCGAAGGCCGTTATGGCGGAGCTCAGCCGCGTTATTCGCCGGACCACCAGGAGCAGCAGCGCGGCGTACAGCAGGCCCCCGACGATGGCGGACGCGACCACCGTGTTGCCCAGCAGCCGCCGCGCATGGCGTCCCAGATCGCGCTTCAGCCCCCGTTCGGCGATGACCACCTCGATGAAGCGCCCGCTTTCGTACCTCGGCGCGGCGAGCACGCGCACGAGGCGCTCCTCCTTCGCCGACAGCACCGACAGCGCATCGAACACCGCGCCGGCGCGGTCCCGGCGCAGATCGACCGTACGCATCTCCTCGTCGCCCGGCATATTCGACTGCAGCGTCAGCACGCGCTCGTCGTCGCGCTGAAGCGCCACGAGCCGCACGCCCGCGTTCAGCAGCAGTTCCTGCTCCAGCTGTTCGGTGAGCGTGCCCGTCGGCGCCGCCTCCCGCGCGAGTGCGGCGACCTGGGCGGCGTCGACCCGGCTGCGCAGCCAGTTGTCGTGAAAATCGCCCAATGCCGGGCCTACGAGGATCACGTCCGCCACCGCGACGAACACGACCGTCAGCGCGAGCAGCTGGCCCGCGAGACCGCCCGCGCGGCGCGCCGCGCCGTACCTGAGACCGGAAGGTGGGGAGCCCCTCTCCATGTTTCGCTTCTGAACGATGGAGATGGCGATCACAAGGCTGCGAGCCGGTCGCGCGCATCTCCCGCCGCCGCGCACGCATCGCGCTTGCTTCTCGGGCGCTTCCCGATCGCTTCCCGAGCGTTTCAGGGCAGCTTGTTCAGCAGGCCCACAAGCCGCCGCGTGCCGGCGCTGAACAGGAACGGCGTGTAGTAGGCGCCCGCCGCGCGCTTGATGATCTCGCCGCGCGTCGGATACGGCGCGACGACCCCGGTGAGCGCGCGCAGACCGAGCTTGTTCACCATCGCGAGCGCGACAATCTGCACGAGATCCGCCGCCCCGGCGCCCACGATCTGTGCGCCGAGGATCTTCGCCCCCGGCCCGACGACGAGGCGCGCGAACCCTTCATGGTCGCGCTCCGCCTGGGCGCGATCATTCTCATGGAAAGACCAAGCCACGGTCTTCACCTTGTCGCCGAAGCGCGCGCGCGCCGCAGTTTCGCTGAGACCGATCTGGGCGATCTCCGGTTCGCAATAGACCGCCGCCGGAATCGGCGCGGCGTCGGCGCGCGTGCGAGCGCGGAACAGGGCGCTGCGCACGAAGGCGCTGGCGTGCCAGCCCGCGGCGTGGGTCAACTGCTCGCGGCCCGCGACATCGCCGACCGCCCAGACGCGCGGATTGCTTGTCGACCGGAGCCACGCATCGACCACGACGCCCTGCGCATTCCTGTCCACCCCGCCTCTCTCGAGGTCGAGCCCGTCCGTCACGGCCTTCCGCCCGACGGCGACGAGAAGGTGCGATCCTTCGACAACTTCCCGGCCGCCTGAAGTTTCGATCTCGACGCGCACGGCGCCCTGCGTTCCCGTGACACCCACCGCGCGGGCGCCTTCGCGCACCACGACGCCTTCGCGCTTGAGCGCCGCCAGGGCCACTGCGCGCACATCCTCATCGAACGGCCCCAGCGCGTGCGCGGCCTCGACGATCGTGACCTCGGCGCCGAGACGTCGAAACGCCTGGCCCAGCTCCACCCCGATGGCGCCGCCGCCGAGGATGACGAGGCGGCGCGGAAAGTCAGGCAGCGAGAAGATCGTCTCGTTGGTGAGATACGCCGTGTCGGACAGGCCTGGTATCGGCGGCGCGAATGCGCGTGCGCCGGTGGCGATGACGATGCGCCTGGCGCGGACGCGCGTTGACTCGCTCGCGATGGTGCGGGGATCGAGGAAGCGCGCGCTTTCGCGGACCACCGTGACGCCGAGACCCTCGAAGCGTTCCTGGCTGTCGATCGGTGCGATCGTTTCGATGACGCCCGCAATGTGCGCCTTGACGGCGGACCAGTCGACGGACGGCTCCGCGTCGGCAATGCCGAAGCGCGATGCGGTGCGGATGGTCTGCGCCGCCTTGCCCGCCGCGATCAGCGCCTTCGACGGCACGCAGCCATAGTTGAGACAATCGCCGCCCATCTCGCCGCGCTCGAAGAGCACGACCTTGAGCCCCAGTTGCGCGGCGCCGGCCGCAACGGAGAGACCGCCCGAACCTGCGCCGATGACGGCGATATCGGCCTTGATGTCCTTCATGCCGATTTCTTGCTGCGCAGACGCTTGATGAGAACCGGCGCAAGCGAAACGGCTGCGAGGGCGAAGAAGGCGGGCAACAACTGGCGCGCGAAGCCTGCGAGATTGGGTTCCTCGCCCGCAGCGAAGACAGCCCCGAGCCCCGATCCGATCCACGTATAGGCGATCACACCCGGCAGGATTCCGAGCGCCGTCGCCGGGATGTAGTGCCAGAGCTGTGCGCCGAGCACGGCGGGCGCGATGTTGGCCACCGGAAACGGTACCACCGGAAGGAAGCGCAGCGTCAGCATGTAGCTGAAGGGGTTCTCCTGAAAGCCCGACTCAAGCCGCTTCAGAAATGGCCCGGCGCGACGACGCAGGGGCTCTCCCAGCGCCGAACGCGCCACCAGGAAGAGCAGCGTGGCGCCGGTCGTCGCGCCGACGACCGTCGCGACAGCGCCGCCGGCAAGACCGAACAGGAAGCCGCCGCCGATGGTGAGCCAAAGCGCGCCAGGGATCATGGCCGCCGTGAACAGGATGTAGGTGGCAAGAAACGCGGCCACCGCAGCGACGGGATATGCGGCCACGAAATCCGTCATCGTCTGGCGGTGCTGGGCGAGTGCTTCGAACGACAACTGCCGGTGCAAACCAAGCGCGTAAGCGGCGACAAGCACGGCCGCGAGCACAAGGAGCGGCGCATATCTCTTCAAGCGCGGACTCCTGCGGGGCGTTTGCGCGTCGGCGGGGTCTTCAGCGGCCATGGGCGTTCAGCGTCCAGTCGTAGCCGTATCCGGCGATGCGTTCCGTCGCGCGGATCTGCGCGGCGAGTTCGGGCGCGGCGTAGCGCATAAGGTGCGCGCGCAACTGCACGGGCGTTCCGAAATCGCCCGCGTACCAATCATAGATCGACGAGAGCCGCAAACCACGCGCCGTGACCGTCACGCCGCGCGGATGATTGACGTAACGACGCGCCGCGGCGTCGAGATCGGCGTCCAGCGTCTCGGCGCGCCACGCGCGCGACTTGAGATCGGGGCACCCGATGGAGGCGCAGTTGAAGGCGTAGTGCAGGCGCGGATCCTTGAACGTCGCACGCACGACGCCGTGTTCGATGTCGTCGAGGGACAGCCGCCTGCCCTCGACGGTCACGACCTTCGTCTGCCAGGGGCCGGCAAGAGCCTTGAGGCTGAGACCCGCGCCTTCGCTGCGGATGTCGCGGATGGAGCGGACGGGATAGCGCTGCAGGACCAGACGCACGGTGGCGGCGTTGTAGAGGTTCACCCCGGCCGCGAACTGCTCGTTGGGCGGCAGGGCGCTGATGCGGGTCGCCTCGAGCGCGCCGATGTAGGCGTCGAGCGCGGCGCGGTCGGCGGCGGATGCTTTCCAGCCGGCGTAGTCCACCCGGGCGACGCCATCCGGCCCCGCGCTGACACGTCGGGCGAGGAGGTCGTCCCACCCGCGGGGGTCAGGCGTCTGGGCCCGTGCGGGCGGCGAAAGGAGCAGGAAAGCCGACAGGAAGGCGACGAGCAGCGGGCGCATGGGCTATCCGGGAGTCCGCCGGCGGGGCGCAAAGACTGAGGCCGGCTTGGGCCCATACGATGGGCGTCGGCGACCGGTTGCGCGCTTGACGCAATACCCCCGCCTCGTGTATCCGCGCCGGCTCAACTTAAGAACGACGAGGAAGTACCGTGGCCACCAAGAGGACGTATCAGCCGAGCCGTCTCGTGCGCAAACGTCGCCATGGCTTCCGCGCGCGCATGGCCACCAAGAACGGCCAGAAGGTCCTGTCGCGTCGCCGCGCCAAGGGCCGCAAGCGCCTTTCGGCCTGAACCAGGCTCCCGAAACGATCGAAGTCGGAAAACTGCGCAAACGTGCAGAGTTCCAATACGTCCAGAAGGGCGTGCGCAGCGGTCGCGCCACCCTTGCCGCTCAGGCCCGTCGCCGCGCGCCCGCAGACACGCCCGACAACGGCCCGCCCCGCGTGGGCTTCACCGCCACCAAGAAGATCGGCAACGCCGTAGTCCGGAACCGCGCCAAACGGCGCCTCCGGGAGGCCGCGCGTCGAATGGTCCCGCTCTACGGCAGGCCCGGTGTGGACTATGTCTTCCTCGCGCGCGACACCACCGGGGACGCCCCCTGGCAGGCCCTGCTTGACGATATGAAAGACGCATTGTTAAGGCTCGCCGCCGCGTTGGAGCGGTCAGCCTGACGTTACGCCCGGGCCCCCTGTGCAGCGTGGGGGCCGAAGGGCTTCTCCCAATCAAGGACGAACGATGACGAACCCCGGCGGTCCCACCCAGGACGACGGCACGACCCGGAACATGATCCTTGCGGTCGTGGTCTCGCTGGCGCTGTTTCTGCCCTACCAGTTCTTCGTTCTCGATCCGATGCAGAAGCAGCAACGGGAAGCGGCGCAGGCCGCGCGGGTCGAGACGCAGAAGGCGCGCGTCGAGGCGCCGGCGGCGACGGGGCCCGTGGCGCGCAGCGTGGCGGTGTCGTCCGGCAGGCGCGTGGCGTTCGATGCGCCGGGCGTGGACGGGTCCATCGCGCTCGCGGGCGGGCGCATCGATGACCTCTCGCTGAAGCGCTATCGCCAGACCGTCGATCCGACGAGCCCGGAAGTCGTGTTCCTGAACCCGGAATCCGCGCGCGGCGCGACATACGGCGTGTTCGGCTGGACGACGGCGGACGGCACGGTCGATGTCATCACGGAATGGAAGGCGCCCGAAGGCGCGAAGCTGACGCCTGAAACGCCGCTCACGCTGACCTTCGATACCGGCGACGGCCTGACATTCACGCGCACCGTGTCGATCGACGACAACTACGTATTCACCGTCGCCGACACGGTGAAGAACGCCTCCTCCACACCACGCATCCTGACACCCTACGGCGTCGTGCGCCGTCACGGACTTCCTGACGATCTCGTCAATTACATGACCGTGCACGAAGGCTTCACCGGCGTGCTCGGCGGAACCCTCTACGAGACGGACTACTCCGCCGCCGACAAGGGCCGCGGCCAGAACTTCGAGAAGCTCGCCGCAGGCCTGCAGAGCACGGGCGGCTGGCTCGGCATCACGGACAAGTACTGGCTGGCGGCGGTGATCCCCGATCGCGCCGCGACGGTGAACGCCCACTACGCCGCGCTGCCGGGCAATGACGGACGCAAGGTCTACGAAGCCGGCTATTTCGGCCAGCCGACGACCATCGCCGCAAACGGCGAAGCCACGGCCACGCACCACTTCTTCGCCGGCGCGAAGCGCGTGGAAATCCTGCGTGGCTATGAGGAAAGCCTCGGCGCCACGGACCTCACGAAGGCGGTCGACTGGGGAAACTTCTTCTTCCTGACGCGCCCCTTCTTCTGGCTGCTGGAAAACTTCTTCAAGCTCGTCGGCAATTTCGGCGTGGCCATCATGCTGGCCACGGTCGCGGTCAAGGCGGCGCTCTTCCCGATCGCGTACAACTCGTACAAGACGATGTCGAAGATGCAGAAGCTGCAGCCGAAGATGAAGGAGCTGCAGGAAAAGTTTTCCGCCGACCAGCAGCGCCTGCAGCAGGAAATGATCAAGCTCTACCAGACGGAGAAGATCAATCCGGTCACCGGCTGCCTGCCCATCTTCCTGCAGATCCCGATCTTCTACGCGCTCTACAAGGTGCTGCTCGTCAGCATCGAAATGCGCCACACGCCGTTCATCGGCTACATCAAGGATCTTTCCGCGCCCGACCCGACATCCTGGCTGAACCTCTTCGGCCTGCTGCCCTTCACGGCGCCGGTGAACATACCGGTGATCGGCTTCATCATCGGCATCGGCCTCCTGCCCGTGCTCTATGGCGTCAGCATGTGGGCGGTCACCGCGATCAGCCCGCAGCAGGTGCAGGACCCCATCCAGCGCCGCATCTTCCAGCTCATGCCCATTCTCTTCACCTTCATGTTCGCGAGCTTCGCGGTCGGCATGGTGCTCTACTGGGTTTGGTCGAACGTGCTCACCTTCGCGCAGCAATACGCGATCATGCGCCATCAGGGCGTGAAGACCGGGCTCGACAACTGGATCGACAGAACGTTCAACAAGAAGCCCGTCGAAACACTGGTGAAGTGACGACGCCGCATTCACCCGAAGCGCTCGAGGCGGGACGCCTGCTATTCGCCGGCCCCGTAACGTTCGAACGTGGCGTAGTGAAGATGGACGGTCTGCCCGCTGCAGACCTTCCGGAAATCGCCTTTGCGGGACGATCGAACGTCGGCAAGTCGAGTCTCGTCAACGCCTTAACAGGCCGCAAGTCGCTCGCACGCGCCTCCGGCGAACCGGGACGCACGCGAGAGCTCAACTTCTTTCTCGTCGGCGAGCGCCTGCGCTTCGTCGACATGCCGGGCTATGGCTACGCGAAAGCGCCTAAGACGGAAATCGAACGCTGGACAAAGCTTGTACGGGACTACCTCCGTGGTCGGCCAGGCCTGGCGCGCGTTTTCCTGCTGGTCGACGCGCGTCATGGCGTGAAGGCCAACGATGCGGTGGTGATGGACATGCTCGACGAGAGCGCCGTCGTCTATCAGGTCGTGCTCACCAAGGCCGACAAGCTCAGCGACAAGGCGCTCGCGGACATCGTGGCGGACACAAGCAAAGTGCTACTGAAGCGCCCCGCTGCACATCCGCTGGTGCTGCCGGTTTCGGCGCATGATGGCGCCGGCGTGGCCGAATTGCGGGCCGAAATTGCAGCACTCGCAATATCCTGAAGCCGGGCGCGACACGGACAGCCAATCACCCCTTCCACCGTGCCGCGCGGCGCCCTAAAGGGCGTCGGTGACAAAGACGACCTCCGACGCCGCCGCCACGCTGGCGAGCAATGGTTTCGCCACCGCCAGGACGCTGGCGGAAGCGCTGCCCTTCATCCAGATCTACGATCGCGAAATCGTCGTCATCAAGTACGGCGGCCACGCCATGGGTGATGTCGAGACGGCGAAGCGTTTCGCGGCCGATGTCGTGTTGCTCAAGCTCGTCGGAATTCACCCTGTCGTGGTGCACGGCGGCGGTCCGCAGATCAGCCGCATGCTCGACAAGGCCGGCGTGAAATCAGCGTTCGTCGATGGTCTGCGCGTGACCGATGCGCAGACGATGGAGGTCGCCGAGATGGTGCTCTCCGGCGCGGTCAACAAGGAGCTGTCGCATCTTATCACCGCCGCCGGCGCGGAGGCGGACGTGCGCGGCGTGGGCCTGTCCGGCAAGGATGCGCGGCTCATCGTCTGCGAGAAGGTCGCGCGCACGCGGCGCGATCCGGATTCGAAAATCGAGGAAGTCGTCGATCTCGGCTTCGTGGGCGAGCCGAAGAAAGTCGACGCGAAGCTGATCGAGACACTCATCACCGCCGATGAAGATTACATTCCCGTCATAGCCCCCATAGGCGTAGCCGAGGACGGCGCCACCTACAACATCAACGCCGACACCGCCGCCGGCGCCATCGCCGGCGCCCTCAAGGCGAAGCGCTTCCTGCTGCTCACCGATGTCGCGGGCGTGATGGACGGCGACAAGAACCTGATCCGCGATATGAGCCGCGCGCGCGCTGCAGAACTCATACAGACAGGCGTTGCGTCCGGCGGCATGATCCCCAAACTGGAAACCTGCACGGCGGCGCTGGACGCAGGGGTCGAAGCCGCCGTCATCCTCGATGGCCGACAGCCGCACGCGCTGCTGATGGAGTTGTTCACCGACCATGGCGCCGGCACGCTTATCCGCTGACTCCGGCCCGCGCTGGACGTTTTCCTTCCCGGCGCTGTTCGCGGCGATGGTGTTGCTGTGCCTCACGCTTGGCGCATCGACCGTGCATGCGCAGCAGGGTCGCGGTTCTGACGCCAAGGGCGCCGGCGGTTGGCAGCTGTGCAACCAGACGAGCTACATCCTCGAGGCCGCGACAGGTCGGCCCGACGGTCGCGCCGTCGTGGTGCAGGGCTGGATCAGGCTGCGTCCGGGCCAGTGCGCGGCGGCCGCGCCTGCGCCGCTCGCGCGTGGCGTCCACTATGTCTATGCGCGCACCGTCAACGCGCATCGCGGCGGACGACGCCAGTGGGGCGGCGACGCGAAGCTGTGCATCGACCCGACATCCTCGTTCGCCGTCGAAAACCCGTCGTCTTGCGAACAGATGGGTCTGGAGGAGCGCGATTTCCGGCGCGTGATGATCAACAAGCGCGACAGCTGGCGCACAAGCTTCGCCGAGGCGAGTCCGCTGACGCTGTTCGGCGCGCGCAGCCAGGGTCTGCAGCGACTGCTCGCGGATGCGGGCTATGACTCGCGCACCGCTTCGGGCGGGACTGATCCGCGTCGCGCCGCCGGCGCCGTCCAGCGATTCCGCGATGACGCCAAGTTGCCTGCAACCGCAACCGAGGACCAGCTGATCGACGCTCTCGAAGCCGCCGCACGGCGGCGCGCCGCCGCCATCGGCCTGACCTTGTGCAACCGCACCTCGGGGCGCATCTGGTCCGCCGTCGCACGACGTCGCGGCGAAGGCTGGGAAAGCCGCGGCTGGTGGCCGCTCGGACCGGGCGCGTGCGCGCGCGCCGTCGACGATCCGCTGGTGCAGACCTACTATTTCGTCCACGCCGTGATGGAGACGCCGCAAGGCGAACGCTATCTCGCCGCGCCCGGCACCACATTCTGCACAAGCCCCACCAAATTCGCGATCCTGAGCCGTGATCGCTGCGCGGCTCGGTATTACGACGAGACGCTGTTCACGCCGATATCGAGCGACGGTCGCGAAGGTCTGGTCGTGGAGTTCTTCGATGCCGACTTCCTGCCTGCGGGCGCCCGTCCTCAGCAATCGAACGCGCCGCTCGTCTCGAGCGAAGGCCCGGCCGAGCCCGCCGAGCGCGACACCGGCCGCGATCCGCGCGTAAGGCCCTCGCCCGTGCCCGGTCTCGTGCAGAAAGGTCCGGACCAGCGCACCACCGTGACGCTACCCGGACAGCGCACCGCGCCGCCGCCGCAGAAGGGACCGGAAAATTGAGCGCGCTCGCCGGTCGCGACGTCTGGGTTTTCGATCTCGACAACACGCTTTACCCCGCCGACCACGAAGTCTTCGACGACATCGGCGAACGCATGACCGCGTTCATCGCGCGCGCCGTCGGCGTGGATCACGACGCGGCGCTGGCGCTGCGGGAGCGCTACTTCAACGACTACGGCGCAACGGTGGTGGGCCTTGTGAAGCATCATGGCGTCGACGCGGCGGCATTCCTGCACGATGTGCATGATGTCTCGCTCGATACCGTCGATCCCGATCCCGATCTCGGGCGATTGATCGCGCACCTGCCGGGGCGGCGCATTGTCTTCACAAATGGCGGCCGCGCGTACGCGCACCGTATCCTCGCGCGGCTGCAGATCGAGACGGCGTTCGACAGCGTGTTCGCGCTCGAGGATGCAGGCCTCACGCCAAAGCCGGAGCGGCTCGCCTTCGAGCGCCTCATCGCGGCGGCGGCGTTCGATCCGGCGCGCGCGGTGATGTTCGAGGACCATCTGCGCAATCTGGAGACGGCCGCCGATCTCGGCTTCGCGACGGTGCTCGTGGGCGCGGCGTCGCCGCCTGCGCCTTATGTCCACCACGCCGCGCCGCGCCTGCACGCCTTCCTCCGCGCCGTGCTGGACAACCAGTCATTGACCGCCGCGCCTGCCTCCCCTAGCGAGCGGGGATGACCGCAGAACTCGCCACAATCATCGATGCCGCGTGGGAGCGCCGCGCCGACATCTCCATCACCACCAAGGGCGCCGAGCGCGACGCCGTCTTCACGTCCCTCGATCTGCTCGACAGTGGCAAGGCGCGCGTGGCCGAACGTGGCGCGGACGGGGCCTGGACGGTGCATCAATGGCTGAAGAAGGCCGTGCTCTTGTCCTTCCGCCTTTCCGACAATGGCGTGATGGGCGCGAGCGACGATCCGCACTGGGACAAGGTCCCGCTCAAGACAGCCGGCTGGGGCGAGAACCGCTTCCGCGACGCGGGCTTCCGCAAGGTGCCCGGCGCCGTCGTGCGTCGCGGTGCGTACGTGGCGCGCAATGTCGTGCTGATGCCGTCCTTCGTGAATATCGGCGCCTATGTCGATGAGAGCGCGATGATCGACACCTGGGCGACCGTCGGCAGCTGCGCGCAGATCGGCAAGAATGTGCACATCTCCGGCGGGGCCGGCATCGGCGGCGTGCTCGAGCCGCTGCAGGCTAATCCCGTCGTCATCGAGGATGACTGCTTCATCGGCGCGCGCAGCGAAGTGGCCGAGGGCGTGATCGTGCGTCAGGGGGCGGTGCTGTCCATGGGCGTCTATCTCGGCGCATCGACGAAGATCGTCGACCGCAAGACCGGCGCGGTGACGCGCGGCGAAGTCCCGCCCTATGCGGTGGTGGTGCCTGGCGCGATGCCCGATCCGCACGGCGGGCCGTCGCTCTACTGCGCGGTGATCGTGAAGCAGGTGGACGCGCAGACGCGCTCGAAGACGAGCATCAACGAACTCCTGCGGGACTGACCGGCGCGACGCCTGTGCGCCGCGCCGGTCGTCACATCAACGTCCGACGACCAGCGTCACCGAATACTGCACGCCGTCGGCGCCCGTGACGGCCCAGGTATCGCCGATCTTGCGGGTGGCTGAATGCGGGGAGCAGGATTTCTCACCGCCCTGCGGCGTCAGGCAGAACTGGTTGTTCTCGACGGCCCAGCGCCCCGGCACCGCCTGATCGCCCGCCTTCATCGTGTAGCTGCCATCTGTATTGAAGTGGAACTTGAGCACCGCGCCGTTGGCGCCCGTGGCGACCACCGTGTTGGCGGCATAGGCCTCGATCGCGGCGTCCGCGAGCGCAGGCGCGGCGGCAAATGCGAATGACGCGGCGACGGCCGCAAACATCAACTTCTTCATGCGAGAACTCCCATCCTGCCCGCTTCCCTGTCGGGCTGCCGGGCAACTTAGCGGTTGCCTGAGCCGCCGCAAGCGCGCGAGAGATCACCTTCTCCGGCGCGCAACTTCCCCGCAGCGACGTCCCGCACTAAGTGTTTGCCATGACCGACCTCGCCGATCCCCTGCCACTCGCACAAGCGCTCATGCGTCGCCGCAGCGTCACGCCGGCGGATGATGATGTGCTCGCGGTTCTGACGGATGCGCTGGAGCGGCTCGGCTTTCGCGTGAAGCGCTATCGGTTCGGCGAGGTCGACAACCTCTATGCACGACGTGGCGTGAGCGCGCCGAACTTCTGCTTTGCCGGCCATCTCGACGTCGTGCCACCGGGCGATCTGGCGGCGTGGACGAGTGATCCCTTCGCGGCAGACGTCCGTGACGGGCGTCTCTTCGGACGCGGCGCTGCCGACATGAAAGCCGCCATCGCGGCGATGACCGCAGCCGTCGCGCAGTTCGACGCCGACAGCGGCGCGCAGAACGGCTCGATCAGCTTCCTCATCACCCTCGACGAGGAAGGTCCCGCGATCGACGGCACGAAGAAAGTGCTCGACGCCATCGCCGCCGAGGGCGAGCGCATCGATCACTGCATCGTCGGCGAACCGACGAGCGTCAACGACGTGGCGGACACGGTAAAGAACGGACGGCGCGGATCGCTCAACGCCGTCATCACCGTCACCGGCAAGCAGGGCCACGTCGCCTATCCGAAGCTCGCGGTGAACCCAGTCAACGTCTTGCTCGACGTGATCCACCACCTGCGTCGGTGCATCCTCGATTCCGGCGCGCCGGGCTTCGACGCCTCGAACCTTGAAGTCACGAGCATCGACGTCGGGAACGTCGCACACAATGTGATCCCTGCGAAGGCGACGGCGAAGTTCAACATCCGCTTCAATACGCACCACACGGGCGCAGCGCTGCTGGAATGGATCGAGGAGTGTCGCCAGCGCGCAGGACGTTTCGCGACCGGCGCCGAGATCGTCATCGACGCACGTGTGACGGGCGAGCCCTTCTACACCGAGCCCGGCGCCTTCACCGACCTCATCGCCGACGCCGCGCGCGAGACGCTCGGCCGCGCGCCCGAGCTATCGACGACAGGCGGCACCTCCGACGCACGCTTCATCAAGGATTTTTGCCAGGTCGCCGAACTCGGCCTGCAGAACGCGACGGCGCACATGGTGGACGAGAATGTCGCCGTCGATGATCTCCGCAATCTCGCGCGACTCTATGCAGCGATCCTGAAGCGCTATTTCACGCCAGCATAGCCCACGCGCACGAGATAGAGCCCGTCCGCCGGCGCAACCGGCCCGCAGGCCGCGCGATCCTTCGCCGCGAGCGCCCGCGCCACCCAGCTGACAGGCTGCTTGCCGAGGCCGACTTCCACGAGCGACCCTGTCATCGACCGCACCTGACGATGCAGGAACGAGCGCGCTTCCACATGGATGTGCACCTCGTCGCCCGCGCGCACGACGTGAATTTCATCGAGCGTCTTCTGCGGACTCTTGGCCTGGCACGCGCTGTCGCGGAACGTCGTGAAATCATGATCGCCGACGAGCGCCTGCGCCGCCGCGTCCATCGCCTCGGCATCGAGCAGACGGACCACGCGCCATGCCTTGCCGCGATCCAGTGCGAGATCGGCGCGGCGATTGATGATGCGATACCAGTAGCGCCGCTGAATGGCGTCGAAGCGCGCGTGAAAACCGGGATCGGCTTCCTCGGCCTCGATGATCGCAATCGGATGCGGCCGCAGATGGGCGTTAAGCGCGTCTCGCACCGCTGCGGCGTCGTAGTCTTTCGGCAAATCGACATGCGCAATCTGCGCCAGCGCATGCACGCCGGAATCGGTGCGCCCCGCGCCGATCACATCGGGACGTGCGCCGCAGAGCTTCTCGACGGCGTCCTCCAGCGCGCCCTGCACGCTCGGCGCGGCGCCCAGCCTCTGCCAGCCCTGGTACGGCCCGCCGTCATATTCGATCGTCAGCTTGTAGCGTGGCATCCGCACGCCCTAGCACGTCGCTTGCGGGGCCTCACCCCGCGCCGCCGCCGCGATAGTCGAAGACCGCGCATGCGGTGGATCCCGACGTGCCGGGCGCGGCGCCGGTGACCGGCAACAGCTTCATGTCCGCCCCGCCTTCGAGACGCCATACAACGAGATAGGCGGTCGGCCGCGTCTCGCCGCAGAGCTTCGGCGTGTCGGCGGGCCCTTCGTCCAGCACGGTGTAGAGCGAGAGCACCGCATCGCGCGGCACCGACAGGTACGCCGAGAGATTGGTGTTCCGCCGCGCCTCGTCGAGGATGATCGCGCCGCCGTCCACCGCGCCGCTGGCGACGGTCGTGACGACATGGCCCTGCAGGGAGGTGAACACCGAGGTCGTCACCGAAGCGCCGATGGCCGCCTTGGTCCGGGGATCGGTGGCGGGGGGATAGTCAGTCTCGTAGAGCGCGAGCGGGCCAGTGACGGCGCGCGAGGAGTCGGTGACGGCGTCCCAGCGGCGCGCATCGCGCGTGAGCGCGCTGGCGTTCGCAGCGACGGGCGTCGCCGCCTCCGGTGGGTCGCCGCTGTCGGCGACCGTGCACGCGCCGGCGAGCAGCATCGTGCAGGCCGCAGCAATCAGTGTCCGCACCGTCCTCGCCTCCCGTTGTCGGTTGAAAATTTATCGGCGGATCAGCGGAAGCGGAAGCCCGCAAGCAGGGGCGCGCCGCGTTGGAAATCCGACGCCTCCATGGCCTGGCGCCCCTCGCGCTGGACGCGCAGCAGGCGCACGGCCTCTTCGCCGCAGGCCACCAGCAGATTGTCGTCGAGCAATTCGCCCGGCGGGCCCGCGCCCAGCCCGGTGCGCGACATGAGCGCCTTCATGCGCACGGGACCTTTTTCGCCGGGCACTTCAAACCATGCGCCGGGAAACGGTGCGAGCCCGCGGATCTGCAGATCCACCTCGCGCGCGGGGCGCGTCCAGTCGATGCGCGCCTCGGCGGGATCGATTTTTTTTGCGTAGGTGACGCCCTCTTCGCCTTGAGGGACCGCGCGCGCGGCGCCGGAGAGGATCGCATCGACGGTATCGGCGAGAAGCGGCGCGCCCAGGGTCGCGAGGCGGTCATGCAGGGTCTGCGCGGTGTCGTCGACATCGATCAGCGTGGTCGCGGTCGCGAAGACGGGCCCCGTGTCCAGCCCCTCCTCCATCTGCATGACCTGCACGCCGGTCATTGCATCTCCGGCCATCAGCGCTCGCTGTATCGGCGCTGCGCCCCGCCAGCGCGGCAGCAGCGAGCCGTGCAGGTTCACGCAACCGAAGCGCGGCGCGTCGAGGATGGGCCTGGGCAGGATGAGGCCGTAGGCGACGACGACCGCGAGATCGAGGTCGAGCGCGGCAAACGCTTCCTGCTCCGGCGCCTTCTTCAGCGATTTCGGCGTGCGCACATCGATGCCGCGCGCTTCGGCGAAGGCATGCACAGGCGTCTTGCGCAATTGCTGGCCGCGACCTGCGGGACGCGGCGGCTGCGAATAGACGCACACGACATTGCGCCCGCGCGCGAGCAATTCCGACAGCGCCGGAACGGCGAAGTCCGGCGAGCCCATGAACGCGATGCGGGCGGTCATGTCTCGCCGTCCTTCAATTCAGGCAATCAGCAGGTCATGCCCGCTTCGCGCGCGACGCCGTCGAGGAAGCCAGACAGCGCGCGGGCCAGCTGGTCGGCGGCTTCGATGGCTTCGGCGCGTTCGCCTTCCGGCAGGCGGTCGAGCAGCGTCCGGCAGACTTCGCTGTGCTCCACGTCGGCGGCTTCATGCACGCGGAAGAAGCGAATGCAATCCGCGTCGTTCACGCCGTAGAACTTGTCGAGGCCTTCGATCTTCGTCGTCGCGACCGCCGGCAGTTGGCTTTCATACGCATAGAGCGCGCCGAGGCCTGCGGCGTACGACTTGCGCGAGAGCGTGCGGAACGCGTCGATCAGCGCCTGCGTCTCCGGGTTGAGCTTCACGGCGCGCACCGCAGCCTCGTCGGCGCCCATGCCGGCGGCGAAATCGAGCCAGAGCTGCGCGTGATCGGACTTGCCTTCGCCGAGGCCTTCCTCTTCCGCAAGGTTCTCCGCGAGAAGCTTGCGACCGTCGCGATCCGGGCAGTTCGCGTGCACGGCGCTCACCGCCTGCGGGAACGCTTCGACGTGATGGAAATACTGCTTGGCGTACTCGCGCAGCGTGTCTGCGCTCAGCGTGCCGGCGGTCCACGCCTGATAGAAGGGATGCGCGAGCATCGCTTTCGCGGCGACGCGCAGGTCGATAGCGGCGGAGGTCGAAAGTGCGGTGAAGCCGTCGGCCATGAAAGATCCCCTTGCTCAGGCGCTCGCATTCTCGCGGCGCGCGCAATATTCCTAGCGGGTGATTGTGCGGCGCGAAAGGCGCCAGCGCGATACGATCAGGCTGCTTCGAACTTCTGCGCCTTCTTGACCTTGCGGATCGCGCTGTCGCGCTTCAGCCGCGAGAGGTGATCGAGGAAGACGACGCCTTCGAGATGGTCCATCTCGTGCTGGATGCAGACCGCGAAGAGGCCGTCCGCCTCCTCCTCGACCTCTTTCCCGTTGTAGTCGAGATACTTCACCTTCACGCGCGCCGGGCGATCCACCTCGTCATAAATCTCGGGGACCGAGAGGCAGCCCTCTTCCCAGCTCTTCAGCTCTTCCGAACGCCAGGTGATTTCCGGGTTCACGAAATAGCGCGGCTCGCGCGCGTCGTCCTTGCCGGAGATGTCCATCACGATGATGCGCAGCGGCACGCCGATCTGGATAGCCGCGAGACCGACGCCGGGGGCATCGTACATGGTCTCCAGCATGTCATCCATCAGCCGGCGATGCTCGTCGGTGATGCCGCCTTCGACGGGCTTCGAAACCTCCTTCAGCAAGGGGTTCGGAACGGTGATGATCTCGCGGATGGCCATGCCCGGAGAGTTATGAAGGCCCGCCCGGAACGTCAAGCGAACGCCCCTGTTCAAGCGCCGCGAGACGGGCGACCTGGCCGCCCACGGCGTCGAGCGGCGCGGTATCGCGTTCGATCCTTGCGACGATCGCGGCGCCTTCGAGCAGCGCTATGGCGGTCGCCGCCAGGCTGCGCGCGGTCGCTTCGGGCGCGCCCTGCATTTCGAACGTCCGCGCCAGCTCGTTGCGCCAGGCGGCGTGGGTCTCAACCAGGGCCTCCGCGAGACGCGGCGTATCCGGACCGGCTTGATGCGCGACGGCCGCGATCAGCGGGCTCCAGGCGAACCCTTCGCGGGCCATGAAGCGCGCGCTCATGGCGGCGAGCGCCGTCACAATCCCTTCGCCGCTTGCGCCCTCCGCGCGACGTGCAGCGATATAGGCCGTCACGTCATCGCCGATGCCACGCACCGCCGCGGCGCCGAGCGCGTCCTTGCCTTCGGGAAAGTGGTGGTAGAGCACGCCTTTCGGCGCCTTGGCGGCGGCGAGAATCTCGCTGAGCCCGACCGCGTGAAAGCCCTTGCGCTGAAAGAGATCGCGCGCGGCCGCGAGAATGCGCTCGCGCCCCGGCGCCAGCGCGCTCAAGCCAGCACCTTGAAGGAGGCGCTCGCCCGCGCGACCGGCGCATCGTCGGCGACGACGACGGCGTCTGCAAATCCGAGATTCCGCCCTGCCTTGAGCACGCGCGGGCGCACCGCGACCCACTGCCCGATCCGCGCCGTGGCGAGATAGTCCAGGGTAAGCGATACCGTGACCAACCCACCGGGCGCTGCCTCCCCCTGTCCGCGCAGGCTTTCGCCCACCGACAGGCCGAGCGCGTTGTCCGCCAGCGCCGCGATCACCCCGCCATGGACGAAACCGCGCGAATTGCAGTGCGCCGCCGCCGCGCGGAACCCGATTTCCACCCCGTCCGGAGAGGTGCGCGAAAAGAGCGGCTCCCACGGGTCGGTGACGGGGCTCTTGCGAAAATGGGGTGCAAACCCCGCAGGTGGCGCTTCGGACAAGAGGGGCTCCTTGGTAGACCAATCGGTCTATATCTCGGATAGACCAATCGGTCCAGCGGCGCGGCGCCTTGCGCCCGGCGCGGCGAGAGGCGATATGCGCGACGCAGACAGGCGGTGGACGGTCGCCCCGCCAACCCGGTCAGGTCCGGAAGGAAGCAGCCGCAACGGGTAGTGCTCGGGTCGCCGTCCTGTCTGTACCCTCATCGCTCGCGCACGACCTGTTGTTCGCAAGCATGCTTGCGAACCCTCGAGCGTTCGGAGAATTTCCCCCCGTTGGATCAGGAGGGGGCGATGGGGATCAACTGGGGCCGAGCAGCCGCAATTCTCGCATTCGCGACAGCATTCGTGGGCGTTGCAGCGCCCTCGTTCGCGATCGAGCGCGAGATCAACGGGACCTGGCAGGGCAGCTATTGCGGCAACAGCTCGACGACATTCCGCATCAGTACGGCGGACCCGTCGCGAAGCTGGGTGAGCGAACGGTGGTGCAACGCCTTCACTTGCGGCGATCTGGATTTCCGCATTACCGCAGTTGATGCGGCGAACCGCACCTTCACCGCACAGGCGCTGCAGGGCACGGGCTTTTCAACCGGCGGATTTTCGATCCGCTTTCAGGTGAGCGCCGATGGCCAGTCGATGACGGGCGCCTACTACAATCACCCGCGTTGCTCCAGCAACTCTCTGCGCAAGCGCTCCACCGATCCCGGCGCGGGCCCGTTGTTCAGTTCCACGGTGTCGGCATTGCCCGGACGTCGGACAGGCGGCGGCGCCGCAACCGCGACACCCGCGACCTCACCGGCGCCGACTTACCCGGCCTTCTCCCTGAATGCGCTGCATCCGACGGTTCGCGCGACCGCCGAACGGGCGCGCGAAATCCGGCGCGAAGCGGAAGCGGCCGCGCGCCGCGCGGAAGATGGCGTGCGCCTCGCGGAGGATGCCGCAGCGCGGGCGCGCCGCAGCGAACCGGGGTACGCCGTCGATCACAGCGGCAATGGCCGGGTGTATGAGGGCGGCTGGATTGACGGCAGCTGGAACGGCTACGGAAAGCTCTCCTTCAACGCGCCCCACGAACGAGCGGGTGAATCCTATGTCGGGCAGTTCAGCAATGGTGCGGTCAACGGTCTCGCTGTCGCCAATCTGAAGGAAAGCGACGGTCGCATGATGAAGCGACTTGGCGAGTTTCGAACCGGACGCAGGGAAGGCGCACACATTTCGCGCTTCGGCGATGGCGCCTCGATCACATCCTTCTTCGCGGATGGGAAGA
Source organism: Hyphomonadaceae bacterium (assembly GCA_016791445.1). Classification (GTDB taxonomy): domain Bacteria; phylum Pseudomonadota; class Alphaproteobacteria; order Caulobacterales; family Aquidulcibacteraceae; genus VFBF01. The sequence continues at coordinate 164,674 of JAEUMP010000025.1, read as the reverse complement.
GTACCGGCCCGAGGAGCCACATCAGCGCAAACGGCCGACGTTTCGAAGGCGAATTCAATGATCAGGGTCGGGAGCACGGCGTAGGCGTCGAGTGGAGCAGGGAGGGTCGCGTCCTGCGCGCGGGCATTTGGCGCGATGGCGCGCTGACCCAACCGCTGGCGCCCGCGCCAGGGCAGTCATCGACAGCGCGACCAGCGACTCCCGCCGCGACCCTGCCGGTCACGACTCCGACGCCGCGACCCGCGACGCCGGCGCCCGCCGCATCCCCGACCGCAAGACCCGCCACGACCCAGCCGCGATCGACGGTCGCCGAATTCGCAAGCTATTGGCATGCGAACGACACCAGCTTCCGCAATCAGGTGGACTGCACCGCGCGCATCATGCGAACGCCGCAGGCGAGCCTATCACAAGATCAGAAGGCGAAGCTCGCGGCGCTCGAACTGAACACGCTGACCAACTTCTCGATGACCGTGCAATCCGCGCATGGTCGCGGCGTGCTCGACCGCGCCTACTCCGTGCGCGAGTCGAGCGATGTGGTGAAGGCGCTGATGCGCGATCGCGCGCGTCCGGGAGTGCTGACGACACAACGGCTGCAAGAGCTCGACAGGGCGTGTCCGTCGGTCATCGCCGCCGCAGAGAACAATGCCCGGGACTTCATGGCGCGAGAAGCCGCCAATGCACTCGCTGCGGACCTCCGTCCGCCGACGTTTCGGGACGGCCCGCCCGGCGGCGCAGGCCTTCCGACGGACCAGGCGCGTTCGGACTACATGCTGAAGTGCTCCAGCGCCGCTCATGGTCTGCGCATGGCGGCGTCCGCCGGGCCGATCACGATCGGCGGCCGGAGCCATTCCGCCGCTGATCTGATGAATCTCGCCATCAACTTCGGCGCGGTGTCCCTGTTTCGCGACCCAGCGTTTCTGAACCAACGAGCATTGCCGGAAGGACGTAGCTCTCAGGCGATAGCCGGGGGCTATGCATTCCAGGAACGCTATGGGCGACGGCCGGCGGAAGTCACTTCTTTCGTAAGTTACTGCATGCGTCTAGCAGGACCCGACGTCGCCAAGATCAATCAGAGCCTTGAGGCGCCCAAGGGCGCCCCGAAGACCAAATAGCCCCCTGATTCCCGTATCTCGCGCTGATGGCCTATATGAGCCGAATGAGCGGTGATTCCGGCCCCTCCCTTTTCGGCGACGCGGCGCCTGCCGGCGGCGGGTATCTCGTCCTTGCCCGGAAGTACCGGCCGCGGACGTTCGAGGACCTGATCGGCCAGGAAGCGATGGTGCGGACCATCGCGAACTCCTTCGCGCTCGACCGCATCCCCCACGCCTACATCCTCACGGGCGTGCGCGGGGTCGGCAAGACGACCACGGCGCGCCTGCTCGCGCGCGCGCTCAACTACGAGAGCGATACGATCAAGAAGCCGTCCATCGAGCTCAATCCCCTCGGCGTGCACTGCCGCGAGATCATGGAGAGCCGCCACCCGGACGTGTTCGAGATGGACGCGGCCTCGCGCACGGGCATCGGCGACATCAGGGAACTACTCGACGGCGTGCGCTATGCGCCCGTCACGGCGCGCACGAAGGTCTACATCATCGACGAAGTGCACATGCTCTCGACGGCGGCCTTCAACGGGCTCCTGAAGACGCTCGAAGAGCCGCCGCCGCATGTGAAGTTCATCTTCGCGACGACGGAAATCCGCAAGGTGCCGGTGACCGTGCTGTCGCGCTGCCAGCGCTTCGACCTGAAGCGCGTACCGCCGGATCGGCTCGCGACGCACCTGACGAACATCTGCGCCGCGGAGAATGTTCAAGTCGATGCGGACGGCATCGCGCTCGTCGCGCGTGCAGCGGAAGGCTCCGTGCGGGACGGACTGTCGCTGCTCGATCAGGCGATGGTGCAAAAGCCCGACGGCGCGCCAGTCACCGCCGCAGACATCCGCGACATGCTCGGCCTCGCCGACCGCCTGCGCGTCGCGGACCTCTTCGACGCCGTCGCGCGTGGGGATGCAAAGTCGGCGCTGATAGAAATCCGCGCACAATACGATGCGGGCGCCGATCCGGCCCTGATCCTGCGCGATCTGCTGGAGATCGGTCACGAAGCGGCGCGCGTGCAGGCGCTGGGCGCGGATGCACGCATTGTCGGCGGTCAGGACTGGGCGCAGCGGATCCGTGCGATCGCGACCTCGCTCTCTCCCGCCCAGCTTTCGCGTCTGTGGCAGATGTTGCTGAAGGCGCTGGAAGAAGCCGCGCGCGCGCCGGAGCCGATCGCGGCGGCGGAGATGGCGCTGGTGCGGCTCTGCGCGGCGGCGACGATCCCGCCGCCGGAAGAGATCGCGAAAATGATCAAGGGCGGGGTTTCCAGCGTGCAGGCGCGCGGAGAGAAGGCGCCGGACAAGACCGCCCCCGCCGAAGCGCCGAAGCTCGAACAGTTCGAAGACGTGCTCGCGCTCATCGATGGCGCGCGCGACATCGATCTGCAGGTCGCGGTGGAACGCTATGTGCGCCTTGTCGCTTTTGCGCCCGGCCGCATCCTCTTCGAACCGGCGCCGGGCATGCCGGAAGACTTGCCATCGCGCCTTGCGAGGAAGCTCGCCGACTGGACCGGCGACACATGGGACGTGCGCGCCGATGCGACGGGCGGCGTGGAAAGCTTTGCCGAGAGCCGCGCCCGCGCGCGCGCTGAGGCGCTTGAAGAATTGAAGAGGCATCCCTTCGTCGCCGATGCGCTTGCCGCATTTCCGGGCGCGACGATCAAGGACTGGCGCAAGTCCGATACAGATGAAAAAGGCACCGTAGTGCCGATGAAGTCCCCCGCCCCGCGGCAGAAGCGCAAGGAAGGCCAACAATGAAGGACATCTCCCAGATCATGCGCCAGGCGCAGGCCATGCAGGCCAAGATCGCCGAAGCGGAGACGAAGCTCGCGGCCATGGAAGTGGAAGGCGCGGCGGGCGGCGGTCTGGTGAAGGTGCGCCTCTCCGGAAAGACCGCGCTTCTCTCGGTGAATATCGACGCTTCGCTGTTGAAGGCCGAGGAGAAGGAGATCGTCGAGGATCTCGTGAAGGCCGCGCATGACGACGCGCGCCGCAAGCTCGAGGAAGCGCAGAACGAAGAGATGAAATCCATCTCCGGCGGCCTCGGCGTGCTGCCGGGCTTCAAGCTTCCGTTTTGATCGCACCTTGCGCAATTCCCGCCTCCCCTCCGTCAGTCCCGAGATCGAGCGGCTGATCGATCTGCTCGCCAAGACGCCGGGGCTTGGGCGCCGTTCAGCGCAGCGCGCGGCGCTGGCGCTACTGAAGAAGCGCGACGGACTGATGCTGCCGCTGGCGCAGGCGCTCAACGAGGCGGCGGAGAAGGTGAAGGCGTGCAGTTCGTGCGGTGCGCTCGACACGCTGGACCCCTGCGCCATCTGTTCGTCGCAGACGCGGGACGAGAAGATCATCTGCGTGGTGGCGGACATGGGCGATGTCTGGGCGCTGGAGCGCGCGGGCGTCTTCCGCGGCAAGTATCATGTGCTCGGCGGCGTGCTCTCGGCGCTCGACGGCGTGCGGCCGGAAGATCTGCGCGTCGGTAAGCTCGTCGAGCGCGCGTCGCTGCCGGAAGTGCGCGAGATCATCATCGCGCTGAACGCGACCGTCGATGGCCAGACGACCGCGCATTATCTGACCGAGCGATTGCAGGGCATCGATGTGGTGGTGAGCCGCCTCGCGCACGGCGTGCCGGTGGGCGGCGAGCTTGAACTGCTGGACGACGGCACGCTGCTCGCGGCGCTGAGTTCGCGGCGGCCGTTCTAGACTATTTCGCCTCGCGGCACTTGAGACGCGCGGCGGTGAGTTTGGGCTCCATGAGTCCCTTTTCCTTGAAGCGCGTCATCGCGGCGTCGAAGTCGTCGGGCGTCATCGTGCGGGTGATTTCGTCCCACATGCAGTCGCATTTCGGATCGCCCGTGGGGCAACCTTCCGCGAAGCGTGCGCGGGCCTCCGCGGGATAGTCGTGAGCGGGCGCCGCACCGCAACCGGCCAGCGCCAAAAGCGCGATCAACAGCGTCCGCATCCCGCAGCCTCCGGCCAGCGATGAGCGTTCACCCTAGCACGACAGGGTTTACGCTTCGTCAGCAAAGGCTAGTTCACGCCCTCTTCCAGCAAGCGGCGCGCGATGACCATCGCCTGGATTTCGCCTGCGCCTTCGAAAATGTTCAGGATGCGCGCGTCGGCGAGCACGCGGCTGATGGCGTATTCCATCGCGAAACCGTTGCCGCCGTGGATCTGGAGCGCGTTGTCGGCCGACGCCCACGCCACGCGCGCGGCGAGCAGTTTCGCCATGCCGGCTTCGAGATCGCAGCGTTTGCCGCTGTCCTTCCGGCGCGCGGCGAAATAGGTGATCTGGCGCGAGGCCATGAGTTCGGCGGCCATCATGCAGAGCTTGTCGGCGACTCGCGGGAACGCAAAAAGCTCCTGCCCGAATTGCTTGCGGTCGAGCGCGTAGGAAAGCCCCAGATCAAAGGCCGACTGCGCAACGCCCACGGCGCGCGCGGCGGTCTGGATGCGCGCGCTTTCGAAGGTCGCCATGAGCTGCTTGAAGCCCTGGCCCTCCACGCCGCCGAGAAGGTTTTCCGCCGGCACCTGAAAGCCGTCGAAGCCGATTTCGTACTCCTTCATGCCGCGATAGCCGATGACCTCGATCTCGCCGCCGGTCATGCCCGGCGTGGGGAACGGGTTGGCGTCATCGCCGCGCTGTTTGGGAGCGAGCAGCATGGACAAGCCGTCAAAGCCTGTCGTGTCCGCTTTCGTGCGCACGAGCAGCGTCATCACGTCGGCGCGCGCGGCGTGGGTGATCCACGTCTTGTTTCCCGTGACGACGTAGTGGTCGCCGTTCAGCGCCGCGCGCGTGCGCAAGGAGCCGAGGTCGGAGCCGGTGTTCGGCTCGGTGAACACGGCTGTCGGCAGGATTTCCGCCGTCGCGATCTTCGGCAGCCAATGGTGTTTCTGCGCGTCGGTGCCGCCGATGAGGATGAGCTCGGCGGCGATTTCGGAGCGCGTCGCGAGCGAGCCGACGCCGATCCACGCGCGCGACAATTCTTCGGAGACCACGCACATCGCCGTCTTGCCCATGCCGGAGCCGCCGAAGTCTTCCGGGATCGTCAGGCCGAACACGCCGAGTGCGCCCATCTCCTCGACGATTTCCATCGGAATGAATTCATCCCGCAGGTGCCAGCCGTGCGCGTGCGGCATGATGCGATCGTCGGCGAAGCGGCGGAACTGGTCGCGGATCAGTTCGAACTCTTCTTCGAGGCCGGTCTGCTCCAGCGTCGCCTTCCCCTTCCCGGCGCGCACGAGTCTGGCGAGCGCTTCGCGGGTTTCGCGGGCGGCGCCTTCGCGCACGAGATCGCGGGTGGCGGCGGCGAGGGTCGCGGCTTCGGCGTCGAGATCGAGTTCGCCGGGGCGGATCATTTCGAGCTGCGTCATCGGCAGGCCGCCGACGAGCTGGGCGCAATATTCGGAGAACACCGTCAGCGCGAGCAGCCGCTCCGTTTCGCCCAGCGCCCCCTTTTCATCGAGTGTCCGGGCCCAGGCGGCGACCTCGCGGAGCGCCTCGCCGTAAGTGGCGATCCAGGCGAAGCCGTGGACGATGTGCTGCTCGGCCTCGATGGCGCGGCGATCGACCTTGCCGGCCTTGACCACCTTTCCGGCGACCGCCGCTCGGGCGGCGGCGACGTAGGTCTCAACGGCGAGGGACGCGGATTCAAGGCGACTGACGAGTGACATGCGGGCTCCTACGGCCTGCACACTGCTTCGGATCGACCGCAGGGGAAAGACCGCTCTTCGCAGGTGCGAAAGGATGTCGCCTGACGGGCGCGGAAACTGCGCCGGCGCCCACGGAATCGCTTCTGGAAAAGCGACGCCGCGGCGGGTCAGTCAGCGATGGAAACGGACGCGCGGCTCAGCAGCGCGCGGGTATGACCCTCGCCCGGGAAAGCGCACACGCACCATCGCGGGCAAGGCGCCTGAAAAGACACAGGGCCCGCCCGCCAGCGTGACGCGGGAGGAAAGCAAAGGACCGCTCACACAACGGACCCGGCGCGCGCGACGCATGAGATTTGGAGCGCCGGACAACGGCGTCACGCGAGGCTCTCCGACGGCGGACGCGTAGCCGCGCCCGTTGCGACACGCCCGTCCCTGCGGCGGCGACCGGACGCGCCGGCGCGCCCCGCCATGCGAGGAGCCCTCCGACCGCCAGAACCAACACCACAAAAAACGCGAGCACATCGCCCTCCGTTGAAAAACCTGCCGCCTTTGTTCACTATTTGTTCTATATGTTCAAGTGAACTTTCGGCAAGATTTTCCGGTGAAGGGACGACCCGGGCGACCCCGGCCGAGACAGACCGGAGCAGAACGTCGCGGCCCGACGTGAATACAGAACAGACGCTCGTCACCTGCAGACCAGCCGACCGGACTTGGCCCGGAGCGGACTCTCGGAATAAGACGGAGCGATGCCGCACTCAGCACTCAAGCTGCCAAGCGAACTCGTCCAGCGGAAGGTATATTCAACGTCTGGCGGCGAGTACGCTTGGCGGGTGGCCGACATTCCTGAGGTTATCGAAGCTGCGAAACGCGCCTCGCTCGTCAACCTCGACGGCACGCTGCAATTCTACCTGCCCGACGCAGGCATTTGCGAGTGTTACTGGGTCGATGTGAATCCCGGCGAGCCTCCGAAAAACTTGGATTGGCAAGGAAAAGTGGAGTGGTCGGCGGCTACGTGTCGGCGTCGTTTCGACGAGGTCATCAACACCATCGATCTAGTTCGCGCTGGGCGAGATGAATTTGGCGGACCGTTGAGGGAGTTGGCGGACGGCGGGACCGACATTTCGCAGTTCATGTGCTTCGTCTGGAATGTGTGTGACCAGGAGGAATACGAAGAGCTGGAACGGTTGGCCGGGCAGTGGCCCAAATAGGCGAAGGTCTCTTGTCGGCGATTTCCTGCCGGACCTCAGTTTCTGATTGAACGGCGGTTTTGCATCGTCGGCGGCGCTCTGGTCGCGGAGGATTTCGCCGCGCCGCATACGCCCTTCCCGCCGCCGCCTCACGCCGCGATGGGCGTCGCCTCGAAATCGGCTTTCCACTTGTCCGTGAGGTCGCGGGTGTCGATGTCCCACGGGTGAAAGCCAGGGCGGAAATAGGCGAAGAAGCTGCGCCAGCCGCGGCTGAAGAGTCCGGGCTTGCGCCACAGATAGTCCTGCACCGCCTTTCGCGCCACGCGCGGCTCATACCCTTCCGCCTCCAGCAGCTTCGTGGCGAAGCGCGTGATGTTGCGCGGAAAGAGATAGCCGATGATCGCCATCGCCACGCACCGGCGCAGCCAGCGCTGGAACGGCGACCAGTGCTTCGTCACCTCCATGTAGACGTCATAGGCGACCGCCTTGTGTTCGGTCTCCTCCAGCGCATGCCAGCGCCACAAGCGCTCTATTTCCGGCGGCGCCGTGTCGAGGACGTCCTGATGCAGCGCGTGCATTTCGGCCATCATGGCGGTGAAATGCTCCAGCGAGATCGTGGCGATCAGCATGCGCATCGGCCCGCGTGACCGGGAAAACGCAATGCGGCCGCGCACTTCCTCCTCGATCTCCGCGACGGGATAGCGCGTCCTGTCGAGAAGTTCGTTGAGCATGTGATGTTCGCGCGAGTGGATCGCCTCCTGGGCGATGAAGCCCTTCACGTCCTCCAGCAATTTCCCGGACAGACGGTCGCGGTAGTGGCGCACCGCATCGATGAACATGCGCTCCCCGTCCGGGAACGTGATCGACAGCGCGTTGAACACCGCCGTGCCCACGGGATCGCCGCCGAGCCAGTGGCCGCGGCCGACGCCTTCAGTCTTGAAGCGGATGTCCCGGGGAAGGACGTCGAGTTCGGCGGGGGTGGCCTTGGCGCTCATGGCAGGTCCTGTGGCAATGAGGGGCGCGAGGTTGCGCGGGACCAAAATCGGCGTTATTGATAAAAATGTCAATAGAGAAGTCACGTATGCGGCGCACCCCCGAGGCGGCGCGCGAGAACATCCTGGCGGCGGCCGAACAAATCCTTGTCCACCAAGGGCCGCAGGCGCTGAAGCTGGCAGATGTCGCCGCGGCCGCGGGCGTCTCCAACGGCTCGGTGCTGCATTACTTCGGCTCCATCCAGGAGCTGCAGACGGCGCTGATGGAACGGATGATCGCCCGGCTCGTGGAGACGGTTTTCGCCGCCCAGATCGACCCGACCGACATCATCGCCTCGCGCGACCAGGGCGTGCGCGCGCTGTTCGACGCCTTCGAGGACAAGGGCACGGCCCGGCTCGCGGCATGGCTGGTGCTGACGGACGAGACCGCGCGGCTCACGAGCGTGCGCAAGGCGGTTCAGGACGTGGTGGCCAAGCGCATGGCGCCGGCGGGCGTGCCGCCGGACATCGCCGAGAGCGTGGTGCTGGTCAGCGTCGTCCTTGCGATGGGCGTGGGGCTGTTCGGCGACTCGCTCGGCGCGCTGATGGACAAGCCGCCGGGGCATGCGCGTATGCTCGCCGAGCAGTTGCTGCACATGCTGACGCCCCCGGATAAACCGACGGAAAAATCCTAGCCCGCCGCCTTCTCCAGATCGGCGTCGCTCGCCTCGAAGTTCGCGTAGACGCTCTGCACGTCGTCGAGATCGTCGAGCACGCCGAGCAGCTTCACGAGCGTGCCCACCGCATCACCCGTCACCGGGATCAGCGTCTGCGGGCGCCAGACGAACTTCGCGCTTTCCGCTTCGCCTACGGATTTCGCCAGCGCCTGCGAGACTTCCGTCAGCGCTTCCATGCGGCAGGTGATGACGTGCGCCTCGTCCTCGACGACGCAATCATCCGCGCCCGCCTCGATGGCGGCTTCCAGCATCGCGTCCTCGCCGGCCGCGGCGAGCGGGTAGCGGATCTCGCCGACGCGATCCCACAAGAACGAGACGGAGTTGGTTTCGCCGAGATTGCCGCCGTTCTTGGCGAAGGCCGCGCGGACTTCGCCGGCGGTGCGGTTGCGGTTGTCGGTGAGGCTTTCCACGATCACGCCGACGCCGCCCGGGCCGAAGCCCTCGTAGCGGACCTCCTCGAGATTCTCCGCGCCGGCGCCCGTGCCGCGATCAATGGCGCGCTGGATGTTGTCCTTGGGCATGTTCATCGACCGCGCCGCGGCCATCGCACGGAAGAGACGCGGATTGTTGGCCGGCTCCGGCCCGCCGAGCTTCACCGCCGCCTGCATTTCCCGGGCGAGCTTGGTGAACTGCGCGGCGCGCTTTTTGTCCTGCCCGCCCTTGCGGTGCATGATGTTCGCGAACTTGGAATGGCCGGCCATGGGGCGAGGCGTCTCCGTGAAACATGCCGATTTTGATTTAGGGGCTGTCTAACCACAGAGCGCCGGCCTGTCACGCCGGAGGCCGCGAGATGCCTTCTCCCCCGTGAGGGGGAGAAGGTGCCCGAAGGGCGGATGAGGGGGCGTCCCGGAGATTGTCACCGACGCCCGACTTCATCCTGAACCTCGCCCCCTCATCCGACCGCTTCGCGGCCACCTTCTCCCCCTCGCGGGGGAGAAGGGAAGAAACCCGCTTCCGTCACCACACCATCCAAGCGCTGATCGAAGTCGTCCGTCGGGATGCGATCCACCTCCTGGCAGGCCCAGGCGAGCCCGACGGCGCGCACGGGATGGCGCGCGCGCAGCGCGGCCAGCGTGCGGTCATAGTGGCCGGCGCCATAGCCGAGGCGAAAGGCGCGCCGGTCGAAGCCGAGCAACGGCGCGAGCACGATGTCGGGCGTGACGACGGGCGTGTCAGGCGCGGGCTCAAGGACGCCGAAGGCGCTCTTCACCAGATCGGCTTCCGGCGGCGCGATGTGGAAACTGAGCGGGAGTCCCGCCCCTTTCGGCGGCGTGCGCGGCAGCGCGAAAACGAGATCATCGCGGCCCGCCGCGAGATCGGCGATCAGCGCGCGCGGATCCATCTCGTCGCGCATGGGCATGTAGAAGGCGACGACGGCGCCATGCGCGATCGCGGGAAATGCAAGCCGGAAATGGCGCGACAGCGCCTGCGCCGCAGCCAGTCTATCCTTCGATGCGCCTGCGCGACGGGCGATCAGCACCTTTCGCAGCGCGGCCTTTTCACCGTCGATATCGGCCGACGAAATCAAGTTGGGCGGTTCCGCAAGAACGCCGTTGGAGGCATGTCATCCACTCGGACCCTAGCAAGCTAGGTGGGCGCCAGATACCCCGTCCGCCCCCCTTGCGGGGAACGATCCGGGGCAGAGCCAACTCCCGAGAGAGAATGTACGGTCTCGGGGATTGAATCCTCTCGCACGCCACAGAGACCGCCCGAGGAGAAGGTAAGGGGTGTCGGGGCGTGGTACAAGGCGCGATGATTTTCGGCATCTTCCGAGTTGCGGCTTTGACCCGCGTTCTGGCGCTGTCCGGCGCGACGCTGGCTGGCGCATCCTGCGATCAGGCGCCGGCGACTTCCCATGTCGTTCTCATTGACCTACCGCGCGGTGATCCCGCCCCAAACGCGCTCAGGGCGGCATGGACGAAGGATTGCGTCGGTTATGGAGGGCATATCCGGCCGGACTACCTTCTGGCCATTGCGCCGAACAGCGATGGAAAAATCTCGATCTCCGCCTCGCGCAATGACACCTCGGAAGTTGGCCGCTCACTCCCAATCGAAACCAGCGCTACGGCTGTCGCAACGCCAAGAGAGGCCATCGCGCGCGCGCCGAAAGCAATCGGCACCGTCATTGAGGGCGAGGTCGATACAGCCTGCGCCTACTTGTACCCCGATCAAAGTCTCGCCTTCAGTGACGTGATGCTGTTGCATCGCGCGATCACGAATGTCGGCTTTCGACACGTCACCTTCCTGAACCAAGAGGCGCGCGAGTAGTTGCTGTAGAGGTCAACGCCCCGCCGCGAGCGCCTTGTGCGTGCGTTCCACTTCCCGCATCGCCGCGCCGACCTTCATCGCCGGATCGGCCTTGCCGGTGCGTCCTAGCGCATAGAGCTGCGCGTAGTACCAGTACTGCACGGCGAAACCGTCGAGGGCGCGGAAGGTCTTGAAGGACTTCAGCCAGCCGAGCATCGGGCCGAAGAGGCGAAGCTTGTCTTCCCAGCGATCGATGGACGTAGCACCAGCCAGCAACTTCTTCGGCGCATCGACGTCCGCGCACATGGGCCGGCCGATGCCGATGACGTCGGCGGCGCCGTTGTCGAGCGCATGGTTCATCGCGCGCAAGCTGCGGAAACCGCCCGTCACCATCAGCGGCATGGAGAGCTTCGCCTTCATCGCCTTGGCGAAGTCGACGAAGTACGCCTCGCGCTGAACGGTGCTGGCGGCGACCTCCGGCCGCGCGGCGGGTTCGAGTCCTTCCATGTCCATCATCGCGGGCTGTTCGTAGGAGCCGCCGGAAATCTCCAGCAGATCGACGCCCGCCTCCTGCAGCCACTGTGCGACGACGAGGCTGTCCTCGAACGCGAAGCCGCCGCGCTGGAAGTCCGCCGAGTTCAGTTTCACCGACACCGGAAAATCCGCGCCCACCGCCGCGCGCACGCGCTTCACCGTCTCCATCAGGAAACGCGCACGATTTTCGAGCGACCCGCCCCACGCATCGGTGCGCACGTTCGAGCGCGGGCTGAGAAACTGCGAGATGAGATAGCCGTGTGCGCCGTGCACCTGCACGCCGGTGAAGCACGTCTCGCGCGCCGCCGTCGCAACGACCGCGAAACGCCCGATAAGGTCCTCGATCTCGGTTTCGGTCAGCGCCACCGGCTCGCCGAACTGGCCGCCCGGCAGGCCGAGCTTCACCGCCGACGGCGCCTTCGGCCTCGGATTGATCAGCGCCTGCGTCTGCCGCCCGGCATGGCTGATCTGCATCCAGAGGTGGTTGCCGGCCTGCGTGCCCGCCTTCGCCCAGCGCGTGAGCGCCGCGCGCATCGCCGCATCGGGCGCCTTGTCCATGATCACGTTGCCGGGCCGTTCGAGGTGATCGCGGTCGATCTGCACATTGCCGGTCAGCAGCATCCCCGCGCCGCCGTTCGACCAGAGGCCGTAAAGCCGCTCCAGCTCCGGCGTCGGCAGGCCCTGCGCCGTCGCCAGCCCCTCCGTCATCGCGCCCTTGGCCAGACGATTGGACAGACGCGCGCCGCACGGCAGCGTTAATGGGCTCTCGATGGCCATATCTCGCGATCTCCCTTTTCCTCGGGCATCACAGCGCCGTGCGGCAAAGTCCAGCGGGTCCGCGCGCTTTTGATCGCCCTTCGCGCGCAATGGCCGCGCCCTTTCCCCACCTGACCGGTGGACGATTCCGGGGGTTCCCGGTACAGGAACGCCACATTTTCCGCATCAGAATTGAAGGGAGCCCGGGATGACCGTGCGCGTCGCGATCAATGGTTTTGGACGTATCGGCCGCAACGTGCTGCGCGCCATCGTGGAGAGCGGGCGCAAGGACATCGAGGTCGTGGCGATCAACGATCTCGGCCCGGTCGAGACCAACGCCCACCTGCTGCGCTTCGACAGCGTCCACGGCCGCTTCCCCGGCAAGGTCACCGTCGAGGGCGACACGATCGACGTCGGCACGGGCCCGATCAAGGTGACGGCGGTGAAGAACCCCGCCGAGCTGCCGCACGCGGCGCTCAAGGTCGACATCGCGCTCGAATGCACGGGCATCTTCACGAGCCGCGACAAGGCGGCCGCCCACCTCGAAGCCGGCGCCAAGCGCGTGATCGTCTCCGCTCCCGCGGACGGCGCGGACCTCACCGTGGTCTACGGCGTGAACCACGACCAGCTGACGAAGGACCACAAGGTCATCTCCAACGCCTCGTGCACGACGAACTGCCTCGTGCCGGTCGCGAAGGTGCTGCATGACGCCATCGGCATCGAGCGCGGCATGATGACGACGATCCACTCCTACACGAATGACCAGCCGTCGCTCGACCAGATGCACAAGGATCTCTATCGCGCCCGCGCTGCGGCGCTCTCGATGATCCCGACGTCCACAGGCGCCGCGAAGGCTGTCGGTCTGGTTCTGCCGGAGCTCAAAGGCAAACTTGACGGCATCTCCGTGCGCGTGCCGACGCCGAACGTGTCCGTCGTCGATCTCAAATTCGTCGCCAAGCGCAACACGACGGTTGATGAGATCAACAAGGCGATCCGCGCGGCGGCCGACGGCCCGATGAAGGGCGTGCTCGGCTACACCGACCAGCCGAACGTCTCGATGGACTTCAACCACGACCCGCACTCGTCGATCTTCCACCTCGACCAGACCAAGGTGATGGACGGCAACTTCGTCTCGATCCTCACCTGGTACGACAACGAGTGGGGCTTCTCGAACCGCATGGCCGATACGGCCGTCGCCTTCGCGAAGACGATTTGAGCATTTCGATCAAACAGTAGTCTCAGTCATTCCGGACGCGACGCAGTCGCGATCCGGAACCCAGGGGACTGGTTGAGACGGTTCGCTTGAACGCCTGGGTTCCGGGTTCGGCTTTCAGCCGCCCCGGAATGACGGCGCTTACAGCGCAAGAAAATTAGAGGCCACACCATGACGCTTTCCCTCCACGCCGCGTGCGCGCCGCAACTGCTGCAGAACCTGAAGGCGCTGTCGGGTTTCATAACGAAAGCGCAGGACAACGCGACCGCGCGCGGCTTCGATGTGAACGTGCTGCTGCAGGGCCGCCTCGCGCCGGACATGCATCCCTTCATCCGTCAGGTGCAGATGACGGCGGACCACGCGAAGTTCACGCTCGCGCGTCTCGGCGGCGTCGATGCGCCGTCGTTCCCGGATACGGAGACGACGGTCGAGCAATTGCAGGAGCGCATCGCGAAGACGATCGCCTTCGTCGAGAGCGTGCCGGCGGCGAACGTGGACGGCGCGGTCGATCGTGAAATCGCCTTCAAGGCGGGCCCGATGGAACTCAAGTTCAAGGGCGGCGAATATCTGACGCGCTGGGCGCTGCCGAACTTCTATTTCCACTTCACCACCGCCTACGCGATCCTGCGCGCCAACGGCGTGCCGCTCGGCAAGCTGGACTTCCTCGGCGCACGCTAGAGCAAGGGCGTCCGGCGCGACTTCCTGCGACGCCAGTTCATGCGACGAACGTGCATTGCGCTCCGCGCCATGCCCCCTACAGTCCGCGCCGGAAAATCCTTTCAGCGCCGGACGTTGCCATGACCGCTCTTCGTTCCCTTCTCTGCGTTCTCGCGCTTGCCGCGTGCGCGTCCACGCCGGTGGAGACACCGCCCGCAGCGCTGGAACCGGCCGCACCCGATCTCTCGCCCGCCGCCGTGCGCGCCGCGGACGAATTCCTCTGGCTCGAAGAGGTGAACGGCGAACGCGCGCTCGCGTGGGTGAACGAACAGAACGCGAGGACGAAGGCGGTGCTTGAAGGCGATCCGCGCTATGCACGCTTCCGCGACGAGGCGCTCGCCGTGCTCACCGCGAACGACCGCATCCCGACGCCGACCTTCCGCGCCGGCGGCGTCGACAATTTCTGGCAGGACCGCACGCATGTGCGCGGCGTGTGGCGGCGTGCGAGCCTCGACAGCTTTCGCCGCGGCGCGCCGCGCTGGCAGACCGTGCTCGACATCGACGCGCTCGCCCGCACCGAACGCGCGAACTGGATCTACAAGGGCGCCAACTGCCTGCCGCCGGCGCGGCGCTATTGCCTCGTCAGTCTCTCCGACGGCGGCAAGGACGCGGTCACCGTGCGCGAGTTCGACACGCAGACACGCACGTTCCGGCGCGACGGCTTCACGTTGCCGGAAGGCAAGCACCGCTTCCAGTGGGTCGACGCCGACACGCTCGCCATCGCCACCGACTTCGGACCCGGCACGCTGACGGAGAGCGGCTATCCGTTCGTGCTGAAACTTCTGAAGCGCGGGCAGACGCTGGCCGAGGCGCGCGAGGTTTTCCGCGGCGATGCGAAGGACGGCGGCTACGGCGTCTATCCCGTCACGCTGCGCGACGCTTCAGGCAAGGCCATCGAGGTGCTCGCACAGCGGCCGCTGAGCACCTTCCAGGCGGAATTCCATCTGGTTCTGGGCGACAGCCCCCGCCGCGTCGACCTTCCCACCCGCGCCCAGTTCCACACCTTCGTCGACGACCGCGCGATCTTCACGCTGCAGGAAGCGTGGAACGGCTTCCCGCAAGGCGCCGCGATCGCCTACGACGTATCGACGCTCGACAGGCCCGCGCTCGTCTTCGCGCCGAAGGCCAATGAGGCGGTGGAAGCGGTGAAGTCGACGGACGGACGTCTCGTCGTGCAACTGCTCGAAGACGTCAAAGGCGCCGTGGATGTCTTCGACCGCGCCGGCGAGACGTGGACGCGCACGCGCCTCGCCCTGCCGGAGAACGCCACGCTCACCGTCGTCGATGCATCCGCATCCGACGAGAAGGTCTTCATTTCCGCGCAGGGTTTCCTCGATCCGACGACGCTGTGGCTCGCCGACGCCGCCACGGGTCGCGCGCAACAGGTGATGGGGCAGGCGCCGAAGTTCGACGCCTCGAAAAACGTCGTCGAGCAGCATTTCGCCACGTCGAGCGACGGCGCGCGCATTCCCTTCTTCGTGGTGCGCCCGAAAATCATGCCCGAAGGCGGCGCGGCGACGCTGATGTTCGGCTATGGCGGCTTCGAGGTGTCCAAGCCGCCCGTCTACATTCCCGAAATGGGCAAGCTCTGGCTCGAGAACGGCGGCGTGTTCGTCAACGCCAACATCCGCGGCGGCGGCGAGTTCGGCCCCGCCTGGCATCAGGCTGTGCTGCGGGAAAACCGGCAGAAGGCGTTCGACGACTTCGCGGCCGTCGCGCGCGAACTTGTCCGGCTGGGGATCACGACGCCGCGGAAGCTCGGCATCTACGGGCGCAGCAACGGCGGCGTGCTCACCTCGGTGCTGCTGACCCAGAGCCCCGACCTCATGAATGCGGCGGTGATCGAGAGCCCGCTGATCGACATGCTGCGCTTCCAGGACCTTCCGCCCGGCGCGTCATGGATCGGCGAATACGGCGACCCGCGAATCCCGGCGGAAGCGGCCTTCATCGCGCGCTATTCCGCCTATCAGAACCTCAAGCCCGGACAGCGCTATCCCGAACCCTACATCACCACCAACACCCGCGACGACCGCGTCCATCCCGGCCACGCGCGCAAATTCGCCGCGCGCATGCAGACGATGGGCTATCCCGCGCTCTATTACGAGAACACCGAGGGCGGCCATTCCAACGACAGCGACCCGGTGCTCAACGCCGAACGCTGTGCGCGGCATTACGTCTATCTCGCGCGCAAGCTGATGGACTAGAGCGGCGCGACGTTCGCGCGGAGCCACGCGGTGAAGGCGTCGTCGTCGATGGCGCCTGCGGCGAGTGCGAGCATCGTCAGGACGACATCCGCCTCCTCTGCGGTGACGGTGAGGCCGTTCACCTCCAGAAAGAGCGCCATCGCGATGAAGCCGGTGCGCTTGTTGCCGTCGATGAACGGATGATTGCCGACGATGCCGCTGGCATAGGCTGTCGCGAGCACGACGACATCCGTCTCGCCGTACACGTAGCGATTGCGCGCGCGCGACATCGCGGAGTCGAGCAGGCCTTCGTCGCGGACGCCGAGGCCGCCGCCGTGTTCTTCCAGTTGCTCCAGGTGCAGGCGCAGGATCGCTTCGGTCTCCAGCCAGACCGGTTCAGCCATGGCGCAGGCCTACTTCGCCAACTCGCGCAACGCATTGCGATAGCGCCGCGCAATGCCCCGCCCCGCCTCGACCTGCTCGGCCACGCGCGCATCGTAGGCGCTGACGAAGACGCCGTCCGGCGCCGCCGTGATCATCAGGCTGTCGCCTTCGGCGGCGCGCAGCTGGGCGAGAACCTCTTTCGGCAGGATCACGCCCAGGGAGTTGCCGATCTTGCGGATTTTGACTTCGGTCATGGTCCCCTCGGCGGAAGTTATAACTCAAGTTATACGCTGCAGCAAGGTCCGCATTAAGCGTCCGCATTTGCGCCCTCGCCAACGGCCGCTATCAAGCACGCCATATTCCGACCAGGAGCCCCCCTTGACCTTCCGCCGCCTCGAAACTGCCAACGCCAACGGCGCGCGCGCCCTTGTCCGTGTGGACTTCAACGTGCCGATGCAGGACGGCAAGGTGACCGACGATACCCGGTTGCGGGCGGCGCTGCCCACCGTCGAAATGCTGCGCGGTCAGGGCGCCAAGGTCGTGTTGCTCGCGCATTTCGACCGGCCCAAGGGCAAGCGCGTGCCGGAAATGTCCCTGCGCCCGATCGTCGAGCCGCTGTCGGCGCTGCTCGGCGCGCCCGTGGCGTTCGCGGATGATTGCGTCGGTGCGGCGGCGAAAGCCGCTATCGACGCCCTGCCGGCCGGCGGCGTGATCCTGCTTGAAAACACGCGCTTCCACGCGGGCGAGGAGAAGAACGATCCTGGCCTCGCCAAGGAAATGGCGGCGCTGGGCGACATGTACGTCAACGACGCGTTCTCTGCGGCGCACCGCGCACACGTTTCCACCGAAGCGCTCGCGCATCTGCTGCCGGCCTACGCCGGCAAGCAGATGGAGCAGGAACTCGATGCACTCGAAGCGGCGCTCGGCAGCCCGAAGCGGCCCGTGCTCGGGATCGTCGGCGGCTCGAAGGTCTCCTCGAAGATCGACCTCTTGAAGAACCTCGTCACCAAGCTCGACAAGCTCGCCATCGGCGGCGGCATGGCGAACACATTCCTTTACGCGCAGGGTTACGACGTCGGCGCGTCCTACTGCGAGAAAGACCTGGCGGAGACCGCGCGCGAGATCGTGCGTCTCGCCGGCCAGAACAACTGCAAGCTCTTCCTGCCGATCGACATCATCGTCGCCGAACGTCTCGCGCCCGGCGCGCCGGCGCGGGTGCGCGGTCTCGGCGAGGTCGATGAGGACGAACGCATTCTCGACGCCGGCCCCGAGACGGTGCACCGCCTCGGCCGCGCCATGGCCAATTCCGCGACGCTGATCTGGAACGGCCCGCTCGGCGTCTTCGAAGTGCCGCCGTTCGACAAGGGCACCGTGGGCGCCGCGCACCTCGCCGCCGTCCACGCCCGCGCCGGCAAGCTGATCGCGGTCGCCGGCGGCGGCGACACCGTGGCGGCGCTGAACCATGCGGGCGTCGTGGACGACTTCACCTTCGTGAGCACCGCCGGCGGCGCATTTCTTGAATGGATGGAAGGCAAGCCGCTGCCGGGCGTGGAGGCTTTGAAGCGCAGCGCCTGAGGCGCGCGCGCCACCTTAGGCGTTTTCGCATCAGGGGCGCCCGGTTGACCCCCCCGTTTCGTCCCGTAAAACCACGGGACACTCAGGACATTTCAGTCAGGGACCCCGCGCACCATGGCCCGCATCACGCTTCGCCAGCTTCTCGACCACGCCGCCGAGCACGACTACGGCCTGCCCGCCTACAACATCAACAACATGGAACAGGGTCTGGCGATCCTGGAGGCGGCCGACGAGCTGAACGCGCCGGTGATCATCCAGGCGTCGCGCGGCGCACGGAACTACGCCAACGACATCATGCTGACGCGGATGATCGACGCCCTCGTCGAAATCTATCCGCACATCCCGATCTGCATGCACCAGGACCACGGCAACAGCCCGGCGACCTGCGCCACCGCCATCCAGTACGGCTTCACCTCTGTGATGATGGACGGCAGCCTCATGGCCGACGGCAAGACGCCTGCCGACTACGACTACAACGCCGCGGTGACCCGTCAGGTCGTCGACATGGCGCATGCGTGCGGCGTGTCCGTGGAAGGCGAACTCGGCGTGCTGGGCAGCCTCGAGACCGGTGAAGGCGAGAAGGAAGACGGCCACGGTTTCGAAGGCAAGCTCGACCACAGCCAGCTGCTGACGGACCCGGATCAGGCCGTGCAGTTCGTGAAGCATACGGGCGTCGATGCGCTCGCGATCGCGATGGGCACGAGCCACGGCGCCTACAAGTTCTCCCGCAAGCCCGACGGCGCGGTGCTGGCGATGAACGTCATCGAGGAAATCCATCGCCGCCTGCCGAACACGCACCTCGTGATGCACGGCTCCTCGAGCGTGCCGCAGGATCTGCAGGACATCATCAACGAGTACGGCGGCCAGATGCCCCAGACGTGGGGCGTGCCGGTCGAGGAAATCCAGCGCGGCATCAAGCACGGCGTGCGCAAGATCAACATCGACACCGACAACCGCATGGCCATCACCGGCGCGATCCGGAAGGTGTTTGCGGAAAAGCCGGGCGAATTCGATCCGCGCGCCTATCTGAAGCCCGCGAAGGAAGCGATGCGGAAAGTCTGCAAGCAGCGCTTCCAGGAATTCGGCTGTGAGGGCTGGGCCTCGAAGATCAAGGTCGTGCCGCTCTCGGCGATGGCCACGAAATACGCCAAGGGCGAACTCGACGCGCAATTCGACAGCACCCGCGTCGCGGCGGAGTAGGCGCTCCACGACTGCCGATGCAGCATCAGGCCCCGGCTCAAGCCGGGGCCTTTTTGATTCCGCGGTTGACGCCTCGCGATTCTTTATTTAACGTCCTCGTTAAATGAAGACCGACCCGCTCTCCCTTGCGCTTTCGGCGCTCGCCGATCCGACGCGGCGCGCGATCCTTGCGCGGCTCGCGGCGGGCGAGGCGACGGTGAACGAAATCGCGGAGCCGTTCGACATCAGCCTGCCTGCCGTGTCGCGGCATCTGAAGGTGCTGGAAACGGCGGGGCTCATCACGCGTTCGCGCGAGGCGCAATGGCGACCGTGCAAGCTGGAGCCGCAGGCGCTCAAGAGCGTCGATGAATGGCTCGATTTCTATCGCCGATTCTGGAGCGAGAGCTTCGACAGGATGGACGCCTATATCGCCGAGCTGAAGAACAAGAAACCGGAGAAGAAGAAATGAGCGCCACGCTCGCCGACGACGAATTGCTGATCGCGCGCACGTTCGATGCGCCCGCATCGCTTGTCTTCGCCCTGTGGACGGATCCGGCGCATTTCCGCAACTGGATGGGGCCCGGATCCTACACCTGCACGGACTGTGACATCGATCTGCGTGTCGGCGGCGCCTACCGCGCACGCATCGCCAGCGCGGACGATCCCAACAACTGGTTCGGCGGCGTCTATCGCGAGATCGTCCCGCATGAGCGGCTCGTCTTCACGTTCAAATGGGACAACGGGCCCTCGAACGCTCTTGAAACGCTCGTCACCATTACATTCCGCGAGCACGACGGCAAGACGGTGATGACCTTCCACCAGTCGCCGTTCCTCGATGCCGCGCGCCGCGACAGCCATGTGGGCGGCTGGTCGAGCGCGTTCGACAAGGCCGTCATTTATGCCAACCGCACCGCGCTGGAGTTGACGTCATGATCACCGTTTCCGCATTCGCCTGGGTCCCCGATTTCGCGCACGGCCAGGTGCGGGACCTGCGCGTCCGCTGGGCGCTGGAAGAAGCAGGCATTCCGTACCGCACGCGCCTCCTGGAACAGGGCGACCAGGACACGCCCGACTATCGTGCGCAGCAGCCGTTCGGGCAGGTGCCTGTGCTCGAAGAGAATGGCGAGACGCTGTTTGAGTCCGGCGCGATCGTGCTGCACATCGGCGAACGGTCCGAAGCGCTGCTGCCGACGGACAAGGCTGCACGCGCCCGCGCCACGCAATGGCTGATCGCCGCGCTCAACTCGATCGAGCCCTTCGCCATGCAGGTCGCGACTATCGACATATTCGCCCAAGGCGAGGAATGGGCGCGCCTGCGGCGGCCCGGCGCGGTGGAATTCCTGCAGCGGCGCCTGACGGGGCTTTCCAATGCCCTCGGCGACAAGCCCTATCTCGACGGCGACAGCTTCACCGCCGGCGATCTGATGATGACGACGGTGCTGCGCATCAAGGAGGAAATCTCCGGGGAGTTTCCGAACCTGAAGGCCTATGTCGCGCGTTGTACAGCGCGTCCCGCGTTCCAGCGGGCGCTTGCCGCGCAGATCGGCGACTTCCGCAAGGCGGCATAGCCTGAGCTGCGGCGGCGCGACCAAGGAGATTGCATCATGAAATTCCTCGACGGCTTCCTCCTCGCGGTTCCGGCCGCCAACAACGACAAGTACCTCGCGCTGGCCGCCGAGATGGCGCCCATCTTCCGAGAGTTCGGCGCGACGCGCGTCGTGGAGTGCTGGGAGGACTTCGTTCCCGACGGCAAGGTCACGGACATGCGGCGCGCGGTGAAGGCGACGCCCGATGAAGTGATCGTATTTTCGTGGATCGAGTATCCGAACCGCGAGCTTCGCGATGCGGCGTCGAAGAAACTGCAGGAGCATCCTCGGATGCATCGGGAAAACGATCCCCCGCCCTTCGACGGCATGCGCATGATCTGGGGCGGCTTCGCCCCGTTGTACGACGCTGCGGACGCCGCCGCGCCAGGCTATGTCGAGGGCATCGTGCTGCCGGTCTCGACAGACAGGAAAGCGGACTATGCGCGCATCGCACAGTCCATGGCGGTCATGTTCCGCGATCATGGCGCGCTGCGCGTGATCGACGCGTGGGGCGACGACGTGCCGGACGGCAAGATCACCGACTACCGCATGGCCGTGAACGCGGCGCCCGGCGAGACGATCGTGTTTTCGTGGATCGAGTGGCCGTCGAAGACGGTGCGCGACGGCGCGTGGGAAAAGATCAACGCCGATGCGCGCATGCCGGCGCCGCAGGACATGGTCGGCGACATGCAGCGCATGATCTATGGCGGCTTCGCGCCGATCCTCGACGCCTAGGCTACCGCCTGCGCCGCGCCGACGAGTGCAGCGCCCACATGCGGGCGCTGCAGAGGGACGCGTCCATCATTGACCGCCGCCGCCGCAACGATGCCGCGCCGCTGGTCGACGAGCACTTCGGCATACCACAGCGTGTTTGAGCCATTGTGCCAGAGGCGGCCGTCTTCCGACTGCCATCCCATGGCGTATGCGCCGCCGAACGGCGCCTCGTGCAGCATCTTCCAGCTCTCCGCGCGCAGGAACGGCGTCCGGTCACGGTGCGCGGCGAGATATTTGAACGTGTCGGCGAACGTCGCATGCACACGCCCTGCGGGGCCGAGCACGGCGGGATTGTCGTTGATCGCCGCATCCGGCGGATAGGCCGTCACCGCCCCGTCCGTGCGACCGGCGGCGACCGCGGCAAGTCCGGGGCCGTGCCCCACCGGCTGGTCATGGGCGCCTGCCGTTCCCGGCGCGCCGAATCCCGCGCTCGTCATGCCGAGCGGATCGAACACATGCGTGCGGATCAGCAATTCCCACGGCGCGCCGAGCTTCTTCTCGAGCATCGCCCCTGCGATGACATAGCCTGTGTTCGAATACTCGAAATGCGTTTCCTTCGCGCCGGCGGGATCGCGCGTGAGGCCCATGCGCGCATAGGCGATGCGTTCGGCGCGCGGATCGGCGTTCCGGCGCTGGAACGTCAGGATCTCGTGCCATTCGAGATTGCTCGCGAGGCCCGCGCGATGACTGAGCAGATGGCGGAAGGTGATATCGCGATAGGCGGGCCGCATGTCGGCGATATCGCCGCCGAGCACGGCGCCGACGGTGTCGTTCCACGAGACCCTGCCCGCCTCCGCGCAGCGCGCGACAAGCGTGGCCGTCATCGATTTCGTGATGGAGCCGAGATGCCATTTGTCGCCGGTGGTCACTGTCTCGCTACGATCTGTCTGGCGAAGGCCATCGGCGAAAGCGATGCTGCGTCCGTCACGGTGTGCGGCGGCGGCGGCGAATCCCGGCGCGCCCGACTTCGCGCGCAATACTGCGAGGCGCGCCTGGGTCAGCGGTTCGGGCCCGGCGGCGACAACCGCCCCACGCTGGAAGACGAGCGGCAGCGTGCCGCCCTGGGTGAATTCGCCCGCGATCTTCCCGGCGTCGAGACGGCCGGCATAGCGGCCGTTGATCGCGGGAATATCGAGAGAGAGCTGCGCGCCGTTGATGCGCGTCGTGCCGACGGGAATTTCGGCGTTGCCCTGATCCACGCTGTAGAGCGTCGCGCGCGGCCCTTCCGCCACGACGAGACGCAGGCGCAGCTGCTGCGATCCGAGATCAAGCACGCCGTGCCATTCGCCGAGAAAGTCGGCGACGGTCTGCGCGTACGCGATCGACGGCGTCAGTCCGGAAACGGCGGCGCCCAGAAGGATGGGTCTGCGTGTGATCATCGCTGTCTCCCGACCAGTCCCCGTAGGATGCAGCCGGCGGCGACGTCGGATGCAGCGCCTACCAGCTCCCGTACCGGAAGCCGATCTCACGGCGAACGCGCTGCACCGTCCAGTCACTTTCGCGGAGGGTATCGTCGGCTTCGCGGATGCGGCCGTCGATACGGGCGCGCTCCTCGCGCAGGCGCACGAGTTCGTTGCGGTGGCGAAGACGCTCCTCGTCGGTCTGCGACGCGATGAGACCGGCTTCGTTGGCGTCGATCTTGCGCTCGATGTCCTGACGGTCATTGCGCAGGGACGACAGCGCGCTCTCCGCGCTGCGGAAAGCGGAAAGGGCCTGATTGGCGCGGCGACCGTCATTGTGGGCGTCGCGGAAGGCGCCGTCGAGTTCCGGCGGGCAGACGCCGTTGTAGCCGGCGCCGTCCATGCCGAGGCGGAAGGCGCGCTCCGGCTGGCACCAGTTCCAGAGCCCTTCGCGACGACCGGCCATGTAGGCGGCCTGATCAGCGCCGTATCCGGCGTCGATGCACGCCTGCTGTCGCGCCACGAACCGTTCCGGAGGCCGCCCCTCGGCGCCGTCCTGGTAGCCGACGGCCTTCCAGTCCGCGACCGCGCACTGGGCGCTCGTCATCGCCGGCCGGGGCGTCGTCTCGCAGGCCGCCAGCGCCAGCGCGCCCACGCCTGCCGCCATGATGATTGCGATCCGCATCCCGCTCTCCCCTGATGTGCCGGCAAGCCTAGCCGAGCGCAGCTGTCTGCGCCATGAACGGCGCACGAAATCGGAAGCAGCATGAGCGCATCAGGCAAGACCATCATCGTCACCGGCGGGACCGACGGCATCGGGGCCGCCACTGTCCGCGCCCTCGCAGGCCAGGGCGCCCACGTCGTCATCGTCGGGCGCAACCGCGCGAAGGCCGAGGATCTCATCGCCGACATCGCCGGCAAGTCGCACGGCGCGAAGCTCGGCTTCGTCCAGTGCGATCTCTCCTCGCTCGCCTCGATCCGCACGGCGGGCGCGGAAATCCTCGCCTCGCAGCCGCGCATCGACGTGCTGGTGAACAATGCCGGCGGCTTCTTCGCCAAGCGCGAGCTGACGGTCGACGGTCATGAGCGGACCTTTGCGCTCAACCACCTCGCCTACGCGCTGCTGACGGACATCCTGCTCCCGCGCCTGAAGGCGTCCGCGCCGTCGCGCATCGTCAGCGTGGCGTCGGGCGTGCATGCGACGGGCGTGCTGCGCTTCGACGACCTGATGGGCGAGAAGCGCTATGGCGGCTGGGCGGCCTACTGCAATTCCAAGCTCGCGAACGTGGCGTGGACTTACGCTCTGGCGCGGCGACTCGAGGGATCAGGCGTGACGGCGAATTGCCTGCACCCGGGTTTCGTCGCCTCGCAGTTCGGCAAGAACAATCGCGGCATTGTCGGCGCGACCTTGGGCTTCGCCCAGCGCTTCGGCGCCATCGGCGTCGAGGACGGCGCGAAGACGAGCATCCATCTCGCGGCATCGCCCGAAGTCGAGGGCGTCAGCGGCAAGTATTTCCATCTGTGCCGGGAGACGGTCTCCTCCGCCGCATCGCGGGACGAAGCCGCGCAGGAAAAACTCTGGCGCGCCACCGAAGCGCTCCTCTCGAAGGGCGCGTGATGCGCGAGCGCACGCGTCTCTACCTCATCACGCCGCCGCGCCTCGACGCCGGCTTCGCCGATGCGTTGCGTGCCGCCTTGTCAGGCGGCGACGTGTCCGCCGTGCAGCTGCGGCTCAAGGATGTCGATGACGCCGCGATCCGCGCTGCGGCGAAGCACCTGCGCCCGATCGTGCAGGACGCCGGCGCCGCATTCCTTCTCAATGATCGCCCGGATCTCGCGGACGCTGTCGGCGCCGACGGCGTGCACGTCGGCCAGCAGGATGCGCCCTATGCCGAAGCGCGCCGCATCATGGGCCCGGATCGAATCGTCGGCGTCACCTGCCACGACAGCCGCCACCTTGCGATGGAAGCAGGCGAAGCGGGCGCCGACTACGTCGCCTTCGGCGCCTTCTATCCGTCCGACACCAAGACGCCGCCGACCATGGCCGATCCGGAAATCCTCGAATGGTGGCAGGCGCTGATGGAGGTGCCGTGTGTCGCGATCGGCGGCATCACCGTCGACAACGGCGAAGCGCTCGTGCGCGCGGGCGCCGACTTTCTCGCGGTCTCCAACGGCGTGTGGCGCCACCCGCAGGGACCGAAGGCGGCGGTCGCGGCATTCAACGCGATCTTCGATCGCGCGATCGGCTGAGTGTTTCCTACGGCTTGATCACCGCGCATGCCACGCGATCGCCCGCGCCGCCGATGGGTTGGGACGCGTGGTCATCGGCGTTGGCGTGGAGAATGAGCGCTGCGCCCTGCGCGCCGAGCAGCGGACGGCGGCCTTCGTGCGCATCCGACGCGAGCGTGACCATCGTGGTGTAGAGCTCGGCCGCGAACGGACCGTCCGTGTCGGCGACGAAAATGTTCGCGAGATCGCCGGCCTCGGGGCCCTCGGGATTGAGGAGACCGTGCACCTCGCCTTCCATGCCGTGCTTCATGTGCGCGCCCGACGCCTTGAAGCCAGCCGCGAAGTCCGCGCAGTCGCCGTTCTCGTGCAGATGCGCGCCGTGCCAGCCGGGCGTCAGCGCGCGCGGATTGAACTCAAGCGTGATCAGCACGCCCGCCGGACCTTCCCGGAAACGCGCGAAGCCGACCTGCGCGCCCGCCGCATTGACGATCCGGCTCTCTACGCTTGCGCCGAGGGCGGGCGAAGCGCCCGGCGCTGCGGGCGTATCGACCGGACCGGACGCCGGAGCGCAGGCGGCGAGCGCCACAAGGGCAAGCGAGGACAGAGCGAGTTTCAGCATGGGTTCCTCAAGGCTGCGATCAGGGTAAACGCCGATACGCCGTTTCCGGCGCCCGGGCATCTGCCGATGACGTGAACGCCCGTGTACGATTTTTGCGACGCCGATTGAACCGCCGGGCCGCCGGGCGGCACCTCTATGCCGATGAAGGAAGCGGGCGACATGACCGATGCGGCGACCCGTCGTCTGCTCGACGAGTACCTCGTCCTGGCGGCGCGGACCGGCGACCGGAAGGCGTCCGAGCAGCTGGCCCGGCGCTGGAACCGGCGTCTCGTCGCCCACGCCTGGCGGTTGCTGGGCGACGCCGATCTCGCCGCCGACGCGGCGCAGTCGGCGTGGGTGGAGATCACCCGGGGCCTCGGCCGGCTCAACGACGTCCGGGCCTTTCCGGCCTGGGCGTACCGCATCGTCTCGCGCCAGTGCGCGCGGCGCATCGGCGTCCTGCAGCGCGACCGCGCCCTCAAGCGCGATCTCGAAGCGGAACCGCCGGTCGTCGAAGCTCTCGGCGACGACGATGCGCAGCGCCTGCGCGCCGCCATCCGCACGCTGCCCGCGGGCCAGCGCGCGGCGGTGGCGCTCTTTCATCTGGAAGACATGAGCATCGCCGAAGTGGCGGTCGCTCTCGACGTGCCGGCGGGCACGGTGAAGACCCGCCTGATGCATGCACGCCGCGCACTGCGCGCCGTGCTCGAAGGAGATGACCATGCGTGAGATCGATCACAAGCTCGACGACGCGCTGCGCGCCGAGGAAAGTGAACTGCTGCGCCAGATCGGCGAAGGCCCGGGACAGGTGGAACAGTCGCTGCGCCTCTTCACGGGCGCAACCGGCTGGGTGCACATCGTGCTCGCCGTCGTTCAGGCCGTCTTCTTCTTCGGCGGCATCTGGGCGGCGTGGCGGTTCTTCGAGGCCGAGGACGTTCTCAGCGCGCTGCACTGGGGCCTGCCTGCGGCGACGCTCATCCTGATGGCGCTGATCATCAAGATGGGCATGTGGCCGTCGATTCACACCA
Organism: Hyphomonadaceae bacterium; assembly: GCA_016791445.1. Lineage (GTDB taxonomy): Bacteria > Pseudomonadota > Alphaproteobacteria > Caulobacterales > Aquidulcibacteraceae > VFBF01. The sequence continues at coordinate 137,636 of JAEUMP010000025.1, read as the reverse complement.
ACCGCATCATGCTCGAACTGAAGCGCATCGAACTGCAGATGGCGCGCGGCGGACGCGGCTGAAGCACGAAGCGACGCCGGTCTGGCTAAACGACCGGGCCGGCGTTCGCCTCAGTTCTTTTCCCTGTCCACGAGCTTGTTCTTCGTGATCCACGGCATCATCGCGCGCAGTTTCGCGCCGACTTCCTCGATCTGGTGATCGGCGACGATGCGGCGTTGCGCCTTGAAGCTCGGCTGGCCGACCTTGTTCTCCAGCATCCAGTCACGCGCGAATTTTCCGGTCTGGATGTCTTCGAGCACGCGCTTCATCTCGGCCTTGGTCTCCGCCGTGATGAGACGCGGACCGGTGACGTATTCGCCGTACTCCGCCGTGTTCGAGATCGAATAATTCATGTTGGCGATGCCGCCCTCGTAGATCAGGTCCACGATCAGCTTCACTTCGTGCAGGCACTCGAAATAGGCCATTTCCGGCGCGTAGCCCGCTTCCACGAGCGTCTCGAAGCCGGCGCGGATGAGTTCGACGAGGCCGCCGCACAGCACGCTCTGTTCGCCGAACAGATCGGTCTCGCATTCTTCGCGGAAGCTCGTCTCGATCACGCCCGACCGCCCCGCGCCCATGGCGCTCGCGTAGGAGAGCGCAAGCTCGAGCGCCTTGCCCGACGGATTCTGGTGCACCGCCACGAGCGCCGGCACGCCGCCGCCCTTCTGGTATTCGCTGCGCACGGTATGGCCGGGGCCCTTCGGCGCGATCATCGCGACGTCAACGTCCGCGGGCGCCTCGATGAGCTTGAAGTGGATGTTGAAGCCATGGCCGAAGAGCAGCGTCTTGCCGGCCTTCATGTGCGGGGCGATTTCGGCGGCGTAGATCTCGGCCTGCACTTCGTCGGGCGCGAGGATCATGATGACGTCGGCGGCCTTGGCGGCTTCCGCGACGGTGACGACCTTCAGCTTTTCGGCTTCCGCCTTCTTGGCCGTGGCCGAGCCCTTCTTAAGGGCGACGAGAACGTTCTCCACGCCCGAGTCCCGGAGATTGAGCGCGTGGGCGTGCCCCTGGCTGCCATAGCCGACGATCGCGACCGTCTTTCCCTTGATGAGGGCGAGGTCGGCGTCACGATCATAATACACGCGCATGGTTCTTGCTCCGGAGGGCGCTTTCCGCCCGACTTTGTGCGCTGCACCGCAGCACGGGGCCGCTAAGCAGCGGTTTTTTGCCGAAAGGTCAAGGTGACGCCTTGCGCCGCACGGCACTCAGGCCCGGTTCTGCGCCTCAACCCGCCCGAGCGCCAGCGTCAACGCCGCCACGGCGCCAGCCGCGATCCAGATGGCGCCCATGCCGATGGCGAGATACGAGGCCGCGCCCGCCACCGCGCCCGCGAGCATGCCGAGCCACAGCACCAGATACGGCGCCCAGCCGAACGGCGCGCCCGCGCCCCGCACCGCCGCCGAGAGCCGCTGCCCGAACTTCACCAGCGTGCCGGTCATATAGGTCAGGCCGATGCTTACCTCCCCGTCGCGCTCGAAGGTGGCGTTCTCGGCGCCCATGGCGAAGGCGAGGAGCCCGATGGCCGCAACGTCGTGTCCGCCGCCGCCCAAAAGCGCCGCCAACGCAAGGAGCGCCGCGACGAACCACAGCACCCGCGTATTGCCGACATCGTCGGGCCGTCCGCGCGGGATCGCCGAACCGACCGCGACGCCGAGCACGAAGGTCGCGATCAGCGCGCCCGCGATCGCCGCATGGGACAGCACGCCCGCGAGCCCGACGCCGAGCCTGGTGGAGTTGCCGCTCATGAAGGAGACGAAGAATCCGCCGAGCTTCACGAACGCCGCCGCGTCCACGAATCCCGCCACCGCCGAGAGGCCGCCTGCGATGAACCAATAGCGCTTGCGGTAGCGAATCATGGCGCGAGTATTCCGCCCGCAGGGGCAGGCGCGCTAGGCTCCGCCCATGTCCGACGAAATTCCGCCGCCGCCTGAAGGCTTCGTCCCTTCCCCGCGCGGCCCCTACACCACCCACAACGGCCCGATGTTCCACAAGATCAACGCGGACGGATCGTTCGAGCACGCCTTCTACGTCCTGCCGCGCCACTGCAACGCGATGGGCATCGTCCATGGCGGCATGCTGGCGACGTTTCTGGACGGGCTGCTCGCGCGGGCCGTGCACGGCGCGGCGGGTGGATTTTCGGTGACGCTGCATTTGTCGATGGACTTCCTCGCCGCCGCGCGGAAGGGCCAGTGGGTGTTCGGCGAGGCGGAAGTCACGCGGTCGGCGAAGGAGATCACCTTCGCGCAGGCGCGGATCCATTCCGATGGCCGCGACGTGCTGCGCGGTTCGGGCGTGTTCAAGCGCGCCGCTCAACAGACCTGACGCACGACCTGCGTTTCAACACCTCCTCTCACGACAGGCGCTCCCATGACTGACGCACCTCAGCACCTCGGCCAGACGCTCGGCCAGCAACGCCTGATCTCCATGGAAGGCGGCCGCGCGGTGATCGAATATCTGGCGGGCATGCACATGTGCCACTCCGGCGGCGTGGTGCAGGGCGGCTTCGTCACGGGCTGGATCGACGCGGCGATGGCGCATGCGGTGATGAGTATGCACGCCAGCGCGTTCGCGCCGATGTCGCTGGAGGTGAAGGTGAGCTTCTTCGCGCCGGTGCGGCCGGGCGTCGTGATCGCGGAAGCCTGGATCGAACGCGCGGGCAAATCGACCTGCTTCGCCGAAGGCCTGCTCAAGGACGAAAAAGGCAATGTGCTCGCGAAGGCGAGCTCGACGCTGCGCCTCATACCGCTCGACAAAGTCCAGGCGGGATCGCGCGCGGCGCTCGGACAATCATGACGGAAGGACGACGACGATGATCACCTACACCATGCTCGGCGCGAACGACCCCCAACGCGCGAAGGCGTTCTACGATCCGCTGATGGCCGAAATCGGCGCGAAGGTGATCGAGGCGTACACCAGCGAAACGCGCACCTGGTACGGCAAGGGCGGCGCAGGCTTTCTCGTGGTCGGCGCACCGGGCGACGGCAAGGCGGCGACAGCCGGGAACGGCACGATGGTCGCCATCGGCGTTGATGATCGCGCGCAGGTGAACGCCGTTCACGCGAAAGCCATCGCAGCGGGCGCCGTCAACGAAGGCGATCCGGGGCTGCGCACCGCGCCGTTCTACGGCGCCTATTTCCGCGATCCCGACGGCAACAAGATCTGCATCTTCACGATGCAGGGCTGAGTCATGAGGCCCTGCGCACCGTCGGGCGCGCAGGGCCGCACTGATTACCAGAACAGGTTGTACCAGACGCTCAGCACCTGCCCTGTCCAGACGTCGACCAGAAGCGCATCGCGTCCCACGCGCACCCATTCGCAGCCGATCGGCGGATAGGGCAGCCCGTAATAGTTCCAGTCGAGATAGTAGTAGGGCTCGTACCAGCCGCGCGGCAGGTAGTCGCCGAACACCCAGGCCCGCACGTACCAGTTATGCGGGTAGCGATACGCCGGTGCGCGATAGCGGTGCTGCGCGTAGTATTCATAGCGATAGTAGTGAGGCGCGTAGTAGTGGCGCCCGCGATCGCGATCGCGGAATCCGCTGCGGTGATACCCGGGCGTATGGCCGCCGCGATCGCGCCAGCGATTTTGGTCGTCCCAATTGCGTTCGCCGTTCCAGCGCGAGCGGTTGTTGTCGCTCCACCGGTTGCTGTCATGGCGACCGCCGCCGCCACGATCATTCCATGAGCCACGATCATCGCCGCCGCGTCCGCCACGGTCGCCGTTCCAGTCGCGCCCGCCATCCGATCGACCGCCATCCGGGCGCCCTCCATCCGGGCGGCCGCCGCCGGGACGACCGCCGCCGCGATTGACGTCGCCGTCGCCGCGTCCGCCGCCGCCGTTCCACGACCCCTGCCCGGGGCCCGATCCGGAACCGCCGCCCGAACCGCGTCCTTGACTGCCATTCCAGTCGCGACCGCCGCCGCGTGGGCCGCCCGCGAGGCCGCTGTTGTCGCCGCCGCGCGGTTGGCGCGCCACATCCGGGCGGGGCGCTTCGGGCGCGCCGCCGCGATACACGCCGCGACCAGGCGTCTGCGGGGTCACCGGCGCGACACCGGGCTGTCCGCCTCGCCAATCGCCGCCACCGCCGCCGCGATCACCGCCGCGATCACCGCCGCCGCGTCCGCCGCGATCCTCGCCGCCGCGGTCCGGGCCGCGTCCGCCGCCGCCCTGGCCGGTGAACGCGGGTTGTTGAGGTCGGGGCGCCGCCGGCGGCTGATAGCGCGGCTGAGGTTGCGCCTGCGGCGCAGGCTGGGGCGGCGCGCGGTAGCCGCCGGCGCCGCCAGGGCGGCTGTCGGACGGCGCCGCGCCGCGCGGCTCCCAGTCGCCGCCGCCCCTACGCCCGCCATCGGGACGCCCGCCATCGGGACCGCGTTCCGCGCCGCGTTCGCCGCCGCGATCTCGACCGCCGCGCCTGTCGCCGCCCTCCTGCGCCCAGGCGGAGGCCGCCGTCGTCATCAGCAACGCCAGCGCGATCGCGCTCACCTTTTTCATGGCTTCCATCCGTGCGCGGACCGGGGATCCGGTCTCATTGTGAAACGACGCTGCGCTTCGGCGCCTGAACCGCTCTTGAATGATCCGGTCATCTTCCGCAGGTTCCGGGCCATGAGCGTGACGCCTGACGATCTGGTCGGCTTCTGGATGGAGGCGGGGCCCGCGACGTGGTTTGTCCGCGATGCGGCGTTCGACGCCGCGCTCAGCGAGCGGTTCGAGGCCGCGCACCACGCAGCCGCGCGCGGCGAGTTGACGGCGTGGGGCGACGGCCGGGTCGGCGCGCTGGGCCTCATCCTCCTGCTCGACCAGATCCCGCGCAACATCTACCGCAACTCGCCGCATGCCTTCGCCACGGACGGGCTGGCGCTGCTCGCCGCCGAGCGCGCGATCACGGCGGGACACGACATGGCGACGCCGCTGCCGCTGCGGGTCTTCTTCTATCTCCCCTTCGAACACGCCGAGGACCGCGCGCTGCAGGATCTCAGCGTCAAGCTGATCGCGGCGACGGGCGATGCGGAATTCATCCGCTACGCGGAAGTGCATCGCGACGTGATCGCCCGCTTCGGGCGCTTCCCGCACCGCAACGCCGTGCTGGGCCGCGCGACGACGGCCGAGGAGCAGCGCTTTCTCGAAGAGGGCGGATTCAGCGGCTAGTTGGCGATGTTGGCGAGGTAGCGCCACGCGCCCTCGGCGTCGCGCCGCCAGACGGACATGTAGTTGCCCCGCCGCGTTTCCGCGCCCGTTTGCGTGAGGGTCCATTGGCCCCACGAAAAGCCCATGTCGCCGCGCGCGGAGATGTCGGCGCCGGACGGCGTCCACTGCAGCACGGCGCCCTCTTCCCAGTCGGCATAGGCTTCCGCGATCGCCTGGCGTCCCGTCGCAGCGGGGCGGCCCGGCTGGAAGACGCGTCCGTCATGCGATGCGAATGCAGCGAACGCCGCCGGTACGCCATTGGCCTGTGCGGCCTGCGCGAAGGCGCGGTCGGCGGCGAGAATTTCCGCGACGCCGGACTGGAACAGTTCTTCCTCGTCGCGATTGCCCGCGAGATCGGAGACCGCCTTGATCAGCGCGCCTGCGGCGCCGCCGGTGGCGCAGCGGTGTTCGAACGTGGCGGCGCGCACGCCGTCGGCGACTTCCAGCCACGCGAGTTCGCCGTCCGTGCATGCCGCCGCGCCGCCGCGCGAGCCTTCGCCCTGCAGGAGCGACGCGCTGATCGCGGCGCGCGCAAGGCGATCGAGTTCGGCCTTCTTCGCCGGCGTCACCGCGCGCAGCGTCGGCTCCTCGCCGCCCCACAGCATCCAGCCGTTGCGCACATGGCCGGTGAAGCTGCGCACGCCCAGGCTCGCGCCGGCGGCGCTTGCGTCGTAGCGGACGAGACGCCCCACGCCGCCCTGCGCGGGCGCGATCGTCAGGCGCACGGCGACGCCGCCTTCGGGGGCGACGAGATTGGGGCGGTTCAGCCGCATCGCTTCGGCGTCGTTGGCGAGAATGGGCCGCGCCCAGTCCGGCGCGCGCGCGTTGGTCTGCGCCATGGCCGGCGCAGCGATGACGAGCGCCGCAAGCGCGACGAACATGGGTTTCAGCATGGATTTCCCCGGGCAGGTCCGTTGACCGTCAGCGCCAGTATCGCCCAAGGCGGCGGTTCCGCGCCAGCGCTCAGGTGCGTTCGGCGCCGCGCTGGATGGAGAGGATGCCGGTGCGGCTGACCTCGACGAGGCCCAGCGGTCGCATGAGTTCGATGAAGGCGTCGATCTTGTCGCTCGCGCCGGTGAGTTCGAAGATGAGCGACTTCAGCGTCGTGTCGATGACCTTGGCGCGGAAAATCTCGGAGACGCGCAGCGCCTCGATGCGGTCCTGCCCTTCCGACTTCACCTTGATCAGCGCCATTTCGCGCTCGACGCCGGCGGGATCGCGCGTGACGTCGACGACGGTGTGCACCGAGACGATGCGGTCGAGCTGCGCCTTGATCTGGTCGAGGATCACCGCCTGGCCGGAGGTGACGATGGTGATGCGCGACTGGTGCGAGGCGTGGTCCGTTTCGGCGACCGTGAGACTCTCGATGTTGTAGCCGCGCGCGGAAAATAGCCCGACGACACGGGCGAGCACGCCCGGCTCGTTGTCGACGATGACGGCGAGGGTGCGGCGTTCGGTGGGGGCGTCGGTGCGTGCGGGCATGGCGTTTCGGTAGCGGGGGCGCCGGCGTTGTGCAATCGGCGCGACGCGCAGCACTTCACGCCGCACGCGCTTTCACGCTGCGGGTTCACGAATGGGAGGGGCCCCTTTGGGAGGGCGGGGGACGCGAACGGAAGCCCGCGAAACTGGGTGGAAGAAAGAAGATGCAGACACCGTCCGCGTCCCCGTGATCGTTTTCCGACGGCATGGCTCGGGATGTTTTCTCGCACCCCTGTCCAGTCGGCCGCCGGTGAGCGGGTCGGTGCTGTTCATCACCGGTCCCCGGGACCCCTCCGCCTTTGCCCAACCCGAGCTGGATAAATCCGGGGCCGGAACGGAGGCTCGCCTCACTCGATCACACCACGTCCGCGCCGACAGAACAGGGTACCGACTGCCCTCCCTGCGGAAGTGATGTCCTAGGTATAGGAACAAAAACAGAACATGTCAACCCTCTCCCGCGCCTGAGCGGGAGAGGGACAGCTTCGAGCAGAGCGAGAAGCAGGGTGAGGGCGCAGTGGTGCAGGACGAGTCTCCTCCTGAGAGACCGGGCCCTCACCCTCGCTCGCTCCGCTCGCATATCCCTCTCCCGCAGGCGGGAGAGGGATCAGCTGCGCCTACCGAAAACCCAGACGCCGTGATGGCCGCCGTGATCGGTGTGCACGAGGTGCTGCTGCGTCACGCCGGCTTCGACGAAGGCGCGGATCACGTCGGTGAGCGCGTAGTCGTGCATCTGGATCAGCGCTTCGGCGGGCCGCGCGCCCGCGCGGGCGAGCGCGAGATGGGCGGCGCGCTTGGCCTGACGAAGCGCCCCTTTCGGTTCGAGATGCGCGGTGCGCCACGCGGTGACCTGAATCGACGCGAAACCGCCCGGCGCAAGCAGCGCGAGCGCGCGCTTCAGCAACGCGAGGCCCTCGGGCGGCGGAATGTGCTGGAAGACGACATAGGAGTTGATCCAGTCGAACTGCCCGGACGGAAATGCCGTCGTATAGTCGACCCCTTCGCCCGCGTATTCACGCGCGAGCGCGAGCATCGAGTCCGACACGTCATAGCCGACGACGTCATCCACCCGTTTGCGCATCGCGCGCGCAAGACGTCCGACGCCGCAGCCGATGTCGAGCGCACGACCGCCGGAGGGCGCCGCCGTGAAGACGCGCTGGAACGTGGCGATGATGTCGGCGATGTCGCTCTCGCCCGTCGCGTAGAATTCCGCGATCCGTTCGGGCGTCAGTTCGCGTGCGCGATACTTGTCCGCCGTGACCACGCCGAAGAACGCTTCCTTGGCGGCGATACGTTCCCAGTCATGCGTCATCGGCACGGTTCATCGGAGATGGATCGCGCGACGCCGTCAGCCCTTGCGTTCGACAAGCTGCTTCTTGATGTCGGCGATCGCCTTGGCGGGGTTGAGCCCCTTCGGGCACACCTGCGCGCAGTTCATGATGGTGTGGCAGCGATAGAGCTTGAAGGGATCCTCGAGCGCCGCGAGCCGCGCCTCGCGCTGCTCGTCGCGGCTGTCCTCGATCCAGCGGTGCGCCTGCAGGAGCGCTGCGGGGCCGAGATACTTGTCGCCGTTCCACCAGTAGGACGGGCAGCTCGTCGAGCAGCACGCGCAGAGAATGCACTCGTAGTGGCCGTCGAGTTTCGCGCGATCCTCCTCGCTCTGCCGGCGTTCCGTCGCGGGCGCTTCGCCCGCCTGCATGAAGGGTTCGATGGAGGCGTACTGCTTGTAGAAATTGGTCAGGTCGGGAACGAGGTCCTTCACCACCGGCATGTGCGGCAGCGGGCTGACGGTAAGCTCGCGCCCGGGGATTTCGTCGGCGGCCTTCGTGCACGCCAGCGTGTTGCGCCCGCCGATGTTCATCGCGCACGAACCGCACACGCCTTCGCGGCAGGAGCGGCGGAACGTCAGCGTCGGGTCGATCTCGTTCTTGATGTGCAGGAGGACGTCGAGAACCATCGGGCCGCAGGCGTCGAGATCGACGTCGTAGGTGTCCCAACGCGGGTTCATGCCGGTGTCGGGATCGTAGCGGTAGACCTTGACGGCGCGCACGCGCTTGGCGCCCGGCGCCGCCGCGTAATGCTCGCCCTTCTGGACCTTGGAATTCTTCGGAAGCGTCAGCTCGACCATGAACTATCCCGGAACAAATTTGCGCGGACCGTGGCGGCTTCGCTTGCACCCGTCAAGGACGCCGGAAGCCGCAGCAGGCCTGCCGTTGCGGCCGCTCGCCCCCGACTTCCGTCGGGGGCGAGCAACACCTGTCACCGCCGCTCCTCGCCCGCCCGCGAGAGGCCGTACCAATCGAGGTTGCGGGTGAACCACATGACCGCCGCGATCGTGACGAACGCCGCGACAGAGCCCGCCAGCAGCGCGTAGTCCTCCAGACGCATCAGGAGATAGATGAGCGCATAGAGCACCGCGAAGGCGAAGAAGGCGATGAAGCCGCGCCGCGCGCTGCCGAACACGCCCCCCGCATAGGCGCCGATCAGCGTCACCGTCGCGCCCGCAGCGATCAGGAAGGCGAGATCGAATCCCACGCGCTCCGCGATGGCGAGCAGCAGCAGGTAGAAAATGAGCTGCGCGAGGCCGACGAGGATGTACTGCGCGGGGTGCACGCGGCGATCCGACGTCGATTCCATCAGGAAATAGGCGAGGAAGACAACGCCGAGGAACATCAGCGCGTACTTCAGCGCGCGCGTGACGGACTGGTACGGGTTCGCCGGATCAATCAGCTTCACCTGCACGTTGAGGCTGGAGAGCGACGACAGCGTCGCCGCATCGCCGGACTCCGCGAGGTTGCGGGCGATGAAGGGCACGGTCCATTGCTGGTCGAAGGCGCCTTTGGCTTCCGCGGCGCGCACTTCATCGGAGTCCTCGCCGAACTTCGGCGGGAAGCCGCCGAAATAACCCACATCCTTCCAGTCGCCGCGGATGCGCAGGTCCGTGTCGCGCGCGAAGGCGACGAGGCTGACCGTTTCCACGCCGGTGAATCTCAGCTTCGTGCGCACGTCGAACGTCGCGTCGGGCCGCGCAAAGGCGCCCGCCTGCGCGACGAGCCATTGCGAGGGCCCGGCCGACGGCGGAGTCGAATAGCCGCCGGGCGCCGCGTGATAGGAGAAGACATCGCCGTACGCCGAGCCCGGTTCGAGCGGGATGGACTGATCGCCCACCTGGACCGACGCCGGCGCCGCCGCGCCGCGCGGATCGGTGACGCCGACAAGGATGACGGCCTTGGTCCAGTCTATGGTCGCGCCCTCGGGCGCGGCGGAGGGTTCGCCGGCGAGCTCGAATGATCCGTTGAGATCGACGTCTGCGGTGTAGGTGCGGACTTTGAACAGGCCGCCGGAGCCCCGCGCCTTCACGTCCGTGTCGATCTGGGCGTCGCCCTTGCCGGTCTTGGCGAAGACGACATACCAGCCGTTGCGCACGGTCGCCTGCGGGCGGGGATTGTCGGGCGTCGCCGGCGGCGCGGGGATCACCTGCCGGAACGGCGCGGCGAGGATCGGGCCGGTGAAGGTCTGCTCGCCGCCATAGCGCTGGCCGACTTCGGCGACCACGGCGTCGGCGCGGCTCGTGCGGTCGTAGATCAGGCCAAAGATGGCGAAGGCCGGCAGCGCCATCAGCACCGCAAGAATGCAGACGAGCAGGAATTTGAGGCCCACCGATCGTGTCGGCAGGCGCAACTGGTCGGTCATCGACCGGACTCCTTCTTCATGACGGAGAGTTCATGATCGGCGGCGAATACGGCGAAATCCCGCTGCGGCGCCCATGCGGATCTGCAAGGCGCGCGCGCAGTTTGGCGGCGCGCCGTCAGGACCCGATCTCCACGTCGAACGATCCGGTCGCCGGCGGCTCCTCCGGCAGGAAAGTGCGCGGCACGGGCTTGAACATCGCCCAGGCGAAGGTCGCGGCGCCGAGAAGGGCGATGACGACGAACAGGCGATGCACGCGCTTGTCGAAAGCAACCGTCACCGCCTCTTCATCCGACGCGGCGGCGAGCGCCGCCTGACGCTGGCGTTCGACGTAGAGATAGACCGCGAGCAGCGCCACCGGCAGCGCAGGCCCCCACGGCGCATCGGCGATGCCGCCGCGCGCAACCGCCGGCGCCACGGCCGCGAGCACGATTCCGCCGAGCACGGCGAACTCGATCTGGTCCGCGAACCGGCCGAGCGGGCCGCGGCGAAACCTGCGGCGACGCGCGGCGAACTCGACGGCGAGACTGGACCAGTAGGACATCGGCGTCAGGCGTGGTTTTCGACGTAGAAGGGCTCGAAGAGATAGACATTGTCCGGCGTCACCACATGACATGCGGTTTCGTGGACGCTGACTTCGTAGCAGAGCATCGGCTTCTTCGCCGCCTTCATCGCCGCATAGCGGCGCGCATCGAAGGCCGAAGAAACGTTTTCGGCGCGCGTGGCGGCGGCGTCCGTCGTCGCGACAACGACGCTCGTCCAGTCTTCGAGGAATGTGCGAAGGCGCGCGCCGTCGAAGGCCGGTCCGGCATGGCCCTCGATCAGGTCCATGCGGTTCATCGACGTGGCGTAGCCGTGGACGAAAGCGCCATCCTCCTTGCGACGGAAGGTGAGCACGACCGTCGCGCTCGCGCACGGGTTGGACTTGCGCATCTCGGCGACCTCGGCGGAGGCGGGCGCGGGGGCCTCAAAGGAGCGCGCCTCGACGATGTAGTCCGGCGTCGGGCCGAGCACCGCGATCTCACGCGAGACCGACTGCACGCAGGACGCGTCCGTCGCCGCCGCCGCTTCCTTCTTCGCCGCCGGCGCACACGCCGCGAGCGCCGCGCACGCTGCCGCGCACACTGCGGCGCCGATCAATCCACGCATGATCACGTTGTTCCCTTCCCTACCGGATGCAGGCGCTGCTGTCGGACGCCCGTCCATCTTGCTCGGCTTCACGCCAGAAATGCGGTGAGCGCCGCCGTAAAGCGCGGATCGACGACGGCCGTCAGGTGATCGCCGTCGACCCATTCGAGGTGCGCCCCGGCGATCGCGCCGGTGAACGCTTCGGCGTCCTTCATGAGCGGATCGCTGCGGCCGCCGATGACGAGTGTCCGCGCGCGGATCAGGGGCAGCGCATCGCGGCTTTCCTGCGCGCCCACCTCGAGACCCTCAAAGCACGCCGCGAGCGCGTGAAGATCGCCGCCCATGCGCTCGGCGACCGCGCGGAAGGTGCGTCCCCACGGACTCGTCACCTCCTCGATGGAGGCTGCACGCAGCGCGGCCGGCACGGTGGAGAAAGACGGATCGCGCCCGCGATCCTGCACGATCTGCCGCACGCAGCCGCAGATCGCCAGACGCTGCACGCGCGCATCCTTCGCAGCGGTGACCACGCCGACCATCCCGCCCATGGAATAGCCCGCGAGATCGAAGCGCTCGGCGCCGACGACGTCCGCAGCTTCCGAAATGTCCGCCGCCAGCCGCGTGCGGGCGTATCGCGCGGGTTCATGCGGCATGTCGGACCCGCCGTGCCCGCGCGCATCGATGGCGACGACGCGACGTCCCGCCTTCGTCAGCGCATCGACGATGCCCGGCGCGATCCAGTTGCCCGCGGAGCTGGCGGAGAAGCCGTGCTGCAGCAGCACGGGATAGGGATCGCCCGCGTCACCGAATTCGTGGAGCGCGATCTCCAGCCCGTCGGACGCCGCGAAGCGCCGCATCAGTACACGCGCTTCTTCGGCGGAATGCTTTCGACCTCGTTGGTCATCGTGTTCGAGTGGACGGGACGATACTCGATCGTCGTGCGCCCGCTCGCTTCATCGATCCAGGCGAGCGTGTGCTTCATCCAGTTCACGTCGTCGCGTTCCGGGAAATCCTCCCGCGCGTGGGCGCCGCGGCTTTCGGTGCGGTTGGCCGCGCCGTTCACGGTGACCACCGCCTGCTGGATGAGGTTGTCGAATTCGAGCGTCTCGGCGAGATCGGAATTCCAGATCAGCGAGCGGTCCGTGACGGAGATGTCCGATGCGCCGCGATAGACTTCCGCCACGCGCTTCACGCCCTCGTCGAGCGTCGGGCCATCGCGATAGACCGCGCAGGTGTCCTGCATGGCGCGCTGCATCTGGTCGCGAAGCTTCGCGGTGGACGTGCCGCCCTTGGCGAAGCGGAAACGGTTGAAGCGGTCGAGGTGCTTGTCGCCAGCATTGGCGGGCAGATCGGGCTTCTTCGCGCCCGGCTTCAGCACATCGCCGCAGCGCAGGCCCACGGCCCGGCCGAACACCACGAGATCGATCAGCGAGTTGGAGCCGAGGCGGTTTGCGCCGTGCACGCTCACGCACGCCGCTTCGCCGACGGCCATGAGCCCCGGCACGACGTGATCGGGATTGCCGTCGAGCTTGGTCAGCACCTCGCCGTGATAGTTCGTGGGGATGCCGCCCATGTTGTAGTGCACGGTCGGCAGCACCGGGATCGGCTGGCGCGTCACATCCACATTCGCGAACACCTTCGCGCTTTCGGAAATGCCCGGCAGGCGCTCGTGGATGATCTTCGGGTCGAGGTGATCGAGGTGGAGGAAGATGTGGTCCTTCTTCGGGCCCACGCCGCGCCCTTCGCGGATTTCGATGGTCATCGCGCGGCTGACCATGTCGCGCGGCGCGAGGTCCTTCACGGTCGGCGCGTAGCGCTCCATGAAGCGTTCGCCTTCGGAATTGGTGAGATAGCCGCCTTCCCCGCGCACGCCTTCGGTGATGAGGCAGCCCGCGCCGTAGATGCCGGTGGGGTGGAACTGGACGAATTCCATGTCCTGCAGCGGGAGGCCCGCGCGCAGCACCATGGCGTTGCCGTCGCCGGTGCAGGTGTGCGCGGAGGTGCAGGAGAAATAGGCGCGGCCATAGCCGCCGGTGGCGAGCACGACCGTCTGCGCGCGATAGCGGTGCAGCGTGCCGTCATCGAGCTTCCACGCCGTCACGCCGCGGCAGGCGCCCTCGCCGTCCATGAGGAGATCGAGCGCGAGATATTCGATGAAGAAGTCGACGTCGTAGCGCAGCGATTGCCCGTAGAGCGTGTGCAGGATGGCGTGGCCCGTGCGATCCGCCGCCGCGCACGTGCGCTGCACGGGCGCCTCGCCGTAATTGCGGGTCATGCCGCCGAAGGCGCGCTGGTAGATCTTGCCTTCCTTCGTGCGCGAGAACGGCACGCCCCAGTGCTCAAGCTCATAGACCGCCTGCGGCGCGTTGCGCGTGAGATATTCGATGGCGTCCTGGTCGCCCAGCCAGTCCGATCCCTTCACGGTGTCGAACATGTGCCAGCGCCAGTCGTCCTCGCCCATGTTGCCGAGCGCCGCCGAGATGCCGCCCTGCGCCGCGACGGTGTGCGAGCGCGTGGGAAACACCTTGGAAATGCACGCCGTCTTCAGCCCCGCCTGCGCGCAGCCGACCGCCGCGCGAAGGCCCGAGCCGCCGGCGCCCACGACGACGACGTCATAGTCATGATCAACCCAAGTATAAGCAGGCACGAGACCTCAACCCCCAAAGCTGATCTGATAGAGCGCGTACACGCCGACCGCCGCCGCGAGCAGCGTGATGAGCGTGTTGACGCCGAGAACGAGCCGGCGCGTGCCGACCTTGCCGAGATAGTCTTCCGCGATGACCTGCACGCCGAGGCGCATGTGGTAGAGGGAGATGAGCAGGAAAATGCCGAGGCCGATGCTCGTGACCGGGCTCGCCAGCCAGGCGCGCGCGGAGTCGTAGCTGCCGTCGAGCGACAGCGCCGCCGACACGATCAACCACGGCATGAGGAAAAGAAGCAGGATCGCGGAAACGCGCTCGCCGATGAAATGGCCCGTACCGTGGCCGGCGGATTTTTCGCTCATGATCTCAGATCCCCGCGAGCGCCCAGACGGCAAGCGGCGTCAGCACCGCGAAGACGAACACGCCCCAGCCCGTGAGATCGGCGACCTTCGGGCTGAAGCCCCGACCGGCGTCCCAGACAAGGTGGCGAATGCCGGCGGCGAAATGGTAGCCCGCCCCCGCGACGATGAGGAAGAGGATGGCCTGTCCCGGCAGGGTGTTCACCAGCGCCATGGCCTCCGCGAACTCCTCCGCGCCCGCCGCGAGCGCCCAGAGCCAGTAGACCAGCCCGAACGTCCCGATCAGCAGGCCCACCCCGGCGAACCGGTTGGTGATCGAGGCGACCATCGTCATGTGCGGTCGCCAGACCTGCAGGTGCGGGGACAAGGGACGGGTGTCTGGCGGGGCGGCCATGTATGCTCCTGGGGAGTATTACGGCGGAGAAATCGGCGCGGATCGTAGAAGGCGTCGCGCCTTAGTCAATTCGACCGCCGTGATTTGACAGCCCGGCTTCCGTGGCATGATTTCACGGCGCCCGCAGGGTCCGGGCGCGCCGCGGGGATCGACATGAGAAGCATCTGTTTCGCCTTGGTTTTCGCCGCAGGCGTCTGGGCCACCGTCGCTGCGGCCCCGCCGGCGGCTGCCCAAGCGGAAACCCGCAGCGCCGACACCGCCGTGCGCGACGTGGCGCGGGCGTACGAACTCCATATGCGCGGCGTCGATCCGATCACCGCGGGCTTCGAGGGGGATCGCGCGGCGCTCCAGCGCCTGCCCGACGCATCACCGGAATTCGCCGCCAGCCGGGCGCGCACCCTGCGGGACATGAAAGCCCTCCTCGCCGCCATCGACCCTGCGGCGCTGGGCGCCGGCGCGCGCGTCGACCACGAAACGCTGAAGCGCACGATCGACGCGGAACTCGAGGGACTCGCCTTCGATGAAGGGCGCTTCGCGTTCGCCAACGACAGCGGCTATTTCAGCCTGATGGGCTATCTCGCCGGCGCGACGCCCATCCGCACCGTCGCCGACGGCGAAGCCTGGATCGCGCGGCTCGAAGCGACGCCGCGGTACTACGCGCAGAACATCGCCAATCTGCGGCGCGCCATCGCCACGCGCATGATGCAGCCGCGCCCGGTGGTGGAGGCGGCGCTGGTGCAGGTGCGCGCCATTCCCGCCAACGCGGAAGCGAGCCCGCTCTTCGCGCCGCTGCTGTCGATGTCGCCGACGATTTCCGCGAGCGAGCAGGCAGACCTGCGCGCGCGCGCGAAGGCCGCGATCGACCAGGGCGTGATCCCGGCGCAGCGCGAGACGCTCGCCTTCCTCGAACGCGAATACCTGCCGCGCGCCCCCGCCAGCCTCGCCATCCGCGACCGGCCGAACGGCGCCGCCTACTACGCCTTCCTCATCCGCCGCCACACGACGACGTCGATGACGCCGGACGAGGTGCATGCGCTGGGCCTCGCGGAAGTGGCGCGCATCCGCGCGCGGATGGACACGGTGATGCGCGATAGCGGCTTCACCGGGACGTTTCCCGAATTCCTCCAGTATCTGCGCACCGATCCGCGCTTCTACGCGAAGACGCCGGAAGAATTGCTGATGCGCGCCGCGGAAATCGCCAAGCGCGCCGACGATCGCGTGCCTTCTGTCATCGGCGTCATGCCGCGCCTGCCCTACGGCGTGCGCCCGGTGCCGGCGGACCTCGCGCCGACCTACACCACCGGACGCTACAACCCCGGCTCCCCGAAAATGGGCGTGGCCGGCGGCTACATGGTCAACACCTCCAAGCTCGACCAGCGGCCTCTCTATGAGCTGCCCGCATTGACGCTGCACGAGGCCGCGCCCGGCCACCACACGCAGATCGCGCTGGCGCAGGAGCGCGACGACCTCCCCTGGCACCGCCGCAACGCCGATGTCACCGCCTTCATCGAAGGCTGGGGCCTCTATGCGGAATTTCTCGGCGAGGAGATGGGCATCTATCGCGACCCCTACGAGATGTTCGGCCGCCTCTCCTACGAGATGTGGCGCGCGTGCCGGCTCGTCGCCGACACCGGCATCCACTGGAAGCGCTGGAGCCTGCCGCAGGCGCGCAAGTGCTTCGAGGAGAACTCCGCGCTCGCGCCGCACAACATCACGACCGAACTGGAGCGCTATGTGTCCTGGCCCGGCCAGGCGCTGGGCTACAAGATTGGCGAGATCGAGCTGCGCCGCCTGCGCGCGAAGGCGACGCAGGAGCTGGGGGCCGACTTCGACGTGCGCGCCTTCCATGACGCCGTGCTGAGCGAGGGCGCCCTGCCGCTCGACCTGCTCGCGGCGCGCATCGATCGCTGGATCGCCGAACGCAAGGAAAAGCGTTCCTAGGCGAATTCGCCGGGGAGGCGAAAAAGACCTCCCCCTCGTCCTGTCAGCGCCGCAATGATACCGTCGTTAACCAGCGCCAGAAGGCGCAGAAGAAGGGGCGAACGATGACCGGGGAAGTCTATGTCGTGGCCGCCAGCGGGCTGAACCTGCGTGAGTTGCCGGACGGCGGGGCCGAGATCCTCGTCGTGCTGCCGCGCGGCCAGTTCGTCACGCGGCTCGACAACCGCAACTGGGGCAATGGCTGGTTCCGGGTGCAGGCCGATCTGCACATGCTGTCCTTCCAGGGCTATGTGTCCTCCGCGCACATTCAGCCGCTGAACACACCGCCCGCGCCCGGCCGCGGCGACCTGCGCGTGACCGAGGCGGACATCATCAAGCTCGCGAAGAATCCGAAGCGCGAATTCCTGCCGGGCCTCGTCGCGGGCTTCCAGCGCGAACTGCCGCGCTACGAGATCAACACCGGCCTGCGGGTCTCGCACTTCATGGCCCAGTGCGCGCACGAGTGCGACAACTTCCGCACCATGCAGGAGTACGCGAGCGGCGACGCCTATGAAGGGCGCGCCTCGCTCGGCAACACGCAGCCGGGCGACGGGCGCCGCTACAAGGGACGCGGCATCATCCAGCTCACGGGGCGCAACAACTACCGTCGCTACGGCCAGCTGCTCGGGCTCGATCTCGAAAACAATCCGGAGCTTGCCGCCATTCCGGAAAACGCGGTGAAGATCGCGTGCGAGTACTGGAAACAGACGACCGTCGGCGGCGTCACGATGAACATGCTCGCCGATCGCGACGACATCAACACGATCACGCGCCGCATCAACGGCGGCTATAACGGCCTTGCCGATCGTCAGGTGAAACTGGGAATCGCCAAGGGCATCTGGGGCGGCGCCGCGCGCGTCTGACAGAGACAGGAATCGGGGAACGACATGTCTGAAGACAACAGAGGCCAGGGCCTGCGCTTCGGCGCCATTGTCACGCTGGTGCCCATCGTGACCGCAGCGTTCGGCGGCCTGCAGTATTTCCGCGACCAGCAGCAACGCGAATTCGAGGCCGTCACCTTCTACCTGCAGAACCAGTCGACGTTCGATCCCTGCCAGGATGCGCAACTCGCCAATCTCAATCTCGGCATGATCGAGAACATCTATCCGAAGGTGTACGCACGCGTGGTCGACCATGTGGAGAACCGCGCCTCGCAATGCGATAGCGTGGCGGTGCTCTCGCAGGAGCAGGTCGCGACGCCGCCGCCCGCCGCGCAGGCGCCCGCGGCGCCGGCCCCGACTACGGGCGATGCGCCTGCGGCTTCGAACAACGCCCCCGCGCAGGCGCAAGTCCAGGCGCCCGCCATCGTCCTGCCGCGCCAGACGCGCGCGAACATCCCGGCCAACGCACAGCAGGCGACCGACTTCTTCCGCAACCGCTATGATCGCATGGCGTCGTTGCCCACCTCCAGCGCGCGCCGCGTGAAGGAGGGCGAGTATCGCCTGCTCATCCAGATCTCGGACGAAGCGGACCGCGCGCTTGCGCAATCCATTGAAGCCGCGTTGCGCGACAGCGGCGCGACGACGCCGTCCATCGATCTGGTGCCGGTGCGGGTGGAGAAAGCGGAACTGCGCTATTTCCGCGAAGCCCAGGCCGCCGACGCGCAAAAACTCGCCGAGCAGATCAAGCAGACCCTCGCCGCCGCCGGCGCGCCCGCAGACGTCACCGTAAGCTTCGTCGGCCGCGCCGGCCTTCCCCCGGGCGTGATGGAGCTGTGGCTGCCTTAGCGCGTAAGCGGATTTCCTTCCGAGGGAACCCGACGCAGCGCGTGGACGTTTTCCCGGCATCACCTTTCCTGATGTCGGAGACGACCATGATCAACTGGGTCATAGGCCTGTTCGTCGCCGCAGCTGTGGCGGCATTTCTCGGGTTCGGAGGCGTTGCAACGGCGTTCGCGGAGAGCGCGCGCATCGTCTTTTTCATTCTTCTCGTCCTGCTTGCGGTCTCGGCGGTGATCGCATTGTTCGGCGCACGCGCGCCGGGGCTTCATTCCGCCGTGCGCACCGTTTCGCTCATGGCCATCGTGGCGGTCGTCAGCGTCGGCGCCTATGCCTGGTTCGCCAACGACATGTCTGCCGAGCGCGCCGGACGCGTCATCGATCGACAGACTGTGGCTGTCGTGGACAGCGCCGGCGCAGCGCTCACCGATGCAGGCGCGCGCACCGGCGCCTTCATGGAGCGCACCGTCGCCGACATCCGCACGGACGTCCGCGACGTCGCCGACCCGGCACCGGAACCGGCTGATGCAGATCAATCGGCGCGAAACGGCCGTGAATAGACTGCGCAACAGGATAGCACGTCATGGCTGATGGCCTCTTCGATCACGCCCGGCGCGTCGCCGCGCCGCACGATCTCCCGTCGAACACGCCGCTGCGGATCGTGCGTCCGCGCGGTCGCGGCGAGAAAGTGCTTGCCCTGTTGGCGAAATCGGATGGCGAGATCGTCACCGAAGACGGCGTCCGCGTCCCCTATGAGGCAGGCGCGCACTACATCGTCGATTACCCCACCGGCGCGCGACAGGTCGTGCGGCGCGACATCTTCGAGAAGACCTATCGCAAGGTGCGCGCCGGCGTCTTCCGCAAGAAGACCGGTATCCGCTATCGCGCCGCGATCCTGCGCGCGCCGGCGGTGATTGCGACGCTGGAAGGCGATCGCGCGGCCACCGTGGGGGACTGGGTCATGATCGGCGTCGCCGACGAGATGTGGCCCGTGCCGGCGGCCGAGGCGGCGCGCAAATACAAGGGCGTCCCCGCCGTCGGCGTCACGGGCGTCGGCACGACCATCGCGCTCGTGTTTCTGCTGCTCGCCTTCGTGGCGTGGATATCGACCTAGCGGCAAGGACGCGCATCACGCATTGATGGGTTGCGCCTGCGCGCCGATTCATCTTCTGACATCGCATGCTCCACGAAGGGCGCGCGGATGAGGGAGAGACGTGTGGCGCAACGCAGTGTGATGACGGCCGCGGCGATCGCGTGTGCGGCGGCGCTTGTTGCAACACCCTCGGCGGCCCAGACCGATGCCCCTCTTGCATGGCCGCCCGGCGTCGATTCACGCGGCTATTCGCGCGTGATGTCCACTTTCGGCCCGACGCTCGATCCCGCCGTGTCCCGGTGCACGCTGGGCGACAATACCACGCCGATGCGCACAACGGCGGCCTACGGGCCGGTCTCTGCGGACGGATGGGTGACGTATGTCGACATTCTCGGCTGCGGCGAACGTCCCGCCCGTCTCAGGCGCATCACCTCGCCCGACCTGCAATTGCCGCAAACAACGACGAGCAGTGCGCGCAGCGCGGCCTATGTGCGCGGTCTCGATCAGCTGATCCGCGAAGGCGCCGGCGTGCAGATCCTCCAGCGCGATGGAAAGATCCTGTGGTTCGACGCACGCTTGCGCGAAATTCCCTACGACCCCACGCGCACCCTCTTTGTCAGCGGCGGCGAAGTGCTGCACCTCACCGACACGCCCGGCGTCTTCCTGCCCTATCTGCAGAACGCAACGCGCTACGCACCGCCGCGCGGCATGCTCGGTTTCACCTTTGTCACGGCGGAGACATCCGGCGGCGACGAGACGCAGGCGCGTCCCAAAACCGCCGTGGAAGTCTGGCAGACGCCGGCGGGGCGCCGCTACGGTTTCTGCAGCATCGGCGAAGGGCGAGACGCCGTGACCCCGTCAGACAGGTACGGCCACTGGAAGACGCAGCCGCGCGCCTGCGGGCCAACCTATACGCAGATGGAACTGCGCACGCTCACCTATGACGGCGCGGACGGCCGGCGCAAAACCGGGACGACGCTGCTCGGTCAGCGCGAAGATGGCGCATGGGACGTGGCGCAGGCGGAATTCGCGCAGATCAATCAGCCGAACTACATGAGCGGCTTCTACCGTCCGGAGAATGACCTGCCGGCTGCGGAACGCGCAAAGCTCACGGGTCGCGCGCATGCCGAAATCGTCGATGCGATCGAAACGGTGTGGGTGACGCGCAATCTCGATCACGAGCGCCAGTCGGCGGCTTATGCCGCAGTCGTCGCAGCGCGGGAGAAGCACGCCCGGGAGACCGCCGCCTACACTGCGCGCTGGCGCGCGGAGTTCGAGGCGCAACAGCGCGCGGAGCGGCTGGAAGTTGCGCGTCGCGCCGCAGAGGCGGAACGCGCGCGCATCGCGGCGGGCCAGGCGCGCGCCGCTGCGGGCGATCCCGAATGCTACCGCACCACCGCCTGCGGACTTTCGCTGCGCGCGCGCTACAATCTCGCCGTGCGGCACGGCGGGCGCGCTGACGCCTACAAGATCGCACGGGAGGCCATGGGTCGCGACCGCACCATCGTCATCGAGGACATCCTGCGCGACTGGTCGGGCGGACGACCGGCGAACTGGTATGAGCAGTATGTGTACGAAGCGGGCGTGAACGATCCGCTGGTGCGCAGTCAGATCGGCGCCGTGTGGGGCCACGCGCAACGCTGGGCGACGCTGTCGGACATGAACGCCGCCGCCCGCGCCGCGCAGAACACGCGCAGCATGACGCCGCTCACCCTGTCGCGCGGCTTCACCGGCGCGCCGCCGCTCTCGTCGCTGGAACAGGACTATTATGTCGGCCGCGGCTACGTGGTGGTGCGCCCCGGCAGTCCGCCCTTCTAGCGCGGGATCGCGACCCAGTAGTCGAGATCGAGGATGACGGCGGGATCGTACTCGCCGTCCTCTTTCTTGTACGGGTGATCGGCGCAGGACTTGTTCTTCGTGGCAACGAGACGCATCCGCAACGCGCCGGCGCGCTCGTTCAACTCCGCCGCGTCGAGCACTTCCGACCACGCATAGACGGTATCGCCGGCGAATAGCGGGTTGACGTGACGCCCCGCATTGAGCGCGAGCATGTACGCCGCATTGGCGAGACCGTTGAACGCCAGCGCCCGCGCCGTGGAGATCGCCACACCGCCGTAGATGAGACGCTTGCCGAAGCGCGACGATTGCTGCGCCAGCCCGTCGAAATGGACCTTGGCGGTGTTCTGGTAGAGGCGCGTGGCGGTCTGGTGTTCGGCTTCCTCGATTGTCATGCCGTCGACGTGGTCGATCTTCTCGCCGACGCGGAAATGCTGGAAGCGATGCGGCGCGCCCGCGAGTGCATTGTCCCATTCCGCGAAGGTGAGATTGGCGGGCAGGACGAGATCGTCCGCCGCCACGAACGCCGCGAGCTTGGGTATGACCGCCTCCGGCGCCGGCGCGCTCGCATCGCGCTTGTTGACCATCACCCACCGGCAATAGGAAAGCGCCGTCTCGCCGCGCTGGTTCACACCGGTCGTGCGCACATAGACGACGCCCGTCTTGCCGTTGGCGTTTTCCTTGAGGCCGATGACTTCCGACGTCGCGGTCAGCGTATCGCCCGGATAGACGGGTTGGAAGAACCGCCCTTCCGCATAACCGAGATTGGCGACGGCGTTGAGCGAGATGTCCGGCACGGTCTTGCCGAAGACCATGTGGAACGCGAGCAGCGGATCGACCGGCGCACGCGGCAGCCCCGCCGCCGCCGCAAAAGTCTCCGCGCAGAAAAGTGCATACCGCGAGCCCGTCAGCGCTGTGTAGAGCGAGACGTCGCCGCTCGTGATCGTGCGCGGCGTTGCGTGGCGCAGCACCTGCCCGATACGGAAGTCCTCGAAGAAGTTGCCGGGATTGGACTTCGTCATGGGGTCTCCACTATGCGCGCCCGGAATTGCGGGTCGCCGGCCCAGCACTGGTCGCGCCGGCCAAACCACTGATATCGATTGCGCGCGATGAGATCATACACGGCGTCGCGCAACGGGCGCGGGAAAACCCGCAAGGCCGCAGCCCACCCGAAACCCGGCAGCGCCGTCAGAACCCGGATCGACGCATCGGAGCGAAAATAAGCGCGACCGCCCATGACGACTGCATAGGTCTCCGGTGCGTCCGCATCGATGCCAAAGCGCCGCGCGAGCTGACGACCGTAAGGCGACTGGATCGCGGCGAACTTGAACCGCATGCCCTTGTCCCGATGATGCACGAAGTGCGCGCCTTGCGAGCACAAGACGCAGTCGCCGTCGAACAGGATCACATCGTGACCGATGTCCGCCGCATCGACAGGCGCCCACTTCATGACGCGCCCATCGCCTCGATCGCTTCCGCCACTGCCACCACGCGTTTCGCCTGCTCGAGATGCAGAAGTTCCGTCATTTTCCCATCTACCTTCAGCACGCCCTTGCCCGCATTCGCGGGATCGGCAAATGCCGCGATCACGCCGCGCGCCCAGGCGACTTCCTCCGGCGGCGGCGCGAAGACCGCGTTGCAGGTCTCGATCTGGCTCGGATGGATGAGCGTCTTGCCGTCGAAGCCGAGCGCGAGGCCCTGCCGGCAGATCGCCTCGAAGCCTTCGGTGTTGGGGATGTCGTTGTAGACGCCGTCGATGAGCGTCAGGCCGTAGGCGCGCCCCGCGATCACGGTGAGCGACAGCGCGGCGAGGAAGGCTTCGCGGCCCGGCGTCTGCGCGGCGCGCATGTCCTTGGCGAGATCGTTGGTGCCCATCACGAACGTGGTCAGGCGCGTGCGCTCGGCGGCGCGGGCGATCTCGCCGATGTTGAGGATCGACTTCGGCGTCTCGATCATCACCCAGATGGCGGTGGACGGCGGCGCGCCCGCATCGCGCAGCGCCTTGTCGGCGGCTTCGATGTCGGCGGCGCTGTCGATCTTCGGGAAGAGCACGCCGTCGGGCGCGGCGATGGCGGCGGCCTTCACGTCGTCATGGCCCCAGGGCGTGGAGAGCGCGTTGGCGCGGATGACGATCTCGCGCTTGCCGTAGCCTCCTGCCGCCATAGTCGCGACGATGGCGTCGCGGGCGTCGGCCTTGGCCTCGGGGGCAACGGCATCCTCAAGGTCGAAGATCAGCGTGTCCGCGGGGAGCGTTCGCGCCTTGTCGAGCGCCTTGGCGTTGGCGCCGGGCATGTAGAGGCAGGACCGGCGGGGGCGCAGTGAGGACATTTGGGCGGTTCCCTTGAGAAATTTCCCGCGACAGGCGAATGCTGCGGCGCACCCATGAAAGCCGTCCTCTCCATCCAATCGCAAGTCGCCGGGGCCCGGGTGGGCAATTCGGTCGCGGCCTTCGCGCTCGAACGGCTGGGCGTTCCGGTGATCGCCTTGCCGACCACCCTGCTCGGCCGCCGCCCCGACCGGGGTGCGCCCGGCGGCGGACCGGTGGCGGCGGAGACGCTTGCGTCCATGGTCGAGGCGCTGGATGCGGACGGCGCGCTGAGGTCGGTGAGCCACGTCCTCTCCGGCTACATCGCCTTACCCGAGCAGGCGGACGTCGTGCTCGAAGCGGTGAAGCGCGTGAGGGCGGCGAACCCGGCGGCGCAGTATGTATGCGATCCGGTGATGGGCGATGCGCCGGGCGCCTTCGTGAAGCCGGAGATCATCGAGGCGATCCGCAAGCGGCTTGCGCCGGCCGCTGACCTGCTCACCCCGAACCATTGGGAAATGGAAACGCTCGCCGACGCGAAGCTGCCGACGCTCGAGACGACGCATGCCGGCGCGCGCTCCTTCGGCAAGCCGATCATCGTGACGTCGGCGCCGCGCGAGAAAGGGATCGCCACGCTCTACGCCTCTCCGCAGGCGACGTGGCTCGTCGAGACGCCGCAGATTCCGGGCGCGCCGAAAGGCGCCGGCGATCTCTTCACCGCACTCTTCGTCGCACGGCGCGCACTAGGGCAAAGCGTGGTCGTCGCGCTCGAAGCGGCGGCTGGCGCGGTGCACGATGTGATCGTGCATTCAGCGCTCGAAGGCGGCCCGCACCTCGCGCTCGTGTCGGCGCAGGAAAAGCTCGAACACCCCGATACGTGGCCCACGGCGCAGGCTTATCCGGGCTAGTGCTTGGCGCTTTCTTCTCCCTCTGCAAGGGGGAGACCGAGAGGGGGTTCGTCGCGCAGCGTCATGTCTTGCGGATTTTGCGGGACACCCGCGCAGACCCCCTCCTGCCTCCCCCTTGTCAGGGGGAGGAAAGAGCACCCGCCTAACGCGCCCGCGCCGCCGCGACTTCCGCGTCCGTCAGCACGACCGTCGAAATGCTCATCTTCGCGGAGCCCTCCACGATCTCGCGCGAGTGCGAGACGTAGAGGATCGACTTGTTCTGCAGGTCGACGATGCGACGCACGGCGTTGCGCTTGAAGAAGAGACTGAGGCGCTGGCTGAAGATTTCATCGCCGCTCTTGCCGAGGTCGACGCCCTTGAGGTCGATCGGCCCGATGCGCTGGCACGCGACGGAGGAGTTCGAGGGGTCCTCGAACCAGTTGCCCTTCGTGGCGCGATCGATCACGCCGCGCTCGAAATAGGCCATGTGGCAGATGACGCCGGGAATGGCGGGATCGGGCAGCGCCTCGACCTTGATCTCGTTGCCGAGCAGATCGTTGGAGAACTCGCCCACATTGCGCTCGTTGCGGCCGCATCCCGCGAGCGCGAGCAACGCGCAGAGCGCCGCGACCTTCAATACCTCTGGCCAAGCCTTCGGCTTCATCAAATCGGACATGGGCTTTCCCTCCGCGCGCGAGCGCCACGATGTGGCCCCTCTCCCGCCGTCGCGCAAGAAGCGCTGGCGAAGCGTGCCGGTTCCCGGCTAAACCGCCGCCATGTTCACCCAAGGCTCCGTGGCGCCCGGATTTGAAAAGGTCGCCGAAGCGTTCGCGCAGAATTTCGAGGACGGCGTCGAGCTCGGCGCGAGTTTCGCCGCCATCGTCGACGGCGAGACCGTCGCGGAGCTGTGGGGCGGCTATGCCGACCGCAACAGGGAGCGCCTGTGGGACGCCGACACGCTGACGCCGGTCTATTCGACGACGAAGGGCATCAGTGCGCTCGTCATCGCACGGCTCGTGGACAATGGCGCGCTCGACTACGAGGCGCCGGTCGCGGATGTGTGGCCGGAATTCGGCGCGAACGGAAAGGCGGGCGTCACGCTCGCGCAGGCGCTCTCGCATCAGGCGGGATTGCCGGGCTTCGTCGATCCGATCGATCCGGCCCTATGGCTTGATCCGCCGGCGCTCGCTGCAGCGCTCGCGCCGCTCGCGCCCATGTGGCCGCCGGGCAAGCAGAGCGGCTATCATCCGCTGACCTGGGGCTACATCGCGGGCGAGATCGTGCAGCGCGCGACCGGCAAATCGCTCGGCCAGCATCTTGCGGACGATTTCTGCGAACCGCACGGCATCGATTTCTGGATCGGACTGCCCGACGAAGAGCACGAGCGTTGCGCGGAAATTCAAAAGCCGAAGACCGCGCCGCAACTCGGTGAGGTCAACGAGTATCGGAAGGCCGCGTTCCTCACGAAGTGGTCGGCGCCCGATCGCGGCGGCGCGCTCTGGCGACGCATCGAGATCCCGAGCGCGAACGGCCACGGCACCGCGCTTTCGGTCGCGCAGCTCTATCATGTCTATGCAGGCGGCGGAAAACTGAATGGCGAAACGCTGATCGGCGCCGGCGCATTCGAGGCGCTGACGAAAGCGCGCGCATCGGGCGCCGATCTGGTGCTGCCGACGAACGTGACGTTCGCGGCGGGCGTGATGCGCAACGATCAGCGCGTCTACGGCCCGAACCCGTCGACGCTCGGCCATTCCGGCTGGGGCGGGTCCATGGGCCTCGGCGACCCCGATGCGAAGATGTCGTGCGCCTATGTAATGAACCGGCAGGATCATCACCTGCAGGGCGACCCGCGCGCGCGACGGCTGGTGGAGGCGGTTTACGCGTGTTTATGAAGACGCGAGGCGGCGCGTGGATGACTGACGCCTCTTTCTTCCCCCGCCTGCGGGGGGAGTACCCGGCGAAGCCGGGGGATGGAGGCGCCGCCCTCGCCCCCTCCGTCTCACGCTTCGCGTGAGCCACCTCCCCCGTTTCGCTGCGCTCACGGAGGAGGAAACTACACCACCAGAAACTGCGCCTGCTCGCCGGGCGCGAGCACGACACAGGTGAGCGAACCGCCATAGACGGCGCCGGTGTCGACATTGATGCGCCGCGGGCCGACATCGGGCGCGAGATCGCTCGTTGGCGTGTGGCCGTGGATGACGCGGATGCCTTCCAGTTCGGCGCGGTCGGGCCAGCGATCGGGATCGAAGAAGCGCGGGCTGCGCGTCCAGATGCGGATCTCGTCCTTGCAGTCGGGATAGCTGATCGGATCAATGCCGGCGTGCACGAAGACGAGCTTGCGCGTCTCGTCGACAAGCATGGTGGGCAAGGCGCGCAGCCACTCGATGTGCGCGGGGTCGATGGCGTCGCGCCACTTGCGCCGGTCGGCGCCGTCGCGACCGCGCAGATAGCTCTTCACCGTGTCCGAACCGCCGTTTGTGAACCAGTGCTCCTCCGCCGTCAGCGTGTCCTCGTCGAAGGCGTCCAGCATCATCTGTTCGTGATTGCCGAGCAGGGCGTGCACTGCGAGGTTCTCGGACTTGCTGGCCTTGTGCTCCAGCGCCATGGCGAGTTCGATCACGCCGCGGCTGTCGGCGCCGCGATCGACATAGTCGCCCAGGTGAATGACGGTGGCCTTGCCGCCGCGCCGTTCGTGATCGGCAAGGATCAGCGCATGCAGCGCCTGCAGGCTTTTGGCCATGCCGTGGACGTCGCCGATGGCGTAGTAGATGGTTTCCGCCGTCATCGATTCACCCTGCGCCGGATACGGCGCCGCAGGAAGGCCGCATGCCCGTCCAATTGCCCTGTCGAAACTGGATCTGCGCCGCCATAGGCAAGATCGAGGCCGACTTCAACAGATCGGCTGACACACATCTTCTCAAGCTCGACCTCCCGCATCTCGATGGCGTCGACGTCTATCTCAAGGACGAATCGACCCACCCGTCCGGCAGCCTCAAGCACCGTCTCGCCCGGTCGCTGATGCTCTACGGCATCTGCTCGGGCTGGGTGCGCGAAGGCGCGCCGGTGGTGGAGGCCTCGTCCGGCTCCACCGCAATCTCGGAGGCGTATTTCGCGCGGCTTTTGGGTCTCCCCTTCATCGCGGTCGCGCCGAAGACCACGGCGCCGAAGAAACTGGAGGAGATCGAATTCCTCGGCGGCAGGGTCCACCTCGTCGAGAATGCATCGCAGATCTATGCCGAAGCGCAGGCGCTCGCGGACCGTCTGGGCGGGCACTATCTCGACCAGTTCACCCACGCCGAACGCGCGACCGACTGGCGCGGCAACAACAACATCGCCGAGAGCCTCTTTTCGCAGATGGCGCGCGAACCGCATCCGACGCCGCGTTGGGTCGTCGTCGGCGCGGGCACGGGCGGCACGTCGGCGACCATTGGCCGCTTCATCCGCTACAACACCTGCTATGCGGGCGCGACGCAGCTGTGCGTGGTCGATCCCGAGAACTCGGCCTTCTTCGATCACTACGCCGCGGGCGCCTCGCCCGTCGATCTGCCGCCCGGGCGTGTGGAAGGCATCGGCCGGCCGCGCGTGGAGCCCTCCTTCCTGCCGACAGTGGTGGACCGGATGGTGCGCGTGCCGGATGCGGCCTCGTTCGCGGCCGCGCGGTGGCTGTCGAAGCTGTTGGGGCGCCGCGTGGGGACGTCCACGGGCACGAACATGATCGGCGTGCTGACGCTCGCACACGAAATGCAGGCGCGCGGCGAGAAAGGCAGCATCGTGTCGCTCGTGTGCGATAGCGGCGAGCGCTACATGGACACGCTGTTCGACGATGCGTGGATCGCCCGGCAGGGGCTCGATCTCGCGCCGTGGACGGCGCAGCTGGAAGCGGGCGCGCTTCGCGCTCAGCTGGAGAGCGCCGCGCGCTGACGTTCGCGCCAGAGATTGTCGGCGGTGAATATCGCAAGGCCGATCCAGATCAGCGCGAAGCTCGCGATGCGCAGCGGCGTCAGCGGTTCGCCATAGGCCCAGCCTATGAAGAACTGGATCGAGGGCGCGAGGAACTGCAGCATGCCGAGGGTGGAGAATTTCAGCCGCCGCGCGCCGAAGGAAAACAGGATCAACGGGATCGCCGTGGCGAGGCCCGATGCGGCGAGCAAGAGCGCGTTCGAGGGTGAGTCATCGAACGTGATGCCCTGCGCAGTAGTCGACACCCACCACAAGCCGAGCGCTGAAGGCGCGGCGAGGATCAGCGTTTCCGCGAGCAGCCCGCCCGCCGCCGGCACCGGCGCCTGCTTGCGCACAAGCCCGTAGAGAGACCACGACGCGCACAAGGCGATCGCCACCCAGGGAAAGGCGCCGAGCGCCGCGGCCTGCACCGCGATGCCGATGGCGGCGAGCGCCAATGCGCCCGTCTGCGCCTTTGTGATGCGTTCCTTGAACAGCGTGACGCCGAAGGCGACGTTCACGAGCGGCGTGAGGAAATAGGCGAGGCTGGC
Source organism: Hyphomonadaceae bacterium (assembly GCA_016791445.1). Lineage (GTDB taxonomy): Bacteria > Pseudomonadota > Alphaproteobacteria > Caulobacterales > Aquidulcibacteraceae > VFBF01. Next base: position 108,415 of record JAEUMP010000025.1, on the reverse strand, counting down.
CTCGATGACGTGGTTATTGGCCACCGCCCAGACATAGATCGCCCAGTTGATCGCGATGAACACCGACGAGAACGCAAGCGCCCGCAGCACGCCCTTCTGCGCCAGCGCCGTGCGCGTCTCGGCAAAGCCGCCCATGAACTGCACCGCCACGAACGCGGCAGGTATGCTCCACAGGATGCGCGCGCACAGCACCTCCCACGGCCCCGCAAAGCTCACGAGCTTAAGATAGAGCGGCAGCACGCCCCAGATCGAATAGGCCGCGAATGCGGCGAGGAAGCCGGCGCGAAGGTCGGCATCGTTCTTCATGCCCCCCTCCCGCTTGCGGGAGAGGAAGAGATCGACGCGCAGCGGCGATCAGGGTGAGGGCCCGGTCTCACAGGATGAGTCTCGTTCGGCGCCACTGTGCCCTCACCCTGATCGCTGACGCGATCTTTCCCTCTCCCGTGAACGGGAGAGGGGTTCATTCCGCACTCTCGGGCGGCGCCGCATCCTTCGACACCGGCACAAGACCGGGCGCACCGCCAAGGATCACCGTCGGCGACGCCTTGCCCTGCTGTCCCTGCAGCGCCTGCAAGACGCGCAGGTTCATCAGTTCGGGATTGCCCTTCAGCATGCGCGCGGCGTTCGCCAGGGAACGCAGCGCCGCCTGTTCACCGCGGGCGCGTTCGAGCGCGGCGAGACCTTCCTTCTGCGCGCGCCAAAGATCGGCATAGGCCTGCTTGGCGACGCCCATGAGCGTGACGTCGCGCAAGTCCACCCCGACGATCGTCACGCCGATGGCGCCGACCGCCGCCTGCACTTCCGCAGCAGCGCCCGCGTCGATGGCGGCGCGATCGGCGAGGATGGCGTCGAGGTCGAGTGCGGCGACGCGACGGCGCAGCACCACCTGCGTCGCCTCATGCAGGCGCGTCGAGACGTTGTTGACCGTGCGCTTGTAGACGGTGACGTCCGCGATCTTCCAGTTGACGATGACGGACACCCGGACGGGCATGTTGTCCTTGGTCAGGATCTCCTGGCCCGCGACGGTCATGCCCTGCTCGCGCATGTCATGGCGTTCCACGATCGTCTCGCCGCCGAAGGTGTTGTAGCGCCCGGGCGGCAGCACCGCGACGATCTTGCCGCGCACATACTTCAGGCCGCTCTCATAGTCGTAGATCGTCACCCACGCGTCCTTGTAGGCCTTGAGCAGCGGACGCCCGACAAGGAGCGCGATCACCACCACGACGGCGACGAAGATCATCAATGAGAGCAGGTCACCGGTCGTATCGGTCATTCAACTCATCCACGAACATGAAGCTTCCCGGCGTCCGCATCGCCGACGCGGGGATCCGATCCGCAGAGCGGCGGCGAGGCTGCGCCGAAGCGCCGGACGCCGGGGAGCGAGGGGGTGCAAACCCTGGAGCACGGGGGCAGACGCAGCCCGACGGGTTCCTACGGTTCCCCGGCCGACACGCTTGCCCGCGCGGGCGGGAAGCTAGACTGTGCGGCTGCGATTGCAACGGCTGGAGGAAAGATCATGGCGCGGGTTCTCGGCGTAGGCGGCATCTTCTTCAAGGCGCGCGATCCGGCGGCCCTCGGCAAGTGGTACGCGGACGTGCTGGGCATCGAGATGCACGACTGGGGCGGCGCGGTGCTGCTGCCGGACGGGATGGCCGCCCATCCCGGCGCCGCGACGGTGTTCAGCCCCTTCAAGGCGGAGACGACCTATTTCGAGCCCTCGACGAAGGAGTTCATGATCAATTTCGCCGTGGACGATCTCGACGGCATGCTGGCGCGCCTGAAGGCGCACGGCGTCGAGGCGAAAGTGCTGCCCGATGAGCCGAACGGCCGCTTCGCGCACCTCGTCGATCCCGAGGGCACGAAGATCGAGCTGTGGCAGCCGAAGCCGATGTGAGCGCGGCTCCAGCCCTTCTCCCCCGCGAGGGGGAGAAGGTGTCGACGAAGTCGACGGATGAGGGGGTGAGTCTCAGGATGAAGTCGGGCGCCGAAGACAATCTCCCGGACGCCCCCTCATCCGACCGCTTCGCGGCCACCTTCTCCCCCTCGCGGGGGAGAAGGGCTTTCACAGCCTAAGCCGCCAGTTTCCGGAACATGCCGCGATTGTGCATCAGTTCAGCGATCTGCACGGCGTTGAGCGCCGCGCCTTTCCGCAGATTGTCGCTGACGCACCACAGCGAGAGACCATTTTCCACCGTCGAATCCTCGCGGATACGCGAGACATAGGTGGCGAATTCGCCCGCCGCTTCGACGGGCGTGATGTAGCCCTCGTCCTCGCGCTTATCGATGACCATCACGCCGGGCGCTTCACGCAGGATTTCCTGCGCTTCCTCCGCGCTGATCGGGTTTTCGAATTCGATGTTCACGGCTTCGGAGTGGCCCACGAACACCGGCACGCGCACGCACGTGGCGGTGAGCTTGATGGCCGGATCGAGGATCTTCTTCGTCTCCGCCATCATCTTCCACTCTTCCTTCGTGTAGCCGTCCTCCATGAACACATCGATGTGCGGGATGACATTGAAGGCGATCTGCTTGGTGAAACGCTCCTTCACCATCGGATCGTTGACGTAGATGCCACGCGTCTGCGTCCAGAGCTCTTCCATCGCCTCCTTGCCGGCGCCGGAAACGGACTGGTAGGTCGCGACGACCACGCGCTTGATCTTGGCGCGGTCATGCAGCGGCTTCAGCGTGACGACGAGCTGCGCCGTGGAGCAGTTGGGGTTGGCGATGATGTTGAGCTTGTCGTAGCCGAGCACCGCATCCGGATTCACTTCCGGCACGACGAGCGGCACGCGCGGGTCCATCCGCCATGCGGAGGAGTTGTCGATCACCGTGCAGCCTTGCGCGCCGATCTTCGGGGACCATTCCTTCGAGACCGTACCGCCGGCGGACATGAGGCAGAGGTCGTAGCCGGTGAAGTCGAAGGTCTCGAGGTCTTTGCATTTCAGGGTCTTGTCGCCGTAGCTCACCTCGACGCCGATCGATTTGCGCGAGGCCACAGCCGCCACCTCGTCGGCGGGGAACTGACGTTCTTCCAGAATAGCGAGCATCTCGCGGCCCACATTGCCCGTGGCGCCGACGACGGCGATGCGCAGACCCATTGTGCGGTTCTTTCTCCGAAAACCCGCGCGCCGGGGCGGCGTCGCGGGGGGCGGTATATGCCATGTGTCGGCTGATTTGACCATTCCGGGGCCAGCATTTGCCGCATGCGGCCCAAGGGCGGTAAGGTCGTCCCGCGGGATCGGCATTCAGGGGAGAGCGACGCCATGGGCGCGCCGACATTCGACCTTTACAAGCTGCTCGTCGAGGAGGTCCGGGAGGCCCGGAGGGCTCGGCGCGAGCTGGCCAATGTGTTCACGACCCTCAATCTCGGCGGCGTCGGCGCGCTCGGCTTCCTCGCCGGACCGAATGCGGGGTCGAGTGCGGGCCTGCTGATCTGGGCCGTCGTCGCGCTGGTCCTCATCTGCATCGTCTGGCGGACGTCGAACGCCTACTTCACCCGCCTCCTCGGCGCGAAATACGCGATCCTCTATTCCGTGGAGACCGAGCTCGGCATCGATCCGATCCAGCGCGAATGGCGTGCGATGGGGGACAGGACGCTGTTCAACTTCTTCTCGTTCGAGCGGCTGATGCCGCTGCTCTTCGCCATCGGCTACGCCATCTTCATCGCGTACCACGTCAGCTGGGCGGAAGCGGTTCAGCTGTTCGAGACGGCGATACGGCCGCTGAAGGCGCTGATCGGCGGCTAGAGCGCCGCCAGCACCGCATCGCCCATTTCCCGCGTGCCCATCGCGCCGCCGAGATCGCGGGTGCGGGCGCCTTTGTCGAGCGCAGTCTTGACGGCTGCCGAGAGACGATCCGCAAGGTCCGCGCGGCCGAGCGAGAGGCGCAGCGCCATCTCGAAGGAGAGGATCGCCGCGAGCGGATTGGCTAGGCCCTGGCCCGCGATGTCGGGCGCGGAGCCGTGCACGGGCTCGTAAAGTCCCGGCTTGCCCGCTTCGCCGAGCGCCGCCGACGGCAGGAGGCCGATGGAGCCCGTGAGCATGGCCGCTTCGTCGGAGAGGATGTCGCCGAAGAGATTGTCGGTGACAATGACATCGAACTGGCGCGGCGCCTTCACCAGCTGCATGGCGCAGTTGTCCGCAAGAATGTGTTCGAGCTTCACGTCGGCATAATCGGCGGCGTGGAGCTTCGTGACTTCCTCACGCCACAAAAGCCCCGTCTCCATCACGTTCGATTTTTCCGCCGAGTGCACGAGACCGCCGCGCTTGCGCGCGAGTTCGAACGCGACACGCGCGACGCGGCGGATTTCATTGGAGGTATAGACCTGCGTGTCGACGCCGCGCTTCTCGCCGCCGCCGATATCCTCGATGCCGCGCGGCTCGCCGAAATAGACGCCCCCCGTGAGCTCGCGGACGATGACGATGTCGAGGCCTTCCACGATCTCGCGCTTCAGCGCCGATGCATCCGCGAGCGCTGCAAAGCAGAGCGCCGGACGGATGTTCGCGAACACCTCCATTTCCTTCCGCAGACGGAGCAATCCTGCCTCGGGCCGCAGGTGACGCGCCACGCCCGCCCATTTCGGCCCGCCGACCGCGCCCATGAGCACCGCATCGACGGTCTTGGCCCGCGCCACCGTCGCATCGGAAACCGGCTCCCCGCCCGCATCGAGAGCCGCGCCGCCGAACGGCGCCTCTTCCAGCGCGAGGTCAGGCCACAGCGCACGCGCCACGCGGCGCACTTCCGCGATGACTTCGGGGCCGATGCCGTCGCCCGGCAGGAGAAGTAGCGTCTTGGTCATGGGCCCCGTGTTTCACGGCGCGCCGCCGCTTTGTCCAGCGCGACAGGCCAGCGCATGGGCGCTGCATGAGGAATTCACCGAGACAGCTACATGCCCGGGGCGACGCCGGTTGACACTGGCGGGCGGATCATACGGATAGCGGCCATGCCGTTGCTCGCCGCCGTCGCGTTCATCACGTTCCTCGGCTGCGCCATGGCCGGGATGGATCGCGACCTGTCGCGCGGCGTGCTGGCGGCGCTGCAGGGAGCCATTGCGGTCGCGGCCATGTCGATGCCGCGCACGCGCACGGCGATCTTCGAGACCCTCAAGCACTATTCCCGTCCGGCGGGCGCCTATTGCGCACTGCTGATGCTGGCGGCGGTGATGAGCGGGGCATTCTTCGTCGGCGCGGCAGACGATCCGTGGCGCGCCGAACAGGCGCTGGTCGGACTGGCGGGCGCGGGCTTTTTTTTCGCGGTGGCTGCGGGGGCGGCTTCGGCAGGCGGCCGCAATCGCATGATGTCGGTGCTGCTGATCGCGCCGGTGGCGCTTACGCTGCTCATCATTCTCGACCGCTTCGACGGGCAACTCGATTTCTTCGGTCTCTCGCGCGTTGCGCCGGACAATCGCCTCTCGGGCCCCTTCTCGACGCCGAACGAAGCCGCGACCGTCTTCGCGCTCTTCGCCATTCTCGCCGCGTTCGCGATCGTTGATGAACTGACGCGCCGGCCGCCGACGCGCGGGACGCTGCCGCCGCCTGCGCTGGCGCAACGCCTCTTCGTTCCCGTGACCGCATTTGTGGCGAGTCTGAACCTGCTCGCGCTCACCGGCTCACGCGCGGGGATCGCAGCGGGCGTTGCGGGTCTGTCGATCTATTTCGGCATTGCATGGTTGCGCGGCCTGAAGGGACGCAGCGGCCCGCGCCTCGTGCCGATTGCGGCGGCGGCCGTCAGCGTCATCGCGATCTTCATTGCGTTCACTTCCGGCGCGGACGCGCTGAAGCGCTACACGATCGCGGGCATGTCAGCGGAACCCTATTCAGCAATGACGACTGCCGCGCTCGACGCGTGGAAGCAGGCGCCGCTGTTCGGCCATGGCCTCGGCGCCTACGATCTCCTTCCCGCCGGCGACGCGGGCGCGTCCAACGACATCGTTCGCTGGCTCGCGGAAGCAGGGATTGTCGGCGCAGGCCTCGCCGTCGCGGCGCTTCTCGGCCTGCTCTATCAACTCTGGCGCGCGAAAGATCACGGCCGGCGTCCCACACGGGGATTTGCGCTGGCGGCCGGCCTGCTGGCGGCCGTGTTCATCCAGGGGCTGGCGCAACAGGTGCTGTCGAGCCCGGCCGCCGGGGCGGTGTTCGCGGCGTTGCTCGGGCTTGCGGCGGCCTATGTCGATCCGCCGGCGGAAGCGCGACGGATCAAGCCGACGGCGCGCACGCGCGTGCTGGGCTGAGCGCTGGCGCATCGGGCGACGCCCCACTAGAACACAAGCGTCATTCGGGAGCGATTGCGTGCGGCGCAAGGGGATCATACTCGCGGGCGGTTCCAGCACGCGCCTCTTCCCGATCACGCAGGCGACGGTGAAGCAGCTGCTGCCGGTCTATGACAAGCCGCTGATCTATTATCCGCTGTCGGTGCTGATGCTCGCGGGCATCCGCGACATTCTCGTCATCACAACGCCGCGCGACAGGCCCGCCTTCGAGGCCCTCCTTGGCGACGGCGCCACACTGGGCGTCACGCTCTCCTATGCCGTGCAGCCAAGACCCGAAGGTCTGGCGCAGGCCTTCCACATCGGCCGTGACTTCATCGGCGATGCGCCGAGCTGCCTCATTCTCGGCGACAACATCTTTCACGGCCCCGGTCTCGAGGCGCAGCTCGTCGCCGCGAACGCGCAGACTGCAGGCGCGACGGTCTTCACCACCCCCGTTCGCGATCCCGAGCGCTATGGCGTCGTCGAATTCGACCGCGACGGCGCGCCGGTGCGGCTGCACGAAAAGCCCACGCGCTTCGTGTCGAACTGCGCCGTGACCGGGCTCTATTTCTACGACAACGCCGTTCTCGACATCGCCGCATCCATCACGCCGTCCGCGCGCGGCGAACTCGAAATCACGGATGTGAACCAGGCCTATCTCGATCGCGGCGCGCTCTCGTGCGTCGAACTCGGGCGCGGTTTCGCCTGGCTCGATGCGGGCACGCCCGACAGCCTGCTGGAAGCCGCACAATATGTGCAGACCATCGAACGCCGTCAGGGACTGCGGATCGCGTGCCTGGAGGAAATCGCCCTGCACAAGGGATTCATCGACGCCGCCAGCGTGGTCAGACTCGCCGAACCCCTGGCGAAGAGCGACTACGGGCAATACCTGCTGAAGGTCGCCGCCGAGCACGGCGCTGGCTGAACATGGCGCGTCTCTTGATCACCGGCGGCGCAGGTTTCATCGGCTCCGCACTGACGCAACTGGCCATCGGCGCCGGCCATGACGTGCTCGTCTTTGACAAGCTGACCTATGCGGGTTCGCTGTCTTCGCTGCACGACGTGCGCGATCACGCCAGCTTCCGTTTCGTGCAGGCCGACATCTGCGACCGCGCCGCCGTCGACGCCGCCTTCGCCGCCTTCACCCCGGACGCCGTCGTGCATCTCGCGGCGGAGAGTCATGTGGACCGGTCCATTGACGGCGCCGGCGACTTCGTCCGCACCAATCTCGTCGGCACGTTCGAGATGCTGGAAGCCGCGCGCGCGTACTGGCGCCGCACGGGTGACGCAGACTTCCGCTTCCTGCATGTGTCCACGGACGAAGTGTTCGGCTCCCTCGGCGATGACGGCGCGTTCAGCGAAACCTCACGCTACGATCCGCGCTCGCCCTATGCGGCGAGCAAGGCGGGATCGGACCATCTCGTGCGCGCGTGGGGCGAGACCCATGGCCTGCCGGTCATCGTCTCGAACTGTTCCAACAATTTCGGCCCGCGCCAGCTGCCGGAGAAACTCATACCGCTGATGATCCTCAACGGCCTCGAAGGCGCGCCGCTGCCGGTCTATGGCGACGGGCTCAACCGGCGCGACTGGCTGCACGTGGACGATCACGCGCGCGCGCTGCTGTTGATGCTCGAACACGGTGCGCCGGGCGAAAGCTACAATGTCGGCGCGCGCGCGGAACGCAGCAATATCGACGTGGTCGAACGCATCTGCGCCCTCCTCGACGCACTCGCCCCCGCAGCGCGCTCGCGGCGCGCACTCATCAGTTTCGTCGCCGATCGTCCGGGCCATGACCGGCGCTACGCCATCGATCCCTCGAAGATCGAGCGCGACCTCGGCTGGCGCCCGCGCGTTTCGTTCGAAGACGGGCTTGAACAGACTGTGCGCTGGTATCTCGATAACGACTGGTGGTGGCGACCGCTGCGCGCGGCGGGCCACGGCGGCGCGCGGCTCGGCCTGGGCGACGCGCCGTGAGCGTGCTCGTCATCGGCGGCGCGAACGGGATGCTTGCGCGCGCGCTCTCGGAACATCCGGACGTGATCGCCGTAGGCAGGCCGGAGGCGGACCTCACAGCTGCACACACGCTCGAAGCGGCGCTGGAGAAGTATGCGCCGCGCGCCGTCATCTGCGCGGGCGCGTTCACGGATGTGGACGGCGCGGAGACCCGCGAAGCGGAAGCCATTCAGGTCAATGCGGAAGGTCCCGGCGTCCTGGCGCGGCTTTGCGCGGCGCGCGCACTGCCGCTGGTGCATGTGTCGACGGACTATGTCTTCGACGGCGCGAAGACCGGCGCATACTGCGAAACGGATACGCCTTCGCCGATCAATGCCTATGGCCGGTCGAAACTCGCGGGCGAACAGGCGGTGACGGCGGCCGGCGGGCGGTACGCCATCGTACGCGCCGCGTGGATCCATGCGCCGTACGGCCGGAACTTCGTGCGCACCATGTTGCGCGCCGCGCGGGCGGGCCGTCCTGTGCGCGTCGTCGACGACCAGCACGGCGGACCGACCTTCGCGCCCGACCTTGCGGCGGCGCTCGTGCGCATCGCGCATACGCTCGCGGAGTCCACGGACGCCGCGCAAGTCGGCGTCTTTCACGCGCCGCCGCAGGGCTCGTGCACGTGGCGACGGTTTGCAGAGGCGATCTTCGAGGGCGCGCAGGCGCTGAAAGGACCGCACACGGCGATCGAACCGATCTCAACCGCGGAATATCCCACGCCCGCGCGTCGTCCCGCGAACGCCCGTCTCGACGGCGCGAAACTTCTGGAAACCTACGGCATCGCCCTGCCGCATTGGCGGGAGAGCCTGAAGACGTGCATGGCGGCGATCGCCGCCGAAAAATGGAAACTGGACTGAGGACGCCCCATGCAGAGCATCTCCCCCTTCCTCATGTTCGTCGGCGCCCAGCACGGGCGCTGCGCGGAGGCGGTTCAGTTCTACGTCTCGCTGTTCGACGGCGAGATCGAGGCGATCGACTATCACGAACCGGGCGGCCTTGAGCCCGCAGGCACGGTGCGCGGCGTGCGCTTCACCATCAACGGCGTCGCGCACATGGCGATGGACAGCGGCCACCCGCACGCCTTCGATTTCACGCCCGCCTTTTCGTTCTTCATCGAATGCGACGACGGCGACGAACAGATGCGCTATTGCGACGCCCTGCTCGACGGCGGTGAAGCACTGATGCCGCTGGACAACTACGGATTCAGCACGGCGTTCGCGTGGGTGAAGGACCGGTACGGCGTGAGCTGGCAGCTCAATCTGCCGTGAAGGCGAAAGGCGATTCAAAGTCGGCGAAGGGCGCCCACTGACGGTCGCGGTCGGAGAGGATTGCGTCCTCCGGTTTCACGGGCCAGTCGATGGCGAGATCGGGATCGTCCCAGCGCAGGCCGCCCTCAAGTGCGGGTTGCCAATAGGCAGTGGACTTGTAGGTGATGCTCGTCTCGGGTGCGAGCGTGCAGAAGCCGTGCGCAAAACCTGCGGGCACATAGATCTGCATCCAGTTTTCGGCGCTGAGGACAGCGCTGACATGACTCCCGTAGGTCGGCGAACCGCGGCGCAAGTCCACCGCCACGTCGAAGATGGCGCCGTGCAGCACGCGCACCAGCTTGGCCTGCGGCGCGCCCGCCTGGAAGTGGAGCGCACGGACGGTGCCCGTTTGCGCCGAGAAGGAGTGATTTTCCTGCAGCCAGTCGAAGTCGACGCCGAATGCCGTCATCGCGTCGGCGCGAAACGTCTCCGACAGAAAGCCGCGATGGTCCGCGAACTTGCGCGGGTTCAGCACGAGAACATCGGGGATGGCGAGCGGCGTGATGTCCATGTGCGCTTCAGCGCGTCGCCGGGGCGCAGGCGCCGAGACCGGACTCGGGCAGCGCTCTGGCGACCTCCGCAAGCGCTGCAGCGAATGCACGGTCATGCCCCGCCTGCACGCAACCATCGACCTTGACGCGCTCCTGCAGCGCCAGCGGCAGCGCGTTCCAGGTCCGTGCGGCCGCCTCAAGCCGCCACACGGCGCCTTCGGGCGAAACAGGCGCGGCGTAGCTGCGCGCGACGGCTGCGGTCGCGGATTCCGAGACGACGCCGCCGCTGCGCGCGATATCGATGAGCGCGGTCAATGCTTCGGCGCTCGCGTCGTGCGGGCTGCGCGCGCGTGCTTCCGCGGCGGCGCGACTTGCGGCGTCGAGCAACGGCGCAGAGACATCGTCGACAGCGGCGGTGGTGGCCTGAAGATAATAGAGACGCGCCGCACGCGCATGGGTGCGCGCATCCTTCGGCGACGCCGTCACGGAATCCTCCGCGACGATCAGTGCGCCCGCGAGCGCAGCGTCCCGCTCGCCCCCTCGCGGCAACGCTTCGGCGCGGGCAAGAATATCCCGCGCCGCGCCGTCGCGCATGGCGGAGTTCGCCTGCGCAAGACCGAGGAACGCAACCGCGAGCGCGGCGATCCCGAAGGTCGCCGACGCCGCGATCGGCGCCTCAACGAATGTAATAGGTCTGATAGAGTTCACTGTAGTAATCGGGCTTGTCGTACATCAGGCGCGACGCCAGTCCCGACTCTACACCAGACAGCACCACCCCGGCGAGGTTCGCGCCATGGCCGCGCAGCTGGTCGATCGCGTTGCGCACGATCGGCGTGGGCGTCTTGCCCCAGCGCACGACCATCAGCACCGAGTCCGCGATGGACGCCAGCACCCGCGTATCCGAGACCGGCATGACCGGCGCGGAGTCGAGGATGATCACGTCGTAGCGCGCCTTCAGCGCCTCGATCAGCGACCGCATGGCGTCGGAGCCGAAGAGATCGCGCGGCGTGAACTCGGCCTGGGCGAGCGGAACGATGTCCACGCCCGAGCCCGGATCCTTCTGGATCACGTCGTTCAGCGTCGCCGTGCGGAAGAGCACTTCCGTCAGGCCCTTCTCGACTTCCAGGCCGATGCTGTGCGTCGTCGAGCGGCGACGCAGGTCGCAGTCGACGAGCACGGTCTTGGAGCCCGCGAGCGCCGAGATGCGCGCCAGCGCGATGGACGTCGTGGTCTTGCCTTCATCCGGCAACGCCGACGTGATCGCGAGCACCTTCACCTTGCGGTCCGGCGAGGAGAAGAAGACGCCGGCGCGCACGTTGCGGAGCGCTTCGCCGAAGGCCGAGAGCGGTCGCTTCAGCACGAAGGACTCCGGCGTCAGGAGTTCGCCGTCGATCATCCGCGTGCGGCGATCGAGGAACGGCACCTGGCCGAGACAGAGCACGTTGAGCCGCGACTGGACGTCTTCCGGCGTGCGGAAGGATTGCTCCAGCAGCTCCACGATCACCACCGCGAGCGCGCCGAGGGCGGCGCCCAGGACAAGACCGATGATGAAGTTAAGCGCGGGCTTCGGCGACGACGGCGACGTCGGGATCGATGCGCGCGACACCACGCGGGCGTCCGGTTGCTCGATGCCGCTCTGGGCCGCGATTTCGCGATAGCGCGTCAGCAGCGCTTCGTAGAGCTGACGGCTGGCGTCGGCGTCACGGGTGCGCTCTCGCAGCGAGACTTCGCCGATATTCTGTTCTGCAAGTTGCTGCTGCTGGATGCCAAGCGTCTGGTCGATGGCGTTGACGTTGCCGCGCGCGATTCGGACTTCGTCTTCGACGCTAGCCACAATGCGGCGGATTTCAGCGTTGATCTGCTCGTCGAGGCTCGCGTACTGGCGGTCGATCTGCAGCATGTCAGGGTGACGTGCGCCCTTCTGCGCGGACAGCTCCGCACGACGACGCGACAGCTCCGCCTGTTGCGTGCGCAGGCCCTGGATCGTCACCGACTGCAGCGCTTCGCGCGAGGTGTCCGCCGAACCGCCGGAGTTCAGGCTGGCGCGCAGGCTCGCCAGGCGCGCTTCGGCGCGCGCCAGTTCCTGCATCCGCTCGGCGCGCTGAAGGTTCAGCGCCTGGGCGGTCTGTTCGGTGAGGCGCACGCCGTCGGCGTTCAGCAGGCCTTCACGGGCGCGATATTCTTCGACGTCGCGCTCCTTGCGCTGCACTTCGACGGAGAGTTCCGACAGGCGGGTGGACAGCCAGTCATTGGCGGTCTTCAGCGTGTCGTATTTCGTCTGCAGCTGCTGCGTCAGATAATGGCTGGCGTAGGCGTCGGCGATGCGCGCGGACTTCGCAGGGTCGCGCGACGTGTAGCTGATCTCGATGAGGAAAGTCAGGCCGAGGCGCTTCACGCTGAGGCCGGCCTGCACAGCGGAGATCGCGTCTTCACGGCGCTTCTGGCGGGACGCCGCGCTTTCGGTGACCTTGGCCGGCGCGCCGCCGAGCGAGGCGCGGATGTTGTCGAACAGGCCCGGTTCAGGCGGCGAGGAGAACTCACGATCCTCAAGCAGGCGCAGGGAGTCAACGACGCGTCCCGCAAGGAAGCGCGAGCGCATGATCTGGGTTTCGGTGTCGATCGTCGCGGCATCCGGCGGCAGTCCGCGGACGATCGATTCCACGTTGCCGAGCACGCGCTTCTCACGCAGGTCGATCTGGACCTGGGCGGTGGAGGTGTAGAGCTTCGGCGCGGTGAGCGTGGCGAACACCACCATCAGGAAGACGGAGGCGAGAATGGCCGCGAACAGCCAGATGCGCCGGCGGAACATCTCCACGATGCGCAGGAGACCGAACTGGTCCTGCGTCTGCTGGTAGGTCACGCCGCCGCCGTTGCCGTTCTCGGGCATCCGTCCGCCGAAATCCGCCGCCATGGCTCTCTCCTCGCGCTTCCGCCGGACATGCCGCGCCTAGAGGCGCAAGGCGGCCGACACGACGAAGCGATTAACGTCGTACCCCGGCGCCGGAATGGCGCCAGAAGGATCCAATTTCTCGAATCGCCACGCGGCGCCGAGTTCCACTCGCCTATTGAGCAATATCCGTGCCCCCGCGTCGGCCATCCACAGGTCGTCGTCGCGGTCGAGCCCTTCGAAGGCGCGGTCGCCCTTCGAGACACCGCCGGTGAGAATGACGTTACGACGCAATTCATAGTCAACGCGCGCATCAAGCGTCGTCGCGACATAGGAAGAAGCCGTCCCGGTGATCGTTTCCTCGACCCGGCGACGGGCAGAAAGAGTGACCGTGGCGAGGGGGCTGGGGAAGTACTCGATCCGGCCGTCGAAGGCGAAGCCGGAGGGGGAATCGAGGCGCTTGTCCTCGTAGTCCTGCTTCAGGAAGCCGACCGCGACCTCGCCGCGCAGGAGGTTGCCGATGTCGGTGTTGACGCCCACGAGATAGCTGAGGCCGGTGGAGTCCCGGTTGAAGGCGGTGCGCGGCGGCGCGAGTTCGTATTCGCGCTCATTGCCGGTGACCTGGACCAGAAGCGCCGTATCGGGGCTGAGCGCGTATTCGGCGCGGGCAGTCAGGATGGTCTGGACGAAGTCCCGGTCGTCCTGTTCGGCGACGCCGCCGCCGGCCAGCGGCGCATCCTTGTAGTTGAAGCCCTGGCGATCGAGACGGAGGGAGGCGCGGATGCGATTGAACTCGTGGACGCCGGCGACGAACGCCTCGCGGACTTCGTAGCGGACAGGCTTCGCCGCCGCCGTCGGGCTGTCCGGCGCGCCACGTGCCTCCGCCAGCCGCGCCTGCCGTCCGCCGACGAGGATGTAGGACGACCGCAGGATATCCAGCCGCGCCGACCCATCCACCGTCAGATCGGTGTGATGCTCGGAGTCATTGTCGCGGAAGCGATAGTCGTCGAGCCCTACCGCCATCTGGATGCTGTGTCGCGACCAGTCGGACCCGAAATCGACCCGCGTACGGGTCGTGTAGGTCATGTCGTCGGTCTGATTGTTGGGCTGATAGTAGAGATTGTCGTTATAGCCGACTTCCACGCCGACGGACGGACGGGCCATGAAGGCGCCGAGACGGACGCCGGCGGGCTCATAATCCGGGCGCGGGCGCTCCGCGACACTCTCGTTGCGGCCGCGATCGGCGCCCCAGCGCGGCGCTTCCGCCGTGTTCTGGGCGTGCGCCATGCCCAAGGGCGCCATGGCGAACATCGCCGCATAAACGAACAACCGCGCCTTCTTCATCCCCTGACTCGCCCTTCCTGATCGCTTTGGTAAACCAAACGCAACCTTCTGCGCCGTCGAGCCGCGCGCGCCACATGAACACTCGCGCACGATGAATCGCGCCCCGGTCGGACCCCAATCAAGCGAATATCCGCCCCGCAGACCGCCCCCCCGGGCGGCTTCGGCTCTCTCTTCGACAAAAGGAGCCGTTAACCCGGCGTTTACACCTGTGGCGCGAGCGGCACAAGCAATCCATCCCCCGCGAGGCGAAGGATCGACGTCATTTCGCGAAACGCAGGGCCGGCGCCTCTAGAAGAAGCGCTCGGTGATGCGGATGGTGTCGCCGGGCTGCACGGGGAGCGATGCATTCATGCGCACCTTGCGCTCCTGCGTCTCGTTCCGGTGCTTGATGAACACCTGGCGCTGGTTGGCCCGGTAGGTGAAGCCGCCGGCGGTCGCCACGGCATTCTGCACCGTCAGGCCCTCGGAGAAGGGATATTCGCCGGGACGGCTGACTTCGCCGAGAATGTAGAAGGCGCCCTTGATGATGCGGATCGTGTCGCCGGGCTCCACCGTGACCGGCGAGAGGAGCGAATACTCCGTCTCGGTCGTCTCGCCCTGGCGCTTGATCATCACCCGGGTCTGATTGGCCAGCGTGGTAAAGCCCCCCGCCGTCGCCACCGCGTTGAAAACGTTCAGGCCGCTGGTGAACGGATATTCGCCAGGCCGGGTGACCTCGCCGAGGATGTAATACGGACGGAAATTCAGCAGATCGACGCTGACGCGGGGGTCCAGCAGGATCTCCTCCTGCGCCAGCTTCTTCTCGATCGCCTCTTCGAGGGCGCGGCGCGTCAGGCCCGCCGCCGGGATTTCCCCGATGAACGGCATGGCGAGGCGACCGGTGCTGTCCACCAGAAACTCGCCCGAAAGGCTCGCCTCCCCGAATACCAGCACGCGCACCCGGTCATTGACGCCGAGCACATACCCATCGTCCCGCGTCGACTGGGGTGTGGCGGGCGTCGCGGACGGCGTCTGGGCGGGCGCGGCGGTCGGCGCGGGCGTGGTGACCTCAGGACGCGGATCGGAGGTCGGCGTCTGCGCGACGGCCGAAGAATGCCCTGAGAACGCAAGGAATGCGGTGAACGCAAGTGCAAGCAGGCCGGATGGGCGCGCAGACCAACGGGTCATGTCTTGTCCTCTTTTGGGCGCGCTAGGTGCGCCAGATTCCTGTCCAACGCAAGATTTTCGCCTCAAGGAACGCTGCGCACCCAAGGCGACAACCCCGCACGTCAGGTCGACAACAGCCGAACTGAGGCGCCATCAAGGCATACCGCCGAGAGCCGTCCCGTCGCATAGGCGCCGGTGTCCACGCCGATGCGATGCTGGTCCCTGTGGAACCGCTCCACGGGAGTATTTCCGTGAACGACCACGAACGCGCGCCGCTCGCGCGAGCTCAGGAAGGGCTCGCGGATGTTCAGGAGATCGCGCTCGCGCTGGGCGTCGAGTTCCACCCCCGGCTTGAGCCCCGCATGCACGAAGACATAGTCGCCGAAGCGGACGTGCAGCTTCAGCGCCCTCAGGAACGCCAGGTGCGACCTCGGCATCGCCGCGCGCAGCGCATCCGCCGTCCGGCCGAGCTCGCGTGCGCCCGCGAGCATCGAGGGCGCCGCCACGCCGTAGGAAAACAGGGTCTCGCGACCGCCCTTGCGCAGCCAGGCCCGCCCCTTCGCGGGGCGCTCCAGAAAGCCGAGCAGCGCGGCGTCATGCTTGCCCTTCAGGAAGTGGACCTCCACCGGCCCGTCCGCGAGAGCGATGAGCCTGTCGATGCACGCCCGGGACTGCAGGCCGCAATCCACATAGTCCCCGAGGAAGACGATGGTGGGGGTGACGCCGTCTTCGGCGGAGCGCGCGATGTCCTCGTGGATCTGGCCCAGAAGCACGCCCAGGAGATCGGCCCGCCCGTGGACGTCCCCCACGGCGTAGACCCGCCTTCCCGCAGCCATGCGGGCGGTCCACTGGAGGGGCGGCGATCGGAGCACGCAGCGATGACCTTACGATTCGGGCGGGCGACGCACGCAAAATCCGAGGCCATCCGGCGCAAGAGGCGCCGCAACGGCGACCACCCACCCGAAAATCGCGCAAGAGTGTTCTGAGCAAAGCGCCCCACACGCGTCAATCGTTGGTTGCGCGTCAGGCGTATTCCGGCGCAGCGCCGGGTCGCCCGGACCCGCCACACGGCATGCGAATTGCGCGGCGACGGGCGGACGTATCTATTGCACCCGCGAAGGCGCGCGCCGGCACGGGTGCGCTGTTCACTCTGACACAACTGGGACATCGCACATGAAGGCCGTCATCTTCGCCGGGGGTCTGGGAACCCGTCTCTCGGAGGAAACCACGATCCGGCCGAAGCCGATGGTGGAGGTGGGCGGCAAGCCGGTGCTCTGGCATGTCATGAAGATCTACGCCCAGCATGGCATCACGGATTTCGTGGTGCTGGGCGGATACCGCGTCGACGTCATCCGCGACTACCTGCTGAACTATGCCCGCCGCTCGACCGATTTCACGGTGAACCTCGCGACCGGCGAAGTGACGAGCCACCAGACGCCCGCCGAGAACTGGCGCGTGACCGTGCTCGATACCGGGCTCGACACGATGACCGGCGGCCGCCTGAAGCGCGCGCGCGATGTGATCGGCGACGAAACCTTTTGCCTGACGTACGGCGACGGCGTCTCCGACGTGGACATCACCGAACTCATCGCCTTTCACCGTGCGCAGAAGCGTCTCGCGACGGTCACGGCGGTCTCCCCGCCCGGCCGTTTCGGCGTGCTCGGCTTCGACGCCGACGGCGCCACGGTCGCGAGCTTCCGGGAAAAATCCAGCGCCGACGTCGGCCTGATCAACGGCGGCTACTTCGTCTGCGAACCGGCGGTGATCGATCTCGTTGCCGACGACGCGACGGTGTGGGAGCAGGAGCCGATGAACCGCCTCGTGGAAATGCAGCAGCTCGCGGCGTTCAAGCATGCCGGCTTCTGGCAATCGATGGACACCGTGCGCGACCGCGCCGTGCTCGAAGCCGCCTATGCGAAGGGCGCGCCCTGGATCAAGGACTGACCTCAGTCGTCGTTGAACCGCGCGAAGGGATTCACGCAGACTCCGGTCCATTCGAGGCAGTGAACCGGTTCCGAGGCGTCGGAGCGATAGAAGTAGTCCGAGTTCAGCAGGAACTGCGTGACGAGTCTGCGCTTGAACTCTGCATAGCCGCCGTAGCCGGAGAGTGCGGCATCCACACCAGCCACGCCAACGACACCTGCCGCGCGCGCCAGCAAAGTCGACTTCGAAATCGTGCCCGGGTCAGCATGGGCGATGAACTCCGACACAAACAGGTCGACTCCTTCAGGATCGATCCTCTCACGCCTAAAGGTGTGGCGGACGAGACCTTCCAGATAATGCTCAAGCGTCGCTGCGGCGGCCAGTCCGCCCACGCCTGCGCCGACGACCGTAAGACCAGCGCCGCCCAGAAGGATCGTCCTGCGCGAGGGAGACGGCATTTTCATCGGCGCACCAGCATGCGTTCCGCCGCGCGCAGCGACAGGGCCGAGGCGGTCAGGGTGGGATTGACGCTCCCCATCGTCGGGAACACTGACGTGCCGACAATCAGCAGATTGCGATGATCGTGATGCATCAGGCCAGCATCGACGACGGAGTCTTCCTTCGTAAGACCCATCCGGGTGGTCCCCTGCAAATGCCCCAGAACCGGAAATATCTCTTTCAGTGTGATGGATTCCACAGGCAGATTCTTGAGCATCGCAGGCATGGCGTCCACCGCCGCTTGCAAACCTCTGCGGGCGTACGATCCAAACCCCGCATGTCGAAGTACTGGCAACTCCCCGCCTTCGTCAAAGATGCCGTTCGACTCCAGCAATAGGTCTTCGACATAGACACTGACTTGCATGACCTCTCGCCATCGCCCTTTCGCGACACGCAGACCCGGTATCATCGGGTTATTCTCGATATAGTAGACGGCTGACCCCATTTGGCCGCGATGCGGCCCATCGAGGCGGCTCAAATTGAAGCACGTCGTGGCCGTGCCGCCATCGAAGTGCTGGTGGCCGTCCAGCAGGACCTCCACCCGCGCAAACATCTTCTCGCCGAAGTATCTGCCGACACCGTGCCCGCCGATGCCCGATTTCATCAGGATCAGGGGGTTGAAAATTGCGTTCGCGCCGAGCACGAACAGATCGCCGGATGCGAGATGCTCCCGACCGCCGTGCGCAAAGAGAGCCTTGCGCACGGTCCCTGCTTCGACGTCGAGCGCTCGCACCTCGGACTCGGTACAGATTCGCACGCCTGGGTGCGAAAGAACGTCCGCCAGTCCATTGAACGCGGTGAATTTCGCACCCGTCGGACAAATGTTGCAGGTCGAGGACGCACAGCATTTTCCACGACCGTTCAGGGGACTCGTGAGGCGGGCGTTCGGGACGACAAAGTGCTTGTGTCCGGGCGTGGAGCGGATTCGTTCGTCGGCGCTGGACATCCGGTGCGGACGCTGAGGATATTGGCCGGTCCCGGGAAATTCGGAGTCGAGATCGTCCGGTCCCGATACCGGCATGATCCGTTCAACCTGCTTGTAGTAGGGAATGAGGTCGTCATATGTGACGGGCCAGTCGACGCCGACGCCATGGCGAGTCCGGAGCTCGAAGTCACTTGGATGCAGGCGCGGCGACTGCCCCCACCAGCAATTCGTCGAGCCGCCCAAACCTATCGTGAACGCCCAGTCCTTTGGACTCTCGTTGACGAAGGTACTCGTCTCCGGAAGATCGGAGTTCTTCAGGTTCTTCTGTTGCCACTCGGACGTGTTGTGCCGACCGCGCTCAAGGATGAGGATACGGCTGCGCGGTTTCAGCTCAAGATAACGCTTCAGAAAAAAGAGCGAGCCGAAGCCCGAGCCGACGACGACGACATCCCCTGCGCCAGCAGCATCTTCTGCCGTAATGAATTGCATGCGCACAATCCCCTGCGCGCAATTGCGCGCCGCAAGTTTTTCTAGCCCGTCAACGCCGCCTGCGCACGCAACTGCACCCCGAAGGCGATACGCTCAGCCCGCAAGCACTCGTTGCGCCGCGCGTTCGCCGCTCTCGAAGGACTCGTCGGTCCACATATAGCCCCAGTCGCCATAGCGGCCGCAGTAGTGGACGCCTATGTCGTTCAGATAGCCGTGCACGTCGGAGAGGCCCGCCGGGCGATCGTGATCGAAGATCACGTTGCCGGACGTCGCCCAGGAACTCTTGTGGATGATCTCCTCCCCTTCGCGCAGCAGACCGCAGCGCGTGAGATCGCGGATGACCGGCTCGATCCAGTCGGCGTGGGAACCCTCAAGCGGGCGATACTTGTCGCTGAAATAGACTTCCGCCTGGATCGCACTGCAGCCCGCCGGCGCAACGTTCGTCGAGAACAGGTGCGGGAAGCTGAGCCGCGAGAAGCAGATGTCGGCGTCATAGAAATATGTCCAGTGCGCACGCGATACATCTTCTCGCCTCACGCCGACATTGACGATCACCGTGCGCGTGACCGCGAGCTTTTTCGCCTTCTCCACGATATCGGCCGGCGCGCCCTTGATCAGCGGCAGCAACGCGGGGAGCGGTATGGAGGAGATGAGCTTCTCGAACTGCGTGACGGCGCCGTTCGCAAACGTCAGGGTCTTCGACGTCATGTCGATGCCGGTGACGCGGTGCTCGTAGAACTGGTCCGCCATGGGCAGGAACTTGTCGAGATAGCTGACGAAGCCGCCGTGCGTGGGATAGCGGAACTTGTCGATATAATGCAGCTCCGGCGTTTCGGGTTCGAGCGCGCCGCGCAGCACCTGTTCGAGATCGCCGCGATAGAGCCGCGGACCGAGCCAGTCCGTCGTCAGGTTCTTCGCTTCGGTCGTGTGGTATTTCTTCGTGTATTCGCCCGGGAAGGTATTCGCGAATGTCGGCCCGTAGGCCGCGACGAGCCAATCCTGGTAGTTCTCGATCTTCGGCGCCGGCGCCTGCGTCGTCTCGACGAGCTCCTTCACGCATTTGATGATGAGATCGCTCGGCAGGCCGTAGAGATTGGCGTGCGCAGGGTGCTTGATCCAGTGGCCCTGCCAGTAATTGTTCACATAGGCGCGGATGCGCTCGAACTCGCCGCCGACGCTTTCGGCCAGCAACTCCTGGAAACGCTTGTTCTCGGTGAACGAGATGTGCGGGCCATCATCGAAGATGAAGCCGTCGTCGAAGGCGTAGGAACTGGTGTGTCCGCCGCGCTGCTTGCGATCGTCGTAGAGACGCGCACGCACGCCGCTCGAATGCAGCGCATGCGCCGCGCCGAACCCTGCCATGCCGCCGCCGAGGATGACCACGCCGTTCCCGCTCATACCCAGTTCCACCTTGTTCCACCGGTGCGTCTGCACCGACCACGTTTGGATTGATTATTCGTTTCGCATCGCCGCAATCGTCTTGGCGACACCGTCCTGAAGCGATGTCCGCGCCTCCCAGCCGAGCACGTTGGCCGTCCGCGTCATGTCCGCCCGGATGAGCGGCGGCTCGAAGGGCTTCGCCTGCCGCACGCCGGCCCGCAGAAGATCCGGTCGACCCGTCTGGCGCGCAACTTCATTGGCGATGTCCAGAAGGGTCACGGGACGCCCCGTCCCCACATTGAACGCGCCGGTGTGTCGCGCCTTCACCAACGTCACCAGCGCGTCGGCAATGTCGCCGGCGTAGAGAAAGTCGCGCACCTGCACGCCGCTCGTCATTTCAGCGGGCTCGCCGCGGAGCATCGACGTCGCAAGCGAGGCCACGAAACGGCTCTCGTTCTCACCGGGGCCGTAGGTGAAGAAGACACGCGCCCACGCAAACTCGACGCCTGCATCCTGCGCCAGGCCGAACAGCGCCGCCCGCAGCGCGTTCTTGGCGGCGCCATAGAGCGTGGACGGCACGAGGGGCGTTTCGTCTTCAATGCAATGCCCATTCGACCAGTCGTATTCGAAACAGGAACCGAGCCCCACGATGCGCTTGCCGCCAGCATCGGCGAAGGCGCCGGCCAGATCGAGGCTCGCCTTCAGCCAGTCGAAATTGTCCCGGGCGCCGGAGACATTCCCGTGCACCGCCCGCCAGGCCATGTGGAGCAGGTGCGTCGGCCGTTCGGCCTCGACGAGCGTGCGCACCGCGCCCGGATCCAGAAGATCGAGCGGCAACCATCGCACGCCGGGCAATTCCGGCCCGGGGCGCCGCGCGTAGGTCGCCACGGTCTCCAGGCCCGCATCGGAAAGCGCGCGCACGGCGTGCCCCCCCAGAAAGCCCGTGCCCCCCGTGATCAAGACCTTCATCCATCGCCCCTTTTTAGGCCAGTCGCCCGTTACGCGAGCGGGCGTGCACGACCTGCGCCAACAGCGTGCGCCCAGTGCATGGTCGCCCCCTCAGCGTTTACCATGACGGTCGCCGCGAACGCGCGTGTTGAGACGCGACGAACACGGAAATTCCCGGCGCGGCGTTTGCAGCGGACGCGACAAATGCAGGCGTCTCCTGTTGAACGACGCGCCGTGCGTCAGTAAGGGGCGCCCGGCACGCGTGCGCTTCGAACCACGGTCTATTGTACAAGGCTGATGATGCAAGACTCTTACAAACCGTCTGGCGCCCGCCGAAACATGATCGTCCTGCGCGCGGGCGACGACAGCCTGCATCCGACGTGGTTTACGGACGGCGTCGCGCGGAACTGGGATCTGCACATCAGCTATTTCGGATCGAAGGGCGCGCCCGCGGGGGCGGAAACCGGCCGGTTCACCTGGTCCCAGGACGGCGGGCGATCGAAGTGGGCGGGACTTAACGACAGCCTCTCCAAGAATCCCTTCAACGCCGACGACTATGATTTCATCGCCACGCCGGACGACGATCTCGTCATCGCGACCGAAACGTGGAACCGCGCGTTCGACATCGCCGCAGAATACGACCTCGCGATCAGCCAGCTCAGCCTCGACCACAACTCTTTCTACTCCCACGGCATCACCCTGCGCCGTCCGGACCTGAAGCTGCGTTTCGTTAATGTGGTGGAGTACATGCCGCCGATCTTCCGGCGCGATGCGTTCAAGAAGCTGGTTGCGCTGCTGCCCGATCCGCAGAACCTCTGGGGCATCGAGTTCGTGATGGCGTCCTATTTCGCCGAGAACCCCCGCTCGATGGCGATCATCGACGCCGCTCCCCTGCTGCACACCCGCGCCCCCGGCGTCAGCGCCATGTACAAGCATATGCGCAGCGGCGGGCAATCCATGGAGGCGATCGAGCAGGAATATCTCGACCGTCACGGCGCGAAGAAACTGGCGCGCACCGTCATCGGCGCGATCGACAAGGACGGCCGGGATGTGACGGACCTGGAGCGCGTCCGGCGCCCCGTCCTGAAGTCGCGCCTGCTGAAAGAGTACCGCCGCCTGCGCAGGATCGAGCGGATCAGCCCGACCTACCCCTGAAACTCTGCGCATGGCCGCGACGGCCTGCGCGCTGGAGCCCTGCATGTTGTTCACCAAGGCCCGACTTGCCGACACCTGGATTCTCGACATCGAGCCGAGAGGCGACGAGCGGGGCATGTTCGCGCGGGTGTTCTGCGCCGAAGAGTTCGCCCGGCACGGACTGGTCACGAGCTACCCGCAGATGAACACCAATTTCTCGGCGAAAGCGGGCACGCTGCGCGGCCTGCACATGCAGGAAGGCGAGCACGCGGAAGCGAAACTGGTGCGCTGCATCGCCGGCGCGGCGTTCGAGATGCTCGTGGACCTTAGGCCCGGCAGCCCCACCTATCGCCAATGGGAATCTTTTACCCTTCGGGCCGGCGATCGGCGCCTGCTCTACGCCCCTGCCGGCTGCGCCCACGGCTTTCTCGCGCTCGAGGACAATACCGAGATCACCTACTTCGCCAGCAGGCCCTACGCGCCAGGCGCCGAACGGGGCGTCCGCTGGGACGATCCTACGCTTCAGATGGCATGGCCGATCCCGATCACCAGCCTGTCGGACAAGGACCGGAGCTGGCCGGATCTGCCCCCGGCCTAGTCCAGGACGAAGCGGCCGCGTTCCGGGGAAATCCCCGAACTTTCAACCGTCAATCGTTAGGGAACGCGCTTCTCGGGAGGGGTGGCGGAGGGCTCCGGCTGCGCGGGCTGGGAGGCCATCGCCGTGCGCTCGCCAAGCCAGGCCACGACGCGCGGAACGCCCTCGAAGAGCGCGCCCCAGACGGCGGCGCAGTACACGAGCGCACCGATCATGCCGCCTGCCCGCCACAGGCCGCGGCTGGTAATTTTGCCCGTCGTATCGTCCGTCGCCCTGCGTGATCGCTTGCGCCGCAACGCGCTCCTCACATCCGTGCCCGACAAATTATCGCAGAGTTCGCCTGAGGCGCGAACTCCGGCACGCACAAGAGCGTCAGTCTGGATTACAGGCATGACATTCGCATGGGTGACCATAAGATGGGCAGACGCGAAAATATTGCGTCGGCGAACAGTTAATGTTGCGTTGCACCACCTTCGCATGCGATTGGTAAGAAACAGTTTAAATGCTGTCCTCGGGGGATCGAGAAATGAATGTAGACGCGGAGTCGCGGCCTGAGGCTTATAGCCCGCGCTCGCTCGGCCCGCGTCGTCGTTCGCGCCAGGATGGCGGCCGTTCGGGCCCCCTGCGCAGCCATGTAATCACCGATCGCAGCCTGATCGCGATCGTCGACAAGGCCAACGGACCGTGGAAGCGGCTCTTCGACATCGTCGCGGCGGCGGCGGGGTTGATTATTCTGTCGCCGCTGTTTTTGACGGTGGCGATTGCCATCAAAACGGCAGATCGCGGCAATATCTTCTTCGGCCACAAGCGGGTCGGCCGGCAGGGGCGCCAGTTCAAGTGCTGGAAGTTCCAGACCATGGTCCCGAACGCCAACGAGGTCCTCGCCGCACATCTCGCGGCGAACCCTGAAGCCGAGAAGGAATGGCTGGAAACGCAGAAGCTGACCGATGATCCCCGGGTCACCCGGGTCGGCGCCTTCCTGCGCAAAACGAGCCTCGATGAAATCCCGCAGCTCTGGAACGTGCTGATCGGCGAGATGAGCATCATCGGTCCGCGTCCGATCATCCGGTCGGAACTCGATCGATACGGCAAGGATCGCCGCTATTATCTGCTGGTTCGTCCGGGAATTTCGGGCCTGTGGCAGGTCAGCGGCCGCAGCAACACGACCTATGAACGCCGCATCGAGCTGGATCGCCTCTATCTCGAGAACTGGTCCTACGCGCAGGACCTCAAGATCCTGATCAAGACGCCGATGGCGGTACTGAAGTCCGAAGGCGCTCGCTGACGCGCGGTGCGCGGGAGCCTAGCGCCCGGCGATCACCGATCCGACCAGAGCGGCGAGTTTTTCGCCCTGCCTCGACCACGCCAGCTCCCGGCCCACTGCATCCTTGAACGCCGCGAACTCTGCGCGCAGCGACGATACCGGGGCCTCGACCAGACGGTCCATGGCGGGCTTGATGTCATCCATGCCCGTCAGGCGGACGATGAACTGGCGATGGCGCGCGTCGAACGCGAAGTCCCCGGCGACATCGGCGAACGACAGCACGATGCAGTTGTTCTGAAGGTAGGCGGAGGTCTTGAGCTTGTGGCCGGCGGTGAAGCGATCCGTGATCACGCCGAAGCGCAGGGCCGCGCTGAAATCGCAGTTTCCCGCCGGCGTCGCGCCAAGACGCGTGGCAAGGGCCTCGGGCACGCCACCCTCAGCAACGATACGGCCAGGCGGTGACGACAGACGCAGAAAGTCCTCGGTAAATCGGTAGATGTCCCGCCGCTTGGCGAACCAGCCGAAGGAACCACCGATCACCAGATCGCGAACAAGCACGGCGTCGGCGACCAGCGGCGTCGCCTTGGGCGCTCCCGGCGTCGCGATCACCACGTCCGCACGCCCGCCGATTTCGCGCACCAGCGCCCGATCGCGATGCGACAGCACTGCGAGTCCCTCGTAGAGACCCGGTTTGAGCGCTCCCCGCTCCTGCATCCGCCAGAGGCCGTTGGCCACGCCCGCCGCAGGCGACCGCTCGAGGTAGGAGCGCAACATGTCGCTTGTCACATTGTGGCGGATCGACACGAACGGCACGCCCCGCGCCCGCGCGCGCGGCTTCAGCCGCTGCGCCAAAAGATCGAGATACTCGTGCGAAAAGACGACCGCATCGCACCCCTGCGCGACGCGCCGTGCAATCTCCTCGACCTCGGCCGCCCCGCCGAAGGCGGTCTGGTCCGGCAGCGTCAGATGTCGCACCATGCCCGCGATGCGCGCCCCTTTGGATCGCCGCGCCGCAGCGACGACATCAACATCCATGGTCTCGCGCAACGCGGCGATCATGCGGGTTTCGTAGATCGCGTCACCGCCGGTCGGGTCATCGTTGGCGCGTTGGACGAACAGTATCCGCGGCCGTTTCGCAGGGGTCGTCACCTCGTGATCCCCACGAACGCCCGGGCGTCACCGCAACTCATTTCGTGGAACGAGGCTTCCGCATCGTCGATTCCGAAACCGATCAGCACTTTTTCGCCCGCCACGCAGATGTCGCTCACATAGACGAGGCGATCATCGCGATGGAGCGAAAAGGACCGCGAGATCCGCAACGGGCCGCCGTCTGCAGGCGCATAGCGCAGGCGGAAGACGAACCGCACCGGCAGCTTTCCGCCGTCCAACAGATAGATCCGCCGGTGATCGAGGAAGAGATTGCCGCCGTCGAAGGGCGCGGACTTGGTGCCGCTCCAGCGCCGATCGACGGCGCCGTTCAATTGGTAGCCAAGAGTGAGGGTCGCCGGATCCACCTTGTAGACTTCCGCGCCGCCCGGCCACTTTTCGATCCAGAGTCCCCCATCGCGCTGGAAAAACACCCAGTTCTTTTCGACAGCCTCGACATGTTCGTCGGGCGCGCGAACGACGGCGGTCATGTCCTGAGCCAGCGTGCCGATGACGGGGCTGTGCAGGCGTTCCGGCGGCGCGTTGAGGCGCACAGCCGAAAAGTAGTCGACGCCATTGAACGGATAGACCCGCACGTCCTCCAGAGCATCGAGGCCCGGTACATGACGGCGCGCCACCTCGCTCATGCCGTCGGCGCCCTGCTTGAGGCCCACCACGATGTTGCGCGCGCGGGCGATTTCCGGCGCGCCGATCATGTAGGAGCGCGCATCGAGCGTGTAGTAGGTTTCCCGGCAGAGCACGGCGAGATCGGCGCCCGGCGGCGGTGCGACGAAAGTCGGGTTGAAAACGCCCTGAAGCGGTCGCGCCAGTCCTTCCCGCCCCGGCGGATGCGCCGGCATCCATGGCCGCAGCCGCTCGATCCGTTTCGCCGTGGTCTTGATCGCGTTCATCATACGGGGTGTTCTGGTCCTGTCCGTCAGGGCGCGACGCACCCGTTGGCCCGGCGCGTCACGACGCCGCGCCGCCCGATTTCAATCATCGAACGACACAACCTCGCGCCCATGATTTCGCCTGCTTGCGGTGATGCCGTTTCGCCATGGATGGCAAGGGTCATGTCGCGACAGCCATGGCAAGAAACTTGCCAGAATGAAGCACGGTTTTTCTCGCGGATGCGCCAAGACAGCGCTTCCGTTCATCAGGGACGCCCAGACATTTCATGAAGCCGGTTAAGGTTTTCGTTCACGACTATGCGGGCCACCCCTTCGCCGTGGAGCTTTCGCGTGAGCTGGCGCGGCGCGGCCACAAGGTGACGCACGGCTATTTCACGGGCGACCTCGGCCCCAAGGGACGCCTCTCGCGCATCGACGGCGACCCCGACACGCTCGACTTCGCGGGCATAGGCATCGATGGCGACTATTCGAAGACGTCGTTCGTAAAGCGCCGCTTCCAGGACGTCGCCTACGGCCGCGCCGCCGCCGCCGCCATCGCCAAGGCACAGCCTGACATCGTACTCTCCGGCAACACCCCGACCGAATGCCAGGCGGCCATCTTCGCCGCAGCCAAAGCGCAAGGCGCCGCATTCATCTACTGGTGCCAGGACTTCTACAGCATCGCCGCATCGAAGATTCTTGCGCGCAAGCTCCCCGTCGCGGGGCACGCCATCGGCCTCTACTACACGACGCTCGAGCGCCAGCAGATGCGCGGTTCAGACGCCATCGTGCTGATCACCGAAGACTTCGCCAAGCAAACCCGCAAGTGGGGCATCGACGACGATCGCCTCCACGTCATCCCCAACTGGGGCGTAATCGACCAGCTGCCCGTCCTGCCGAAGGACAATGCCTGGGCGCGCGAGCACGGCCTCGCCGACAAACTCGTGTTCCTCTATTCCGGCACGCTGGGACTCAAGCACAATCCGGACTTTCTCGCTGCTCTTGCGGTGCGCCTGAAACACGATGAGCGCGTGCGCGTCGTGGTGAACGCCGCCGGCAGCGGGCTCGACGCCCTGAAGGCCGAAAAGCAGGCAAAGTCCATCGATAACCTGCTCATTCTGGGACTGCAGCCCATCGACCGCTTCGCGGAGGTGCTGGCGACCGCCGACATCTTCGCCGCCGTGCTGGAACGGGACGCGGGCGTCTTCTCGGTGCCGTCCAAGGTACTCAGCTATCTCTGCGCAGGGCGCCCGATCCTCATGGCGGCGCCCGCGGAAAATCTCGCAGCGCGCAATGTGGTCTCAGCAGGCTGCGGCGCGATCATGGAGCCGGAAGACATGGACGGGTGGCTGGCTGCCGCCGAAAAGCTCGCCGCCGATCCCGAACTGCGTACCCGGCAGGGTCTTGCAGGACGTGCATTCGCGGAAGCAAATTTTTCCATGGATACGGTCGGCGATCGCTTCGAGCAGGTGCTGGAAGACGCCCTCCGGAAAGCGGGGCGTCAGGCGGCGCGCTGAGGGGCTTACGGCCCGTATGGGGAACAGGTCTTGCAGGTGCGGGCGTCACACAGGCCCGGTGCAGACTTTGTCGCCTCCGCATGGCACTAGATCGCCATAGCTGACGTGAGTGTCCGTGGCCCAGGAGGCGCGTTTATGTACGGGTTGGCGGGGAAGAAGGTCTGGGTCTGCGGCCATCGCGGCATGGTGGGTTCGGCCATCGTCCGCCGCCTCGCGACCGAGGACTGCGCCGTCCTGACCGCCGGCAGCGATGTGCTGGATCTGCGCGACGGCGCCGCGGTCCAGACGTGGATGCGCGCGAACCGCCCGGACTTCGTCTTCATGGCCGCAGCCAAGGTCGGCGGCATTCTCGCCAATCGCGATTTTCCGGCCGACTTTCTCTACGACAACCTCATGATCGAGGCGAACGTCATCAAGGGCGCCGCCGACGTCGGCGTGGAGAAACTCCTGCTGCTCGGTTCGTCGTGCATCTATCCCAAGCACGCGACGCAGCCGATGCCGGAATCGGCGCTTCTCACGGGTCCCCTCGAACCGACCAACGAATGGTACGCGATCGCCAAGATCGCCGGCGTGAAGCTCTGCCAGGCCTTCCGCGCGCAGCATGGTTGCGACTTCATTTCCGCGATGCCGACAAATCTCTACGGCGAGGGCGACAACTTCGACCTGACGTCGAGCCACGTCCTGCCGGCGCTGATGCGCAAGGTCCACGAGGCGAAGGTCAACGGCCAGCCCACTGTCGAGATCTGGGGCACAGGCGCGCCGCTCCGGGAGTTCCTGCACGTCGACGATCTCGCCGATGCGTGCGTCCATCTCGCAAAGGTCTATTCGGACCCGGTCGCGATCAATGTGGGCTCCGGACAGGAAGTCTCCATCCGTGCGCTCGCGGAGCTGATCGCCGACGTGGTCGGCTACAAGGGCACGTTCACTTTCGATGCGTCCAAACCCGACGGCACGCCGCGTAAGCTTTTGGATACCACGTTGCTCGCTTCGACCGGATGGACGCCCGCCGTTACGCTCCGCAGCGGCATCGCCGCAACCTATCGCTGGTATCTCGACAATCTCGCTGCGAAAGCGGTCCGTCAGTAACCTTTTTGTGTCTAGAAGCGCTCATCAGACAGCGCCGCCTTCCCGATCACCTCCAGTACGTTGAACAAAGATGACTGAAAAGAAAATCGCGCTCATCACCGGCATTACCGGCCAAGACGGCGCCTATCTCGCGGAATTCCTGCTGCGCAAGGGCTATGTGGTACACGGCGTGAAGCGGCGCTCGTCCTCGTTCAACACGGGGCGCGTCGATCACCTCTATCTCGACCCGCTGGTCAGTACGACCGACTTCTACCTGCACTTCGGCGACCTGACGGACGCGACGAACCTCATCCGCCTCGTGCAGGAAACGCAGCCGACCGAGATCTACAATCTCGGCGCGCAAAGCCACGTGCAGGTGAGCTTCGAAACACCGGAATACACGGCGAACTCCGACGCAACCGGAACACTGCGGCTGCTCGAGGCCATCCGCATCCTCGGTCTCGAGAAGAAAACGCGCTTCTATCAGGCGTCGACGTCAGAGCTTTACGGCAAGGTGCGCGAAACACCCCAGACCGAGAACACCCCTTTCTATCCGCGCAGCCCATACGCGGTCGCCAAGCTCTACGCCTACTGGATCACGGTGAACTACCGCGAAGCCTATGGCATGCACGCCTCGAACGGCATCCTGTTCAACCACGAAAGCCCGATCCGCGGCGAAACCTTCGTCACGCGCAAGATCACGCGCGCGGTGGCGGCGATCGAGAAGGGCCGCCAGGAATTCATCTCGCTCGGCAATCTCGACGCCAAGCGCGACTGGGGTCACGCCCGCGACTATGTCGAGGGCATGTGGGCGATCCTGCAGCAGGACGAGCCAGACGACTATGTTCTCGCGACCGGCGAAACCCATTCTGTCCGCGAATTCGTGGAGCGCGCCTTCGCAGTCGTCGGACGCACGATCGCGTGGCGCGGCGAAGGCATCGATGAGGTCGGCTACGACACGGCGTCCGACAAGCCGCTGGTGAAGATCGACGCCAAGTATTTCCGCCCCACGGAAGTCGATCTGCTTCTCGGCGACGCCTCCAAGGCCCGCGAGAAACTCGGCTGGACACACCGTACGTCATTCGACGCGCTCGTGCGTGAAATGGTGGAGGCCGACTTGAAGGCCCTGGACCACCCGCAAGGCTGACGCGAAATGGCCGGCGCCCTGCACCGCTACGCGCCGCGGAAAACCGGCAGCGCCAAAGGTCCAGT
Organism: Hyphomonadaceae bacterium; assembly: GCA_016791445.1. Lineage (GTDB taxonomy): Bacteria > Pseudomonadota > Alphaproteobacteria > Caulobacterales > Aquidulcibacteraceae > VFBF01. The sequence continues at coordinate 78,009 of JAEUMP010000025.1, read as the reverse complement.
GGACCGAAACGTCGAGATGACGTTCGGCGCGATCATGGTCATGATCGTGGCGGTCTTCTTTCTCTCGCGCATCGGCTATGTCGCGGAGTTTCCGCTGCCGATCGCGCTCGCGGTCGTGCCGCTCGTCATCGCATGGATGCTCGCCCACAAGCAGGCGGAGATTTCGCTCGGTCGGCTTGCGCTTTTCATGGTCGTGCTGGCCTGCGCGATGATGAGCTTGCTTCTTGCGGATCCGAATTCCTCGCAGACCTCGGTTCAGCTGTTTGTTCTGCTGTACGCGATGTTCATTGCGCCCGTCAGTCTCGATCACGCGAGCTTCATTAGATACTTCAGACTGATCGCGAATGTCGCCTCGATCCTCTGCATTCTCGGTGCGGTCCAGTATCTCACGCAGTTCCTCTTCCTGACGGAGTTCCATTTTTCGTGGCGCACGATCGTGCCGCCTGACTTCCTGCTCGAATACAACACGCTCAACGAAACGCAGTGGGGAAGCGGCATTTACAAGGGCAACGGCTTCTTCCTGCTCGAACCGTCTCACCTGTCACAGGTCGGCTCGCGCGCGCTGTTGCTTGCAATCTTCATCCTGAAGGACCCGAAATACATCGTCCCGATCGGCCTTGGCCTCGTCACCTCGTACTCCGGCACCGGCATGGTTCTCGTCGCGTTCTTCGGCGCAATACCGTTCCTTGCCCTCATCTTCGCCGACAATCGCTATTCACGCTTCGCCATCGCGGGAGTCATGCTTGCGCTCGCCGGGGCGATGATTTTCTGGGAGCAGCTCAATCTCGGCATGTTGCTCGGACGAACAGCTGAATTCTCCGACCCGCGCAGCAGCGGATTCGCCCGCTTCACGGCAGGCGGCCTCATGTTCCAGAACTTCATCGAGAACAAGCCGCTGACCCTGCTGTTCGGCGCCGGCCCGGGCATGGCGGAAATCTATACGCAGCTCGACGAGGTGACCGAAGCCTTTGCATCGGCGTGGATCAAACTGCTGGTCGAGTACGGCATCCTCGGCTTCACCGCGTTCTCCGCTTTCTACCTGTACTGCGTGTATACAACGACGCGATCCGCTTGGCTGGCGCTTGCCTTCTACTTCCAGTTCATGGTGCTCGACGGCGGGCTGCTCGTTCCGCAGCTGGCGTTTGCCGCACTCATGATGGGATGCCTGGTGCGGTTGAAACCTGCGCCGCAGCAGACGCCGCCCTTGCCGACCGGCGGCGGCCCGTCGCTATCGCGCGCACAACCTTCGCAAGCCAATCCGCTCACGGGCTCGTGAGCTGTCGCACCGGCGTGTCGGTCTGCAACGAAACGGCAGGTCTGAACTGTGGCGCCGCCGCAAGACGCTGCACGCCATCCGCGGCGAAGTCGCGAAATGCGTTGAAGCCGGACGCACGATCTGTATGTCTCCCCCGGGTGACGGCAGGAGTACGAACAAGCGATGGCGGCGACGAAAAACCGGATGAAATCCAGCACGTTCGGCGCACTTGTGCGCCGGCTCATCGGCGCCTCTCTCCTGTTGTTCGCGATGGCCGGCGCGCCCGCTCAAGCCGCCACAGGATCACGCCTGGACCGCAGCACGCTCGTGACGACCTTCGAGGACAATTTCGACGTCTTCGACGCCGTCAATCCGCACGATCCGCCAAACGAGCAGTTGGGCACCTGGAAAACCTGGCACCCCTTCGGCTCCACCCCGTTTGCACTCATCAGCCGGACCTTCCCGAACAACGGCGAGATGCAGGTTTATGTCGATGCGCATTTCCCGCAGCAGGGTCCGCGTACGATCCCCGAACGCTCGCACACCATCCGCGACGGCGTCCTCATCCTGCAAGCAGAGCGCGCCGGTCCGGACATGCGTCGACGAATCCACAATCGCGCCTACACCTCGGCGATGATTTCGAGTTGGGGACGCTTCTCGCAGCGCTACGGCGTGTTCGAGATGCGCGCCAAATTCCCGCTCGGGAAAGGACTATGGCCAGCCTTCTGGCTCCTGCCCGACAACAGCGGCGGCCCGCCCGAAATCGATATCTTCGAATTCCTCGGTCAGACGCCCACCACGCTGCACACCACCATGCACTCGCTCGCCGGCGGTCGCCGTTCCGGCGCGACACGCGCGGTGCAGACCGCCGATCTCACCCGTGACTTCCACACTTTCACACTCGATTGGTCCCGGGAACACCTGATCTACTACATCGACGATGTGGAAGTGGCGCGCTTCCCCACGGCGGGCGACATGCACCAGCCGATGTACATGATCGCCAACCTCGCCGTCGGCGGTAAGTGGCCGGGCGCACCGGATGCATCGGTCGTATTTCCGGCGAAGTTCGAGATCGACTGGATTCGCGTGCACAGACGCGCGCCCGCGCCGCGCTGACCTGATTGCCTATCCGCCGGCGACGCCACTCCTGACCGCCGCCGCGAGGCGATCGACATAGGCGTCAGGCAGTCCCGGATAGACCGGCAGAATGACCGTTTCCGCCACGAAGCGGCGCAGGTTCGGCAACGGCCGGTGATAGGCCGCAAACTCCTCGGCATCGGCGCAGTTGCGATAGTAATGGATCGCGACGTCGACGCCTTCGCGCATGATGTTCTTGACGATCGCGGTGCGATCTCCGGAAACCTGCAACGGAAAATTCATGCACGCGTCGCCCTCGGCCGAGGCGGGCGGCGGCAGTCCGATACGATTGTCGCCTGCAAGCGCGGTGCGCAATCTGCCGTAGTTCGAGACCCGCGCAATCCGGTCCTGTTCAACATTGCCGATCTGCCGGGACCACTCGCGCAACTGGAAACTCGACGGGCGTGTACGATACTCGGCCGGCAGCGCGTCATACACGCCGGGGCTCGGGTCGTTGACCATCTGCTTCTTGATCCACTCGATGTCGTTCAGAACGCCATGGCGGACCAGAGGATAGGCGGCGAGCCGGAACACCGGAAGCCAGGTGATGAGCGAGAACTTCAATCCCTTCTGGAACGACGCGCCCAGTTCCCTCGCCTGCATGGCGGGCCACGCATCCACCGACGCGCGAACGCGGGCCAAAGCCTCGGGATCGCGCATCGTAACGGCGCCGCCGAAATAGCTTGAGACGAACTTGAAGAGACCGAAACTGAAGAACGCCGCGTCGCCGTAGCTGCCGACATGACGCCCGCCCGGGCGCGCGCCGAGAGATATGGCACAGTCCTCTATCAGCCAGACGCCGCGCGCCCGGCACAGCTCGGCGATCTCCGCGATACGAGGATGCGACGTGTGATAGTGCGTGATCAACACGGCGGCGACATCGTCATCCAAAGCCGCTTCGATCGTCGCTAGATCCGGGTGAGGCACGCCGGGCGCCGCATCGATGAAAAACGGCTCGCCACCGCCCGCAACGATCATGTTGACAGCGTCCATGATGGTGAACGGGCAGAACACGACCTTGCGCCGACCCGTCGCGCGGACAGCCTCCTGCACGCTGAAATAGAGGCCCACGCGCCCGCGAGACAGCGGAACGACGTTGTCGATGCCCGTGAACGCGCAGAACGCGCCGGCAAATCCGCCATCGACGCCGTCGTTCAGACGCCCGGCGCCCATCGCGGCAACGAAACCGAAATGGTTGATGTCGTACAGTCGTTGCCGGGGGTGGACGGCCATCGGGAAGGCATCTCCAAGTATCGGCTACAAAGCCGGCGCGAGCTTCTGAGCAATCTTTGCACCACCCGCAAGGCGATTCACCAGAGCCTCCCCGGTTGCGCAGGATCGGGCGGATCGCGCCGTCTGCGAACGAGGTTGCGATCCCGGGATCGGCGCGCAAGGAACAGTCATGACGACGCCGGATTTCGATCTCGCCATTTTGGGGCGCGGCCCGGCTGCACTCGGATTCGCAGTCGGTGTCGGCGGCAGCAATGTCGGCCGCGTCGCGATCGTCGGCCCCCGCGCCTCTCCCGACATATCCTCACCGGACCTCGGCGACTTCCCGCGATCTCCCAAACTGCGCCGACCGGACATCGCGCGCGAAGTCGACGCCTGGCGAGGATCGCTCATGACCTCGGGCGATGTGGCGCTCATCGGCATTCACGGCGTGGGCGGCGGCGCCCGGCACTGGGGCGCCACCTGCATGACGTTCGACGTCGCGGACCTTGAACGAAACGGCATGGATGCGGCGCTCTTCGCGGAGGGCTATCGCTACTGGGCGCAGCGCATGCCGATCTCGGGGAACCGGATGGATTCGCTCGCCGGCATTTATGCGGCGCTGCCGCCTTCCGGATCCACGCCGCGCGCTGCGCATGCGACGTCCCTGGAAGGCGTCTTCGCCGACGGTCGCGTACGCGTCGGCTGCGCGCGCGTTGCTGTGGAAACGGCGGGGACTCTCGCCTGCACCGGTTGCAACAAGTGTCTCTCCGGCTGCGCGTTCGACAGCATCTGGGCGCCAAGCGAGACGGACTTCCAAAACGCGCTTCCCGCAGCAAAGACGATCGACGCCGAGGTCATCGGCATCTCCCGGGAAGCTGATGGCTTCCTTCTGACCCTGCGCGCCGGCGACGCCCCGGCCGGGCATGTGCGCGCGCGCAAGCTCGTTCTCGCATGCGGGGCGCCTTCAACATTCAGGCTCACACAGAATCTGGCCGCGGCAACCTCCACCGCCACCCTGCTCTACCATCCGAGCTTCGCTTTCGTTTTGCTCGCGGGACCGACCCGGAAGGCGCCCATGTTCGGGATGGCGCAGGCCGCCTTCCATCTGCGGGACCGCGAGGACAAGGAGCTGGCGACGGGGGCCGTCTTTGCGGGACGCTCGGTTTCCGGCTACGAGCAGCGCGTGTTCGCTGACAACATCCTTGTGGATCGCGCCGCGCAAGTTGCGGCGCCCTACTTCTGGTTTGGCAACGGGTATCTCGGTTCCGATGTCGGTGCTGCGCATCTCGAAATGCGTGACGGCGTGCGTGCGGTGGTGGACAGGTCCGCTGAATGCGAACGCACGGCGCGTTATGGCGCGGTGAGAAAGTTGCTCTCGGCGTGGTCGTGGCGTGTTCGCGCGCCGATGCTGGTCTTCATGAAGGGACGGCCAGGGGTGGACGTCCACTATGCGGGCGGCGTTCCGCAGGCGCTGCAGGAAGGGTTCGATCCGAAGTCAGGCGCCCTGCCCGCGATACCCGGTCTCCACATCGTCGGCGGCGCGGCGTTCCGCCACTTGCCGCCGCGCAGTCCCACGCTGAGTTTCATCGTTCAGGCCTGGGCGGCCGGTCGCAGGTTTGCAGCATGATCGGTCGACTCTATTCTTGGGCGCTTGCGACCGTGAAGGCGCGACTGACGCCAGAAGTGCTCCGCTATGCGTTGGTGGGCGGTTTCGGCTTCGCCGTCGATGCCGGCGTTCTCGTCCTGCTCAATTCAGGGTTCGGCGTCCCGCCCGTGGTGTCGCGGGCGATCTCGATCCCGGTTTCCATCGTCGCGACCTGGTATCTTCATCGCACGTGGACCTTCCGCTACGCGCGCGAAAACAAACCGCTGAAAGAACTGGCGCTCTATTTCGGCGTGCAGGGTGCGGGCGGGCTCGTCGCGTTCGTCATCTACAGCGCGCTGGTGCTGACCATCCCACTCATGGCGAAGTGGCCTGCCATGGCGCTCGTCGTGTCCGACGCGATCGCCTTCTTCGTGAACTATCTCGGCGCCAAGTACCTGGCGTTTCGGCCTGCGCCGACCGACCAGACGAAGTAGGCTTGCTGCGCCTCAGTGCCGGATGCGAAAGATCGAAACGAGAAATCCGGTTGCCGCGCACTGAACAGCGAACATGATCGCCGTGCAGCCCAGGATCACGCTGCGCATGGTGCGATCAATGTCCAGGTCGCCGAAGCCGATCTGCGCCCAGCCTGAAATGGCCGTCCAGAGGTTCCATGCCCCGACGAGGAACGCCACCAGCGCAATCTGGAGCATGCGCTCGAGCGTCAGGAAGCTCATGACCTTCGTGAAGGACTGGGCCGGCGGCAGAAAGCCCTCCTCTTCGCCGTAGCGGCGCGCCAGTGCGCTGAACAGGACGAGCTGAAGCCCGATCAGGATCGAGAAGCAGGCCACGAGCATCGAGTGGATGTCGATGGTGACGCCGGAGCCGATCGCAACGGGGCCCTGCAGAAGCATGCCCGCCACGGAAAGACCCGCGAGGATCATCGCCACGCCCGGATACATGAAGAGCCAGCGCGGGCTATACATCAGCAGAAAGCGCAGGTGTCGCCAGCCGTCACGCCACGTCTTGAGGTGGGGCGGACGCGAGCGGCCGTCGGGATGCAGCGTGGTGGGCACTTCGGAGAAGCGGAGGCCCTGCAATTTGGCCTTCACGACCATCTCGCTCGCGAACTCCATCCCCGTGCTGCGGAGATTGAGCTTCACGATCTCCTCCCGACGGAATCCCCGCAGGCCGCAATGGAAGTCCCCCACGGGAACGCCGAAGAAGAGACGCCCGATGAAGGAAAGCACCGGGTTGCCGAGATAGCGGTGCAGGAAGGGCATGGCGCCCGGTTTGATCCCGCCCTTGAACCGATTGCCCATGACGACGTCGGCGCCCCCGCGCAGTTCCGCCACCATCGTATCGAGCGACGAGAAGTCGTAGCTGTCGTCGCTGTCGCCCATGATCACATAGCGACCGTATGCGCCCTGGATGCCGCCCATCAGCGCGGCCCCGTAACCGCGTTGCGGAATGTCGATCACGCGCGCGCCGAGACCGCGTGCAATGTCCTGGGACCCATCCGTGGACCCGTTGTCGGCGATGACGACCTCGCCAGAGATGCCGGTACGCTCCAAAAAGCCCACCGCCTTCTTGATGCAGACGGCAAGCGTCTCGGCCTCGTTCAGGCACGGCATCAGGATCGTGAGTTCGAGGACGCCCTGCTCGGGTTCTGCGGGTGTGTGCGCGCGCTCGGCGACAACGCCGCCGTCGGCGTCACGTGCGTTGGCTTCCAGACTTTCCATTTGGAGCACGTCCCCCATGTCCGATCTTTCACGGCATTGCGTTGACGACGCCGTGCGCCGCAAAATTCACCCGGAAAGGCTTCAAGGAGCGTGCCAAGGATCCGTGCGACGAACCCCCATGCCCCGGCCTGTGATCACATCCCTGTGAAGACACGCCGCAATGAAGCGGCAGTCATGGCCGGGTCTTCCGCCTCACTCCCCATAGCGACTTCTGGCGATCGCCTAACGCATTGCTTTTGGTTCATATTCTTGAGGCAGACGAACTGTCAACAATGCGTGATCTACGCCGGATCCGCAGGCTCCCTGGCGCGGTGTGCATCGCTTTCCGTGGGGCTGGGTGAGGTCAACATCAATGCGACCGTGCGCATCGCCCGCCCGAACGCATCCCGATAGACCACGAGAAACAGGGCAACTGCGGGGAACATCATTCCGACCGTGTACCGGACCGTGAAGTGGGCGTGGTTGCGCGAGTGATACTCGAAGATGCAGTACCAAACCGGCACAACGAATGCGGAGAGCACCAGCAGCAGCGCCATCGGTTTGTCTGCGAGCTGCCGGCGTTGCGACCAGAGGCGTGCAAGCGAGGCGACGATGAGCGCGACGGCGCCAAGGATCAGCGCCGCGCCCAGATAGAGCCAGCCGACGCCGACATACTCCGCGTGCCGCAAGAGCCGCCACGCCACGTGCAGCGGCGTGGTCCCGTCGCCGAAGAACCAGTCCTCGAGCTTGCTGGCGGATGGGCCGATGAAGTCCGGCCCGAACACCTGCACCGTCACCACCTGCTTGACGATGTACGCCGTGACTGCCGCAACCATGAACGCAAGGACCGAGAGCACCCCGTTCTGCGCCATGCGGACGCGCGCGTCGCCGACCGCGTGGGCGGCGAAGGCGAAGAGGATCAGACATACCCCGAGCGGAATCCCGCCGATCAGGAACTCGAAATCCATGGTGATGAAACCGAAGACGGCGTGCAGCAACGCCGTCGCCCCCAACCCCAGGCGGCGAAAGTCCACAAGCGCTACAACCCAGAGATAGACGAACAGCCACACATCGGTCTGGAAGTGTGAGAACGTCATCGCGTAATAGGGCAATCCGTAGAACAACAGCACGGCGAGGCTCGCCAGAGCCATGAATGCGGGTTTGACCAGCGCAGTTGCGTTGGAGACGCCGGCCTGAAGTCGTCGCAAGAGCACGAGAGCCTGAAAGGCCAGCAGGCCCGCCACAAGCGTGAAGGCCACAAGGCTGAAGATATTGCGCACCCAGGAAACCGGCAGCACCGAAAGCAGCACCGTCGTCGTCGGCACATAGCCGTGGATGTAGCGATGATAGAACGCAATATCTTCCCGATCACGCGGCGGCCCGTTGGCGGCCATGTCACGCGCGGCGATGCAAGGACGCGCGTCGGTGACGGGCAATGCAGGGGTCGACGGGGAAAGCGCGCGCTGAACCCGCGATCCGCGATCATCCATCACCATGAGGAGGATCATGCAGTCGTTGAACTGGTGCGCACCGAGCACCGTGTTGGTGTGCAGGTATTCCTGTTCGCTGAGCTCACCGGCCGCATATGCCGCCGCGACGTTTGCACGAATGGGCGCCCGGTCTAGCCCGGTCGCGGCGTACGCGAACAGGATGCCGACACCCATCAGGCAGGCGGCGACGATTGCCGAAATCAATAGCCAGAACGAACCGGAAGCCGCGGGCGGCAACAGCGCGCGCAGGCTGTGGACTTCCGTGTGCGCACTCATTTCAAACTCTGTCCCTGCGTCGCACCCAAGGCAGAACGGACCCGCCAGCCACGGTCCTGCATGCGCCGTACCACCCATCTGCATCGCAGATCACGTCGCCGTGACGCTCCAGAATGGAATTCCGGTAACCTTGCAAGCACGCCCGGCGCACATGTTCGTGAACCCGCCACAGCCGTCACATTCGGTCAAACAACATGCGACGCGCACCCGACACGGCGGCTCCGGCGAACGCTCCCAATTTCAGTCCGAGTTCGTCGCAGACATACATCGGCCAACGCCAGAAATTGTAGGCCAGCTGGATCGCGCCCTGGACGAGGATGAACTGCAGCAGCCCGCCGCCGGTCAGCGCCACGATGATCGTCCCTCCGGCCACCAGAACGCCGGTCATCAGGACTGCGCGCATGTAGGGAATGCTGTTGCTCGTGGCGATCAGGCCCATCGCGATGTTTGCGTGAACATCGAGCAGGAATATCACTGTCATCGTTGCAAGGATGAGCAACGGCGGCAACAGAGTCTGGCTTCCGATCACCTCCAGGAGCCATTCGCCGAAGAGCATCATGCCGAGCGCGCCGCTCAGGAAGACCGCGCCCGCGAATAGCACGGTGAACGCATAGATCTCCCGCATGACGGGCTTTTCGCTATGGAGCCGCGCCGCAGTCATGCGCGCGTTGTTGAGATGACCCGCCACCTGCGAGATCGCAGCGAGCGCGAAGAATGCCTGCTGTGCAACCGCATACTCGGCAGCCATCGCCGCACCGAGCGACAGCGAGATGACGAGGAAACTGAAGCGGCTCGTGAGGTAACCGCCGATCGTCACCCAGCCGATCTTCACGGCGTTTGGCGCAATCGAGGAGAGGATGCGTCGCGTCGCGCCCGGCTCGCTCTTCATGCCGTCCACCAGCTTTGTCACATTCCGCGCCACGATCTGGTAGTGAACGCGCATGACAAGGGCTGAAACAGCATATGCCGCCGTCAGCGTGAGCAGATCCGGCTTGATGAGCAGCCCCACGACGGAAAGCGCAACCTGAACCAGCCGCGCGACCGTGACGATCTGGTAGTACTCGCGCATCCTGTCGGCGCCCATGACGACGCCGGCCTGCCAGTTCATGTAGGTGTGGAAGACGAGCGTCCCCGCGAACAGCGCCCACGACTCCCAGATGAACGGCACCCCTTCTGCGGTACGCGCGAGTGCGTCGACATAGATCGATCCGCCGATCGCGAGAACGACGGCCACCACCAACGAAAGAAGCATATAGACTGTGCGCGACGCACTCAGAAGCTCGCACAGCAAGTCGCGGTTCACCGCGCCTGTCTTCTCCGGCGGCACACCCTCCGCCACCAGTCGGTTGGCGCCGCCCAGGACGTAGGTGAAGTTTCGCGCGAAGGAAGGCGTGAAGCCAAACTCGATCAGATAGGACATCGCCTGGATCGAGAGAAACACCGTCCAGAATGTCAGTTCGGCCGGCGCGAGCATCGTCGCAGTAAGCGGCAACATGATGAGGCCGGTGCCGACCTGCAGGAACAGACCGACCACGCCGAACAGCAGATCGACGTGACGCCGCTTCTTCTTCAGCGTTTCGCCGACGGCCGGAGCCTCGTCGGCGACATCAGGGAGTGGACCGGTTTCCGACGACATCATGCCGCCTTGCCGGCGCCGCCGCGCAGACGGCTTTCGACGACCCAGAACAGCCAGACGCCCATGCGCGAAATCACGCGGCGCGCAAACGCCACGCGCTCGGCCAGCTTTGCGACGATTCCCGGCGAGGCTGGTGTTTCGCCGGTTTCGGCCCTCACTCGATCCGCCTCCAGAGAGCTTGCGACGTCAGCCTGCCGGACCAGCATGGGGCGCAGTTCGACGAACCGCGTCCGATGGCGTTCATACTGCACGAGTTTGATGTCGAGCGGATCGTCGAACCGCGACAGCGCCTTGAGCAATCTCTTCGCGCCACGTCGCGTCAGCGCGTAGGCGGCGGTGCCCAGCGTGGGCCGCAACGGAAGAACAGCCCTTGCGCCGCCGGCGGATGCAAGGGTCGTCGCATCCGCGGAGACATGGTCGAAGAAGATGCCTTCGATCTTCACGATATCGAAGCGATCCAGAAGCGCGCCGAGATGGTTCGCGAAGAATGACGCGAACTCCGGTTCGAAAACCGCGTCATCTTCGAGGATGAGCGCCTTTTCCACACCTTCCCGCAACATGCGCCGATACACCGAAAGATGGCTGAGCGTGCAGCCGATCTCACCGTCGGTCATCGGACGTTGCTTCGCACGAGAATGAAAGTCCTGGCGGATCAGACGCCGGATCAGGGCGCCGTGACGCTTCCCGTTGATCGCTGGGTGACGTTCGAATGCAACGTCCACCGCCGCAAGACCCCGCGCCACGTCGTCCAGTCGCGCGCGGTCGCGATCAAGGTTGATCACGAAGCAAGCGATGCGCTGTCGCGCAGGTGTCAAGTCAGCGGCGCTCGATGGGTCCTGCATGTTCCAACCATCGCCAGTGAGGCGCCAATGCGAGCCGACCGCGCCGGTCGAGTATCCACGAACGTCGCGCTCAGCCGTACTGCCAGAACAGCTTGTCGTTCAGCAGTCCCGACTTGCGATGCTTCATCAGCATCTTGAGGCGGGTATACGGTTCGGCGCGGAACGTCTCTTCGGACATGTCGATGCGGCTGAACATGTCGTACATCTGCCGGGCGCCCTTCTCGGCGGTCCACTGGCACTTGTAGTCGGGTAGGAGCCGCTGGATCTTGTCGAAGTTGACGCGGTAGCTGCGGTTGTCCGCCGTGGCCTGGCCCACCTCGACCTCGCAGTCCGTGAACACGCGCTTGATCGCTTCGGCGATCTCGATGACGCGGTAGTTCTGGTCCGAGCTGCCGACGTTGAACACCTGGCCGGAGATGACTTCCTTCGGCGCCTTCAATGAAAGTTCGATCGCCTGACAGATGTCGAGCACATGGACGAGCGGGCGCCAGGCGGAGCCGTCGCTGTTCAGCTTGATCTTCTTGGTGGTCCAGGCGAGGCCGCAAAGGTCGTTCAGCACGATGTCGAAGCGCTGGCGGGGGCTTGCGCCGTAGGCGGTCGCGTTGCGCAGGAAGCACGGGGCGAAGGAGGCGTCGGCCATGGGCGTCACGTCGCGCTCGACCTTGGCCTTGCACTCGGCGTAGGCCGTCAGCGGCTGCGGGGGCGTGGTTTCATCGACGAAGTCGGCGTCGGCGGGCATCGCGCCATAGACCGAGCACGAGGAGGTGTAGACGAAGCGCTGCACGCCCGCGTCTTTCGCTGCCTTGGCGATGCGGACCGACCCGCCGTGGTTGATCTCGTGGGTGAGGCCCGGGTCCTGCTGGCCGATCGGGTCGTTGGAGAGTTCGGCGAGGTGGCAGATCGCGTCGAAGCCTTCGAGGTCCCTGGCGGTCACTTCGCGCAGGTCCTTGGTGATCACTTCCGGGCGGGGACCGGCCATCGGGTAGAGCCAGCCCTGGCGGTAGTAGCCGGTGTCGAAGCCGGTGACCTGGTAGCCCCGCTCCTGGAGGTAAGGGCCGAGGATTGCGCCGATATAGCCGTCGATGCCGGTGACGAGAACTTTCATGGGTCGCCGCTTTTTCCTGATGGCCGCTCACTACCGATCGTGAGCGCGCGTCATGCGCGCCGACAGGGCAATTTGCACGCCAATTCGCAATCGCAGCAGAGCATGGCGCGCCATTTCGCTGCAATTGCGAACGGCGCGGCTCCTGCCCTGCCGCCGTTCACGCGCTCGTGATCTTTGGCTGCGATTACCGTGCCAATGCCGGCAGGGGAAGGCGGACGGTCGGCATCCCCCGGCGCGTGACCCGCACGAGAAGGTGCGCAAACAGGGGGGCGTGCAGCCGCAGCGCCGCCACGCCCGCCACCGCCCCCACCGGCAAGACGAGCGCCGCCGAGGTTAACGGGCGTAAACTTTCCATGGCCAACACCGCGAACAGCCCCGCAGCCACGACGCCCAAGGCCGCCATCGCCGCCCCGGGCCGGGCGCCCCGGTCGATCAGCAACGCAACGACCGGCGACGCGAGCCAGCCTGCCGCAGTCGCGGCCGCGGCTCCCGGCAGCCCGCCGAGCGCGGCGCCGCCGACAATCGCCAGCAATTGCGGCGCGACCGCCGCACATCGCATGGTTTCGTAGAGACGCCGGTCCGCCGCGCCTGCGATCCGCCCCAGGGCAAGTCCGGGAGCGCCGATCGCGAGGATCGCGGTGGTCTCCGCGACAAGCGAGCCCGAGAAGGTCGACGGCAGAAAGACGCAGGCCCCCGCCGCCAGCGCCGTCACCGGCAAGAGTCGCCGGCCCAGCGTCTCGACCGTCAACGCCGTCAGCATTTGCGCCAGAATGAAACAGCCCGCGCCGATCGGCCCGAACATGATCAACACAAGAAGCCAGATCGCGACACTCACCGCCATGTCGAAGCGCCGAGCGTCGTGAAGCATCAGGCAGGCGACCCCCGCGCCGAACGCAGCGACGCCCACAAGCGACGGCGCGCACACGCTCGCTACTCCCAACGTCGCCAGCAGTGCGCCCGCTGGTCGCCACGCGTCGTGCTGCAGCGTCCTCGATCCGAACATGAGCCATCGGACGGTCCGTCCGCACACACGACAATCTGAAACGCCCCACGCCGTAGTCTTGCATTTCCCACTTGCGTGAAACGCGAAACGAGCGCGACCATGTCCCCGCGCGGGCGGGATGCCCCGCACGCGCCAACAATGCGCCTCGACGACCCGATATCGGGGCGCGGTGAGGAGCGTCACATGGCGAAAGGCAAATCTGCGGCTGCGAGAGCAGTCGCGCTCGTAGGACCGAACGGTGCCGGAAAGACAACGCTCATGGAGGCGTTGCTCTACTCGGCCGGCGCCATTGAGCGGCAAGGCGCGGTCCTGGCGGGCACAACGGTGGGCGACGCGAGCCCTGAAGCGCGGGCGCGCGGACAGTCGGTCGAAATGTCCATCGCGAGCTTTGCCCATGACGGCGACCGCTACGCCCTCATCGACCTCCCCGGCTCCACCGAATTCGCAGGCGAGCTGGACCACACGCTCGCCGCCGTCGATCTCGCCATCGTCGTGTGCGACCCCGACCCGGACAAGGCGATCCTGCTGCAGCCGACGCTGATCGAACTCGATCGTCTCGGCGTGCCGCGCCTTCTCTTCGTCAACAAGATGGATACCGCGCGCGGGCGGCTGCGCGACCTGCTGGAAGCGTTGCAGGCGGTGAGCACGATCCCGCTCGTCGCGCGCCAGATTCCGATCTGGGAAAATGAGAAGGCCACCGGCTATGTCGATCTCGCGCTGGAGCGCGCCTACGTCTACCGCGCGGGCAAGCCGTCCGAGCGCATCGACATCCCGAAGGACATCGTCGACCGCGAGCACGAAGCGCGTTTCGCCATGCTGGAAAAGCTCGCCGACTACGACGACGCGCTGATGGAGCAGCTGCTGTCGGACCAGACGCCGAGCGTGGACGCCGTGTTCGCCGATCTCATGCGCGAAACGCAGGAGATGCTCATCGCACCGGTATTCCTTGGTTCCGCGCAGGCCGATGGCGGCGTGACACGCCTCTTGAAGGCGCTGCGCCATGACACGCCCGCGCCGGACGCAGCGCAGGCACGGCTCGGCGTTTCCGGCGCGGGACTGTTCGTGTTCAAGACCTCGCATGCAGGTCAGGCCGGCAAACAGAGCTTTGCGCGCGCGTTTGGCGGCGACGTCGCCGACGGCGCCGATCTTCTTCGCCCGGACGGCGAGAAACTCCGCGCCTCCGGCATGGTGCAGCTGACAGGCGCAGCTCAGAAAAAGTCCGCAAGCGCGCCGCTGGGCGAGGTCGTCGCCGTGGGCCGTATGGAAGGCGCGCGGCCGGGAGACTTCCTCAGCGCCGAAGGACGTCCGCAGGCTGCCAACAGTTCGGCGCAGAAGCGTTTCGGCGTCTATGCGCTGGCGATCGCGCCGGCGGATCGCAAGGACGATGTGCGGCTTTCACAATCCATGGCGAAACTCGCGGAGGAAGACCCGACGCTGCATTTCGCGATGAATCCGGAAACGCACGAGCTGGTGCTCGAGGGGCAAGGCGAGGTGCATCTGCGCATCGCGCTTGATCGCATGAAGCGCCGCTATGGCGTCTCGGTCACCACCTCGCGCCCGAAGAGCGCCTACAAGGAGACGATCCGCAAGGGCGTCAGCGTTCGCGGCCGTCACAAGAAGCAGTCGGGCGGGCACGGACAATTCGGCGACGTCGTCGTCGAGATCGCCGCGCGACCACGCTCAAGCGGCTTCGAGTTCAACGAGAAGATCCACGGCGGCGTGGTGCCGCGTCAGTACATCCCTGCCGTCGAAGCAGGCGTGCGCGATGGTCTCGAGAAAGGACCGCTCGGCTTTCCCGTGGTCGATATCGCCGTGACGCTTACCGACGGCAGCGCGCACGCGGTCGACAGTTCCGAAATCGCGTTCCGCACGGCGGGGCGCATTGCGATGACGGAGGGCCTGCCGCAGTGTGACCCGATCCTTCTGGAGCCCGTGGAGAAGGTGACGATCTACGCGCCGAACACGGCGACGGCGAAGATCAACTCCATGCTGTCCTCCCGCCGCGGCCAGATCCTCGGCTTCGACGCCCGCGAAGGCTGGCCGGGATGGGACCGCATCGAAGCCTATCTGCCCCAGGCGGACCGGCACGATCTCATCATCGACCTGCGTTCGATCACGCAGGGCCTGGGGACCTACGAGGCGAGCTTCGCGCACATGGCCGAACTCACGGGCCGCGAGGCGCAGGAGATCGTGCAGAAGGCGAAGGTGGCTTGAGCTAGCGCACCGGCGGCATCGCGACGCGCTCGGACCCGCAGCGGTCCCGCATGTCGCGGCCGCAGCTGCGGAACGCGCCGGCTTTCGTCATACAGATGCGCACTTCGCGCAGGCGCGTGCGGTCGCACTGCACGGCGATCATATCTGGTTTCAGCGTCGGATTGGCCGCGACGAACGCAGCCTCCACTTCCGCGCCGGTGACCATCATCGTGCGGTCGAGATTCTGGAACCGCGCCGGCACGACGACACGCTCCCGCGCGCGCCGCGTCAGTGCGAAGTAAGCCTGCGGCGACAGCCCGGAACAGACACCGTGCTCATCCCACTCGTGCTCCACGAGACGAGGACTTGGCATGATGTCGAGCATGGACTGTTTCAACGGTGCGGGCACGTCGCGCGCATAGGCAGTCTTGCAGGCCGCGGGCCACCCGCGCTCGTACTGCGGCCACAAACCATGGACGACAAAAGCGAACCGCCTGCCCTGCCCGCACTGCACTGGATCTCGCGCCGCCGCTTCCGCGCAATAGCTCGGACTCCAGGACAGCGAGAGCAGATAGTAGTCAAACCGCCCGGCGACATCGCGCTGACCTTGCGCGGTTGCAGGCGTCGTCGCGCCCCACCAGGCGAGCACCATCAGAACGATAAGGCGTCGCATCACTTCTTCTTTTCCTCCGCAACTGCAGGCGCAGGCGCCGGCGCGGCCTCCGGCGGCGGCCCGCCCGGCTTGCGGAATTTCAGCGTCATGCGGTCGCTTTCACCGATGGCGCGGAACGGCGCCGTGTCGAAACGCGGATTGGGGTCCTGTCCGAGCGGCGCGGTGCGCAAGGTCGGCGGCAGTGTCCAGACGCCGAACGGATGATCGCGATCGTCGCGCGGATTGGCGTTGATCTCGGAGGAACCGACGAACTCGAAGCCCGCCTCTTCGGCCAACATCTTCACGAACGCTTCCTGCACATAGCCGCTGGACGCCTGAGGGTCCTGCAGGCCGGTGGACCGCGCGCGATGCTGCTCGATGCCGAGAACCCCGCCCGGTTTCAGCGCCTTGTAGAAGTCGGTGAACGCCTTCTCCGCATAGCCCTCGTTGAGAAGCGTATGAATGTTGCGCGAGACGATGACGAGATCGACCGAGTCCGGCGCCGCGATGCCGGCGCTGCGCGGCGTGAGCGTGCTCATCGCGACGACGCCGAATATCTCCGGCTTGTCGATGAAGCGTGCGCGAAACTCATCGAGCGTCTGCTTCTGCGCGTCCGTCGCGGTGGCGGGATCGAAGGATGCGGCGATGAGGCGGCCGTCATTGCGCGCGAGATAGGGCGCGATGATGCTCGTGTACCAGCCGCGCCCCGGAAACACCTCAACCACCGTCATGCCGGGCGCGAGGCCGTAGAACTTCAACGTCTCGACAGGATGACGCCAGCGGTCCCGCTCGCGATCGATACGCCAGGGCCCGCTTGCGGCCCATTCAAGCGTGCCGACCTCGGGTGCAGGCCCCTCGACCACTTCCGCCTTCTCTTCCGCCGGCGCGGGCGGCTTGGGGGCAAGACGGTCACAGCCGGCGACCAGGACAAGGGCGCCCAGCGCCGCCAGAATGAAACGAGATCGCACCATGCGCCGCCGTTAGCGCGCACCTTCCGCGAAGTCAAAGCATCGACACCGGCGCCGCTCGGCGGCAGAGTCACGCCATGAAACCCTTCTCCGTCGCCGCCCCGCAATCGAAACTCGACGCCATCGCCGCACGCGTGCGCGCATATCCGTGGTTCCCGGCGCCAGATGACGAAGGCGCTTCCTGGTCACGCGGGGTCAATACGGCGTGGCTGCGCGATCTCTGCGCCTACTGGACCGACCACTACGACTGGCGCGCGCACGAGAAAGACCTGAACCGCTTCCCGCAATTCATCGCGTCGATCGAAGGACTGGACATCCACTTCGTGCACGTCGTGGGCGAAACGAACGGCGCGCGTCCCCTGCTTCTCTCGCACGGCTGGCCCGGATCGCACTACGAGTTCTGGGGCGTCGTCGAGAAGCTTGCCTTTCCCTCGCGCTTCGGCGGCAAGCCTGAAGATGCGTTCGATCTCGTGATCCCGTCGCTGCCCGGCTACGGATTTTCCGGCAAACCTGCGCGGCCGCTGGGCCAGCGCGCGACAGCGCGGCTGTTCAACACATTGATGACGGATGTGCTCGGCTACAAGAGCTACCTCGCGCAGGGCGGGGACTGGGGTTCGCTCGTCACATCTGCACTCGGCATCGATCACGGTGTGGCAACGGGCGGCGCCTGCCGTGCGATCCACCTCAATATGATGCCCTTGCGCCCTTCGCCGCCCATTCCGCAAACAGATGAGGAAAAGACGTGGCTCGCGCACATGGGCGCGGCGCTGCAGGCCGAGGGCGCGTATTTTCAGGAGCAATCCACCAAACCGCAGACGCTCGCGCATGCGCTCATGGATTCACCTGTCGGCACGGCGGCCTGGATCCTCGAGAAATTCCACGGCTGGTCCGATCTTGGCGATCACGGCGACATCGGGCGCGTCTATTCGAAGGACCAGTTGCTGACGAACGTGATGATCTACCTGGTCACGGACTCCATCGCCACGAGCGTCTGGTACTACCGCGCGCGCGTGGAGGAAGGCGGCGTCGAAATACAGCAAGGCCAGCGCTGCGAGACGCCGACCGCCTTTGCAAACTTTCCCGGAGAGCGGGTCTTCTCGGCGCCGCCGAAAAGCTGGGTCGAGCGCGCGTGCAATCTGGTTCGCTGGACGGACATGCCCGACGGCGGCCACTTCGCGGCGATGGAAAAGCCCGATGCGTTCGTCGCGGAGATCCGGGACTGGGCGCGCCAGATCGGCTGACCCCTTTTCCCGGCTGCCGCCGCCTCCCGGTCAAGATGGGAGGACAGCATGTTTTCGAAACTGACGGCGGCGCTCTTTGCCGGTTTGGCGCTTCTGGTGACGGCGTGTTCCATGCCCGCAGAAGAAGAAGCGTTGACGCGGGGTCTCTTCGAGACCGTGCGCGCCGGCGATCTGGGGACAGTCTACGCGCATCTGCCGCCCCATCTGCGCACGCAAGAGACCCACAACAAACTCCAGAACCTGCGCACGCTGATCCCGCAGATGGCGCCGACGGAGGTTGATACCGAACGCTGGAGTCTGTCGACGGATCTCTCCGGCAAGACCATCGAGGTGCGGCATCGATACACCTATGCTGATCGCGCACTAGTGGTGGACACGCGGCTGTTCACGCCCAAAGGCGGGCAGGTCCTGATCCAGCGAATCGAAATCCAGACGGTCCGTCGCTCCGATCCATCACCGCCGATGTGAGATTCAATCCACCGCGAGCTTGTAACCGATACCCCTTACCGTCTGCAGGAAGATCGGCGCGCGCGGGTCCGTTTCCAGTTTGCGGCGCAGGCGCGTGACCTGCACATCGACACTGCGTTCAAGGCCCGCACTGGTGCGACGCGCGAGTTCCTCGCGCGTCACCGTCTCACCGCCGCGCGCGGCGAGAATCTTCAACAGCATGGCTTCGGCTTCCGTCAGCCGCACGGCGACGCCGTCGCAGGTCAGCTCCCCGCGCCCGAGATGGAAAGCGTGTGGTCCGAAGCGCACTTCCGCCGGCCCGTCGCCGCCGCGCGCCACGGTGCGCCGCAGGATATTGTTCACGCGCAGCGCTAGTTCTGCAGGTTCGAAGGGCTTCGGCACATAGTCGTCCGCGCCGAGGCCAAGCCCCTTGATGCGATCTTCCGGCAAACCGCGCGCGGTGAGCAGAAGGATCGGCACGCTCGAACCCTTGCGCACGCTTTCGAGAAGCGAGAAGCCGTCTTCCTTCGGCATCATCACGTCGACGATGAGGAGATCGAACTCGAACGACGCAAGCAGCTTGCGCGCGGCGTCCGCATCCGACGCCGCAGAAACGCGCGCGCCGCAGCTGACCAGATATTTTTTCAGCAGTTCGCGGATGCGATCGTCATCGTCGACGACGAGAATGTGCGCAGGGCGGTGCAGGGCGTCGATGGCGGCGGCGGTGTTGGTCATCGTCATGCGCCATCCTCTCCCGTCTCCGCGAGTGCGGCGAGCACCACGCGCGCGCCCGCCACCGCCTCGGCGCCCGTCAGACGAAACACCTGCCCCAGCCGCTCGCGCAAGGCCGCACTCGCGGCGCGCTCCGCCTCGCGGCCGGCGTCGGTCAGCGTCACCAGGCGCTCGCGCTTGTCGCGGACGCCCGGCTGCCGCGCGAGCATACCCGCGACTTCCAGTTCATTCAGCACCCGCTGCAGGCTCTGCTTGCGGACGCCGAGGCGGGCCTGAAGCGTCTTCACCGCAAGCCCCTCCTCCCGGCGGATCGCCGCCAGCGCCCGATAATGGGCAGGCCCGAGATCCTGTTCGGCGAGCGGGCCCTCCGCCGCGCGCCAGAAGGTGCGGGCGGCCCGGAACACCAGTTCCGCGGCCCGGTCGAGTTCGTCCTCGCGGAGGTACAGCCGGCCTTCCAGGCCGACGGGCTCCGCGGGACGGGCCGGGGTTTGTCTGGGCGTCGGCTTCGGGTTGACAGGCATTGCTGCGCGCGAGAATGGTCGCCCACGCGCGGAAGCTCAAGAGCGCACGGAGAATCCCCAATGAGCGAAGCTCCTTATCATGATCGTGACGGATGGATCTGGTTAAACGGAGAATTCGTGCCGTGGCGGGACGCAAACGTGCATATTCTTACCCATGCCCTCCACTATGCCTCGGCGGTCTTTGAGGGTGAGCGTGCGTATGACGGTTCGATCTTCCTCAGCCGCCAGCACAGCGAACGCCTCCACAAGTCCGCCAAGCTCCTCGGTTTCGACGTGCCCTACGCCGTCGACGAGCTGGAGCGCGCCAAACAGGAGACGGTGAACCGCTCCGGCCTCGGCAGCGCCTATGTCCGTGCGATCGCGTGGCGGGGGTCGGAGAAGATGGGCGTTTCGGCGCACGCGAACACGATCAACGTCGCCATCGCCGCCTGGCACTGGGGCGACTACTTCCCCGACAAGATGAAGGGCATCCGCCTGATGATGGCGCCGTGGACCCGGCCCGCGCCGCACACCGCGCCGTGCCAATCCAAGGCCGCCGGCCTCTACATGATCTGCACGCTCTCCAAGCACGCGGCGGAGAATTGCGGCTTCCAGGACGCGCTTATGCTCGACTGGCGCGGCCAGATCGCGGAAGCGACCGGCGCCAACATCTTCTTCGTGCAGGACGGCGCGATCCACACGCCGACGCCGGACAGCTTCCTCAACGGACTCACACGGCAGACCGTCATCAAACTTGCGCGCGCGCGGGGGCTCGAAGTCGTCGAGCGCGCGATCTGGCCGAACGAGCTGGCGAATTTCTCGGAAGTGTTCCTCACCGGCAGCGCTGCGGAAATAACGCCCGTCTCGGAGATCGCGGGCATGAAGTACAAGCCCGGCCAGATCACCGAGAGCCTGCTGTCGGACTTCACCGCCGCCACGCGCCGCAAGAACGCCGCGTGATGCGCCGTATCGCCGCCGCCGCGCTGCCGCTGGCGCTTGCCGGCTGCGGCTGGATCGGCGGCGATCTTTCCACGGCGGACCTGTGCCGGAGCGCGCCAGACACGGACGTACGCGCAACGCTCGGCGTGCCGGAAACTGGTGCGCTTGCCGAGAATGTCGAGAACGGCGTCTGCGTCTGGAGCGCGACGGGCGATGACGGCATGCCGCGGCGCTTGACAGTCGCCGTCCACCGTGAGGCGGCGCTCGCCGGCGCCACGCCGCCACAGACGGGTGTCGCCTTCTTCGAGGACGAGTTGCGATTGCTGGAGGAAGAGCACCCGCGAACGCGCGTGCTGGGCGGTCTCGGCGACGCGGCGGTGATCGGGTTCGGCGCGCTGGGCGAAGGGCCGTTCGCGGGAGGACTCGTGGCGCGCAAGGACAGCGATGTGCTGGTTATGCGGGTCGAAGGCGAGGATCCGGCGGCGTTCGAGGCCGTCGCGCGCGCGGTCGCCGACGCGATGTAGTCAGGGCGACCAGTGCGTCGATTGCGGCGCGCCACGAAACATCTCGTCGAGGCGCGCGCGCGTGCCTTTGCTCACGCCTTCCGGCAGCGCGTCGAGGGTGAAGAAGCCCCGCTCGGCAATCTCGCCGGCCGCGTCGGGCGCGGTAGGGGACCAATCGTCGATCCGGTAGACAAGGACATGATCGTTCCTGAAGCCCGGGGCGTTCGAATAGACGCCGAACAGGGTGGCCCGCCGCGCGGCTACGCCCGCCTCCTCGGCCATCTCCCGGCGGAGCGACTCCAGCGCAATCTCGCCGCTCTCCACGCCCCCGCCCGGCAGGAACCAGCCGTCGATATAGGTGTGGCGGATCAGCAGCACCCGTCCGTCCGCGTCCGTCGCCACGCCCCGGACGCCGAGCGTCATGCCCCGGTTGAACCGCCACCAGGCGCGGAACACGGGCGTGATGAAGGGCTCGAGGGACCGGCGGAGCGGCGACATGGCGCGGTGCGGCTACCACGACCCTCGTCAGCGCGGAAGAAGCCCGGTAAGAGCCGGAGAGCTGTTTCGAGAGATCGCCCATGACCGCCATCGCCATCATCGCCGTGTTCATCGCCGTCGTCTTCCTGATGAACGTCGTCGACTTCGGACGCCTCGACTGATCCCGCGCCGCGCCTGCGGAGGCTGACGCGCCATGATCCGCCGCCGGCGCCTGCGCGACATCCTGCCCAAGGGGCTCTACTGGCGGACGCTGCTGATCATCGCGGCGCCGGCAGCGATCCTGCAGCTCATCATCACCGTCGTCTTCCTGAACGACCACTGGGAGGCGACCTCCAAGCGCATGTCGCAGGCCGTGGCGGCGGACGTCGCGCTTGTGTTGCAGCTCTATGAGCGCGATCCGACACCCGAGCGCTTCGAGTCCATCCGCGCACTCGCCTGGCAGCCGCTGCGCCTTGAAATCGCGATCGAGCCCGGCGCCGATCTCGCGGTCGAACGCTGCCGCGCCTACGGGCCCGCGATCGATCGCTTCCTCACCACCACACTCGAACTCGAGCTGAAACGGGATCTCTGGTACGACAGCACCTGCCCCGGCACGCAGGTGAAGATGCGCATCCCCACCGAGGGCGGCATCCTTTCCGTCAAGGCCTTCAGGGACCGCGTGCAGGCGCGTTCGGGCCCGCTGTTCGTCTTGTGGATCTTCGGCGCGACGGCATTTCTCGTGATCGTGTCGATCGTGTTCATCCGCAACCAGGTCCGCCCGATCGAAAAGCTCGCGTCAGCGATGGAGCAGTTCGGGCGCGGCGAGGACCCGGGCCTGTTCGGCCTGCGCGGCGCGCGCGAGGTGCGCGCAGCGACTCTTGCCTTCTTCGACATGCGCCAACGCATCCGCAAGCATGTGGACCAGCGCGGGCAACTGCTTGCGGGCGTGAGTCACGACCTGCGCACGCCACTGACGCGGTTGAAGCTGCAGTTCGCGCTGATGCCGCCGTCGCCCGATCTCGACGCCGCCAAGCAGGATCTCGCGGACATGGAGGCGACGCTCGATGAGTATCTCGCCTTCGCGCGGGGCCAGTGGTCGGAGGCGCCGGAAGGCGCCGATCTCGGGGCGATCGTCAGCGATGTGGTGGCGGCGGTCGCGCGCACGGGCGCCGATGTGAGCGTGGTGCGCGAAGGCGATCTTTCCGCGTCGGTGCGCGCCGGCGCGGTGAAACGCGCGCTGACCAATCTCATCGACAACGCGGCCGCGCATGGCGAAAGGGTCCGCGTAACGGCGAAACGCACGAACGACACGATCATCATCGATGTCGACGACGACGGCCCCGGCATTTCGCCGGCCCTGTACGAGGACGCGTTCCGCCCCTTCTCGCGTCTCGACGAAACCCGCACGAGAAACTCCAAAGGCGTAGGCCTGGGTCTCGCCATCGCCCGCGACGTCGCGCGCAGCCACGGCGGCGACGTGATCCTGTCGAAAAGCCCGATGGACGGCCTGCGCGCGACACTGCGTCTGCCGGTGGGGACGTAGGCGTACGATCCCTCCGGAATTGCCCGCGCTATGCCGCGTCTTCCACGAAGCCTTTCCACGCACGCATGTACTGGACGAACGGGTCGCTCAAGCCTTCGCGCTGCAAATGCGCGACCGGCGCGGGCAGCGGGATCGGCGTGAAGTCCGGATTGGCGGCGACCTGCTTCGGGAAATCGTGATGCAGGATCGCTGCGCGACCGATGACGACGAAATCGAGCCCCGCATCGAGCGCCTGTTTCGCCAGCGCGCCCGTGGTGATCTTGCCGGCGGCGCCGAGGCGCACATTCCCGCGATCGAGGCTCGTGAAATAGGACATGAGCGAGCGACCCTCGCCCTTGAAATCCGTCGGCTCCTTGAACGCGTCCCACAGCGACATGTCGAGATAATCGATCTTGCCGCCACGCATGAGCGCCTGCGCGACCTCTTGAATCTCAAGCAGATTGAGGCCGAAGCGCTCCGGCGACAGCCGCACGCCGAGGCTGAAATCCTTGCCGCAGGCCGCGCGCACGCCGTCGATGATCTCGTTGAGAAGCCGCGCGCGATTTTCGAGTGAGCCGCCGTAGCGATCGTCACGCTGGTTGATCTCCCCGCTCAGGAATTGGCAGATCAGATAGCCGTGCGCGCCATGCAGCTCGACGCCGTGAAAGCCCGCGCGTTCGCACCGCTGCGCCGCCGCGATGAAATCGTCGCGCGCCTTCTCGACCTCCGCGAGCGTCATCGCGCGCGCGCCGAATTCGGCATTGTCCGACGGGCACAGCGGCGGGCCCTCGATCAGCGCCTTCGGGGAGCGCATGCCCGCGTGATGCAGCTGCACGACGCTGTGCGAGCCATGCGCGTTGATCGCCGATGCAAGGCGCGTGAGCCCCTCGAGATGGCGTTCATCGTACGCCGCAAGCTGGCCGTTGAACCCGATGCCGCGCGGGCAGATCGCTGTCGCGCACGTCATCGTCAGCCCGAAGCCGCCTTGCGCGCGCATGGTAAGCCAATGGAATTCCGCATCGCTCAACGTGCCGTCCGCGCGGCTCTGCTCGTTCGTCAGTGGCGCGAGCATGAAGCGGTTCTTGAGCGCGGGGCCGCGCGTGAGCGTGAGGGGATCGAGAAGCGAAGGCATGGAAGGTTCCCGTGAGCGAGGCCCTTCCTAAGCACGCGCGCACGGCGCTGTGGAGACCTGACGCAGCGGGAGCGCGTTCAGGCGTCCTTCGCGCGCGTCTTCAACCCGAGCCGTCCGGCCCACGTCTCGGCGTCGCGCAAGCCCTTGTCGAGGGCTGCCATGGTTTTCACGAAATCGCCGTCGGTATCGTTCTTCCACGCCGCATGCGCGCGCGTGAGCACGACCGCGAGCCCCTGCACCTTCGCCGCGCCGTCGACGCCCTCGACGCTTTCGCCCGCGAGCGTCAGCAGCCAGCGCGCCGTGCGGCCCGCGCGCGCGAATGCCAGCGTCTGGCCGAGACCGTCCTGCACGCGATCAAGCGCGATCACCGCGAAGCGGTGCGGCTCCAACGCCTCGAAGCGGCGCATGGCGAGATCGAAGAGGCGGTCCCTGAGGCCCTGCGTTGCATCGATGGCGGTGACGCCCTTCGCCGCCTCGCGATCGAAGTGATCGTCGACGATGTCAGAGGCGTCCGCAGGCGACAGACCGGCAAGCGTGGCGACTTCCACTTTGGCGGCGGCCGCGATGTCGAAGATCGTCACCTCGCGCCAGTTGCGTTCGCCCGCGATCGCAAGGACCCCTCTGGCGAAAGCGGCGCGTGCGGCGGCATCGGGAGCGATCACGTCTGGCTCTCCGCATCGCGGCCCAGTTCGCGCGAGCGCTGCGCCGCCGCCGATACCGCACGGCGCATCACGGGCCCGAGACCATCGGCGGCCTGCAACACGTCGAGCGCCGCCTGCGTCGTGCCGCCGGGGGAGGTCACCTGCTTGCGCAGGTTGGAGGCGCTTTCACCTGTTTCCAGCATCAAGGCGCCGGCGCCGGCGACGGTCTGGCGTGCGAGGCGCGCGGCGATGTCGCGATCGAGGCCTTCGGCTTCCGCCGCCGCCGCGAGAAATTCGGCGAGCAGGAACACGTACGCCGGTCCCGAACCGGACACTGCCGTCACCACATCCATCAGCCGCTCATTGGGTATCGACTCCACCACGCCGAGCGGTTCGAGCAATTGCGCTGCGAGGTCGCGGTCGGGACCCGTACAGGCCGCCGCAGCGACGAACGCGGTGACGCCATGGCCTATCTGGCCGGGCGTGTTAGGCATCGCGCGGACCACGCGATCCGTCTCGAGCGTGCGGGAAATCGAGGCGATCGTGACGCCGGCCATGACCGACAATACCAGCGTCTGCGGCCCGATGAAGCGTTTGGCGCCTGCGGCGATTTCGGCGAAGGCTTGCGGCTTCACCGCAAGCACGACGACGTCCGCGACCTCGCCGCCCGCCGGGTTCAGGAGCGCGCCGGCCGCCTCCAGCTCCCGCTGCAGTGCGGGATCGAAGTTCGGCTCCACCACGGTGAGCGTCAGCCCCCCGCCCCGGCGGATGGCCGCAAGCCAACCGCGCACCAGCGCGCCGCCCATCTGGCCGGCCCCGACCAGAGCGACGGCGGGCTCCTCCATGTCAGGCTTCTCCGGCGGTCTCGAACAGCGCGGCGAACGCCGCTTCCTCCGCATCCTTGCCGCAGTTGAGCAGGAAGTCGAACGCTGGCCAGAAGCGGTCGGCCGCGTCCATCGCCGCCGCCAGCAGGGACTGGATTTCCCCCGGCGCCACCTCGCTGCGACCGATCATCGGCAGCGCGTGGCGGAAGACGATCGAGCCGTCATCGGCCCAGAGATCGAAGTGTCCGAGCCAGAGATTTTCGTTGATCATGGCGATGAGCTGCGCGGCGTCCTTGCGCTTCTCGTCCTCGGCGGTGAGGCCGAAGGAGACGGTGAACAGCATCGCCGGGAGTTCTTCGCGCCAGCTGAAGTAGCCGACCGCCTCGGTCCACTGGCCCTTGAAACCGAACTGCACGTCGCCGTCCTCGGCGCGCTCGCAGGCGAAGCGGTCATCGTCCTGAAGAACGGCTTCGACGACGTCCATCAGTTCGTCGCCGGCTTCGACTTCTTCGTCCAGATACAGATCCATAGCGCCCCTCATGGCGCCCGCCGCGACCCGCAACGGGCAGAGAACGGACCAGACGAACGGCCGAATGACCGCCCGACGTCTAAACCTTGGCCCGCGCTCGACGGCGCGAATCGTTACCCCGGGCCAAATTATGGACGCGATGGTTAACGCGCAATGAGCGGGCGCAGGTCCCGTGCAGCCATCCCCTGCATATCGGGCGCCTCTTGGGTGACGCTGCGCCAATGGTCTAGCGTCCTGAAACGCGAAAGCGGCGACGGAGGAAGCGATGGGCGCGGCATTGCCGAAGGTCTGCATTATCGGGGCGGGGCCGAGCGGCTTCTCCACAGCCAAGCGGCTGAAGGATCACGGCATTCCCTACGATTGCTTCGAGGCGTCCGACGACATCGGCGGCGTCTGGTACTTCAACAATCCGAACAAGGAATCGGCCTGCTACCAGAGCCTGCACATCGACACGTCGAAATGGCGCCTCGCCTTCGAGGATCTTCCGGTGCCGAGGGACTGGCCCGACTTTCCGCATCACGCGCAGCTGTTCCAGTACTTCAAGGACTACGTCGACCATTTCGGCCTGCGCCCGACGATCACCTTCAACACCCGCGTCACGCGCGCCGAGCGTGACGGCCCGTTGTGGAAGGTGACGCTCTCCACCGGCGAGACGCGCGCGTACGATGTGCTCATTGTCGCCAACGGCCATCATTGGGACCAGCGCGTGCCCGCCTATCCCGGGACGTTCAACGGCCCGCACTTCCACAGCCACCAGTATCGCGATCCGTTCGATCCGGTGGACATGCGCGGCAAGAATGTCGTCGTCGTCGGCATGGGCAATTCGGCGATGGATATCGCGTCCGAACTGTCGCAACGCCCGATCTGCAAGAACCTGTTCGTCTCCGCGCGCCGCGGCGTTTGGGTGCTGCCGAAATACATGCACGGCCAGCCTGCGGACAAGGCGGCGATGCCCGCGTGGATGCCGCGCTCGATCGGTCTCGCGCTTGCGCGCAACGCCATCAAGAAGGCGGTGGGCGACATGGAAACCTATGGCCTGCCGAAACCCGACCACCAGGTGCTGGAAGCGCACCCTTCCGTCTCCGGCGAATTCCTCACGCGCGCCGGCTGCGGCGACATCAAGATGAAGCCCGCCATCAAGGCGCTCGAGGGCGACAATGTCCGCTTCGCCGACGACAGTGTGGAGAAGATCGACGCCATTATCTACGCCACGGGCTACAACATCTCCTTCCCCTTCTTCGTGGAGAACACCCTGAAGCCGGACGAGGAGAACCGCTTCCCGCTCTTCAAGCGCATGCTGAAGCCGGGCGTGAACAATCTCTTCTTCATGGGCCTCGCGCAGCCGCTGCCGACGCTGGTGAACTTCTCGGAGCAGCAGTCGAAGCTCGTCGCCGCTTATCTCAAGGGCGAATACGCGCCGCCATCCGATAGCGAGATGGACGAGATCACCGCCAAGGACGAGGCCTTCTATCTCGGCCCCTACTACAAGGCGGCGCGCCACACCATTCAGGTGGACTTCGCCCATTATGTCCGCGATCTTCACAAGGAGATCGAGCGCGGACGCAAGCGCGCGGCGGCGAAGGGCAATGCGTTGCCGGTGCCGGCGCGGGCGGCCTGACAGGAAGGCGGAGGGACGAGGCCATGAACACCGAACTCGCGGCGGCGGCGATCATTGCAGTGCTGGGCATCATCCAGGTGATGCTGCCGGCGATCGAGTATCGCCGCGTGCACGGCATCGCCTACGCCAACACCGCGCGCGACGCCCCGCCGCCGCAGCCGGATTCGGTGCTCTACGGCCGCCTCTCCCGCGCACAGGCGAACCTGATGGAGACCGCGCCCTACTTCATCGCGCTGGCGCTCATCGTCACGGTGGCGGGATCGAGCACGCAGATCACCCAGATCGCCTCGCTCGTCTTCGTGGCGTCGCGGATCCTCTACCTGCCGCTCTACGCGCTGGGCACGCCCTATGTGCGCGGCCTCATCTGGACGATTTCGCTGGCCGCCCTGATCGCGCTCGCCGCGGGGGCGCTGACGGCGATCAACTGGGCGTTCGTGCTACAGGTCTGAGGCGTCTCAGCGCTCCAGCTTCGCCTCGAGTTCCGCCACCTTGGCGCGCAGCTCACGCACGGTTTCCTGCAGGGCCTCGAACTCGTCACGGCTGACGAGGTCCATGTCGGCGACGAAGCGGTCCGCCTGTGTGCGCACGAAGGTCTTGGCCTCCTCGCTCACCCCCTGGGCGACGCCCATGGCGCCGGTCATCAAACGGGCGAGATCGTCGAACACTGAGCCTTGGGTCTGCATGGGCGCCTCGGTTGCGCGGGAATGGAATTGCCTATTTATGGGCCGCCGCCGCCCATGGCCAGCACCCGCGGACGAAGCGCCGCAGCCAGAGGACGTACATGCTCGACGCCGCCATCCAGTTCCCCGCATTCCTCAGCGCCGAGATCTTCTCACTCGGTCCCTTCGAGCTGTTCGGGACGCAGATCGGGCCGTTCGCGCTGCGCTGGTACGCGCTCGCCTACATTGCGGGCCTCCTGCTGGGCTGGCGCTACATGGTGAGCCTCATCCGCACGGACCGACTCTGGGCGGACAAGACGCGCCCGGCCACCGAGCCGCAACTGGACGATTTCCTCTTCTGGGCGACGCTCGGCGTGATCCTGGGCGGGCGCCTCGGCTATGTCCTCTTCTACAAGCCGGACATGATCTGGCTGAATCCGGGCGAGATCATCGCCATCTGGAACGGCGGCATGTCCTTCCACGGCGGCCTCATCGGCGTGGGCCTCGCGATCTGGTGGTTTTCGAGGAAGCACAAGGTTCCGCTGTTCAGCCTCGGCGATCTCGTCGCGTGCGCGGCGCCGATCGGACTCTTCTTCGGCCGCCTGGCGAACTTCGTAAACGGCGAACTCTACGGCCGCGCCACGGACGTTCCGTGGGCGGTGATGTTTCCTACGACCGACATGTTCGGAACGCCTGCCTTCACCGAACCGCGCCATCCGAGCCAGATCTACGAAGCGATCCTTGAAGGCCTCGTGCTCTTCTTCATCCTGCGCTTCGCCACGCACAACAAACTTGTGCTGCAGAAGCCCGGCATGGCCGTCGGCATTTTCCTCGCGGGCTATGGCGTGTTCCGCTTCCTCGTCGAGTTCGTGCGCGAGCCCGACCAGCACATGCCGGAAGCCCTGCGCGGCTACATCACCATGGGCATGCTGCTGTGTCTGCCGATGATCGCGCTGGGCGTGTGGTTTGTGCTGCGGGCGCGCGGCGGCTCGGCGAAGTCGGCGACGGCCAAGGCGTGATCGCGCTCCGCGAAGGGAGACGGGCGTGAGTCTCACTGACCGCCTCCTTGCGCTCATCGCGCAGACCGGGCCGATCACCGTCGCGCAATACATGACGCATGCGCTCTACGATCCGCAGGGCGGCTATTATTCGTGCAATGCGCGCGTGGGCGAGGACGGCGATTTCCTGACCGCGCCGGAGTCCGGACAGATGTTCGGCGAACTCATCGGCCTATGGTGCGCGCAGGAATGGATGGCGATGGGATCGCCGCCCGCGTTCAACCTCGTCGAGCTTGGCCCCGGCAACGGCATGCTCATAACCGATGCGTGGCGCGCCACACGCATCGTGCCCGGCTTCCATGACGCTGCGCGCATTGCACTCGTGGAAGTGAGCCCGGCGCTCCGCGAAAAGCAGGCGCAGGCGCTCGATGAAGCCGGCGCGCACGCCACATGGATCGGCCATCTCGACGAAGCGCCCGATCTGCCGACGCTCATCATCGGCAATGAATATCTCGACTGCCTGCCGATTCGTCAGTTCGTGCGCATCGATGGCGCGTGGCGCGAGCGACTCGTCGGCGCGCGCGACGGCGCGCTCGCCTTCGGTTTCGCGCCCGGCGCGCTCGCGGACGATTCCATCATCCCGCCCGGGCTCCGCGACGCGACGGACGGCGCCATCGCGGAAGTCTCTCCCGTGACGCCCGCCTTCGTGGATTCGCTGGCGGACCGCTTCGCGCAGGCGCCAGGGCGCGCGCTGCTCATCGACTACGGCCCGATCGTTACGACCGGCGGCGACACGCTGCAGGCCATGCGCAGCCATGAGCATGTCGATCCCCTGCTGGAGCCCGGCGCGGTCGATCTCACCGCCCATGTGGACTTCGTGGAGCTTGCGCGACTCGCCCGCGCGGCGGGTCTCGAGGTCGGCGGGCCGATGCCGCAAGGCGCGTGGCTTGAAGGCCTCGGCGTGCGCGAGCGCGCAGCGGCGTTGACGAAATCACGCCCCGACAAGGCCGGCGCCATCGCCCGCCAGCTCGAACGCTTGACGGCGGCGGACCAGATGGGCGTCCTCTTCAACGTCATATGCCTTTCGAGTCGCGATCTCCCGCCGCCCGCCGGCTTTCCGCCCTTCGCATCGCCGAGGACGGCGTGAGCGATCTGCCGCCGCGATTCGCCTCACCTGCACTCGCGCAACTTGCGGGCGTGAAGCACGGCTTCTTCGGCCGCGAAGGCGGCGTGTCGCAGGGCATCTACGCGTCTCTGAACGCGGGTCCCGGCTCGCGCGACGACAGCGACAGCGTTGCGGAGAATCGCCGGCGGATCGCGGACGCGCTTGGCGTCGCGCCGTCGCATTTCCTCAGTCTGCATCAGGTGCACTCCGCCATCGCCGTGCGCGTCGATGAACCGTGGACGGGCGAACGGCCGCAGGCGGACGCCCTGGTGACGACGACGCGCGGCCTCGCCCTCTCGGCGCTTTCGGCGGATTGCGCGCCGGTGCTTCTTGCCGACGATCAGGCGGGCGTCATCGGCGCGGCGCATGCGGGCTGGCGCGGCGCGGTCGGCGGCGTGCTCGAAGCCTGCGTGACGGAAATGGTGCGCGCCGGCGCGGAGCCTTCCAGCATCGTCGCGGCGATCGGCCCGTGCATACGGCAACCGAGTTACGAGGTCGGGCCGGACTTCCTGGAAGCCATGCGCGCGGCCGATGTCGACAGCCTGCCCTTCTTCCGTTCCGGTTCTGGCGATCGCCTCAAGTTCGATCTGCCTGGCTACTGTAGACTGCGCCTCTCACGCGCGGGCGTGACGATGATCGAGACGCTGCCTCTCGACACCTATTCCGAAGAGCATGCGCTCTACAGCCACCGTCGCAGCGTGCACCAGAACGAAGGCGATTACGGCCGCAACTGCGCCGCCATCGTGCTGCGCTAGAAGATATTGAAGGGTGGGCGCGCCACCATCAGCCAAAGCAGGACGAGGATCGCGAAGAACGCTGGAAAGCCGAACGCGAACCAGAGCCGGTAGAGCTTGTGATACGCCTCCGGCAGCGTCGCATTCTCGGTCGCCGCGATCCGCGCGAGGTCGCGCATACGCTTCTGCATCCATACCACCGGGATCCAGAACGCGCCGATCACGAGGTAGAGCGCGAACGAAGCAACGATCCAGCCCTGCGTCAGCGGCCAGCCGACGGCGTTCGCCAGCAGCACGCCGGTGATCGGCTGGATGACGACGGCGGACGCGGTGAAGATCCAGTCCGCAATGACGACGACGCCCGCCGTGTGCGCGATGAGCCTCGCATCGCCCGTGCGGTGCGCCATGAGCATGAAGAAGGCGATGCCCGCGCCCGTGCCGATCAGCACCGTCGCGCCCAGCACATGGGCCCAGCGCAGCAGATCGATCCACACCATCAACGCTCCTCCGCCAGCGCCGCCACGGCGAGCGCGAGCGCGATCGCGGGAAAGATCTTCACCAGCGGTCCGAGCGGATCGGCCCACAGATGCGGCGTCAACGCTGTGCCGGAGACGAGATAGACAAGCGACACGGCGATGGAGGCCAGCGCCGCCATGCGCGTGAATCGCCGCACGAGAAGTCCGGCGCCGATCATCACATCCAATAGGCCGCCGCCGAGCACCAGCATCATCGCGGACTCCGCCGACACCGCGCCATCAAGAACGCGGGCCGCATCGTCGGCGCGCCAGAACCCGATCAACCCCGACGCCAGCCAGAACGCCGCGAGCGTCAGCACAAGCACGGGAAACACGAGCGTCGCGCGCGCGGACACCCGCTCCTGCAACGTCGATGGCAGCGCGTGGAGCGTCTCGGGCAAGGTCATCAGCGGCCGTCCGCGCACGGCCTCCCATGCCGACGCATCGCCTTCGATGTTCTCCGCAAGCACGCGCAACGCCGTCGTCCGTAGCGGCGACCGCCAGCCGAGCCAGCCCGCCACATCCGCGCAGCGCGCCAGCGTGAAGCCGAGCGCCTTCGGCAACTCGATCTGCGCGCGCGCCGCCGGGAAACCGAGCCATGCGCGAAGCTGCTCGATGACGGCGCGCAGCGTGTGGTCATCGCGCTCAAGCAGGTCAAAATCGCGGCGCGCCGTCACCTGCTCATGGGTCAGCGCAAAGGAGACCGCGTCCGCCACATCGCTAGCCGCCACCGTCTTCACCGCGGCATCGCCAAGCACCAGCGGCTGCACCATTGGAAACGCCGCGAGCATCCGCACCAGCGCCGTGCCGCCATAGGCGGTCGCGCTGATGACGAGGCCGGGCTTGAAGATCGTCCAGCGCAGCGTGCTCGCGCGCAAGGCATCGTCGGCCACGGATTTGGTGCGCAGGAACGCCGTCGATGCGTCGGCTGTCGCGCCGGGCGCGGAAATCTGGATGAAGCGCGCAACGCTCGATTGCTCACACGCCGCAATCAGCGCGCGGATCGCTTCGTCCTGCACGGCGGCGAGATTGTCACGCGCGCCGTCCTGCAGCGCGCCCGAGGCGTTCACGACAGCGTCGATGTTTTCAAGATGCGGCCGCCACGCTTCGGGCGTCGTGAGCATGGCGATATCGGCACCGATCCAGCGCGTCCCCGGCGCGACGCGCAGACCTTTGCTGGCCGAGCGGCCGAAGCCGACCACATCAAACCCGTCCGCGCGCAGGCGGCGCACGATTTCCAGACCGATCAGGCCATAGCCGCCGAGGACGAGGACGCGCATGGGTTAGGGTTCAACTTGTTCGCCGAAGACTCCAACCCTTCCTCCGCGCGCGGGAGAAGGCAAATCAGCGCGGCGCCAGGTCCGCCCGCCGGTCGCGGAAGAAGCCCCAAGCCGCGCGGTGGGTATCGAGAAAATCGAGATCGAAGGTGTGGACGAGGACGCCCTCTTCCGTGCGGTCGAAGCTCTCGACCAGATCGCCGCGATGGTCGGCGATAAAGCTCGAACCGTAGAAATTCTGCGGGCTGCCGAGCCCCTCTTCCTTGCCGATGCGGTTCGACGCGATCACGGGGATGATGTTGGACACCGCGTGCCCCTGCATGGCGCGCCGCCAGGGATCGCGCGTGTCGAGCGAGCCGTCATGCGGCTCCGAGCCGATGGCGGTGGGATAGAAGAGCGCGTCGGCGCCCATCATGGCCATCGCGCGCGCGCATTCGGGATACCACTGGTCCCAGCAGATGCCGACGCCGATCCGGCCATGCTTCGTGTCCCAGACGCGATAGCCCGTGTCGCCCGGGCGGAAATAGTACTTCTCCTGATAGCCGGGGCCGTCGGGGATGTGACTCTTGCGGTAGGCGCCAAGGATTTCGCCGTCGGCATCCAGCATCACGACGCTGTTGTAGTATTGCGGGCCGTCCTTCTCGTAGATCGAGACGGGAATGACGACGTTCCTCTTCTTCGCGATCGGCTGAAGCGCCGTCACGCACGGATGTTCGTTCGCGGGATACGCGGTCTTGAACCAGCGCTCGTCCTGCGTGGTGCAGAAATACGGGCCCTGAAAGAGTTCAGACGGCAACACGACCTGCGCGCCCTTGTCCGCCGCCTCTTCGATGAAGCGCGCGGTGCGGGCGATGTTGTCATCCATATCGGCGCCGTAGTGCGTCTGGATCGCGGCGACGGTGAGCGTGCGGGGCATTTCTAGTCCTCGATGCGTGCGCCGTCGCGATAAACGGCAATCACTTTGATGTCGCCGACGATGGCGTCGTTGAATGCTTCAAGTTCCTCCGCGGGCACCCACAACTCTCGATGGATCGATGCGGAGCCCGCCGTTTCCGCCGGATATCTGGCCGCGATCTGATCGGCCACTTCAAACTCAACAATATATCCCGAGAAGTCGGAATCCGCGCGTTTGGAGTTCCAGTCGCGGGCAATCTGTTCAGCGTAGGAGAAATTCAACACTGGATAGAAGATTGGCTGCTCTGGAAGGCGGGGCGGAAAGCGACGCCAAGCTGACTTTTCAATCAGCGCCAATTCCTTCGGACCGACCGGCCGCCACAATCGCATGTCACGCCGGCTCCTGCTGCGTGATGCAGTGGAAGGATCCACCACCCGTGAGGATGGCGTGCGAGGACAGCCCCACCACCTTGCGGCCCGGAAAGAACGCGGCGAGCGCGCGGACGACTTCGTCGGCGCTGTCAGAATAGATCGGCACGACGACCGTCTTCGCGCCGATGATGAAGTTCATGTGCGACGCCGGGATCGGCTCATCGTCTTCGCCCAGCACTAGCCCCGGCGACGGCACGCGATGCACGGTGAGACGGCGGCCCTTCGCGTCCGTCATCTCACTCAACTGTTCGTAGATCTGGTCGAGCACCTTGGCGTTGGCGTCCTTCTTGTAGGGCGCCTGACACACCACCACGCCCGGCGCGACGAAGCGCGCGAGATTGTCGACGTGACCGTCCGTGTGATCGTTGGCGAGGCCCTCATCGAGCCACAGCACCTTCTTCACGCCGAGCGCATCGGCGAGCGCGGCTTCGGCCTTCTCTTCGGTCCACTCCGGATTGCGGTTCGGATTGAGCAGGCACTGGCGCGTGGTGATCAGCGTGCCTTCGCCGTCCATCTCGATGGCGCCGCCTTCGAGGACGAAGTGGTGCGGGCGGTAGAGCGTCCCCGCCTCTTCCGCGACGCGCGCGCCGACATCCTTGTCGCCGGCGAGATCGTATTTCCCGCCCCAGCCGTTGAACTGGAAGCCGAGCGCGACGGGCTTCTTCTTTTCGCGCGCAAAGATCGGCCCCGTATCGCGCAGCCAGACATCGCCGAACTTCGCTTCGATGACCTTGGCGGTGCCGACGCGACCGACGGCGGACGCCGCCGCTTCCGGGCCGGAGGCGAGCACGCGCACGCGCTCGCCGAGCGCAAAGGCGCGCACCATCGCCGCGACCTCCTCGCGTGCGGGCTCGAGGTCCGCCTCCCAGAGATCCGGGTCGGACGGCCAGCAGGTCCACAGCGCCTTGCGCGGCGCCCACTCGGCGGGAACGGTGATGAGGCTCATGGGGCCGCTAGGTACGGGCTCGGGCGGCGAAAACAAGGCGTGGGGAGATTTTCGCCGCCCGGAAACGAAAAGAGGCGGCCCCTGGCGGGACCGCCTCCGTTCCGTTGCGACTGATCGCGAGGATCAGAAGGACTTGCGCAGCGAGACCATCGCCGTGCGCGGGGCGCCCGGGCTGTAGGTCGGCGCGGAGCCGGTGATCGTGACGCCGTTGGACACCACGTTGAACCGGTTCGTGCGCGAGCTGATCGAGCCGAGATAGTCCTCGTCGAACAGGTTGTTGATGTTGATCTGGGCGGAGACGCCCTTCGGGCCGCCCATCTCTTCGATGTCGAAGTTCAGGTCGAAGTTCGCCACAGTGTAGGCCGGGACCTTTTCATCGTTGACGTCGGTGGACCAGCGGACGTCGACCCACTTCGCTTCGACACCGAAGCGCACCGGGCCCATCGTGTAGCTGGCGCGGCCGAAGGCCTGCCATTCCGGCGATTCCGCCAGCTGCTTGCCTGCGGTCGGCAGGCGCGGGTCATCGGCGTTGCCGAAGATGCCGTCGAGGCCGCGGCCCGTGCGGATGTTCTCCTGCAGTTCCGACTTCAGGTACGTCGCCGTGAAGAAGAGGTTGAAGTTGTCGATCGGCGAGAGGCCGATGGACGCTTCAACGCCCCAGACGTCCACATCGCCGATGGAACGGTCGATGTTGGCGCCCGTCACGTCGTCGAACGCGGTCTGGATGCGGTTCGAGTACTTGTTGACGAAGATGGCGGTGGAGCCCTGGAACACGCTGCCGTTGTAGCGGTAGCCGACGTCGAAGGCCGTGGTTTCTTCCGGCTGAACGTTGTTCAGGTCTTCCGTGTAGAGCTGGTCGGTCCGCGGCGCCGAGAGGCCCTGGATGTAGCTCGCGAAGAGCTGGTGGTCGTCGGCGAGACGGTACGACACGCCGATGTTCGGCAGCACTGCATCGTACTCGTAGTTGCGCTTGAACGGACGGATGTAATCCGTCGTCGACGCGCCGAAGCGCACGAAGCCGACGTTCGGCGACGCGACCGGCGCCTGCGAGGTGCAGAGCACGTTCGAGCTGTTGGACTGCGTGTAGCAGAACTGGTTCAGCTCCCGCTCGAAGAACGGCGCGCGGACGCCGGCGACGACCGTCAGCTTGTCGTCGAGGAACTCGCCGCGATACTCGAGGGCGAGCTGGTTCAGCTGCGCGATCGAGAAGCGGTCACGCGTGCGCAGGTGGTAGCCGTCCGCGTTGAACACGCGCTGGCCCCAGCCGTCCTTGCCGCCGAAGATGTTCGTCGTCGTGCCGTTGGCGTTCAGACGGGTCCATTCGCCGGTCTGGCGGTGACGGCCGTAGTCGTTGGTGTAGGCGACGCGGAAGCGGTGGTTGTCCGACGCGTTCCAGATCAGCGACGAGGTCAGGCCGTAACGGCGGGTGTTGGTGTTCGACGGCGTGAAGAAGGCCACGGTGTCGAGGAAGTCGCCGTCGCCGTTCAGGTCGACGCCCGCCGGGTTGGCCACGCCGCGGATGAGCGCGGAGTTTTCAGCCAGCGAGCCCAGCTGGCCGCCGCCGTTGGCGAGGACGTACTGGAAGGACGGGTCAATCGTCAGCGTCAGCGAGTCGCCGAGCGAGAAGCGCGAGCTTCCGCGGATGTTGCCGGTGTTGGACGGGTTGATCTGGCGACCGAAGAAGTTGGTCGAGCAGCTTGCCGCTTCGTTCTGCACGGTGCCGTTGGTCGGCGTCGGGCGGTTGCAGGTGCCGTCGAAGTCGAAGCCCCGGCCGTTGAGCAGGTATTCGGCCTTGGTGATGCCGCGATAGTTGTTGTTGCGGTTCTCGTTGTAGTGGAACGCCACGGCGAAGAAGTCGCCGTTCTCGCCGATCGGCTGATACAGACGACCGTTGAACTGGTCCTTCTGCAGCTGGCCGTTTCCGCGCCACTTCGAGTACTCCTGCGTGGACGCCGCGAGCATCAGGCTGGTGTCCAGCGGGCCGACGCTGCCGGTATCGATCGCGCCGAAGATGCGGCCGTAGGAGTTCTCGCCGCCGGCGAGCGAACCGGCCCAGGTGAAGCTGTCAGAGGGGCGACGCAGCGTGTAGTTGATCGTGCCGCCGGTGGCCGACGCGGTCGGGCTGTCGACGTCGGTCGAACCCATGTTGACCTGCACCGCGCCGAGGAGCTCGGAGTCGAGCAGCTGGTTGGCGAAGATGGCGTAGTTGCCGGTGTCGTTCAGCGGCATGCCGTCGAAGGTCAGCGAGACGCGGTTGCCGTCGAAGCTGCGCATGCGCAGGTTGCCGCCCGAGGAGCCGTAGCTGTCATTGTTCGTGAAGTTCACGCCCGGGATGACGTTGACCAGCTGCAGCGCGGACTGACCGACCGTCTGGGTCTCGATGTATTCCTGCCCGATGGACGCGCGCGCCTTGGGCGCGGTCTCGTTGGTGATGACGCCGCCGACGGTCGGCGCAGCGCGCGACCCGGTGACGACGACTTCTTCGAAGTCCTGCGAACCTGTGGATTGCGCGAAAGCGGGACCACTGATCCCGACCGAAAGCGCTGAAAGGGCGACGCCGCCCCAAAACTTCTTGCCAAACATAAGGAAAACCCCCTGCAGTGCCCGAAAAGGCAGAGACGCGGACAAGGCCGGCGCGATCGCCTGCCTCTTCATCGCCATGAAACCGGCGCTTACAAGTCCGATTTCACGTTTCTTTAACAGATTCACGAAGGTTTCTTGACGCAGTGGCGGATACGCCGCATTCGGCGGCGATCTGCCCGCAGGTGTGGCGCCGGAGACGCGCCGGCACTATCACCGCGCCTCGTTTCGCCCCCCGTTCCAACACGCACGCAAGTCGCCAAGGACCATTCATGGCCCGCATCGCGGTCGATCACGCGGAAACGATTCGCGGCCCGGATCGGGTCATGCGCGCGTTCGCGTTGGCCGCGCTCGGCATTCTTGTCGTGCGCATCATGGGGCTCATGATCTCCCCGCTCGGGCTGCACCCGGACGAGGCGCAATACTGGGCGTGGTCGCGCACGTTCGACTGGGGCTATTTCTCCAAGCCGCCGCTGGTGGCGTGGACGATCGGCGTGGTCACGGCGGTTTTCGGCAACGATCCCTGGGCCGTGCGGCTGGCCGCGCCCTTCGCCCACACGGGTGCGGCGTTTGCGCTCTTTGCACTCGGGCGGCGCATGTACGGCGATGCGGCGGGCGTGGCGGCGGGTCTGGGGTGGCTGCTGATTCCCGGGGTCTGGCTGTCGTCGGCGCTCATCAGCACGGACGCGCTGCTCCTGCCGCTCTGGGCGCTCGCCCTCTACGCCACCTGGCGCTGGAGCGAGACGGGCGCGACGAAGTGGGCGCTGCTGGCGGGCGCGGCGGTGGGACTGGGCGCGCTGGCCAAGTACGCCATGCTCTACTTTCCCCTCTGCCTGACGCTGGCGGCGCTGGTGCTGCCGCGGGTGCGCCGGGTGGCGTTCACGCCGGCCGGCTTCGGCGCCATCGCGATCGCCGCCTCGATCATCCTGCCCAATGTGGCGTGGAACGCCGCCAACGACTTCGAGACCGTCCAGCACACCGCCGCCAACGCCGACTGGCGGGGCGACCTCTTCAACATAGACCAGC
Source organism: Hyphomonadaceae bacterium (assembly GCA_016791445.1). Lineage (GTDB taxonomy): Bacteria > Pseudomonadota > Alphaproteobacteria > Caulobacterales > Aquidulcibacteraceae > VFBF01. The sequence continues at coordinate 38,606 of JAEUMP010000025.1, read as the reverse complement.
TGGGCGCGTTCCTCGCCGATCAGTTCGCCGTGGCGGGCCTCTTCGCGGCGGGGCTCGTCTGGCTGATCGTGGCGTTCGCACGCGGCCGGCGCCCGCTCGACGACCGCGCGAAGTTCCTTCTGTGCTTCATCGCGCCGCCGCTCATCATCATCATGGTGCAGGCGCTTATCAGCCGTGCGCACGGCAACTGGGCCGCAGCCGCCTACCCCGCAGCGGTGGTGCTGATCGCGGGCGGCTTCGCCGGAACGTCATTTCTGCGCTGGTCTTTGCGCGCGCACGCGGCGCTCTTTGCGCTGTTTCTCTTCCTCGTGACCTTCCCGTCGCTCGCCTACCAGGCGCCGCTGATCGGGCGCGGCATCGAGAATGGCCTGAAGCGCATGGCGGGCTGGACGGACACCGCCGCCGTCATCGAAGCACGCGTGCGCGCCGGCGCCTACGACACCGTGCTCGTCGACCACCGCCACACCTTCTTCGAACTCGCCTACGAATGGCGCGACCGCACCGACCTGCCGCCTGTGCGCATGTGGGTGCTGCGCGGCGCGCCGGGCAATCATGCCGAAGCCGTCGCGCCGATGTCGCCCGCCTTCGACGGCAAACTGCTCGTGGTGCAGATGTCGCCGCGCTACACGGCGTTCCTGTCGCGCGACTTCAAGAGTTTCGTTCCGCTCGAGCCCGGTGAAATTCCACTCGGCCCCCGCCGCACGCGCCCGCTCGGTTTCGCCGAGGCGTCCGGCTTCGCCCCGACGCCGCGCACGGCGGAATTCATCGCCGACGTCGGCGACTGAGCGCCGTCACTCCTTGATGTTCCAGTACGCCAGCAGCAGCTTCGCGAAGCGCTCCGTGCGCGCGCGGACATAGCTCTCCGTCCACTCGTCCACGTTGCGGATGTCTTCGGTGATCGCGTGGACCGGGGCGCCGGGCGTCTCGAAATAGACCTTCTTCTTCGGCTCCAGCAGGCGCTGTGCGGCCTTGTTGTTCTGCGCTTCATTGACCAGCACGAAGTTGCCGGTGGTCTCTGAACAGAAGCGCGCGATCTCCCGCGGCCAGCCGGCTTTTTCCCAATCCGGGCAATGACTTGTCGGCAGCACATGCTCGACCGACACATCCTCCTTGCGCAGGAAGTTGCGGCCGTTCGGCAGGAGCGCATTGATCCGCGCGGCAATGGCGCGCCGCCGCCAGTTGTCGCGACCGAAGGGCTTGCGCAGCCGGTCGGCGAGCCGCTCCTGTTCGTCGGCGGTCAGTTCGAAGGCGACCGCGAGGCGCATCTCGTCGGCGCCCGCCGCGACCACGCGCGCGAAGCGCGCCGCACGGTCGGCGCGGTCGTCGCGACGCATGGCGCCGAGGAAGAACGCATAGGACAGCCGGTCGAGGCCCCGGAAATAGCGCAGCAGGAAATGCGGATTGCCGCGCTGGGTGTGCACGATGTTCATCGCCGCCGGCAGCCAGTGGCGATCCTGCAGCAGCAGGAGTCCCTTCAGCAGCTCGTTCGTCTCGTCGATCGCGTCTTCTTCCGCGACGTTCGCGCACTCGGCGTCGATCTCTCCGCGTTCCAGTTCCAGGATCAGATTGCCGTAGAGCGGCAGCATCGCCGTGAGCACGGTTTCCGGCCGGGCGTTCTTGAAGGTCTGTTCGCGCCACTCCGTCAGGTCGCCGGGTGAGCGCGTCGCTTCACGCGACACCAGCAGCGGCAGCATTTCGAGCAATTGCTCGAAGCGGGCGCGGCCGAGGGCGTCCTCGGTCTCTTCCCAGATGCGCGCGGCCTTGTCCTTCATCGCGCGATCGAAGCTGCCGTGCTCGATCGCCTCGAGCTTGACGAGATCGGCGTTCGACAGCTCGCGGCCGCGCATGTTCATGCTGCGATAGAGGATGGCGGCCTGCGTGCGGTCGTCGGCGATGATGAAGTCGATGATGCCCTTGTCCATGATGAACTCAGCGAGCTTCTGCACCGCATCGAGGCCGAGGGGCTCGAGTTTGTCGCGCACCGTCACGGCGGCCGCGACCATCAGCTCCTGCGGATCCTCGGTGGCCGCCGCCTCCTTGGCGCGCACGCGCGCCTTTTCCGTCTCGCGCTGCACCGCGATCGCCGCGGCCAGACGGGCGCTGGAATCGCGCGCCTGGAACATGTCGCGCAGGAACGGCGCGTCGACCGGGCGCGGCGTCACGCGCGGACGGCCTTCGGCGAGGATGCAGGACTGGATTTCAGCGTCGAACGACGAGTTGCGCCCCATCAGCCGGTCCCGGCAGTAGGCCAGCAGGATGCAGATCGTGATCAGGCGCTGCTGGCCATCGACAATTTCGATGTCCTTGTTGGGCCCACGCAGGCCGATGATCGCGCCCAGCACGTAATTGCGATACTTCGCCTTGTCGGCGGCAAGAAAATCGTTGACCAGATCCGAGACTTCGCTCTGCGTCCACTGATACGGACGCTGCAGATACGGCATCACGAAGTACTGTGCGCCCGACAGAAGCTCTCCGAAACTTACGATCTCCGATTGCAGGCCGTGCTTTTGTTTCTTTTTGCGCTCAGCCACGCGCATCCCCTGAGAAAGACCTTGAGCGGATTTGCTAGCGCACCCTCAAAACGCAGCAATACCGCGACGCAGGAATTGCACCGTGCGCGGATGATTGTGTCGCGTCCGACACACCGCACCCTCACGGATCAGGCGTAGCCGTCCATGGGCGCGGGCGCGACCGAAAAATCGGCGCCGATCACGGCGCGGGCGGTGAAGCCGCGCGCGGCGAAGGCGTCTGCGAGCGCGGCGCCCACGGGGCCGGTGAATCCGGCGCGGCGCAGTCGCGCCTGTCCGTCTTCGAGACCGGCCACGGTCTTCAGCCGCGCGGCGATGGCGGCGCCGGAGTCGAGCCAGGTCACCGCGCGCGGCGCCGCCGCCGCAAGTTCCGCCGCGAGCAGCGGGAAGTGCGTGCAAGCGAGCGCGACCACATCGATGCGGTCGCCGTGCGGCGCGTCGAAGAGGCCGGCGATCGCTTCCGCCACCGCAGACTTATCCACAGGCGCGCCCGCGAGCGCGCGTTCCGCAGCGCCGACGAGCGCCGTCGACCCGAACCTGACGACCGTCCGGTCCGCCGCGAATTTCGCGATGAGGTCGTCGACATAGGGCCGCGCCACGGTCGCGGGCGTCGCGAGCAGGCCGATCACGCCCGTCTTCGTCAGCGCCGCCGCCGGCTTGATCGGCGGCACGACGCCGACCACGGGAACCGCCACCGCCGCGCGCACGGCGTCGAGGGCGATGGTGCTGGCCGTGTTGCAGGCGATGACGACGGCGTCCGGCGCCCATTCCCGCACCAGCGCCGAGACCAGCGCGGGCACGCGCGCGACGAGCGCGGCGTCGGGCTTGGAGCCATAAGGCAGCCACGCGTTGTCGGCGGCATAGTCCAGATCGACCGCGAGATCCGCATCGACGATCGCGTCGAGCACGGAGAGCCCGCCGACGCCGCTGTCGAACACGAGCGCGCGCTTGCGAGTGCTCATGTCCCCTTCACTCCGGCGGTTCGGCGAGGCCGTAAAGCGCCGCGGGCGCGCCGGTCTGCTTGGCCCACATCTGGTCGCCGAAACTGTAGTGCCACCACTCGTCGGGGTGGTTCGCAAACCCCTCGTCGAGCATCACCCAGTAGAGCAGCCGCCGGTTGGCCCGCGCCTCCTCGATGGAATAGGAGCCCGTGTCGTCGAACACGCGCTCGAAGCGGTCCGTGTGCGCGAGCGCCGTCGGGTCGTCGAAGATGCAGCCCATGTAAAGCGGCTCGCCGTTCTCCCAGGCGATCGTGAGATCGACCGCGGCGCCCGTCGCGTGCGGCGCCGGCGCGGCGGGATCGACGGTGGGCGCCGACCAGTAGCGCTCCACCTCCTCCATCAGCGCCTCCCCCTTGAGATCGGGGCGGCGGGCTGTGAGTTCCTCCACCATCCACACGTCATGAAAATAGGCCTGCACCGCCGTCGGCCGCCAGCCGTCATAGATGTGCAGCCGCAAACCGTGCAGGCGAAGGCGCGCATCGATCCGCGCGAGTTTTTCACAGACCGTCCGCCGCAACCAGAGCGCGTCGATCGCGCCGTCTATGACACGCCAGTAAGGTGGATTGCGGTCGTGCGCGTAATGATTGCGGCCGACGAGGCGATAGCTTTCCACGCGATGCATGGACTCGTTGAAAGACTCGCCTTCCGTATCGATGGGCCAGTCGCGCGCGCCGATTTTCTTCAGGCGCTTGTCGCCGAGATCGGGGATGGGTTGCGCGCGCAGCGTCGTCAATGAACCGAAAACTCTTGTGAACAACTTATTAACCCTCTCGACCCAGAATCGGTTCTTGGATAGGCGCTGAAGGATTGAACTGTGCGCGAAAGCATAACAGAGCGACTTCGGAGTTTTGAGATGAATTCGATCGGCACCACTTCGGTGGCTTTCGTTGCGCTCTCCGCCCTCTTCTGGAGCGGCTGGGTCATCGGATCTCAGTCGCCTGAAGGCCAGGAAGCGCTCGCCAAGGCCTATGAAGGTTTCAAGGTCGGCCAGCAGCAGCAGAACGAGGCGAGCCTCTTCTCCGACGACGCGCTGCGCGCGGTGGTGTGCGGCGTCGGCGCGGGGCCGATGGAAGCGCGCGGGCCGAAGCCGTGCCTCGCGGTCGCCGCCGGCGGCAAGCTCTTCATCGTCGATGCGGGTTCCGGCGCGGCGGACGCGCTCGAGCGCAAGGGCATTCCGCTGGGCCGCCTGCAGGCCGTGCTGCTGACGGGCGCCGATCCGGTCCGTTACGCCGATCTCGACAATCTCTGGAACAACGCCGCGCCGCAGCGCCACAACCAGCGCCTGCCGGTGTACGGCCCCACCGATTCGCACCGCGTCGTGCAGGGCCTCAACGAAGCCATGGGCGTCGGCCCGGCGTCGGGTCTCGAGCCGTGGGCGCCCGCGCCCGAGCCGGGCAAGAACGTCATCGTCTATCAGGCGGACGGCCTCGTGGTGTCGGCCTTCACGACCGAACGTGACGCCTACACCGGCCGCGTCGGCTACCGCTTCGACTTCCGCGGCCGCAGCCTCGTCGTCGCCGGCGACGGCCGCGCCGAATGGGCCGAAGCCCAGCTCGACGCCGACGTCGTGCTCCACGGCGCCAGCTCCGAGAGCATCGGCACGCTGCATGCCGTCGATGAAAGCGAAAAGGGCTTCTTCCCTGGCCTCGCCCAGATGGCGGCCCGCGCGGCGGAAGCGAACACCGGGACGCTGGTGCTCACCAATGCGAGCGCCAACCCCATCCTCGCCGACATGCAGGTCCGCGAAGCCAAGGCGCAGGGCGTCGGAAACGTCGTCTCCGCGCAGCTGGGGATGATGCTCGAACTGCCGCTGACCTCGCGCGAAGTGAACGTCCGCCCGCTCTGACGCGGCGCGCATCGCAGAATTGAAAGCCCGGGTCGCGCAGGCGGCCCGGGGTTTTCGTTTGAGGCGCGCCACATGAACTTCCAGTAGGGGGAAACACGAACGCCATTCCCCTCGCCGCGAGGACCGCCGGCGCCTCGCCGGCCAAGCGTTTCCCCTTGGCGCACAAGGAGGCCGGCGAGGGCGCCGGCGGTCCTCGACACAAAAAACAGCAAAAATATCCGACCGGGTCGAAGCCTGAGTCACACTCCTCCCACGTCGCGTCCGGATGGTCCGGAGGCCACGGAGAGGAGCACCGTCATGCAGTTCGTGAGAACGCCGGATTTCACCGCGCAAGTCGCCGAAGCGCTGGCGGGCTTGCGCCTGTGGTTTCTGCAGATCGTCGCCTGGATCGCCGAGTTCGCACCGCTGCCGCGCGATGCGCGGCTCTGGCTGCAACGCCAGATGATCCGCATCCGCAGCGACATCCGCTTCCTGATCGCCGCCGCCGTGATTTCGCGGATGCGGCGGGTGAAGCGTCGGCGGCTGCCCGTACACAGACGAAAAATGCCCCGTGGCTTCCGCTGGGCCACACGACGCGCGCCGGCGATCCGCTGCATCACGCGCGGCATCCGTTTGCGCACGCTCGCGCAGATGCGCCGCGTGCTCGACGCCTTCGAGTCTGCGGTCGACTACGCGCTCGCGAATGCGTCGCTGCCCTTCCGTGGCGGCGCGCTGGTGATGACGCATGCGCAAGAGCCGGCGCCGGTCGCGTTCTTCATCGCACCCGCGACCGAAGCCGCAGACACGTCATGAGCAGTCATGCCGGACCGCGCAGCGCCTGCTGCGCATACCCATGTCAAACCAACGCGAGATTCCCCGGAGTCTGGCGGTGCCGGCATATGCGCAGCAGGCGCTGCGCGGTCCGGCATCAATACCGGCGCTTATTGCTTCAAAGCAGGAGCCGCCCCTCCACCTCCCGCGCCGTTTCCGCTACCACGTCGCCATGCGTCGCTCGTTCGTCCTGGTCCCGCTGCTGCTTTCCGCCTGCGCATCCCTGCCGGATCCGGTGGAAAGCGTGACGACGACCGTCACGACCGTGCGCGACTGGATCTGGCCGCCGCCCGTGGCGCCGCTCGCCATCGCGCCGCTCGAAGCGCCGGCGGTGTCGGCGCAACCGCTGCTGACGCTGACCGTGTCGGGTCTGAAAACTGCGGACGGTCCCGTGCGCGCGGGTCTCTTTGCAGCGGACGGATGGAACGGCGATCCCGTCTTCTCCGCCGAAGCGCCCGTGGCGGACGGCGTCGCCACGCTGACGCTGCGCGCGCCCGCGCCGGGCCGCTACGCGCTCAAGATCTACCACGACCTCAACAACGACGCCGGCCTCAACCGCGCCGCCTACGGCATGCCGACGGAACCCTACGGCTTCTCCAACAACGCCGACGGCCGCTTCGGCCCGCCATCCTTCGACGCCGCCGCGTTCGATCTTCCCGCGAAGGGTGCGGCCCACGCTGTCGCGCTGAACTAGCGACGGAGCTGGCGATGCCGCGCGTTCTACTTGCAGCGGAGAACGGCACATGAGCCTCGAACGCGCGGCCCTCGCTGCCGCCAGATTCGGTTTCGGCGCCCGACCGGGCGAATTGCGCGCCATCGCCGGCGACCCCGTCGGCTGGGTCAAGGCGCAGCTCGCGCCCGAGCGCACGCCGCCGCCGCCCATCGCCGCGCTGCCTCCGGCGGAAGACGACGTTCTCGCCTTCGGGCGCTTCTTTGTCGCCCAGCGCCTGCGCGGCGACAACGGCGCACAGCTCAGCGAACGCCTCGAGCGACAGGGCCTCAGCCGTGAGGAAATCCAGCGCCTCTCGACGGAGGATGCCTTCCGACAGCATTTCCGCGCCCGCTACGAAGTCGCCAGCAAGGCGCGCTTCGATGCCGCCTTTGCGACAGACCGCCCGGTGCACGAACGGCTCGTCCATTTCTGGGCGAACCACTTCACGATTTCCGCGCTCAAGCCGCAGGTCGCCGGCCTGCCGCCCTCCTTCGAGAAGGAAGCGATCCGTCCGCACGTCTGCGGTCGCTTCGCCGACATGCTGCTCGCGTCCACCAAACATCCGGGGATGGGCATCTATCTCGACAATTGGTCGTCCATCGGACCGAATTCCGTGTGGGCGAAGAACCCGCGGTCGATACCGCGCCTCGGCTTCGGGCCGGGAGGACGCCCGACGGGATTGAACGAAAATCTGGGCCGCGAGATTCTCGAACTGCATACGCTCGGCGTCAATGGCGGCTACACGCAGGCCGACGTCCAGGCGCTAGCGGCGATCATCACAGGCTGGACCTACGAACGTCCGCCGCTGCGCTATTATTTCAATGATGCGAAGGGCGCGCGCACCGGTCCGCAGCTCTTCTCATTCGTCGCCGATGCGCACGAGCCTGGCGACAAGACCCTGATGGGAAAAACCTATCCTGCGAACGGCGTCGCGCAAGGCGAGGAGGCGCTGCGCGACCTTGCCCGCAAACCCGCGACCGCCCATTTTCTCGCGACGAAACTCGCCCGCCACTACATCGCCGACGCGCCGCCGCCCGCAGTGATCGAACGCTGCGCGCAGGCATTCCTGCGCAGCGACGGCGATCTGCGCATCACCATGACCGCGCTCGTCGACAGTCCGGAGGCATGGTCCGCGCCGCTGACGAAATTCAGACGACCCGAAGAGTATCTGATCGCCGTGATGCGCGCCCTCGACATCGCCAGTCTGCCGCCCGGCGTGGCGGCCAATGCGTGCGGCGCGATGGGACAGCCCGTCTGGCGCGCTCAGGGGCCCGACGGTTGGGCGGACACGGCGGGTCCGTGGCTGTCCGGCGATCTCGTTTGGAAGCGCATCGAGTGGGCGGAGGCGCTCGCCGCGCGGGTCTCGCGAGCTGATCTCGATCCGGTCGGGGTGGGCGAAGGGGCGCTCGGCCCGCTCCTTTCCGTGGAGACGCGACAGGCCGTGCAGCGCGCCGATAGCCCGATGCAGGGCATGGTCCTTCTTCTCTCGAGCCCGGAGTTCCAGCGGCGATGACTGTTTCCAGACGTCTCGTGATCGGCGGCGGCGCCGCGACTCTCGCGCTGCCTGCCCTCGCTTTCGGCGCCACGACGTCGAAGCGCCTCGTCGTCATCGTCCTTCGCGGCGGCATGGACGGCCTCGCCGCCGCGCCGCCCGTCGGAGACCCTGCCTATGCCGGAGCCCGCGGCGTGCTCGCGCAGGAGAAAGCCAAGACGCTTGAACTCGATGGTGTGTTCGGGTTGCATCCCCGCTTCGAGAACCTTCATGCCATGTACCATGCGGGCGAAGCGGCGATCGTGCACGCCGCATCGACGCCGTATCGGGAACGCTCGCACTTCGATGCGCAGAATGTGCTCGAGACGGGCGGCGCGAGACCATACGCACGCAACGCAGGCTGGCTGAACGCTGCGCTCCGTGCGTTGCCCGCGGAGAACGTGACGGCGCGTCGCGAGCTTGGCCTTGCACTTGCGCAGCAGACGCCGCTCATCCTTCGTGGCGACGCGGCTGTCGCCACATGGTCGCCGTCGCCGTTGCCCGATGCGAACGCCGACACCATCGCACGCCTGATGGATCTCTATGGACGCCGCGATTCTGCGCTTGCAAACGCGCTTCAATCGGCCGTCGCCGCCAACAGCGTCGCCATGGACGACGGCATGCGAAGAGGCGGTCGCGCCATCGCGCCGCTGACAAGAGCGGCTGCGCAATTCCTGAAGCAGCCGCAGGGTCCGGTCGCCGCGGTCATCGAGATGGGCGGCTGGGACACACACGCCAATCAGGGTAATGAAGGCGGGCAACTGGCGGTGACGTTCGGACTGCTCGACCAGGGTCTCGCCGCGCTGAAGGCCGATCTCGGCGACGCCTGGCGCGACACCGTGGTCGTCGTCATGACTGAGTTCGGTCGGACGGTCGCGCCGAACGGCAATCGCGGCACCGACCACGGCACGGCGACATGCGCGTTTCTTCTCGGCGGCGGCGTGCGCGGTGGCCGCGTCATCGCTGACTGGCCCGGGGTCGCGACGGGCCAGCTGCACGAGGGCCGCGACCTTCGCGCGACGCTCGACATCCGCACGGTGCTGAAAGGCGTGCTGCGTGACCATCTGGGCGTTGGCGAGGCCGGGGCATTCCCGGAGAGCGCCGCCGTCCGCCCGATGCACGATCTCGTGCGCGCCTGAGACCGGCCTGGGACGATGGAAAGCCTTGTTTGCGCCACCGCGGCGCGCTAGCGGGCGGTCGTGACATTCTTGCGCCCACTCCCCGCGGTATTCTTCGCCGTCGCGGTCCTGATCGCCAAGCCAGCGCACGCGGACCGTTTCGCGCTGGAGTATGACGGCAACCTGTTCGGCATCGCCCCTCTCGGCGGAATCACGTTCGATCTCAACGCCGGCGCCGACACCTACGATGTGCGGGCGACCATGCGCACCGGCGGCGTGCTGCGCTGGTTCGACAAGACCGACATCGTCGCCGCCGCCGAGGGCCGCATCGACAACGGCGCCGTGCGCTGGCGCCGCTACGATCTCGATCACCTCTACTCTGGCAAGCGCCGCTCCACCTCCATGCGCCTGTCGCCCGACGGCGTGTTCAGCGCCGAGATCCGACCGAACTACGGCCACTGGGGTGATCCGCCCGCCACCGCCGAGGATCGCCGCACGAGCCGCGATCCGCTCTCCTCGCTCGCGGCCATGGCCGTCGACGCCGCGCGCACGCGCCAGTGCGCCGGCGCCTACGCAACCTTCGACGGACTGACGCGCTATGATCTCGTGCTCTCGGGCGGCGAGATCCGGCGCTACGACGCCGGCGGCTTCGAGGGCCAGGCGCTGCGCTGCCGGCTGCGCTACGTCCAGCTGCGCGGCTTCAACCAGTCGAAGGAAAACGAGCGCCGCCGCCAGCCGGAGGGCGAGATCTGGTTCGCGCTCGCCGAGGACTCCAACATCGCCCCGCCGGTGCGCGTCGTGATCCCCACGCCGTTCGGCCGCGTGGGCGTGCACCTCACCCGCTGGCGGCGCGCCAGCGTCGACATTATCACCGAACCCGTCCCCGCAGAGCCCGCCCCGGGGGCGCTTCCGGAAGCGCCGCCGGAAGCATCGCCGTCATGAGGCGCCGCCGCCCCGCGCGCCATTGACTTTCCCCGCCCGGCGCCTCACCTACCCGGCCCTACCTCACCCGTGCCCAGATGGCGGAATTGGTAGACGCACCAGCTTCAGGTGCTGGCGCTCGCAAGGGCGTGGAGGTTCGAGTCCTCTTCTGGGCACCAGACGGTCTTATCCACAGACTTATCCACAACCAAAAGAATGCCCCGGAATGCCTGGGAAGCGCTTGTGCCCCAAGCGTTTTGGCGAGCCCGAGTCGCTGCATTCGGCATCGCTCGGAAAAACGCGGAAAAAGCACGATACCGTCAAAAGACGGTACTTTTGGCGGACCGAAATACCGTCAGAACGGGCGATACCGTCATGGCTCTGAGCGACGCCAAGTGCCGGAATGCAAAGCCGCGAAGCCGCCCCTACAAGCTCAGCGACGGCGGGGGGCTTTATCTTTTTGTGCCGGTCAGCGGGTCGCGCCTGTGGCGGTTTGACTACCGCTTCCACGGCAAGCGCCAGACGATGCCGCTTGGCGGCTATCCGGAAATGACCCTGGCAGAGGCGCGTGAGGCCCATACCGGGGCCCGCAAGCAGCTCGGCGATGATCTGAACCCCATGGAAGAGCGCCGGGTCGCCAAGCGCATCCGCTCGGTCGCCCGAGCCACCACCTTCGGGCTCATCGCAGACGAACTCCTGGAGAAGCTGGAGCGCGAAAAGAAGGCTCCTGTCACGATCTGGAAGCGACGCTGGCTGCTCAAGGACCTCGCAGTCGATCTTGCGGACCGCCCGATTGCAGCGATCACGCCTGCCGAGGTGCTGGCCGTCCTGCGCACCGTGGAGGCCAGAGGCCATCTGGAAACCGCAAGGCGGCTGCGTGCGGCCATCGGGCAAGTCATGCGCCTCGCCGTGGCGACCAACCGCGCCCAGATGGATCCAACGCCCGCGCTCCGCGGGGCGATCGCCGCGCCGAAGACCACGCACAGGGCCGCGATCGTCGACAAGGTCGGGGCCGGAAAATTGATGGTTGCTGTGGTTGGCTACGACAGACCCACCGTCCGGCTCGCCATGATGATCATGGCCTACTGCTTCCCGCGCCCGGGCGAGTGTCGTCTCGCGCGATGGGATGAGATCGATTTCGAGGATCGGATTTGGACCATTCCTGCGACGCGCACAAAGATGCGGCGTGAGCACAAAATCCCGCTGTCTCGCCAAGCGCTGGAAGCATTTCGCGAGCTCTACGGATTGACTGGAGCGCTGGGCGCACTTTGCTTTCCCGGGCAACGCGGCAAGGACCGCCCGATCAGCGAGAACACCGTTTGCGCCGCCCTGAGAACGATGGGTTTTGGCAAGGACGAAATGAGTGCGCACGGATTTCGGGCGCTCGCCTCCTCTCTCTTGCACGAAAGATCGGATTTTTCGTCCACGAGCATCGAACGCGCCCTCGGACACCAGGACGCGAACGCGGTTCGACGGGCCTATGCACGCGGTGAGCACTGGGACGACCGTGTGCAGTTGATGCAGTGGTGGGCTGACTACTTAGATCAATTGAGCGGCGCGACGATTTCGAGCCACTCAAGTATCTCGGCCGGTGCCGTTCCTGCATCTCGAATATCGTAAAGTCGTTGCGACATTTGCTGCACGCGACAAACAGTAAATGCCTCCGACTCGGCGCGGCTATTATCGACCAAGATAGTCGCGTCTGCCACCGCTCGTGCTTCGCGAATCGCGCGTTGCGTTCTTGGAAAACGCTGTTCTAGCTTGTCGACGTTTACGGCATGACCACCTTTCGCAATCCGTGTTGCCACCCGCCCAATTGAAAGAGGAGCATTAGATAGACCAACAAAGAGGAGTAGCACGAAATAGCCTGCGTTCTGCATGTCCTCGATGACATCAATTTTCGACTCAAATCTGCCCGATCCGAGATCTCGCCAGTGGGAGAATACGGTTTCCATAGCGAACGGCGCAGCGCGGAGCATGGCTTGAGCGACGAAGGCCTGTACGCCACTCTGAGCGACCTGCATCCAGTTGGCGTCATTGTCACGAAGATCCGTTGCCCAAAACGGAAGCGGCTTGTCTGCCGCCACCTCAGGCAATGTCGACATCATCATTCTGTCGGCATTAATTAACGGAATCTGGAACTCACTCGCGAGCCGCTCATACCACATAGTGGATTTGCCAGAACCGTTGTGTCCCGCCACGACAATCGCGAACGGTTTTCCGGAGACCTGCTGCGCGGCCCGGATGGACTCAACTGCGAACGTGAGATCCGTCATTCAGAGACAATAAACTCGCCATGACGAATATAGCCGCGCTGTTCTTTGCCGTTCAGGCGCCGAATGAGCGTCTTTGGGTCGGTGGGGTCCGCCCGAAAGGTGGGCACGTCAGGTTTGGTCTCAAGAGTCACTCCTGGCGACGACATCTTGGAAAGTGCCCGTGTGAACGCCTCCGCCCCAAGCGTAACACTTCTGGAGATGACGGCAGCGTCAGGTTTTTGGCTGGTGATGGTTACGGAGCCAAACTTTACGACAAAATCACTCCTCGACCCGCCTGCCGTCGAAACTATCTGCATCGTTGTGCGACCGGATGGCTTGTGGCCCCTTCCGGACGTTCGGGCGGATTTAGAGCTTTTCTTCTTGCTAGACATGGGAGGAGTATATGGGGTGGAGAAACCTTAATTCCAGCCTTATCTGCCGGGCATCCACACCCCGTTAAACTGCCCCCATGGGCGTGTTACATGGTGCCGCCGCGCTTAGGTTCCAGCCCGCTGGTTCGGAATGTTCGAAACCAGGAAACCGATCCTTGGTCCCCAACGCCGGCCCCGTTGAAATGATACACCGCCGCCAAGCCCGGAATGTCTGCGATTAATGGCACGTTGCCAGTGGCGTAGATAACCACTTGTTCGACGACAGAGTTGTCATCAGGCGGCCAAGCTTCGCAGGCACCTGCCATGCAAAATTCTGACACCCAAACAAGTTGATCCGCTCCCTGAAAACTCCCCCGATATGAGCTAGAACTTCTGCTTCGATTTTCCCCGACTGGTGGGGGCGAAAGGCGATGAAGGCATCAAAGAGCGCGCACCACGCGAAAGCCGATCGCCTGATTGCGCGAGGCGGGCGCATGGCGGGCGCGATACGCCACACGCAAGTATCGCGGCGCGCTGTTGAAGGCCCCTCCCCGCGCGACACGAAACGCGCATGAGGCCTGCTGGTGCGCGACCGCCGTTTCGCCGCGCTCGGCAAAGCTGTCGGCATAGCAGTCGGCGGTCCACTCCCAGACATTGCCGATCATGTCGTTCAGGCCAAAGGCGTTGGGTCGGTACCGATCGACGGCGGAAGTGCGTCGCCCGACCCCGTCATCGCAAGATACCGTCACCGCTGCGCGATCCTCTCGGCGCAAGCTGGCGTCCGCTATGTTGGCCCACGCGCAAGCCGCGCCCGCATCGCCCGCCCACGGATGGGGCGTCTGGCTTCCAGCGCGCGCTGCATACTCCCACTCCGCCTCCGAGGGCAGTCGATAGACGCGCCGTGTCTTCTGCGAGAGCCATGCGACATACTCTTGGGCATCGTACCAGGAGATGTCGATTACCGGTCTCGATCCACGCCCGAAACCGAAGTCCCGGGGTGTCGCACGGGTGCGGCACCCGCCCCCCGCAACACATGCAGCCCAGTCATCGAACGTCACCTCCGATCGCCCGATCGCAAAGGCATCCACGCTGACAGTCCGCTGTGGCCCCTCATTGGCGACGCGCCCGATCTCTCGGGTAGGAGAGCCCATCGTGAACTGGCCGGCCGGCACGGTGACGAGGGTCGGACACGCATCGCAGTCCCTGAATACACCCGCAGTCTCCGGCGCAATTTCGGGTTGACTGCGCGGCGTTGCAGAGGGCTCGCGAAAATAGAACGGCGTCCCGGTTATGCTTGCGCTGATGTAGGGACGCTGGACGCCGCTCGTCGCGCGCAGGACATCGTCGCGCACTGCGCCGCCAAGCAACTGAACCGGCAGGTCTCGTTGCACAAGTCGCCGCGCCAGCGCGGCGGCGAATGGAGAGTTCGCGCCGTCGCCATCGGCCGCGGTCGCACCAGGTGCAGCCGCGTAGACCACCAGGACGTCATCGGCCTCTATGCCCGTCAGACCGCGCGCAAGCGTGCGCGCGCCGCGTCGCCAGGTCCTGCCAAACGGGTTGTTGCGACACGCATCGAGAATAACGATCCGCAAATCCGCGCCATCGCTGGCGGCGAGTACAAGGTCGAGATTGATCGCTTCATAGTCGAGATCGCGCTCGCTCGCGAGCGTCGCATCGGTGGGAATGAGCCAGTTCCTGCCGTTTCCCTCGATCCCATGGCCAGCATAATAGATGATGGCCACCTGCGCCCCGGCTGCGAGACGCTGGAAACTTCTCAGCGCCGCCTGGAAGCCGTCGCGCCGCAGATTGCTCTGGGCGTCGATGGTCTGAAAACCCACCTCACGCAACGCCGTGGCAATGATCCTTGCGTCATTCGGCGGATTGGCAAGCACGCCGGCTGAGGTATAGGCGGCATTCGATATGACGAGCGCGACCCGCTTCGGCGCTGCCGGGGTTTGCGCTCTCGCGGTGACCGGGGACAGCCACACCAAGAGCATCGTCACCGCGGTGATGATCGCCAGCAGGCAACGCTTTTCCATATCCAGTCGCCCCTCGCTCTCTCGACGTCCCTATCGCCGGCAGACAAAGACGCTGAGATAATTCGGCGATGCCGTGCCAGGGCTGTTGCCCGCCTGAAGCGGCAGCGGCGGCGCCGCGCGAGCGAGCTGCGCGATCACGGCTTCAGCCAGATCCTGTTCGTCCCTGTCGGCGCGCAATCTGTCGTCAGACAATCCGTAGCCTGCAGAACGATTGGTCGCCTCCGACAAGGCGCGCTTGCGCACGTCTGCAATGGTCACGCCCTCAGGGGCCCACCCCCGCTGTCGGAGCATGTCCACAATACGCTGAGCGCGCGCATCCGCGTCCGGAACGCCCTCGCAGGCAAACACATCGATCCGGAAGGATTGCCCTGCGCGACGTTGGGGCGGGGTCTCTGTGGTCACTCTCCCGGCGCGAATTTCAAACGACGATTCTTCAGGAGTGGCGCCAAGACCAATGCGCCCATCGAGGTGGGGACTGACGCGGAGCAGGAGCACTTCGTTGCTTTCAAACTCGTGCGACAGCCGCACCTCTCCTGGTCTCAAAACGCCCGACGATCTGAGCACTGCAAACCCGCCAGACACCCGTCCACCCAGTTCAAGGCGCGGTGGAAATCCCTCGGCCCGTACGCTGATGTCGTACTTCTCGCCGCGCCGACCACGCAGCTCGTAAAGGGCGTATGGGCGAAACCCGCCGCCCAACACTTCAGACGGTACGACTGTTTCGTCCAGTACGAGGCGCCCTTGTGCGCTCTCAGTCAACACGACCGCGCGCGGGAGTACTGCAGACGGTCGAGGCAACGCACGCGCAACCAGCGAGAAACTGCCTTCATCGTCGGCGCCGACAGCGCTCACGAGAAGCAGATGCTCTCCAGGCACAGGAAACGTCCGATAGTAGCGCACAAGCGCTGGCGTACTGAAATTCGCTGTCGATGATCCGAGCCGCGGCAGCGTTTCCGTCGGCACAAGATTGAGATCAAGTGCTGGCCTGAACCCTTCTGCCGTGACCTCGATCTCGACGCGTTGCAGACGCTCCGTCGTGGTGAGTTTGAAGACCTGGTAGAGCCGGTCGCCGATCCGCGCGCCGCCTTTCGCCAGACGCCCGCTCAGCGCCTCCCCCAACGCGATTGGCGTCACCGCAGGCGCGGGCCCGACCGGATGGGCGCTGACGTCGAGCGTGTAGGTCCCGAAGCCGAAGGGCGCGAAGGACGCAACCTGAACGGCATAGGCGCCGTCTCCGGGCGCCACGAACCAGATCCGCGCGTCGCTCGCGCCCGATCTCTGGAACGCAAGTTCCTCGAAAACCCCGTTGTTGAGCCGGCCGACGGAGACGAGCGGCTGAAACGCCTCCGAGCGCACGTTGATGCGCACGCTCTGCCCCGCCGTCATCCGCAACTCATGATATCGCGCCGCCGGCGCCGTCAGCTCGCTTGACGCGCTCTGACCGACGACAACTGGCGATACGACGACCTGCGGCGTCTGTGTCGCGCCGGGCGACGTCGTGGCGATTCCAACCAGAACCGCAAAGAGGGCTACAATCGTACGCCGCATGCACGCTGACCTTTCCTGCGAGGATCACCTTCTCGGAAATGCCGCCGACGGAAGACACCCGGGCAGGGATCTGTAGTCGACGTCGCTCGCCATCACCGCCTCGTTGGAGCCCGTGACCATCGTCCACATCTCGATCTGTTCGATCGCGGTGAGTATCCGCATCGCGCCGCGCAAGGCTTCGAAGACCTCATCTGCGGCGGGAGTTCCCTCAACAGCCTTGTATTCCCGAAAAAGCGCGACGGCGGCGTCGACGCGCGGACCGGCGGACAACACGCGCGCACCAGGCTGCGTGGATGTGCCGGTTGTAGCTCTCACCTCACGTCGTCCCGGCAGGACGTTCACGGCGCGTGCGACCACCCCTGCCCGCGCCGCATCAGGAGCGAGCTGTTCAAGGCCCGCAAGTTCCTCCGCGACATTGACCGCAAGAAGTTGGCGCGCGGAGAAGGTCAAGGGCGACATGAACCCCCTCACAGAAACAGACGTCGTGCTCGCCAGAAAATCCGGATTGCTCAGGCAGTCCTCGATATGACTCAGCCGGACGACTTCGTCCGGCCGCCCGCCATCCTCTTCACCGCGCAGCTGCGCGCACTTCTGCAGGAGGCCTACCGTCGCAGATCTGTTCGTGAGTACGCCGTAAACCCGGACGCCGCCGTCCTTGTTGAGATCCTCGCGGTCGACGACCGCAGAACCCGACCGCCCCGGCGTTATGTCGAATGCATTCGACAACTCAACCTCTGAGTTGACCCTGTGCGGCTCGGAGCTGACATCGGCCTGGATCATCTTCCAGTTGCCGCCGAAGAAGTCGCCGTCCGGACGCTCCTCATCATCCGTCCAGACCCTGAAACCCATGACCGTCACCGCAGCCGCCTTCGGCGCGGGCGCCACCGCGTAGGGCATCATGATCGAGCGTACCGGAAGGGCGACGACCTTCTGGAACGCAAACACGTCCGTCTTCGCCGTGGTCCGGTCGCCTCGCGGATCATTTGTCAGGGCGCTCGCATTGCGTCGACACCAGTCCCTGTCGAGCGTGACTTCATAGGCATGATCCCGATCGATTGCGTTCTTTTCTCCGGGCTGAAAGACGAGCTGCACGCTTGGACTGTTTGGTCGCCAGAACTGGTTGCGATCAGCATCCACCTGACGCCACTCGGCAGATGAACCTGCGCAGACTGTGGTCACGACATGCGCCGCCGTCACAATGGTCGCAAGCCACAGGCGTTTGGCCACGTGCGGCGGTCCCATGAGACAAGCATTGTGGCCGGAGTCCACGCAACTCGCCAACGGCGTGGCGGAGACCACAAAGCCATTGCCGATCAATTCCCGCTGTCCACTCGGGCCCGGCAATACGCTGGTGAAACTCACATTGGCGAACCGGGGCGCCGCATCATGATTGCTGATGCACCGCACGTCTGGCGTGGCGAATGTTGCGCCCGCCATGCATGTTGAACCGATGCTCGCCAGCACGACAGCGCGAACCCATCTCAGTCCCGTCGACATGTGCGACCTCACGATCCACGCCTTGACCGCTAACGCGATGGCGCCATGGAGATTGCGTCGAGATCCTCAGCGACCGGACGACGAAGTCTAAGGCTGGCGCGGGGCTGCCCCTTGGATACGGCGGTGATCGCGCGGGCATTCTCAAGCTTGAGGACATCTGCGGCGATGTAGAGACGGTGCTCAGGCGAGCCGTCGCCGACCACTTCCAGCGATTGCTTGTTGACCCGCCGCACCTTCCAGCCAATCTGGCCTGTGGCGATATCCTGCACTTCCGCCTTGAGATCCACACCCGCCGAACCGTCGGCGTCGAGATCATACCGGAAGCTGTTGGCGGCCGTCGCGCGGTAGACAATGAACACCTTGTCCTGGAAGCGACCATTGCGCACCCGGAGCGACGCGAGATTGCGCATGCACGCCGGATTGACGACGCGATCGACGACCGCACCGGTCTCCACGTCGACCTGGCTCCCCACCGGCACTTCGTAAGACGCGATGTCGCCGAAAGTCATGCTGACTGTCTTGACCTGCCCAGCCTGCACGCCGAGCGATCCCGACACGCCCTGCGCGACGGCGCCTGGCGCAATGGACAGCCCGGCGTTGAGCCCGTCCGTGGCGAACCGGTGTGTACTCGGAAGCGCGATGACCACACTGGAGGGCGGCGTATCGAAGGCGTTTGCGCAAACAGTACGCTGCGTCGTGCGTCCGTCGGACGTTTTCACGAGCCGGAAGATGTATCCCGGCCCATGCGCGCTCGACGCAGGAATGAGCGCCGCCATTCCGGCGCGCTTCATCGCCTGAAAATAGTCACGGTAGCCCGCCGGCGTCTGACCCGCAGACTGACCATAACTTGCCCCGGTCGCAACCAGAGCCAGTCCGGCAACGACAAGCAGACGAACGCCATTCATGAGCACCCTCCCATTGCGCGCCGCAGGCGCACCCCTCAGGTGGTGTGAATTCTGATTTCCGGGCGCAACGTCGTCGCTTGCGCGGTTGCCGCTCGATCACCTGAGGTCGCGACGCTGCTCCCCTCGTCATTCGTGCGTCAAGGGAGACATTCCCCTTGAGTGAGCGGAAACATGGCTTGCGTCACACTATTTGATGCAAACGTCGCCGCTTCAGTAACTGGCGCCCCATTTCCCAAGACATGAGGACGCAACGCACGCGATATTGATCCGTCTGATGACGCGTTGCGTTTTCCGTCACTCGCCGTTTCCACGCCGCGACATGTACGTACCCACCGCCGTCTCTCCTGCGCCACCCAAGCAGTGTCCCTTGATCGATCGCTTCCCCTGATCACAGGGCTGAAGCAAGGCGCACGAACGCGCTATTCAAGCGCTGAGTGTATCGTTTGATACACTCAGCGCTTGGTGTGACAGCCGCCGCTGTCGGTCCGACGCAACCGGGATCGCGGAAGGTAGGTCGCCCAGTTTCGCACCACGTTTCGCAAAAGGGCCTCGCGCACGCAGGGGCAACGCAAGCTCTCTTTCGCTCTTGGCGCAACGGTTCAGCGCATGCCGGATCCGGACACGGCAAAACCTGCCCAACACTAGAGGCGCGCAAGAACGCGCTGGCTCGGTTCCGGCGCTGCCTTTGCCGCATCCATCATGTCGATCGCGCTCACGCGCAGCGCGCGCGTCCGATCGCCCACCCCGTTGCGCGCCAACCCTGTCATGAGACGCGTGGTCGCGGCGGAATTCACCGGCCGGTAGGATGGCGATCAGGGTGCGAACCCCTGCCGCGTAGAACCCGCGAGCCAGCCCCGAAAGCAAGTCGGCCCCCGTCACCGGCCACGATATCGCGGGCGGACAAGATGTCCTCAGTGACGGCGAAGAGTGGTCCGGCTGCGGGGTCCGGCGGCCTCGATTGTCCTTCGCTTTCTTGCCCCTCGACGCCTTCGACAGCTTGTCCGCGTCTTCGCGGCTTTCCCGATCAAGGAGATCTCATCACATGCGCGACATACAAACTGCGATGCGCACACCCGCTCCGCTCCGCGACCCTGCACCCGCGCGTCCTGCGTGTTCGCCGCAACACTATACCCGTGCCGTGGCGCACGCCCTGAGACAGGACTTCCAGAGCGCGCCCCACGGCGTGAAGCGCATCATGGCGTGCACCCATGCCAGCGAACGAACGGTCAAATACTGGCTCTCCGGCGCAACCGCCCCGTCAGGCGTTCACCTCATCTCACTCGCCGCCCGCTCGGACGCCGTATTCGCCGCCGTGCTCCACCTTTCGGGGAGATCCGGACCATGCCATGGCGGCGACATCACCCAATTCCGGAGTCTCGTCTCCAACGTCCTGCGAGACCTAGACCGAATGATCCCCGAACCCGATTGTCCGATATTCTGACGCGTTCGTCGGAGCTGGAGGACGCCACAACGCCACGCCAAATTACGCGTCAGCGGTCGTTCGCCGGACGACGTCCGATCGCGCGCAGCCGACGTCGCTCCATCCAGCCGCCGAGCTCCTTCGAGAAATACCCAAGCGCCAGAAAGAACGGCGCGCCCGCAGTCAGGAAGATGACGAGCCCGAAATAGTATGCGTCCAT
The DNA here is from genome assembly GCA_016791445.1 of Hyphomonadaceae bacterium. Lineage (GTDB taxonomy): Bacteria > Pseudomonadota > Alphaproteobacteria > Caulobacterales > Aquidulcibacteraceae > VFBF01. Next base: position 17,884 of record JAEUMP010000025.1, on the reverse strand, counting down.
GAAACGATCAAAGCGCTGATCCGAGCCCCGGTCCAGTCCACCGCCCGGCAGCCTTGACGTCGATCTCGCGCGCCAAAGACGGGTGGAGGTGTCCGGCGTTGCGCGTTAAAGCCTGCCGCGAACTGGGTGGGGGACGCACGCGACGACCGCGCAACGCCGAACCGCTCCACACTAGCCTCAATGACGCGTTTCGCAAGCACCGTGTTCCGGTTGGATTGGCCGTGTGCGACAGATTGCGGGCGCTCAGATGACGCCAACGCCGCGTTCTCGTGGTCGCGGGGCTGTGAATTACGCGATCAGGCAAGCGCCGGCGCACGATCCCAGCGACGCGGTGCGCGAGGTCCCGTCAATGGAACATGCTGCGCGTCATTCACTCGCTTCCCCTGCACGGCGCACTACGAACGGGAGAAAAGCTGTTCGGGCGCGCACAATAGGCAGGCGCACGCAGCCGTTGCGCCGCGACGGATTGCGCGCCCGCGCACCGGTGATCAGTGCGCCTGCATCCCCCGGTACGGTCGCAACTGGATGTCGCGGGTCACCAGCACTCGCACCGGCGCGCCGACGCGCACGCGCAGCGTCGGACGCACCGTCAGTTCGCGCTCCACGATCCGTGCGCCGCTGCGCGCGGCTTCCTGGGCAGCCGCATCCCCCACGCTCTGCGTGAGCCCGCCGCCGCCGCGACCATCCTCGGCCTCATTGGCGATGACGCTGATGATCGCGGAGAGCCCGATCGCCCCCGCCAGTCGATCGAGATGGCGATCTGTGCGATCGGAAAGCCCCGCAGCGCCCGAGGGGTCCGTCGCCTCCATGCCGCGCAGCGCGATCGACCAACCGTCGGGAAACACAAGTCGGTTCCAGACGAGGAGAAGGCGCCGGTCGCCATAGGCGGCCGCATTGTCATAGCTCCCGATCAGGCGCGCGCCCTGGGGAATGAGCAGATGGACCCCGCTCGCGGTATCGTAGACGGGAGATGTCACCTGCGCGATCACCCGACCGGGCAGGTCAGAGTTCAATTCGCTGAGAAGCGCCGCCGGTATGACTGCGCCGGCCATCAGTTCATAGCGCGATCGCGGCGGCGACAGGATTTCAGTCAGTCGGGCGTCACGGTCGGCGCGCTGGCCAGAGAGAAAGACGCCGCGCGCGCCTGCGGGCGCAGCGGTCACACGCGCATCGGCCGCCTCGCTTTTTCGCGCGCCCGCCGGCGAAAAAAGGATCGGCGCGTTTCGCGCGACATCGCCGGGATCTTCCACTTCGGTCGAAGCGACGCCTCCACCTTCACGCGCCCCCCCACGCCACGCCGGGTCGACCGGCGGTTCCAGCACTCCCGATGGCGGCTCATCTTCGGAGACCTCCGTTTCTGCACCTGGCGCAGAACCGCGACCGGCGAGATCGGAAGGTCGATACTGCGAGGCAGCGCCCTGGATGATCTCTGGCGGTCCCGCAGACGATGGGCTTCTGGATGCCGCTTCAGGGCGGTCGGCACGTTCTGAAAGGCCCGCCACCACCGCCAGCGCGACAATCGCGCCCACCACGAGCGCCCCGCCCATGAGCACCTTGCGGTTGAGACGGCGCGGCGATGGCGCGCGCGCGCGGATGGACACATCCGGCGCGACGGGATGCGCGTCGATCGTCATTGCAGCGTTGCGCGGCTTGTACGGCGCGCCCCCTTCGCCCCTGGCGCCCCTGGCGCCGCCGATGTCGCGCGACGCTCGATACGCACCACCACCGGCTTGCGCACACCGATCCTCAATTCCGCGACATCGAACACCCGGTCGACCATGTAACGCGTGCCATGGACGCGATAGTTCACGAGTTCACGGCCTTCTCCCGTGATCACGAAGAGCGGCGGCATGTCTGTCGCCAGTATGGTCGGTGAAAACTCGATCCAGGTCCGTCGCCCATCGTCGAACACGCGTGTGGGCGACCAGTGCGGCGTCGCACCCCGCACGGTGCGCACACGGTATCCGAAGTTCAGGCTCTCGATGGAGACAGCCTGCGCCGCCGTCTGCGCGCGCGGCGGATAGCGCCACGCAATCTGCGCGGCATAGGCCTCGCCCGGCTGCGAGATCGCCTCGATGAGATAGGTGCGCCGGTCGGTGATCAGGACGATGTTTGTGCGCAGTCCCGCCGCCTTCGGCTTCACAAGAACGACCGCACGCCCTTCTCCGTCGCTCTCCGTGGTCGCCTCGCTCACCATCCAGCGCGATGTATCGCCAGCCGCAATGTCATGAAGCGTCTCGCCCGGCTCAAGCAGCACCGTCGAGACGTAATTCGGATTCGCATAAAGCTCGAAGAGCGCGCCCGGCTCATAGAAATAGTCATGCCGCGCTGCGACGAAACCGTCGCGCGAGGGACGTTGCCGCGCAGCGCCGTTCGCCGCAGCGAGCGCCTGCAGAGGTGTCTGAAGGGGCGACGTCATCACGTCTCGACGCGATCGCGCCAGGTCCGCCGCCCCACCCCGCGCGCGCGTCTGAACCGGTACGCGCGGCGCCGCAGGCGCCTCGGCCGCTCGTCCAGGTGACGCGTCGGCTCTCATCGCTGGCGTCGGGACGTGCGCCGTAACGGGGGGCGCCGTAACGGGGGGCGCCGTCACCGGGCCCGACGTAACAGTGGGCGCCGCGGTCGTGGGGACAGACCTCGCCGCCGCGACCGTCGCCGGCGTCCCCTCAGGCGCCGCGGCGCCTGAGGGCGTCGTCGTCACCGCGCGCGTCGGCGCCGACGCGCACGACGCGCAGGCGAGACCGAGGAAGAGAGCCCACAGCAGCGTTGCTTTCATCGGACCTGGCTCCAGCTGAAATCCGTGATGAAGAGACCGATCGGATTGGCGGCGAGCTCGTCGGCATTGCGCGGCGCGCGCGTGGCGACAGTGAACACGCCGCTGAAGCTCTCGCCGTCCGCCGAACCCGTCGCGTTAGTCGCGCGCTCGGTCCAGCTCACCTCCCAGGTCGTCGGCGAACGCGCGATGATCGAGCGCACATGAACCGTACGCCCCACCCGGCCGAGACTCAGAAACGGATCGTCGCGACGCGCGCGCTCGCTCAGTTGTGCGGCCGCAGCCGGCGTCAGAAGGCGGTAGGCTTCCAGCCAGTTTTCCCTGAGCACCACGCCGTCCGTCGGCAACGCCCGCACCAGCCGTACAAACCGGGCCAGATGATAGGCGATCTGGGCTTCGCTCGGGGTCCATGCGTCGCGCATGGCGCGCACCGACAGGACCTGCCCCTCGGGGCTGACCTCCACCACATGCACGAAGGTGCGCTTCTGCAGCGCCACCACGGCAAGCGAGACGCACAAGACAGCAATGATCGCGAGCGCGCCGAGCGCCATCGTCCGCCAGGCGCGCGCCGACAACACCGCCGCCCCCATCCGCGCATCCCACTCCTGGCGCGCACGGGCATAGGGCGTTTCCAGCTCGGCGCCGCCATAGGCGCGCGCGGGCGCATCGAAAGGAAAGCTCATGACTTGTCCCCATCAGGTCTGGCGCCGCCCGGCGGCGGTGCGGCGGGCCTCGGCTTCATGCCCGCATAATTGATCGCGCCAGACGACGTGGCCGCGCCCGGCGTTCCGGCTGCACCGCCCGGACCGCCAGGCTTCGGACCGCCCGCGCCCGACGCGCGCGTCATGGGCAAGGCGCGAGCGATTGCGCCCAGCGCGCGACCGCCGAGCGCCATACCGCCCGCAATGCCGTACGCCGCCCCCGCGCCGGCCGCTGCAAGTCCGAGCGCGGCCCCCGATCCCGCACCCACGACGTCGCCCGCAGAGAGATGCGGCTGGCCCTGCACGACCTCGCTCGCGAGCGCCGGCCCGAACCACGCGAGCGCCATCACCGTCGCCCCGAACAGCAAGATGTTGAGCGCGCCGCCCGCATCGAGCGTGAGCGCTGCCGAGGACGCGTCCACAAACGCAATCGAGACCGACGCAATGAAGGCGAGCACGAAAAGGCGCACCGCACATCCCACAACCCAGCCGATCGGACGCTCCGCGATCCACGTGGTTCCCGAAAAGACGCCCCAGGGCAGCGCGATGAAGGCAACGAGCGCACCGAGCTTGAAGGCGATCATCGTGACGAAGATCTGCAATGCGAGAATGTAGAAACCGATCAACACAAACAGTCCCGCCAGGAAGATGGTCGCGAGCGGAATGAAGTCGGTCAGGATGTTCATGCCCTCCCCGAGCGCGACGGTGCGCCCGAAAAGCGCCCCGCCGATGCCCGCGACGCGCCCCGGGTTGGAAAGATCGGCCAGCGAGAGCGTCGATCCGCCCGCGCGCAGGCCAAGCATGGCGCCCGACTGGTTGATCGCCAGCGAGAGCGCCTCCCAGTTGTTGATGAGAAAGGCAAAGAGCCCGACATAAAGGACCTTGCGAAAGAACGGCGCCATCGGCGCCTCGCCGCCCAGCGTCCACTGCACGCCCGCCAGCACGATCGAAATGACGATGAGCGCGTTGAGGACGAAGACGACGTCGCCGCGCACCAGACCGAAGCCCTGATCGGCCAGCGACAGGAACTGGTCGAGGAACGCATTGATCGCACCCGGTTCCATGGCGCGCTACCGCCCGAAGGCCGGACGCGCCGGCGGCAAGGCGTCCTCGCGCGATGTCGGGAAAGCGCGCCGCTGGATTTCAAGCGCGCGCGTCTCCCGTGACACGCGCTCAAGTCTCTCGGTGGCGAGCGCGCGCCCCTGCGCAATCAAGAGCGCGTGGATTTCAGCCAGCTGGGCGGCGTTGATGCCGAGGAGCTGGTTGCCCGCCTGCACCGCACCGGTCTGCCCTTCCGCGTCCGCGGACGCCGCCAGCGCGCGATCGATGTGCGCGCGCGACCCCTCCAGCGAGCGCGCGGCCTGCGCCTGTGCGCGCATGGCGCGTTCAAGCGCCTCCCGATCGGCCGCAAGCCAGGCCTGCGTGCGCGCGCCCACTTCGGCAAGTTCAAGTCGCTCCCAGGTCTCTGGATAGAGCGCGCGAATATCAGCGTTCATCCGCTCGATCTCGAAGGCGATCGCGCGCGCCGACGTAAAGAGACCACGCGCCTCGTCGACGGCGCGCGAGAGTTCTGGCGACAGCTGCAGCGGATTGCGCGCGAGCATCTTGGTCTGCTGGTCGATCTGCTGGACCTGGTTGTGGATCTGCTCAAGCGCATGAGCCGCCTGAAGAATGCTCTGCGCAAGGTTTGCCGGATCGATGACCGGCAACTGCGCGCGCGCCGGACGCGCCGGCGCCGCCGCCGCCGCGACAACACCGACCAGTACGAGAAGCGCAGCGCGTCGCAGGGCGCGTATGACGCCGCCCGCGCACAGGGCGCGTCGATCGTTCGCGGCAGTCTGGGACATGCTGATCATTTTCAGGGTCTCCTCATGGGCGGGGGGAAAGGTCATCGACAAGCGCGTCCCAGCCCGCACGCGCGTGCGAGGCGATTGCGAATTGAGGCGCCGGCGGTGCGCGATACTGGTCCGCTCCGGCATGCGCCTCGGACGTGAAACGCCGCACTGCATCGGCGGCGGCTGCGAAACCACGCAGATCGAGCCATGCGGCGGCAAAGCCCTCCGGGCCCGCCTCGGCAAGGACCCGGCTCATCTGCACATGGTCTTCCGGGCGCGAGGCGGCGACAAAGGCAAGCGCAGCCGGTCCCAGGCCCAGTTCGAAGAGACGACAGCCCTGACGGCTCGCGAGATAGTAATCCCGCTTCGGCGTGGCCGCCGCGATCTGGGCGACCTGGCGTGCATTGAGACCGAGCGTCTCGTAGAAGTGACGTGCGTGCGGTTCGCGCGCACGATCGTTGGGCAGAAAGATGCGCGTCGCACACGCCTCCATGATCGTGGAGGCGATCGCGCTCTCGGTGATGTCGGCAAGCTCCTGGCTTGCAAAGATCACCGCGACATTGCGCTTGCGCAGCGTCTTCAACCAGTCGCGGATCTGGGTGACGAAGAACGCATCCCGCAGGAAGAGCCACGCTTCATCGAGGATGAGCAGTGTCGGACGACCGTCGAACCGCTTCTCCAGCACGTGGAAGAGCACCGCGAGGACAGGTCCCGCGGCGAGCGGCTCGCGCATGAGATCGTCCATCTCGAACGCCTGGACCGGCCCGTAGCCGAGGCTCGATGCGTCCAGATCCATGAGAGCGCCATACGGGCCGGACTGGGTGAAGGGCGCGAGCGCCGCCCGCGCACCGAAATCCTGGACGAGCGCACACAGCAAGGTGAGCGTGCGGTCCTCCGGCGCACGTGCGCCGAGGATATCCAGCGCGCGCCAGACCTCGGCGCGCAGCTCGGGCGTGACCGCAAGGCCGGCGCCGGCGAGGATGCCGGCGATCCAGTCGAGCGCCCAGGCGCGCTCCTCTAGGTCATCGACATGGGCAAGCGGCTGCAGGCCGAGCGCGCCCGTTTCGCCCAGATCGAAGAAGTCGCCGCCCATGCCGAGCACGAGCGCACGCGCCGAGCGCCCCTTGTCGAAGAGATAGACCTGCGCGCCGCGCGGGTGGAAAGCGTGATAGCGCCGCCATTGCGCCGCAAGCGTGCCCAGCAACACGGACTTCCCCGCGCCCGTCGGCCCCGCCACGAGGGTGTGTCCAACGTCGCCGACATGGAGATTGAGCCGGAACGGCGTTGCGCCGTCGGTTGCGGTCATCATCAGCGGCGGCGCATCGAGATGATCGTTGCGCCCCTCGCCCGCCCAGACCGCACTTGTCGGCAAGAGGTGCGCGAGACTGGGGCTGAGGACGATCGGACGACGAATGTCGGCATAGGCCTGCCCCGGCAGACCGCCGAGCCAAGCTTCCACGGCGTTGACGCTCTCGACCTCGGTGACGAAGCCCATCGCGTCGGTCACCTGCAGGATCTGGCGCACCGCCTCGTCGGCGCGCGTTTCGCTCTCCTCGCCGACAACGATGGTCAGCGTCGCATACCCCGCCGACACGGCGTCCGCACCAAGCGCCTGCAACGCCGTGTCGGCATCGACGGTCTGGTTGGCGGCGTCGTTGTCGAGAAGCGCTGCTTCCTCGCGAAAGAGCGCCTCGCGCAACAGCGTGAGGAGGCCCTTGCGCTTGGAGAACCACCGCTTGCGGATCTTCTCGAGTTCACGCCGGGCGTCTTCGCGGTCCAGCGGCAGGAAGCGCGTCACCCATCGATAGGCGATCGGCAGTCGATTCAGAGCGTCAAGCAGTCCGGGTTCGGTATCGGTGACAAAGCTGCGCACCGAGATGATCCGCAGGTGACGTGCGCCGAGCCTGGGTGAAAGCCCGCCCAAAAGCGGCGTGTCACTCAAGAGGACGTCGAGGTGAAACGGGGTCGTCGGCGCGACCACCCGGTGGGGCCGGTCGGAGATGCAGTCGTGCAGATAGGTCAGCGTCTCATTGTCATCGAGCCAGCGCGCCTGCGGCGCAAACGTCTCGATGAGCGCAAGGATATGGTCGCCCTCCTCGATGAACCGCTCCAGATGGCGCCGGTAGTCGACGCCCGCATCTTCCCTGCGGACATCGTTTCCGCACGCATCGGCGCCAGATGCGTCATGCTCGCGCGCCTCCTCGCCCCCCTCGAAGAGAAGGCTCTCAAGCCGGCCTGCGCGCTCTGCGGGCGCAAGCCATGTCAGGGTCAGAAAATAGCGGCTCTCAAACCGCGCGCCGGCCGCCTCGAAGAGCGCGCGACGCTCCTCGTCAATCAGCCACGACACAGCGTCTGGCCATGCGCCATCGCCATAGCCTCCCGCAGCCGCCCGGCACGCCTCCACATGCACGCACCAACCCGAGCCAAACCGGCGCAACGCATTGTTGAGCCGCGCCGCCGCACCCATGAGTTCTGCAGGCGTCGAGGAATCGAGATCGGGACCGCGAAACGCCATGGTCCGCTGGAACGAACCGTCCTTGTTGAGGATCACGCCCGGCGCCACGAGCGCCGCCCAGGGAAGATAGTCGCTGAGCTTTGCGCCGCGTCGCCTGTAAGGTCGCACGTCAAACATCGACACCCCTCACGCGCTGAAATAGGCGGGCTTGGCGAGATGGCGTGGCCAGGTCTCGAGAAACCAGGGATCGCGGACGCCTGCCCATGCGGCGGCGCCCTGCAGCAGCATCCAGAGCGGCGCCCCGATCAGCGGCTCCTGCAGGCCAAGCCCGATCGCTGCCCCCACCGTGGCGTTGAGGATCGCAAATGATCTCGGCGCGCCGCCCATGAGAATTGGACGGGTGAGACTTGTGTGCAGCGCAATGCGATAGCCGTCGGGGAGGTCCTCACCCATTTCAGATCACCGCGCCGCCGGCGAAGCCGAAGAAGTCGAGAAAGAAACTCACCGCCGCAAACATGACCGCGATGCCGAGCCCGACAAACGCGAGTTTGCGAATGCCGCCGCCACCCTCCGAGAAGGTGATCGCCACGCCGGCGATGACGATGGCGATCACCGCTGCTGCGCGCGCCACCGGGCCCGTCATGGAATCAACGATCTGCTCGAGCGGGCCTTCCCACGGCATGCCGGATCCCGCCGCATGCGCCGCAGCGACGCCCGCGGCCCAGAGGCCGACGGTCCACCCCGCCAGTCGCTTGCCGAAAAAGTATCGCTTCTTCGCCCTCGTCGCCGTCATCGCGATCCTCCTGTTGAAAGGGAAGGCGTCGCGCGCGGCGCCTCCCAGATTTCTGAAATGGCGCGCCCGCGTTCGGTGCGGGTGATGTAGACGACCATGTCGACCGCACTGGCGATGAGCCGCGCCGGAGACGCAGGGCTCGCCTCCCAGCAAAGATCTTCAAGCCGTGCGAGCGCATCGGCGGCGGAATTGGCATGCAGCGTCAGCAGTCCGCCCGGATGGCCGGTATTCCAGGCCTTGAGCACTTCCAGCGCCGCCCCGTCGCGCACTTCACCGACGACAATGCGATCGGGCCTCAAGCGCAGCGTCATCTGCACGAGATCGCGCAGGGTGACCTGGGGCGAGGTGCGCTTGGTCAGGAGTTGTACGCAATTGGGACTGGCGCACTGGAGTTCGGCAGTGTCTTCCAGCATGACCACCCGCGCGCCGGAGAACGACATGTCCGCAAGCAAGGCGTTCAGGAGCGTCGTCTTGCCCGATCCCGTGCCGCCCGCAACGACGATGTTGCGACGCGCCCGCAACGCCGTTTCCAGACGCACGATCTGCGGGCCGCTCGCCACGCCGTCTCGGCGATAGTCGCTCAAGGTGTAGATGCGGGCCGGGCGCTTGCGGATGGCAAGGACAGGCGCCGCCGCAAGTGGCGGCAAGATCGCCTGCACGCGCGCCGCGCTGTCGGGCAATACCGTTGCAAGAACCGGACGGTCTTCCCCGACAGTCTCGCCCGCCTCGTGCGCAAGCAACCGGATCGCCGCCTCACGATCAGGCGCAGAGACGCGGTGCGCGGTCGCCGCCAGTCCCGCACCGACACGATCGAGCCACAGAACCCCATCGGCATTGAGAAGCGCCTCGACCACGTCGTCTGCTTCCAGCGCCGCAGCGATTGCAGGCCCAAGCGCGCGCACAAGGGCAGATCGTCGGCGCGCACGTCCGCTTTCAACGCCGGCGGATCGCGACATACCGCTCACGACCGCGCCTCCCCTTCGCCGCCGCCACTGCCGGAAAGCAGCGCCAACGCATGATCGACCGGCGCCACGGAGCGCCCCGGCGCCAAGCCCTGCGCGACGAAATCGAGAAAGCGTTCGAAGCGCGCCTCCGCGCTCGCAGCAGCACTTTCCTCGTGCGCCTCGTCGATGGGCGGATTGTGCTCAAGCCACACGCGCACGAAGAGAAGCACTATCTCCTTGATGATCAGCGTCTCGCCGATCGCCTTGTCGAGGCGTGCATCCACGCGCGCCATCTGGCGCCGCTGGGGATCTTCCGCCGTCTCGCCGCCGACATTGCGTTCCCAGCGGGAACGCACGGCATCGGTGATGACGCTCGATTCCGAACGGTGCTGGTCGCGCGCGATGCGCACGACGCGCTCGTGCAGTTCTCGTGGCAGATAGACGGTGATCCCGCGACGCGGCATGGCGATCAGATTCCTTCTGGACGACGGTGCGCGCGGGCGCGCGGCGGCGGCGACGCGGCCGAGGTCGAAGACGAAGACGGCGGCGATGGTTCCGCGTGCGGGTGCGGGAGCGGCGTTCCGCTTTCGTCACGAAATCCCGCCGACGCGCGCTCGGAAATCGAGGGCTTGCGCGTGCTTGACACGCCACGCCGCTGGTTGCGGAACGCGGCATCGCCTTCCCCTGATGCGGTCTGCGGGCGCAACGCCGCTTCATGGAAGAGATCGCGCTGAGCCGACAGCGGCGCCTTCAGCGCCAGGGCCGGCGGCGACGGCGGCGGCGCAGCGGCGGCGGCAGGCGCGGGAGATACGCCTTGCTTCGACGGCCACAGGTCGGTCTGCACGCCATCGACGCTGTCGTTCGGGCGGCTGGCGCCGTGCCGGGAGCGGTAGAGCGCTGCGGGAGAGACTTCCAGCTTCGGCTCCGGACGCACGCCAAGCGCTCTCACCTCAAGCCAGTCATGGTTGGTGGTCAGGCGCACCGGGTCGCGGGTTGCGGGCCGGAGGCGGCGTGTGAAGCGTCGCTCGCGATCGAACTTGAGCTTGCGCGCACGAATGGGCCTTGTCCCCGCGACGAAGATCAACTGCTCGTCCCGCTTCAGCTGGCGCACGTCACCGGGCAGCAGCAAGGGCCTGCGCTCCTCGCGCAGCGACGTCGATCCGGATGTCCACCCCAGGAGCGGGCGCGGGCGCATGCGCGTTTCGCTTTCGCGCACTTCGTAGACCTCGCCCGCCATCTCCGCGATGCGGCGCGCCGTGTCTGTGTCCGCAGCGGCGAAGGCCGTCACCACATGGCAGTTGTCGAGGATGGTGTTGTCGCGGCCATAAGCGCGCACGACGTGATTGAGGCTCTGGCATACCAGATAGGCCTTGAGACCATAGCCCGCCATCGCGCCCATCATGGTCTCGAAGAACGGCATCTTGCCGAGCATCGGAAACTCGTCGAGCACAAGCAGGAGCCGGTGGCGCTTCTGGCGCCCCTGGGCGTCCGCGAGCTGATCCTCCATCAGCGCCCGCGCCAACTGGTTGATGAAGAGCCGCAGAAGCGGCATGAGCCGTGTCGCGTCGGATGGCGGCGGCTGCAGATAAAGCGTGACCGGTGCGGACGCGCACATGAGATCGCCGATGCGGAAGTCGGAGGTCGCTGTCTTGGTGGCGATGATCTCGTCGGCGAAGAGCCCGAGAAAGGACTCAGCCGTCGCCTTGACGCCGGACTTCAGCCGCGCCTCAGCCGCGAGATAGCTCTCCGCCGCATGCAACACCTCGGGGTGCACTTCAGGTGCGCCCGTGAGCGGGCTCCGGCGATGGAAGGTCAGCTGCATCGCCTTCGCGGCGGTGTCGAGATCGCGAAGCTTCTCGCGCACCACTGCAAGCGTCTTGCGCGAACACGGCTCCGCATAGAGGACGTGGAGGATCACCCCGACCAGGACCTGCTTGGCCGAGCGGTCCCAGAAATCCTGGGTGCGTCCTGCGCCGGCGGGATCCACGAGGATCTCCACGATATTCTGGACGTCACGCACCTCATTGACGCCGCGACGCACCTCAAGGAGCGGATTGAATGCGACGGAGTCCGCACGCGTCGGCGCGAACCGGATCACCGGGCCGAGCGCCTGGCGAAACCCGGCGGTGCCGGCGAACTTTAGGCGCGCGTCGCCGTCGGCGAGTTCACCCTTGATGTCGAGCACCACCGCCGATGCTGGCCACGTCAGGAGTGTCGGAACGACATGGCCACGGCCCTTTCCAGAGCGGGAAGCGCCCACGAGTATCTGGTGCTCTGGCCCGTCGAAGCAGAGGATTTCGCCGCCGAGTTTGCCGAGTACCGTGCCTTGTGTCGCAAACAGACCCGCCTCGGCGGCATCGCGAAACCCGCCCCAGGCCTTTCGACCGAAGGGCGTGATCGAGAGTTTCGTCTGCATCGCGAACGCCGCGACCACGAGGCCACACGCGGCGCCCGCGACGTAGATGATACGCGCAAGCGCGAAGGGTCGTGGGTGGGCGGACGCCCACGCATTGTCCCAGACCAGAACCTGCCACGGCCAGTAGACGGGCGTTGCGCCGACACGCAGCACTGCATCGCCGAGGACGGACTGATAGGCAAAGATCGCAGCGATCGTCTGTGTCGCCGCAGCGAGGGCCACACCCCCGATGCCGACTGCCAGGACACTTGCTGCAACGATCCGCATGGAAGAACGCCCCGAAACGAGGCGTCATTGCAACCGGCGGCGGCGCTCACCGGCAATGGGTCCCACGGGCCTGATTGCCAAGCGGAAAGAACTGTGATCGTGGGACGGAAAATCCCCAGAAAGACGAAAACAGATGTCGCTACTCGCGCATCATTTCATACGATCAAGCACACCTTCGGCGACCTCATCAATCGCGCAGTCTTCGGGTTCCTGGTGTGAACTGGGACCCAATGTGTGAGAGGCGTCTTGCGCCTCTTACCGCTTGAGCAACAACCAAGTCTCCACATCGAGCGCCGCTGCAAGCCTCTCGATATTGTCGATGGAGACGTTTCTCTGCTGTCGCTCTATGTCGCCGATATATGTGCGATGTAGCCCACACTCGTCGGCCAGCACTTCCTGAGTCCAACCCCGGTCCTTTCGGAGTCGAATCAGATTCAGCGCCAATACTTCGCGTGCGGAGATCTTTGCCCTGGGCACGCACCACAGGTCGACCTTAGATGACTAAACGTCGACCGACGATAAGTGGCATTATAGCGGCTTCACGCGCCCGACCGGATCGTGGGAACCAGCCCTCTCAAGGACACTTGCATCCGCTGACCATCCACGCTGCGGGATGCTGCTTTCGGCTCCAAGTCCCAGTCTTGCATGGAGGAAGCGCGCAAGCCTTCGCCGATCTCGTGGCTCCAAGACCGCCCGCTCCTGGCTTCAATTCGCCCAAATCAACATTCCGACATGATGACTTTAAGTGTCATTTGTCGTGTAGTAGCGTGAGGAGGCTCATCGCCCTTCGACCCGAACGGCAACGAGCGGAGAATGCAGAGCAGATCGAACGCCATGGCAGAAAGCGGGCCTACATCCGAACTCTCCCTTGAGGCTCGCTGCCTGAGTTTGCTTCAGGCGAACGGTCTCCAATGTATGGCGCGTGTTCATCACAAGGGCGCTGTCTGGGACCTCGCCTTCCTGACCGCTCGCGGCGCGCGCGTACTTGTTCGTTGCGATCCGGATGAACTCGACGAAACGAAGGAAGGGCTGCGCACGATCGCGCTCCAAGGCACATTTGACCAACTGCTGCTCGTTACCGAGGCGACGCTTGCCGAAAGCGATCCCTGCTTCAGCACCTACACGATCTCAGACCTCGAAGAGCCATCGACCCTTAACTTCATTGCGGGGTGCGCATCGTGACGTCCCGCTACCCTATGGACGAGCTCTACCGCCAGGAATCGACGAAGCTGGAGCGATTCCTACGCCGCTTTGGTTCGCGGGTTTCGTCGGAGGACATCGCCCAGGAGAGCTTTCTCAAGCTCTGCGCAACAGACACCGCCGCCATCGACAGTCCACGCGCCTACCTATTTCGCACTGCAAGAAATCTGGCCATCAACGCGCTGCGCCGCGACAAGGGCGCACCCGTCCGTTTCGTCGCCGATCCGGAATCGCTCGGCGCCGCCGCCAGCGCGCCTTCGCCTGAAGCTTCAGCATCCACAGCGGAAGCCATCAGACACCTGAATGCCGCCCTCGCAACGCTCGATCCGCGCAAGCGGCAGGCGCTCCTGCTCTTCCGGGTCGAGGGCTGGTCCTATCGCGAGATCGGCGACAAGCTGGGGGTCTCGCACCGCACCGTCGAGCGCTACGTCGCCGACGCGGTGCTCCACTGCCACCTTGCCCTTACCGCCGATGCGCGCGAAGACACGCCCACAACAGCTGAATAGCCGGAACGATGGGGCGATCGCGTCAACCAACTGCAGCCGAGGCGGCGGCCAGCCGATGGCTGGCGCGGCTCGCTTCACCGGACATCACTGCGGACGAGCGACGACAGTTCGAAAGCTGGCTGAGCGAAGCGCCGGAACACCGCGCCGCGATCGAGGCGATGTCTTCCACCTGGGACCGCCTGGGCGACCTGCCACGCACGCCGCTCCCCGCTCGTCGTGGAGCCTCGCGCCCCGCGAGATTTTCAGGGTATGCAGTCGCCGCGGCGGCCGCGCTCGCATTCATCGTACTGTGCGCGACCGTCTGGACCGTTGGACGCTTTGACGAACGTGTGCTCGTCGCTCAAGCGCGCGCGCCGGTCGTTGAGCATTTCCCGGATGGCTCCACCGTCGAACTCAATGCAAAGTCAGTCGTCCGATACCGCTTTCGAGCGCAAGAGCGTCTGGTGACCGTGGATGAAGGCGAGGCGTTCTTTGACGTCGCGCCGGATCCGAAGCGCCCATTCCTCGTCAGGACGCCGCTAGGGACGCTCCGGGTCGTCGGCACCTCTTTCTCTGTGCGCGTCGGCGCCGACGCCGTCCACACAACTGTCGTCACCGGCACCGTTGAAGCGCTGCCGACAGCGCAGACTTCGGGCGAACCTGACCACCGCGTCGACCGTCAGAGAACCGCGCTGCTCGGAAGGCCCAATGAAGAGATCGAGCTCACTGAGCGGGGCGCGACGGTCTCTTCAGTTGGCGCAGCTGCGGTCCAGCGCCGCCTCGCCTGGCGACAGGGCATGCTTGAACTCGACGGCGAGACGCTCGGGTACGCCGCCAGTGAAATCGAACGCCATACCGGCGTACACTTCGAGTTTGAAGACCCCGCCATCGAGGCTCTGCGGGTGGGCGGCTACATCAAGGCCAATGACATCGACGCGTTTGATGCGCTGCTTCAATCCAACTTCGGTCTCTATCTCCAGCGGATCGACGACAACCGGGTGCGCGTCGTTCGCAGATCGCCGCAGCCCTACTCCCAAACCGTCGAGTGAGAGACGTCCACGTTTGTCCCTCGCCTCTAAAATCCGGCAACGCACGGCAATCCGGACCTCGACGCGCATCGAGAATGACTTCTATTGCCGCCGCCACGCCGCCGCTGAGGCTCGCCGGCTTGCAAGCACGCCACACATGCAAGAATACCTGCCTTCCGCGTGTTGCGCCGCAGCATAGCCCATCGACACAAGGCGCGTTGCGGCTATAGTCGAGATCGTGATTGCGCTCTAAGGGTGGGTGGGGTCGTGAAAATGGTCAGATCAACGAGCGCGTTTCGACGCGCGCTCGATCGAGCAGACGAACGCGTCGCAAGGCTGCGCCTGTCATTTAATCGCGGCGAGCGCGCTCATGTAGCGACGCCCCGAACGGCGCGCGGCATCTTCCCAATGCGCAAGGGAGCCGCGAGGTGACGCCTCAGGTCATCGTCTTCGCCGCCGCCGCAGATGAGGCCCGCGCGTTGGATTTGGTTGCGGGAGCCGGCGAGCCCTTGCCGCTCGTTGTGTCGCTCAGCGAGGATGGCCCGCCGTTGCGCCACGGCGACAGCCTCGTGGCGATCGGACTGTGGTCCGAGGCCGCCCGGGCCGCCGGCCTCGCACGACGGCTGGAATCGCACCTGACGTTCCACCCCAACCGGTCGATCTTGTGCGTGCTGGACGACCTTCCGCTCGAGCCGACCTGGTCAGCTCTCGATCCGGGCGTAATGATACTGAAAGCAAGCGCTTCCGATGGCCTGACCGCGTCGCTCGCGTCGGCGATCAGCCTTGCCCAAAGGCGCGGCGTCACCAGTGTTGAGGAAACAACCTCGCCATCATCAAGTCCCATCGGTGGGTGGACAATCTCCGCCATCGCCTCCGGGTTCGTCCTGGTTTTGGGGGCAGCAGGGCTGAACGCCTGGACGAGCGAACCGCCGTCACCCGAGAAAGCGCCCCCGGCCGCCAGGTCAGCGCTCGCCAATCCAGAGGCACGCTCGATCCCCGAAGCGCCACATTCGGCCCACCTCGCCCCCCCTGCGGCGAATGACGCGAGGGTCGTCGCAGTCAACCATCACGTTCAAACGCCCAGCACCGAGGGCGCGGACCTGCCCCCCAGTGCAAGCGTCCTCGTCGCGACGCCCGAAGCTCCCTTGGCCTCCCCTGCCCGAGAAACACGTCCGTCACCAGCGCTGGTTTCGCGACCGGCGCCAGCAATGCCGGCGACCCCGACCGTTGCCGCCGTCCCCGTACCTGCAACGCGCGATCTAGGCCACGCTGAAGCGCCAACGGTACACGAACCGCTGCCAGCCCAATGAGGCCTGCGAGGCGGCGTTCCAGCCCCGTCTGCTACTGGCGGTGTCGTTGCGCTGTTGCCTTCATGTCCCTGGCTGATGACTTCGCGATCGACTTCAGGGCATCCACATAGTTGCCGAACCCGCGGACAAAGGGCGACTGGGGCGAGGAGTAATGCACCGGCTCGCGCAACAGCACCCCGCGCCCGAAGGCTTCCCGGTCTTCATCGAGCACGACGAGCTGATCATAGTTGATTGCCTTGCGGATCGCCTGCTCGTCGAACGCTGCGCCGTCTCCGCGGTTGGGCCGTCGATTGAAGACGACCAGAATCTCCCTCGCGCCGGCTGCCGTCTCGTCGAGGGCGGTCAGGGTGCGTCGCGCAAGCTCCAATCCTGAGGGGGTCGTATCGCTCACGAGCGTGAGCACATCCGCTTGCTCCAGTGCGATACTTCTGAGCCCGGAGGCTGACCGCGGCGTGTCGAGAACAACCATATCGGCGCCCACCCGCAGGCTCGCCAACGCCTGCGCAACCACGGACTCGGACGGCGGCGAATGCGTGAGGAAAGGCGCTGAAAACACCTGCAGACCCGACCAATGCCGCGCCGAGGCCGCCTCCTGGCCCGTCAGGGACGGTCCGCTGTCGACGTCGAAGTCAGGCCAATACGCCGTGAGACCGAGGCGCTCCGCGACACGTCCGAACCCCAGGTCCAGATCGACAAGACGCACAACCGGCTCTCCCAGCTGGCGAGCGGAGCGAAAAGCGAGTTCGAGCGCCAATGTCGTCGCCCCGCACCCTCCCTTGAGCCCCATCACTGCATGCGTAAGCGCCGGGCGCTCTGGCCTGGCCCCGCACACTCTCGCCAGAGCCTGAACGAGGCCCGCAGCCCCCCCCTCGCCAGCCTCGAAGACCTCGCTGACGCCCAGGCGCAAAAGCGCGCGCGCCGAAGCGATGGAGGCGCCGTCGATCACCGCAAACACCGCGCACCCCGAGCCGGCACGCTTCAAAAAGCGCTCTACGGCTGCTTCCATGGACGCCGACGCGAGCGCGACATCGACCACAATAACCCGGATGTCATCGGCGCGAAGGCCTGCCTCAAGTGCCTGCACTTCCTCCCCTGCGGCACAGTCGAGGAGCGTAAGCGAGCCGGGCGCCCGAGGTGCAATGGCTTCGAAGCGGGCACGCGCGCCGTTGTCCCCATAGAGACAAATGACCTGTCCGGAGCCCTTCATTGTCGCCCACGTCCTGAATTGGCCGCTCGCGCGCGTCGCGAACACCGATCCATCCTATGTCGTCATTACTTAATTTCTCCCCGCCTCGACAGTGTCTCTGTGCCGAATAGGGAAGTTAACTAAATCTTACCGCGCCATTCGGGAATATTAATACTAATTTCCGTAAATATTCTTTGCTCAATTGTCTTCGCGTGCTTGGGTCTAACCTTTCAGTCATCTCTCCTGCCGCTGGCAGAGCTGAGCCCGGAGAAAATCGGGGGACGCCAGCCCATCAGGAAACCAGGAGGGTTAGAATGCAGACGAAACTCTTGACCACCGCCGGCGTGCTTGCGCTCGCGATGGCCTTCGCAACTCCGGCTTTTGCGGGCCCGCCCGCTCCGGCTCCGGGCCAGGAAGCGGAAGGCAACGGCGGCGCGGCGACCAACGAGTCGGGCGACGGCGATGCGACGACCGTGAACGTTGAAGACAGC
>JAEUMP010000024.1 GCA_016791445.1 Hyphomonadaceae bacterium | reverse complement strand
TCCGCACGGAATCCTTGGCTACCAACGCCGCAAGATCCGCATCATTCACGCCTTCACGCGCGGGATTCCGTTGCGGACGATCCGCGACATGCGCGATGCGCTCGCGAATTTCGACAAAGTGGTGAAGTGCGCCACATTGCGGTTGCCCCGCACAGGCGCAACGCCCGGCGCCATCGTCACGGTCCTCGCCGTGACGATCGCCCTCGGCGTGCAGATCATCGCACCCGCGACGGAAGCCGCAGACACGTCATGACCATGGAGCGCGGGCGACCTCGCCCGCGTAACCCTGTCGATGATTGGCATGGGCGAGGTCGCCCATGCTCCCTTTGCAACGCGAGATTCCCCGGAGTCTGGCGGCGCCCGCGCGTGCGTCGCGGGAAGTGCGCGGCCCGACCCGGCGATCGGACATCATTCTCGGCGCTGCCGGCGCGCGTCGGCTTTCTCTGGCGACGTCGAAGCGGCGAAAAAGGGGAGATGGTGCCTGGGGCCGGAATCGAACCAGCGACAGGCGGATTTTCAATCCGCTGCTCTACCAACTGAGCTACCCAGGCGCCGGACGGGCGGGCCCGTCGCGGAGGCGGGCTTATAGCGGGGTCGCCGCGCGCTGTCCATCGGCGCAAAGTTCCCGATCTGAAGCGCTGCTTTGCCGCCCGACCGTCGATTTGCTAACCCTAGATCCGATCAGCCCGCTGCGGGCGAAGACGTTCAGGAGCGGCGCCATGTGCGACAATCACGGTCATGAGATCACCGCCGGCGCCGCCGATCTGGGCCCCGCCGACGCCACGGGCGGACGCCTCGTCGACCTTTCCCGGATGCCGCGCCGGGACGTCATTCGTGGCCTGATGGCGGGCTCGCTGCTGCTGGCGGGTTGTGAGACGAACGCGGTCACCGGTCGCTCCCAGTTTACGGCCTTCGCGCCGGGCGATGCACAGCTCGCCGCCATGGCGCTCGACAGCTGGAACGAGCAGAAGGCGAAGACCCCGATTTCGCGCGATCCCACGGCGAACGCCCGCTTGCAGCGGGTCGGCCAGCGCATCTCGGCGGTGTCGGGCCTCACCAACGTGCAGTGGGAGTTCGTCGTCTTCGACAAGCCCGAGAAGAACGCCTTCGTCCTGCCGGGCGGCAAGGTCGGCTTCTACAAGGGCCTCATCGACATCTCGCCGAAGGACGATCACATCGCCACCGTCATGGGCCATGAAGTCGGCCACGTTCAGGCCCGGCACTCGGCGGAGCGTTACAGCCAGCAGGTCGGCGCATCGGTGGCGATGGCGGCGGCGCAGGTTGGCATGGCGGGACGCGAAAACTCGAACGCCTGGCTCGCCGCGCTCGGCCTCGGCGCGCAGGTCGGCATCCTGCTGCCGTATTCGCGCCTGCAGGAGTCGGAGGCCGACCGCGTCGGCGTCGATAACATGCACAAGGCCGGCTACGACGTGCGCGAGGCGGTGAATTTCTGGGAGATCATGGCGCGCGAAGGCGGCGCCCGACCGCCCGCGATCATCTCCACGCACCCGAGCCCGGAAGGCCGCATGGCGGAGCTGCGCGCCTACATCAACCAACGCGGCTACGCCCGGGTGTAAGGGCGCCGCCGGTAGGGGCGACCGCCGCGCGGCGGGGCGGCGGAAGCGATGAGGCGACAGCTCCGGCGCCATGGCCCCCAAGGGGCCGGAGCATGGCGCCTGTCATGGCGTTCGGGGGGGCTGCGTGCTACCTCCGGTAACCCTTTCCCAACAGCCTGAGTCGCCCGCTTTGACAGACGTTCCGCCTTCCGATCCGCCCGCCGCCGCCGCCGCCGGAGGCGGCCCGCCGCGGGAACCGCAGAAGGGCGTCGCCCCCATCGCCATCGAAACGGAGATGAAGCGCTCCTATCTCGATTACGCGATGAGCGTGATCGTCTCGCGGGCGCTCCCGGACGCGCGCGACGGCCTGAAACCCGTCCATCGCCGCATCCTCTTCGGCATGGACGAAGCGGGCAACACGCCGGACAAATCCTACCGCAAGTCGGCTAACACCGTCGGCGAAGTGATGGGCCGCTATCACCCGCACGGCGACAGCGCCATCTACGAAGCACTGGTGCGCATGGCGCAGGACTTCTCGATGGGGCTGCCGCTCATCGACGGGCAGGGCAACTTCGGCTCCATCGACGGCGATTCCCCCGCCGCGATGCGCTACACCGAGAGCCGGCTCGCCAAGGCGGCGATGTCCCTGCTCGAGGACATCGGCGAAGACACCGTCAATTTTCAGGACAACTACGACGGCGCTCGCAAGGAGCCCGTGGTCCTGCCGGCTCGATACCCGAACCTCCTCGTCAACGGCGGCGGCGGCATCGCGGTCGGCATGGCGACCAACATTCCGCCGCACAACCTCGCCGAAGTCATCGATGCAGCGACGGCGCTGATCGACAATCCCGACCTGACGGACCTCGAACTGCTCGAGATCGTGCCCGGCCCGGACTTCCCGACGGGATGCGAACTGCTTGGCCGCGCCGGCGCGCGGCAGGCGCTGATGACGGGGCGCGGTTCGGTCATCCAGCGCGCCCGCTACAAGACCGAGACGATCCGTGGCCGCGAGGCGCTGGTCTTCACCGAGGTGCCGTACCAGGTGAACAAGGCCTCCGTGTACGAGCGCATCGGCGAACTCGTGAAGGAAAAGCGCATCGAGGGCGTCGCAGAAGTGCGCGATGAATCGAGCCGTCTCGGCATCCGGCTCGTCGTCGAAGTGAAACGCGACGCGGTGCCGGACGTGGTGCTGAACCAGCTCTATCGCTTCACCGCGCTGCAGACATCGTTCAGCTACAACATGCTGGCGCTGAACAACGGCCGGCCCGAGCAGATGAATCTGCGCCAGCTGTTGCAGGCGTTCCTCGCCTTCCGCGAACAAGTCATCACGCGGCGCACCAAGTATCGCCTCGCCAAGGCGCGCCAGAAGGGCCACGAAACTGTCGGTCTCGCGATCGCCGTTGCGAATATCGACGAAGTCATCCGCGTCATCCGCGCCGCGCCGGACCCGGCGACGGCAAAGGACGAACTGATGGCGCGCGCGTGGCCCGCAGGCGACATGATGCCGCTCATCGCGCTCATCGCCGATCCGCGTACGGTCGCGACCGAAGACGATGCGATCAAGCTGTCCGAGGAACAGGCGCGCGCGATTCTCGAACTGCGCCTGCAACGCCTCACCGGCCTCGGCCGCGAGGATATCGCGAAGGCCGCGACCGAACTCTCCGAACAGATCCGCGAACTGCTCGATATCCTCGGCTCACGCGAGCGCATCCTCACCATCATCAAGACCGAGATGGGGGAGGTGAAGACGCAGTTCGGCCAGTCCCGCCGCACGCCGTTCTCCGACGCCGATGGCGAGATCGACGACGAAAGTCTCATCCCGCGCGAAGACATGGTCGTCACCGTCACGCATGGCGGCTACGTGAAGCGCACGCCGCTCTCGGCCTACCGTGCGCAACGTCGCGGCGGGAAAGGCAAGACGGGAATGGTGACGAAGGACGAGGACTTCATCACCCGTCTCTTCGTCGCATCGACCCATACGCCGATCCTGTTCTTCTCGTCGGCCGGCATGGTCTACAAGGAGAAGGTGTGGCGCCTGCCACAGGGCGACCCGCGCACGCGCGGCCGAGCGCTGATCAATATGCTGCCGCTGGAAGCGGGCGAAACGATCACGTCCGTCATGGCGCTGCCGGAGGACGAACATGACTGGGCCCGTCTCGATGTCATGTTTGCAACGCGGTCCGGTCAGGTCCGCCGCAACAAGCTCAGCGATTTCACCCAGGTAAATCGCGCCGGCAAGATCGCGATGAAGCCCGACGAGGGCGACGGGATCGTGGCGGTGGAAATCTGTTCAGAGGACGACGACATCCTGCTGACGACAGCGGGCGCCATGTGCATCCGCTTCCAGGTGACGGACGTGCGGGTGTTCCAGGGGCGGACATCCACCGGCGTACGCGGCATCGATCTGAAGTCGGGCGATCAAGTCATCGGCATGGCCGTGCTGAAACACGTCGAAGTCACTCCCGATGAGCGGGACAGCTATTTCAGCTGGGATGCCTCCAACCGCGACACGAGCGGCGTCGAGACGGAAGAGGGCGCGACGGGCGCGCGTATCGACGTTCCGTTCGAGCGCCTCACCTGGCTGAAGACGCAGGAACAGTTCATTCTGACGGTGACATCCGAAGGGCTGGGCAAGCGCGCTTCTTCCTACGAATACCGTGTCACGGGGCGTGGCGGCAAAGGCCTTATCGCGCACAAGATCTCCGGCGATGCGCGCATCGTCGCGTCCTTCCCGGTCCGTGAGAACGAGGAGCTCCTCCTCGTGACGGACAAGGGACAACTCATCCGCACTGGCGTCGGCGACATCCGCATCGCGGGCCGCGCGACGCAAGGCGTCTGGATCCTGCGCACCGCCGACGACGAGCATGTCGTCGCGGCCGAGCGTCTGGAGGATGTCGGCGACGACGGAGAAGGCGAATGACCGCGAAGACGAAGCAGCGCGTCGGGCTCTATCCCGGCACCTTCGACCCGCTGACGAACGGTCACCTCGACATCATCGAGCGCGCGGCGAAGCTCGTCGACAAACTCGTGATCGGCGTCGCCATCAACCGGGACAAGGGGCCGCTCTTTTCGCTCGCCGAACGGGTGGAGATGGTGGAGGAGGAAACCGCCCGCTTCAGCGGCGCGATGGAGATCGTCGTCCGTCCTTTTGACACATTGCTGATGAAGTTCGCCGAGGAAGTGGGCGCGCAGGTCATCGTGCGCGGCCTGAGGGCGGTGTCGGACTTCGAGTACGAATTCCAGATGGTCGGGATGAACCAGAAACTCAATCCCGACATCGAGACCGTGTTCCTCATGGCCGATCCGACCTGCCAGGCCATCGCCTCGCGGCTCGTGAAGGAGATTGCGCGGCTCAAGGGCGAGGTGACGCAATTTGTGCCGACGGACGTTGAGCGGCGTCTGAAGGCGAAGTACGGACTGGATTGATGAAGACACGAAACATCCTGTTCGCTCTGGCCGTCGCCGTCGCGATGGCTGCAGCGCCGGCGCCCGTCGTGGCGCAGCGTGCGCCAGACCCGACGAAGTGGCGCGTGCTTGATCCTGAGAACACGCTCTACATCGACACTGTCGATGGCCGGATTGTCCTTGAATTGTTTCCTGAAATTGCGCCGCGACACGTGGCGCGCGTCAAGGAGCTGGCGCGTGCGCGCTTTTATGATGGACTGATCTTCCACCGCGTGATCGATCGCTTCATGGCGCAGACGGGCGATCCGCAAGGGGACGGACGCGGCGCCTCGCCGCTGCCGGACCTGCCGCAGGAATTCACCTTCAAGCGCGGCCCCGACCTGCCGTTCGTTTCGGCATCCGAGCAAAGCGGTTCGTGGCAGGGCTTCTACAAGACGATCGCCATCGCCACCTATCCGGACGCCCAGATGGCGCTGACGGCGGACGGCAAAACCCGCGCCTGGCCGTTGCATTGCCCGGGCGTGGCCTCCATGGCGCGGTCCGGCATCGTGAACGGCGTCGATCAGGTAAATAGCGCCAACAGCCAGTTCTTCCTCATGCGCGCGCCGTATCCGTCGCTCGATACAAACTATACGGCCTGGGGCCGGGTGGTCTGGGGGCTCGATGCGGTGATGAAGATTCCGGTCGGCGAGCCGCCGGCCAATCCGGGCCGCATGCAGACCGTGCGGGTGGCCGCAGACATGCCGGAAGCGGAGAGGGCGCCTATATACGTCCTGCGGACCGACTCGCCGGATTTCCGGGAGTTGCTGGACAAGACCCGTCGCGAACGCGGCGCGGACTTTTCCGTCTGCGATGTCCAGATTCCTGTCCGTGTTCTTGACCAGAGCGGGCGCAATGCAAGGGAGCGGCCCTGGTGGCGGAACATTCCTCTGATACCCTGATCCTCACACTCGAAGGCGGGCCCGTCGTTATCAAGACGCGGCCCGACCTCGCGCCGAAGCATGTGGCGCGGATCACCGAACTGGCCGAGAGCGGCTTTTACGACGGCCTTACATTCCACCGCGTGATCCCGGGCTTCATGGCGCAGGGCGGTTGCCCGCGCGGCCAGGGAACGGGCGGTTCGGGCCAGAACATCCCGGCGGAATTCAACGCTGAACCGCATGTGCGCGGCGTCTGCTCGATGGCGCGTTCGTCGAACCCGAACTCCGGCGACAGCCAGTTCTTCATCGTGTTCGACGACGCGACCTTCCTGGACAACCAGTACACGGTCTGGGGGCAGGTGATTTCCGGCATGGAACATGTCGACGCGCTGCCGAAGGGCGAGCCGCCGTCGAAGCCGGGAAAGATCGTCTCGTTCAAGCGTGGCTGACATTGTGCTGCGCGCCGCGCTCCTGGAGCGCTGGCGCGCGTTCAGCAATCTCCTCGCCGTTCGGGACGGCGCCGCGAAGGGCGAAGCGCTGGTCAATGCATATGCAGGACCGGCGCGCCGCTACCACGGCCTTGCCCACATCGCCTTTCTGCTGGGCGAGATCGACCGGCATGCCGCGTTGATCGAGAACATCGCCGTGCTGCAGGGCGCGGCGTGGTATCACGACGCCGTCTACGACCCTCTCGCGCGCGACAACGAGGAGCTCTCCGCCGCATGGGCGCGGCGCGATCTTGAGGGCCTCTCGTGTGCGGAGCCGATTGCCACGCTCATCGAGAAGACGAAGTCGCATCACGCCGGCGACGCGACGCCGGACGAAGCGCTCTTCCTGGATATGGATTTCGCCATCCTCGGCGCGCCAATGGAGATCTATGCCGCCTACGCGACGGCGATCCGCGAGGAGTATGCGGCCGTGCCCGACAATCGCTTCCGCGCCGGACGCGCGTCGTTCCTTGGAGGCGTCCTCGCGCAGCCGCGGATGTTCCGCACCGATCTCTATGAGGCCGAGCGCGGCGCGCGGGCGCGGGAAAATCTCGTCTGGGAAATCGGGCGTCTGCGCGCCTAGCTCTCGCCCGTTGCGCCCTTCGGGGCCGGAACGTGAAAACCGCCGACGGGTCGCTCACGCAGAACGTCGCGCCGGAAGCGGAACAGTTCCGCCGGTCGGCCTCCGGTGCGCGCCTCCAGTTCACCCGTCCCGACGACGAGTGTGCCGCGCTCAAGCAGGCGGCGAAAGTTCTGCTTGTGCAGCTCGATGCCGCTGATGGACTCCACCACGCGTTGCAGGTGAAGCAGCGTGAAGCGCTCGGGTACGAG
Source organism: Hyphomonadaceae bacterium (assembly GCA_016791445.1). Lineage (GTDB taxonomy): Bacteria > Pseudomonadota > Alphaproteobacteria > Caulobacterales > Aquidulcibacteraceae > VFBF01. Next base: position 199,059 of record JAEUMP010000024.1, on the reverse strand, counting down.
CTCGAACACGACGGGTCTGTACTTCAGCTTGCCACGCAGGCGAGAGACTGCCGTGGCGAGAATACGTCGATGGTCGGAGCGCATGGGTTCGCCGAGTCCGGCGCGCGCCGCTGACGCTTCCAGTTCGGCGTCACCTTGTCCCTTGAAGCGCTTCGCGTCGCGTTGCGCCTCCGGCGCAAGTCCCGCCTCGTAGACGAGTTCATACCGCTCAAGCGCGCGTTCCTCGTTCCACGCAGCGCCATCGAGCGCAAACGCAAGTCGCGCTCGATCATGCCGTTCCGGGCGTGTCCCGGCCCACTCCCGAAGTCGCGGCGCGATGATCGAGTCGATCACCGCGGGGCGCCCCTGTCGCCAGTCTTCCCATGGGAAATAGTCGTACCAGTCGCGCCAGCCCGCACCTGCGCCGTCGATGACGACTTTTTCCGGCGCCAACGCAAGATAGCCGATCGAGAGCACACGATCGGCATCGGCTGCGAGCGGCGCTTCGCGCCCGCGATCGCCGAAGGTGTAGAGTTGCTCCACATAACCGATCTCGAATCCCGTCTGCGCCGTCACCCATTTGCGCAGCGTGAGTTCGAGCGTGCGGTCGCCGGCTGGATCGAAGAGACCGAAAGGCAAGCTCGTCAGCGCACTGTCGCGCTCGCGCGTCACCAGGACGTAGGGGGCGTCCTCCGTAACGGCGACAACGACCGCTGAGAGCCCGATGACCATCTGCGTCAAGAGCGGACCTCAAACAGGCTGGCGATCTCGAAGGGCGTATTCTCTCCGGCCTCTTCCCAGCTGACACCCGGGCCGATCCGTTCGATCGCGCGGCGCATGCGGCCATTGCGGCCCAACTCGGCATCCGCGAGCGCGACGAGCCGGTGGTTCGGCCAGGCGACCGGCGAGGCGGCGCGCAAAGCGAGGGCGATTTCCTCTTCATCAAATCCGGGGTTGTGCACGCAGGCCGTAACGAACGCCGTCGCCGTGGAGCGCGAAATCCCCGCGTAGCAATGGATCAGGATCGGCGCGCTGCGCTCCCACTCCCCGATGAACTCCAGAATTTCCCTCATGTGCTCGCGCGCGGGCGCGATGGCGCCGGGCGACTCCTCCGTGATGTCGTGCACGCTGACCTTGAGGTGCCGTCCGCCCGGCGTGGGGAAGGGAGAGTGCGGGTCGAGAAGACTTACAACGTGGGAGGGTTTGCGTGCGCGGACCAGTTCGGCGACACGTGAAAGGGGGCAAACGAGAATGGCCATGCGTCATGCCTCGGCGAAAAGTGTTTGAAACGTCGCGACGAATTGCGATTGCGCGTCTGCGGTCGCTAGCGGCGTCAGGTCGAACATCGCCTCCATCGGCGGAACCTTGAAGAAGCGGCGACACTCGTCGTCGCTGAACCCTGCGAGCTGACGGGCTTCGAGATAGGCAGACATCAGGTCCGCGCGCTTGATCTGCGCCTTGAGCGTCGCGGCCGGCTCGGCGGGCAGACCGAAGCGCAGATGGATTGCCGCGGCCAGTCGGTTTTCGAACGCGCGGTAGTCGAGGCCGAGCGCGTTCTTGAACGGGCTGATCATGTCGCCGATGACGTACTCCGGCGCATCATGCAGCAGCGCTGCGAGCTGCGCGTTGGGCGGCAGCCGCGGCGCAATCACGCGCAGGATATCCAGCACCACCAGCGAGTGCTGCGCCACCGAAAAGGGGTGAGCGCCGCGGGTTTGGCCGTTCCACCGGGCCACCCGCGCCAGGCCGTGAGCGATGTCTTCGATCTCGATGTCTAGTGGAGAGGGGTCGAGCAGGTCGAGCTTGCGGCCCGACAGCATGCGCTGCCACGCGCGGGGACCGGCGCCGGCGCGGGAAGCGCTCATGGCCGATCCTGCTTACAGATCTGGTGCGTCACGTTCGCCACCCACTCTTCCCATCGCCGTCGCGTCCGGCTAGCGGACACCCATGACGGACGCCGCTAAAGCCGATCGTCGGATCGATCTGGACTGGCTCCGGATCGCCGCGTTCGGCTTGCTCATCCTCTATCATATCGGACTTTTCTACGTGTCGTGGGGATGGCACGTGAAGAGTTCGCGGGCCTCCGACGCCATCGAGCCGCTCATGCGCCTGGTCAACCCCTGGCGGCTCGATCTGCTGATGTTCATATCCGGGGTCGCCACGCGTTTCATGGCGGACAAGGCCACGGCGGGAGCGTTGGCGCTGAACCGGCTTCACCGCCTGTTGTGGCCGCTGGTCTTCGGCGTTCTCGTGATCGTGCCGCCTCAGGCATACTTTGAGGTGGTGGAAAGTTCCGCGCGTCTCGGGCGCGCCGCGATCGAGGGGTTCACCGGCGATCCTTGGGACTTCTACCTCAACCACCTCGCGTCCCAGTTCACAGCCGCGCAGTCCGGCGGTCGCCACATCATGCCCACCTGGAACCATCTCTGGTTTGTGGCCTACCTGCTGATTTACACCCTCATGCTCTGCCTGCTGATGCCACTTGTGAGGCACATCCCGGGCGGTGCAGTCGGCGGCCTCACTTTTCTCGTGGCGCCGGCATTCTTCCTCTGGGCCACGCGGGCGCTGCTGTTTCCTGTCTTCGGCGACACGCACGCCGTCGTGGATGACTGGTACAACCACGTCACATTCGGCGGCCTCTTCCTTCTGGGATTTGTGATTGCGCGTCATGACGCGCCGTTCGACGCTGCGGAGCGATGGCGCTGGGCTGCGCTCGTGATCGCGCTCATCGCCTGGCAAGGCGCTCTCATCTGGGATGCACACTCCGACATTCCCGTCGCGCATCAGGGCGCATTCTTCGGGAGAGGCTTGCGCTCGATTCAAGCGTGGGGTGCGATCATCGCGCTTCTCGGGTTTGCGCGACGCCATTGGCGCGGCGACTCCCCATTGAGGCGCTATCTCACCGAGGCGATCTTTCCCTTTTACATCATTCACCAGACCGTGATCGTCGTCGCCGGCCACCATCTCGATCCCCTGCAATGGCCGGTGGCGATCGAGGCGATGGTGTTGATCGCGATCACGGCGCTTTCGTGCATTGTTGGGTATGAGTTGGTCCGCCGGGTTGGCGTAATCAGGCCGTTCTTCGGGTTGCGGCCGCTTGCCGGGCAGTCTGGCGGGGGAACCAAGTTGCGTGCGGCGCGCTCGGACACCATTTAGATGGACGCGCCGTCGCGAGGAGTGAGACGATGTTCTGGATCGCCGTGATCATCAGCGTTCTGATCATCTTTCTGCTGACGTGGTTCGGTGCGTCGATGACGCGGCGCGGCCTGCCGAACGGCTGGGAAAACCGCAACCGGCGACGTCGGGGCGGCCATGGCGGCCCGATCTATGGTCCAAACGACCACGACCCTTTCGGCTAGCGCAGCCCCCGGCCCACCGGCGCATGGCATCTGGACGCACCCGTCCCGGCGTCGTTTGATCGGCCTCTCGGGAGGCCCTTCGTCATGTTCAAGATCAGGCGTGCAGTCTCGGGCGATGCGGAGACGGTGTGTCGGTTCGTTGCGCGGGCTGCGGACGAAGAGGGCGCTCCGGCTCCGGGCCTGTCACCCGATCTGTTCAGGCGGGACGCCATCGGCGCTTCCGCGCCGCTTGAGGTCTGGGTCGCGGATGATTTGACGGGCCGCGCCTGCGGACAGGCGATCGCGTGCCGTGGCTACGATCTGCAGCATGCCATGGCGACCATGGAACTGCTTCATCTCTTCGTGCAGCCGGAGCGGCGTCGCGACGGGCTCGCGAGGATGCTGATCGCCGAGGTGGCGAACCGCGCCATGGATCTTGGCGTGCGCGAACTGACCATCACTACCGGCGTCGACAATGCCGTCGCGCGCCGCTTCTTCGCCGCCATTGGTGCGCGTGAGGACAGGCTTGCGCGTTATCTGATCGAGCCGGACGGCATCGAATGGCTCGCGGCGGAGGCGCGATGATCAGATCGGCTGATTTGCGGGCGGCGGCGTCGTGACCACCCCAGCCGCGGTCGCAGGCGGCTTCGCGGGCACCACCAGGCGGTCCCCGGCGAAAAGCAGGTTGCTGCCCGACAGAACACGACCGTCCGCCAGCATGAGTTGACGCGAGTCGAGGCACGCAGCGTTGCGTCGCACGATCTCGGCGATGCCTTCGCTGGAGTCCATGAAGACCCGCCCGGCGACGTCAAAAAGGCGCTCCCCCTCGAGCACTTCCACCGTCATTTCCTTCTCTGTCGGCGCCATTCGGCAATAGCGCAGTCTCGTCACTTGCGTCGGCAGCATGTCCTGCAGCGGGCCGGCCACCACTGTCGATTGGGTCGGCGCAGGCGCGATGATGGTGGGCGCGGGCGGAGGCGGCGCTGGAAGAGCTGCGGGAGCGACCATGGGCGCTGGCGCCGCGATGATGCTCGGGGTCGGCGTCGTCACCGGCGGCGGCGGGATGACCCGTGGCGCTGGCGGTGGCGGCAAGGGTGCGGTCTTGGGCGCGACGTCGTTCGACGCGACGTCGAAAGAAGGTGAGCTCGGCATCACGCGCTGCAGCTGCGGCCCCGCGACGAGCAATCCCAGCCCGACCGCGACTGCAGCGATGGGCCAGAGAACGACGCTACCGCCGGAGCTGCGCATCCGGACACGTCCGAAGCGCTCGGCGTGCATCTCCCGGAGATCGCGCGGGTCGATCAGGTCAGCAATAACCGGTGCGCCTTCACCGGATCGCTGCAGCCCGGCGACCGCGAGGGCCGCGGAAAACGGCAGGGCGAGGCGACCCACATGCCCCCAGAATTCGCGATCATTGCGCGAGAGAGCCTCTGCATAGATCCGCGCCAGACCTTTACGGGCGGCGTCCGCCTCGGTGAAATCCACCAGGGCGGCCCGGATGTCGCTCGGATATTCCATCGCGGCGAGCGCGGCGTAGGCGGAGCGAAAAGCGGCTTCCCGCCGGGTTGCGGCCAGTGCCGGAAGGGACTTGCCACCGCGTGCGCCCTGGTCGGCGCGTACATAGGCGAACTCGGCGCTGAGACGGCGCTGCGCCTCCTCGGAGGGCAGGACCGCGCCGGCGGCGGAAGCCGGCGCCGCAACGGGGCCACGCGCCTTGAGCGCCCTGATGCGCCCCGCGACGGGCGCAAGTTTCCGATCCAGCATCTCGGCGGCGCTCGCGCCCCAACCTTTCGGCGCGATATCGCCTTCGAAAATGTCGGTGACCTCGATGCCGGGGCCTTCGCGAAAGACGGCGGGGATCATGTCCCGCTCCAGAGCGGGATCGGACCGGATGGAGACTGTCTGGCCGAAGTGACCACCGATGGCGGCCTCGGTCATCACCCAGTCGCAGCGCAGGGAATCCCGCGACCAGAGGGCGACAACCGCCGTGCAGGCGTCCACCTCGTCATAGAGGCGCGTTGGCCAGTTGGACGCGTACTGCAAGGGGCCGCGGGAAACCGACAGTCCCGAGCGCTCGAGAGCCTTGGAGATCCGCAGGGCGAGTTCCGCGTCCGAGGGCGCGAAGGTCAGGAAAACATCAGCCATAAACGTGGTTAACAAAAACGGGAGGGCGCGCAAACCTTCGGTTTGTTCATGGGCCCCTTAGGTCGCGGTTCGTGGTCGAGTGCGGCTTTGGCGCCGCGGCGAAAAGCGGTCGCGGGGGGGGGAGAATCCCGCTTCAACAGGGCCATGCCCGCCGCAAGTCCCGCCCTGGCGTCGGAGTCCCCGAGCCCTTTCCTCAATGTCTCCCGATCGTTGACCGGGCGGCTCTGGCGGGTCCGGGACGCCGACGAGAAGCTCGTATCCGATCACCGAAGACAGTTCGGTCTTCCGGAGGTCGCAGCGAGGCTGCTTGCCGGGCGCGGCATCGGATCGAAGGATGCGAAGTCATTCCTCGAGCCGACGCTACGGGAGTTCTTTCCCGATCCCTCGTCCTTCAAGGACATGGATATCGCGGCGCGCGTCATCGAAGATGCGATCGTTTCGGGCCGTCCCACGGCGGTCTTCGCAGACTATGACGTCGATGGCGGCACGTCGGCGGCACAGTTGGTGCGGTACTTTCGGGCGCGGGGACGCAAACTCACAATCTATGTCCCCGACCGCATGACGGAAGGATATGGCCCCACCGCAGGCGCGTTCGAGCGGTTGAAGGCGCAGGGCATCGAACTCGTCATCACGGTCGACTGCGGGGCGGCTGCGCATGAGCCTTTGACACATGCGGCGGCGCTCGGCCTCGATCTGGTGGTTCTCGACCACCACCTGATGTCCGGACCGCCGCCGCCGGCGCTGGCGGTGGTCAACCCCAACAGGCCGGATTGCGAGGCGGGGCAAGGCGATCTGACAGCTGCTGGCGTGGTGATGGTGACGCTGACCGCTGTGAATCGCGAGGCGCGGCGGCGCGGATCGCCGGGATCGAACCATCTGCCGGATCTTCTCGCCAATCTCGATCTCGCCGCACTCGGCACCGTGTGCGACGTGGCGCCTCTGACGCGGTTCAATAGAGCAATGGTCGCTCAGGGATTGCGGGTGTTGGCGCGGGGTGAAAACATCGGCCTGAAGGCGCTCGCCGCCAGCGCCGGGCGCAGCGAAGTCAATTCGGTCTACGATATCGGGTTCATCCTCGGCCCGCGCCTCAACGCCGGCGGTCGGGTCGGCGACGCTTCGCTGGCGACACGGCTCCTGTCCACCGAAGACCCGGCCGAGGCCGCCGATCTTGCCGCTCAGCTCGAGCATCTCAACGCCGATCGACGGGCGAAAGAGGCGATGATGCTCGCGGCGGCGCAGGATCAGGCCGACGCGGAGGCGCGCACGCGCGCCGTCGCGGTAGTCGGCGATCCCTCCTGGCATCCGGGGGTCATCGGTATCGCGGCAGGGCGGCTGAAGGACAGGATCATGAAACCCGCCATCGTGCTCGGCGGCGGCGGCGAGGGCGAACCGGCGAAGGGATCCGGCCGTTCGGTTCCCGGAGTCAATCTCGGCCGCGCCGTCGCGGCGGCGGCGAAAGCCGGCGTCGCGCGGGCAGGCGGCGGGCACGCGATGGCGGCCGGCCTGACAGTGGACTGGGATCGCGTGCCGGATCTTCGCGACTTTCTGTCGGAGAACCTCGCTCCTGAACTCGCAGGCGCCGATGGCGAGGCGCGCGCGCTGTGGATCGATGCCACCGCGTCGATCGCCGCGGCGACCCCCGATCTCATGACCGCGCTGGAACGCATCGGTCCCTTCGGCGCAGGCCATCCCGAACCCGTCTTCGCTATCCCCGAGGTGCGGGTGCAGTACGCGAGCGCCGTAAAAGGGGAACACGTCCGCTTCGTGTTGCAGGACGCGCGGGGTGATCGCATCCGTGGGATCTCCTTCAGGACGGCCCAGGCGCCGTTGGGCGAGGCATTGCTCTCGCGGGAAGGGGCGTTTCACGTTGCGGTGAAGCTCAAGCGCGACACCTATGGCGGCGGCGACCGGGTTGAGGCGGAGTTGCTGGACGCTGCCCCTTTGGGTTGAAACTGGATCAGCCAGCGTGCTTGCCACCGCCGCCGGAGCCGACTATATCCCCCGGCTCGCGTGCGGGCGCGCCTCTCGGGGCGTGCAGCGTGGGCCCTTCGTCTATCGGTTAGGACGTCAGGTTTTCAACCTGAAAAGAGGGGTTCGACTCCCCTAGGGCCTGCCACTTCTTCGCCGCGACAGCGCCTTCAAAGGGCGCTTCACGCATCGCTATCTGCGGCCTTTGGCGGCGCATCGGCGTCGTGGACAGGGACGGCGCCTTCCGCTCTAGTCCGCCATCGCGATGGTGGCCACCCGTCGCAAGATCGTACGCAGGCAGATCGATGACCATGGATTTCACCCGCCGCGCCGTTTTCGGGGCTCTGCCGCTGGTGGTGTGCCACGCCGGACCGGCATTCGCTGACGGGCTCATCGAGCGTCGGGAGTCGCAGTACAACACGATCTACATCACCCGCGAGGGGCCATACGTGGCCATGCTCTTTGGCGTGAACAACCAGCTCTTCACCGAAAACCTCTACGATCCGGCGCGGCCGCGTTTCCTGCCGATGGAATACACGCGCGTCCTGACGCTGTCGCTGGCCTATGCGGCGACGCCGTCGAAGGTGCTGGAGATCGGCCTCGGGGGCGGGCGTACCGCGGTGTATCTCACCGACCACGTTCCAACGCTTTCCGTGACCGCCGTCGAACTCGATCCCGAAGTCATCGCCATGGCCAACAAGCACTTTGGTGTGAGGCCGTCGGCGCGGTTGCGCATCGAGGCGGGCGACGGGCGGATATTCCTGACCCAGTCTCGCGATCGTTACGACATTATCATCGTCGACGCGTACCGGGGCACGTTCGTTCCATTCCATCTGACCACCCAGCAGTTTTTCATTCTTGCCAAGCGGAAACTCAACGCGGGCGGCGCCGTCGTGCAGAACATCGCGCCGAACGTGCTGCTGACCGATTCCATGATCGCGACGCTTCAGGCGGTGTTCGACAATGTCGACACTTACGAAATCGCCGGCAGCGTCGTCGCCATCGCCTATGATGGTCCTGCGAAGACACAGGCAGAACTCGTCGCGCGCGCGACGGCGCTGCAGTCCCAATACCGGTTCACGCACCCGCTGCCCGCGATCGCCCGCACCCGCACTATACCGCCGAAGTCCGCGCGCCGGCCTCTGACAGATGACTTCGCGCCGGTTGAGCACTTGCGCGGAATCCAGGCGCACAACGCAAGGCGCAAATGATCCCCCGCAAGTCCATTCTCATTCTCGTCTACGGCTTTCTCATCGGCATTGCCGTGATGGGATTGCAGATGGCTACAAGCCGTCCGCTGACGCCGCACTTCGGCAGCGACATTTTCGTGTGGTCGTCACTGATTTCCGTGACGATGCTGGCGATGATGGTGGGCTACTACGTCGGAGGGCGCGTGGCCGACGCAGCGCCGCGGTCCGAGGTGCTGGGCGTATGCGTGCTGGCGGCCGCAGCGTATCTGGCGGTTGTTCCTGCGCTGTTGCAGCAGGAGTTCATCGCGGACCCGGATCCATTCTTCCCAGGCCTGAAGCGTTCGACGCTGGCGTGGATTTCCGCGAGTGTGCCCAGCCTGCCGCTCGGGGCGATCATCGCGTCCATGTTGCTCGTGTTCGTGCCGTTCACGCTGCTGAGCTTTTTCTCACCCTTCTGCATTCGCCTTCTGCTTGCCGATGCCGAACACGGCGGGCGCATTGCGGGCTCGGTGTATTCGATCACCACCTTCGGCAACATCATCGGCGTTCTGGGCACCTCGCTATGGCTCATGACTTTCATGGGCACGCGAGAAATTACCTATTTGTACGCAGCATGGCTTGCACTCTGCGGCGTAGGGCTGGTCGTGCTCCGGGCGAAGGCGACTGATGATCCGCGCTAGTCTTGCGGCTGCAGCGGCGCTCGTCGGTGTTGCGCACGCAGAGGTGATCGACTCTACGGCCAAGTATCCCGAAGGACCGCTCTGGCATGGCGCCGCGCTCTACGTCGCGGAGATGGGTGCCGATACGGTCTATGCACACGCGCGCGGCCGGAAGGCCGTGTTCTGGACCGATGCCGGTTGCGGCCCCACGTCAATCGCGCCTTACGACGAGGGCTTTCTCGTGCTGTGCCACATGGCCCGGGAAGTCGTTTCGGTCAGCGCGCAGGGCGCCGAAAAGCGCCGCTGGCGCGTCGACGACAAGGGCGTTCGCCTTCGCAATCCGAACGACGCGTATGCCGATGGCCGAGGCGGCGTCTTCTTCAGCGATCCGGGCGTCTTCTCGATCGAAACGCGTCCGCATGGCGCGTTGATGCACCTCAGCGCCTCGGGCGTTCTGCGCAGCGTAGTCGCGGGGCTGCACTATCCGAACGGCGTTTACGTCGATGAGCAGGAAGGTGCGCTCTACGTCGGTGAACACCTCCGCCGGCGCGTCCTGCGGTATCGGATCGCCGAGGACGGATCGCTCGGCGAGATGGAGGTTTTCGCCGATCTCAACCGGCTGACGCGAAAACGCGGAACTTACCCCGAGGCCGGTCCAGACGGCCTTGAGCGGGGCCCGGACGGCGATCTCTATGTCTGTCTCTACGGTGAAGGCCGCGTGCTTCGACTGTCGCGAAGCGGAAAGATCGTCGCCTCCTTCGCGCTGCCGACACCGTACCTGACCAACATCGCGTTCGGCCCTGATGGTGCGGCGTATCTCACTGGCGCCTATGACAACCTTACCCGCCCGTTTCCCGGAGCGGTGATGCGCCTTTCGCCAGCCCAAGTGACGGTGCGCCGCTAGCGTCTGCGGGCGCGACGGTTTACAGGAACCGCCAAGTCGGGGCGTAGCTCAGCCTGGTAGAGCACCTGCTTTGGGAGCAGGGGGTCGGGAGTTCGAGTCCCCCCGCCCCGACCAATTCGGCGCGCAACTCCCGGGAGGACACCATGCGTCGCACTGGCGCTCAGCACATTGTGGATGCGTTGCTCGCGCACGGGGTTGATCGTGTGTTCTGCGTGCCGGGGGAGAGCTATCTCCCCGTGCTTGATGCGTTGCACGACGTTTCGGACCGTATTCAGCTGGTTGCGTGCCGCATGGAAGCGGGGGCCGCCAACATGGCGGAAGCGCACGGCAAGCTGACCGGCCGCCCCGGCGTTTGCATGGTGACGCGTGGTCCCGGCGCCACGCACGCAAGCGTCGGCGTGCATACGGCCCAGCAGGACTCCACACCGATGCTCCTCTTTATCGGGCAGGTGTCGACTGCGGACAAAGGTCGCGAGGCGTTCCAGGAAGTGGATTACGAGGCCTTCTTCGGTCCGCTCGCGAAGTGGGCTGTCGAACTGGAAGACGCAACCCGCGTGCATGAGATTGTCGATCGCGCCTTCGCGACTGCATTACAGGGGCGGATGGGGCCGGTCGCGGTGGCGTTGCCGGAAGACATGCTGGCGGCAGAGGTGGCGTATGAGGCGCCGCCGGCGCGCCCTGCGGCGACGCAGGGGCTTTCGCCAGTGGCTGTGAGGGAGATTGAAACGCTCCTCGCTACGGCGAAAAGGCCAATGCTCTTGCTGGGCGGAAGCGGTTGGGACGCCCCGGCGCTCAAGGCGGTGAGGCGGTTTGTCGAAGCCAATGATCTGCCGGTCGTCCTTTCGTTTCGTCGCAAGGATCTCTTTGACAATGACACGCCGAATTTCGTCGGCGACCTCGGCCTTGGACCCAATCCGAAACTGCTCGTGCGACTCCGCGATAGCGATCTTCTGATCGCTGTCGGCGCGCGATTGGGAGAGAACGCCTCTCAGGGATACGGGTTGTTTTCGCGCGACGAGACGGCGCGGAAGTTGGTGCACATACATCCCGGCGCGGAAGAAGTCGGTCGGGTGTGGCCGGCGCAAGTGGCGGCGGTCGCGGACGTGCGCTCGGCGGCGGCGGCGCTGGCGGGGATCGCTGTAAGGGGCGACTGGGCCGAATGGCGCGCAGGCGCACGCGCGGACTATGAGGCCTGGACGAATCCCGTGGCGGTAACCGGCGCGGTCAACATGTCGGAAGTCGTCGCGCACCTGGGCAAAGTCCTGCCGAAGGACGCCATCATCACGAATGGCGCCGGCAATTACGCAGCGTGGCTCCACCGCTTCATCCGGCATCGCGCTTTCCGCACGCAGCTTGCACCCACCAGCGGGGCGATGGGCTACGGCGTCCCCGCGGCAATCGCCGCGAAGCTCGCCCATCCCGAGCGCGAGGTGGTGGCCTTCGCCGGTGACGGCTGCTTCCTCATGACAGGTCAGGAACTGGCCACGGCGGTGCAGTACGAGGCCAACATCGTGATTGTCGTCGTCGACAACGGCAGCTACGGCACGATCCGCATGCATCAGGAACGCCACTTCCCCGGACGCGTCAGCGCGACCGATCTGCGCAACCCGGACTTCGCAGCGTTCGCCCGCGCATTCGGCGCCTGGGCGGCGACGGTTGAACGCACCGCCGACTTCGCCGTCGCCTTCGAGGACGCGCGCCGCGCGGGCCGTCCTGCGCTGCTCCACGTCAAGACGGACGTCGAGGACATCTCGCCAGGGCGCACGATCACCGCGCTGCGTGCAGGCAGTTAGGCGGCCAGCACCGCCATGCCCCTGCGCACGCCTTCGCGATGCGCAAGCCGCTCGCGCAGGCGTTCAAGGTTTGGAAACGCGCTCAATCCGCCCGGCATTTGTTGGGCCGATACAGCGAGATGTGGATAGAGCAGGGCGTCAATCACGGTGAAGCGCTCTCCGGCCATGAAATGTCTCGTCGCCATCCTCTCCTCGAAGACGCGTAGCGTCCGGCGCGCATTGTCGCGAAATAGATCGACAGCCCAGCCGACGCGCTCCTGTGCGCTCTTGTCGAGATAGATGGCGGCGGCGAACTGAGGACTCAGGCTGGCCGAAATCATGAACGCCCAGTAGTCGAACTCCGCCGTTTCACGCGCGCTCTCGGGGCCAAGCTTGCGCGCCTTGCGCGCAAGATAGAAGGCGATGGCGGCGCTCTCGCCGAGCGTGATGGGCAAGCCGTCCGGTCCGTGCGGATCGTAGAGTGCGGGCGTGCGTCCCAACGGGTTCTCGCTGTCGGTCCCGCGTCGCGCATCCTCACGAACGATGTAGGGAAGGCCCGTCTCTTCGAGAACGATGTGTACCTTCTGTCCGTAGACCGTCGGTGCGGACGTGAGTTCGATCATCCTCGTCTCCTAGACGATGTGTTTGCGCATCAACTCTTCCAGCGTGTCAGGATCAACGCCTGCCAGTTCCTGCAGGACTGACGCCGTGTCTGCGCCCAGGGGCGGCGGCGCACGTTCGGCGACGGCAGGCGTGCGCGACAGTTTCAGCGGACTGGCGACCAGCTTCACTTCGACGCCATCCACGCGCGTCATGAGCTGCGCCATGTTGCGCGACACTACCTGCGGATCCTCGAAGACCTGATCGATCGAGTTTATGGGGCCGCAAGGCACACCCGCCAATTCCAGGGATGCAATCCACTGCGCCGTGGTACGCCGTGACACGGCGCGCGCGATAATTTCGACGAGCGCATCTCGGTTGGCTATGCGCGCCGGATTGGTCGCAAAGCGCGCGTCATCGGGAAGGGACTGCAAGTCAGCTTCGGCGCAGAAAGACCGGAACTGGCCGTCATTGCCGACAGCGAGGACGATGTGTCCGTCGGCGGTTGTAAACACCTGATAAGGCGTGATGTTCGGATGGGCGTTGCCGAGCCGCGTGGGCGCTACGCCGGAGACGAAATAGTTCATCGCCTGATTTGCGAGCATGGCGGTCTGGCAATCGAGAAGGGCGATGTCCACGTGCTGGCCTTCACCGGTGCGCTCGGCGTGCCGCAACGCGGCAAGCATGCCTGTGACGGCGTACATGCCTGAGAAGAGATCGGCTACGGCGACGCCCACCTTGAGTGGCTCGGCCCCGGGCGCGCCGTCGGGTTGACCGGTAATGCTCATGAGACCGCCCATCGCCTGAACGAGATAGTCATAACCAGCACGCAATGCGTACGGCCCGTCCTGACCGAAGCCAGTGATAGAGCAATAGACGATCGACGGATTGATGCGCGCGACGCTCTCGTAGTTGAGCCCGTACTTTGCGAGACCTCCGGTCTTGAAGTTTTCCACCATCACCTGGCAGTTCGGAATCATACGCTTGATAAGGGCAGCGCCTTCCGGCGTCGTGAAATCGATGGTGATCGATCGTTTGTTGCGGTTCGCGGCGAGATAGTACGCAGCATCGCCGCGTGCGCCGTCGGCAGGGAGGAATGGCGGCCCCCATCCGCGTGTATCGTCGCCTACGCCGGGCTTTTCCACCTTGATGACGTCGGCGCCCATGTCAGCGAGGATCTGCGTCGCCCAAGGGCCCGCGAGAATGCGGGAGAGATCAAGGACGCGGACACCTGCAAGGGCGGCTGGCGAAGTCATCTAGTCTTTCTGCATGGTGAATTCGCCGGCACGGATGCGGGCAGGAAGATCGGCGCAGAAATCGGCGACAGCGTCGGCGCCGTGAAGGTCGACCATGTCGGTCAGCGCCGCGAAGATCGCCGTGGACGCCAGCAGCTCGGGCGCGACGCCACGCGCGAGCGCTGCGTCCCACGCGTCGAGGATCAATTCAAGCGCCAGTGCTTTTTGGGCGGCTTCGTCGGGCGTTGCGGTCATCGTCCTAATCGCTGTGGCGCGCGGCGAGTGTGTCGGCAAGGCGCAGTCCTTGCGCCTTGAGTTCATTCTCCTGGGCCTGTGCGCCTGCAGTGCAGGAGGGAAACCGCTCTTCACCCACACGATAGCCGTTATTGAACGCCTCGATGAGATCGGTTCGCCGTGCGCCGCCTTCGCGGTCGAGCAGCTGGCGCATGAAATCGCGCCAGGACTGGTCGCCACGTCCCGCACACAGGAGGCGCAGATAGTGCGCGTGGCCAAGCACATGTGCGAGTTGGCGCGCCTCGCCGAGATACTGCTGACGTCGCCCCTCCGGCGTTTCGGGCGGACGCGCGGGCTGTTGTGCGGCGGCGATCCCGGAAAGGCAGGCGATGGCGACGAACAGAACGAGGGGGCGCGCGCGCTTCATGGCGTCACATCTTCCGCGGAACGATGGCGAGATTGCGCGCTTCAGTAGCCATCGGCGGCGCCATCCTTGCGCATTTCCGTGGCCGCTACATACACGCCCCGTTCATGGTCGCGCATGATGGCCTGATACCCGCCGAAGCTGCCGTCGCCGGGGCGCACATCATGGCCGCGCGCGCGCAGGGCGTCGCCCACGGCAGGCGGTATGCCGGTTTCGAGAAAGACTTTGCCGTTGCCGACCGCCGGCGAACCTGTCGGCTCTGCGTCGTCGCCGTGACGCCAGCGCGCCGCGTCGCCCGCCGCTTGCAGGTCGAGTCCGTAGTCCACGATGTTCAGGATGATCTGCACATGCCCCTGCGGCTGCACGTCGCCGCCCATCAACCCGAACGCGATCCATGGCCGTCCCTCGCGCATGGCGAAAGCGGGGATGATGGTGTGGAAAGGGCGCTTGCCGGGCGCGTAGATGTTGGCGTGGCCATCAGTGAGCGCGAAAAGTTCGCCGCGATCTTGCAGCATGAAGCCGAGGCCGTCAGGCACGAGCCCCGATCCCATGCCGCGATAATTCGACTGGATAATGGAGACCATCATCCCGTTGCGGTCAGCGGTGGTGAAATATGTGGTGTCGCCGCGGCGCAGAACATCGGGCCCCGGATCGGGTGTTTTCATAGCGCGGTCCATACGGATGAGCGCGCGACGCGCGTCCGCATAGCGTTCGTCGATGAGTTTCGGAATGTCAGCTTCGGTGAAGGCGGGGTCGGCGAAGTATTTCGCTCGGTCGGCGAAGGCGAGGCGCTTCGCTTCGATCTGCACATGCAGGCTGTCTGCTGTCAGAAAGCCGAGGGCGCGCATATCGAAGCCGCGGAGCATCTGCAGCATCTGCAGGGCGCTGACGCCTTGCGTGTTCGGCGGCAGCTCGCACAACGACACGCCGGCGCGGTAGTCGACGCACAGCGGATCGACCCATTCACCCCTGTGCGCGGCAAAGTCTTCGTAGCGGAGCCAGCCCCCGATGCGCCGCATGTAGGCGTCCGTCGTGCGCGCCACGTGTCCTTCGTAGAAGGCGCGCCGTCCGCCGGACTGCAGCGCGCGGTACGTGCGCGCGAGATCGCGATTGCGGAAGAGCGAGCCTTCTGCCGGCAGGACGCCGCCCGGCCAGTAGGTCTTGCGCGCGTTCTCGATTTCTTCGAGTTGACCGTCCGCAAACGCCCGTTCGAGCCGCCGCTGGTTGTTGGCCCAGTAGTAGGCGATGGTCTGCGCGATTGGGGCGCCGTTCTCGGCGTAGTCTATCGCCGGCTGCAGCAGGCGTCGCATGGGCAACCGCCCGAACCGGCCATGAAGCGCGTACCAGCCATCCACCGTTCCCGGAACCGTGACGGACGCTGCGCCAAACGGCGGTATTGCGCCTCCACCTTTCTCCCGCGCGATGCGACGCAATGTTTCGAGATCGAGGCCCTTCGGTGAACGGCCGGAACCGTTGTAGCCGTGCAGGCGGCCGGTGCGAGGATCCCAGACGATCGCGAACACATCGCCGCCGATGCCGTTGCCCGTGGGCTCCAGCAGGCCGAGCATGGCGTTCGCGGCGATCGCCGCATCGACGGCCGTGCCGCCTTCCTTCAACACATCCACCGCCACGCGCGTGGCCAGTGGATGTGCGGTCGCTGCCGCGCCGTGAGGGGCGATGACAGGCGAGCGGGACGCCCAAACGGCGCCTGCGACGCGATCGCCGCTTCCGTAGCGCTCGCCGATCTGCGGCGTCTGCGCGACTGCGGGAGACGTGAAGAGAAGCGCGACGGCGGCGAGCAGATATTTCATCGCGCCGCTCAGCTCGTGCGCCGCGCGCAGAAGGGCTGCGCGTTCAGGTTCGCCTGCAGATCGACGAGCTTGTTGCGGTCGCGGAAGGGACTCCAGTACCGCGATGCGCCGCGCCACGCGCCGGAATTATAACCTGCGATGACGCCATCTTGCGCAACCCATCGCCCCAGGATGCGCACCGCACAGCGGATATTCGTCTCCGGATCATGCAGCTGCTGAGGATCGGTGATCCCGCAGCCATAGCCGTTCGCGCTCTCCTGCGAGAGTTGGAGCAGCCCCCGGCTCACCACGCGCCGCCCGGTCGAATCCGAGAAGGATTCGGTGAACGACACCGAAGGATCGAAATTGCTTTCGTACCGCGACAGTTCCGCGAGCAGCGACACATAGAAGGCGCGCCGGCCATCTGGATTGGCCGCGCGATAGCCCGGGCAGAAGGCGTCGATATCGTTGGGCGTCAGCGTGACGAGCTGCGGCGCGAGCACCGCAACCGCCTGATGCGCCGCCTGGGTCCAGGCGCGTCCCTCGGGGCGGACATCCCACGCGGCAGGGGGCGGGCCGACCGGGCGGCTCGGGCCGGGGCCTACGCCGCCAGTGGTTTCGCACGCGGCGAGCAGAAGGACGACAGCGGCGGCCAATGCCTTGACGAGGACCCGCATTTGCTACTCCGCAGCGACGTTGGCAGGAGAAGTGTTTTGGATTTTTGCGACGCGCGCGATGGCAGCGTGCGCTTCTCGCATGATGTCGTCCACGATAACGCCGGCAGGTTTCACCTCGCGTACGCCTCCCGCGGACTGGCCCATAGCGAAGCAGGAACGATCTTCGTCGAGTCCCTCGATTTGCCCGCCGATGCCGCCAATCACGCCGTTGCGCACGCTCAGCATGGCCTGCATCGGGAAGGGCTGGATATCCTGCGGCCGCGTTTCCCAGTCCTCGACGTAACTGTTCTTCTTAACGCGCATGGGTTTGCCCGAGTAGCATCGCGTGCGGATGGTATCCTCGTCGGTCGCGGCGACGATGGCGTCGCGGTACATTTGTGCGGCGTGGGCTTCGGCGGAGGCGATGAAGCGCGTTCCCATCCACACTCCCTGTGCGCCGAGTGCTAGGGCGGCCGCAAGACCGCGACCATCGTAGAGCCCGCCTGCGGCGATCACCGGAATCTTCACCGCCTCGACAGCCTGCGCGACGAGCGGCGCGGTGCCGACAAGACCTGTGTGGCCGCCGCCTTCGCCGCCCTGGCAGATCACCGCATCGCAGCCCGCCTGTTCGGCCTTCACTGCGTGCTTCACCGCGCCGCAAACCACCATGACCTTCAGACCGGCTTTCTTCAGTTTCTCCATGATCGGCATCGGAACACCGAGGCCGGCGACGAAACTCGATGCGCCTTCGCCGATGATCACGTCCACGGATTCCGTCAGCGACTCCGGCGACGCCGCGAGAAGGTCGACGCCAAACGGGCGTGAGGTGAGCGACCGCGTCTGCCGCATTTGCTCCTTGATGAAACTCGCTGAAGTGCCGGCCATGCCGAGCACGCCATAGCCGCCTGCATTCGAGACCGCCGCCGCCAGTTCAGCGTACGAAACGCCGCCCATGCCCGCGAGCAGGATCGGGTGTTCGATATCGAGAAGGTCGCAGATCGGTGTGCGGAGGGACATGGGGAGACTCCTTGGCGATTCAGTTCTGGCGCGGGCGGCCGTCGGCGTCCATCTCGCTGATCCAGCGCCGCACGAGCGCAACGCCGTCCTCATCGACGATGCTTCGGCCCAGTTCTGGCATCATGACACCGGGATCGTTGCTTTCCATGCGGTGAAGGAGAATTGAGCGATCGGGGTGGCCGGGTTCGATCGCGAAGGCGAGATCCGCAGCTCCCCTGCCGGCGGCGATGGGGCGCTTGCGGAGGCCCCACAGGTGTGGATCGGATTGATCGGCGCGCAGGTCGAGGCCGGAGGTGTTGGCAGGCCCGCGCGGATTGTGACAGTGCGCGCAGTTGATATCGAGGTAGGCTCGGGCGCGCGCGTCCGTTCCAGTGAGCACTGTGCGGGCGTTTTCGCCAGGCGCGCCTTTCACGAGGCCTGCGTCGCGCCAGAGTTCCAGCGTCGATGGCGCTGTCGCATTGGCCAGTTTCATGTGGCCGGCGCTCGGTCCGATGGGCGTGATTTCGCCATCGATCGCATGGCAGCCCTTGCACTGGTTCCTGTTCGGAATCGCGTAGGTGAAGCGCTGGGCGGCACCGCGTGCATTGATCGTGGCGATCTGCACCTCGCCCCCGGCGACGAGGAGACGCGCTTCGTCGCCCGCCGCACTCCAGACATAGGCATCTGCGCGCCAACCGTCCTTCTTGCGCACGAGCAGACGCGTCTCGATCACGCGGATGTTCTCTGCAGGTGCGCGCTGATCCGCCGGGAAGGCGAATGTCTTCACCAGCACAGTCCCGACTGGAAAATCGAAGGCGCCCTCGTCGCGATACTGCGCATGTGCGCCCGGCGGCAGGAAGACGAAGCGACGTTTGATGGCGCCGTCGGAGAAGAGCGGCTCCGCGAGATCGTACGCGGTGACGCCGGCGGCGGGCGATTGAGCGCGCGCATCTGTGAAGAGGCGGTACGCGGCGAGCGTCGGCGCCGGTCGTTCGGCGAGGATGACGGAGAGTTCGGGACGTGTCTCGCGCGCCGCCGCCGCGCCGACCAACGTCAGGACGGCGGCGACAACCAGAAGGGTGCTGGCTCTCATCGGCCCTGTGGAAGGCGGATTGGCGCCGGTGGCGCGATGGCCAGTGCGCCGGGCATTGTGGCGTCGGGCTGGGCGTCTGTAACGGGCGCGGAAGCAATGGAAAGGCCGAGCGACAGGAAACCGACGGGGCGGTTTGTCGTCGAGCGGTTGTCAGCCACGCTGATGCGGACAGGTTCCTCGCGCGGCGTGCCGCCGGCGACGTAGATCGTAGCGCCATCCCAGACAATGTCGCTGAAGGGCACGCCCGCTGCGCGCAAGGCTGCGAAGTCCCCGGCCGGTTCGAAGCCTCCGCGTCCGAACACATTGTTGCGGACGACGATGTCACGCGGCAATGGATTGTAGGTCGCGTCCGTGATTTCCTGACGATAGGCGGTGATGATGACGTTCGCCGTGCCGTTATCGCCGATGGTGTTGTCGAAGATGTGGACGTTGCGGTTGGCCATCACGATGACGCCCGTACCCGTCGGAACGCCGGCCACGATATTGCCCGCGGGGGCGAAGTTCGGCGTGTCGTTCTGGATGATCTGGTTGCGGAAGACGCGCGTGGAGTGACCGCCGGTCTGCGGCACGCCGGGAAGGTCGAACACGAGGATGCCGCCCGTGTTGCGGCGTGTGACGTTGTCGTGAACGTCGGCGCCGATGCTGTTCTCGATCTCGATGCCGGCGACGTTGAATTCGGCAAGCGACCTGCGGACGATGATGTTGCGAGACTGCCCGACATAGATGCCGGCATCCGATGCACCGCGCACCGTGACGCGGTCGATCAGCACGTCTGTCGAGCCAACGGGATAGACGCCATAGGCGCCATTGTCGCGGTGCGGCCCGCGTGTCCATTCCACCCGCAAGTCGCGGAACGTGATGCGGTCGGCGCCCTTGGACTTTATGCCGTCGCCGCGCGGGTTCTCTACCGCGAAGTCTCGCAGGACCACGTCATCTGACGTGACGAGCAGACCTTCAGCGCCGTTGGTCTGCCCCGTGAAGGAGAGGATAGACTTGTCGGAGCCTTCTCCCTGGATCGTCACGCGATCGACATCGAGCGAGAGACCGGCGGTGAATTCGAAACGCCCCCGTGCAAGGCGGACGCTATCCCCGGGACGCGCCTCGATGAGGGCCGTCTGCAACTGCGCCTGCGCGTCGGGGCCGGGACGGACCCGCCATGTCTTCGCATCGACGGGAGGGGTCACGAACAAGGCGCCGAGAATTAGCATGAGGCTCGCGCCCGCCGTCAGAGTGCGCTGCATGACTAGTCTCCCGCGTTTTGGGGACCTTCGCCATAAGCGGCAGCGCTGTAAAGGTTGGCGCGGAACTTAGGGGGCCAGTGGCTCCGTCAAACGGCCTGCTGAAAATCTGCCGACTTCCTCGACACGCCGCCCGTCCGCAGACCAGCGCACCGCGAGCCCCTCGGGGACGCCATTGCGGAACTCGCCTTCGATGCGCTGACCGTCCACGCGGGTCTCCACGCCGTACCCCGTCAGGACCCCGTCGACCACGGCCCCCGCCTGACGCGTGCTATCGACGCGGATGATCACGCCCATTCCGATCAGGCGTCCGCGGACGAACTCGCCGCCGTAGCGCGCCGGACGCCCGGCTTCACCGCTGCTGCTCTCGAAGATGCCGATACCATCCCAGTAGCCTGCAGAAAGCTGTCCCTGATAGCGATCGCCGGCGAAACGCCTGTCGCCCTGCACATAGACGCCGAGGCCATTGGCCTTGCCCCCGGCGACCTCGCCCTCATAAGTGTCGCGATCGCGGAACCGAAGGACGGCGTAGCCACGCGCCTTCGCGCGCGCCTGTGACGCGGCAGCAAACGCCATATTCGCGGCGCGTTCGGCCTGTGTCTGCCGCGCGGATGCTTCCTTCGCGGCGTTGCGCGCGGCGACTACTGCCGACGCGACTGTGGGATGCAACTGCCTTACGTCGTAGGGGCGCGGTGCGCCTTCGCGCGTCGCGCTGGCCAGCTTTGTGCGCGCCTCCCGCGCCTGGGCGCGGAAGAAGCCTTTGGGAAATGCGTCCAGATAAAAATCGTAACCCGCGATGGTGTTGGTCTGGACAGCAGTGGTCCATGCCTGCGCTTCGGCTTGCGCGGCGGCGTCCACCTTCGCTTTGGCGATGATCGTCTCAAGTGAGCCGGCGTCGAGAGACTCGGTCGCACTGACTTCACGCGTCGGGCCAAACACATCGAAAACCTTCGAGCCATTGGCGATCGCGCCAGCGCCGGCGCCGACAATACTGACGAAGCCGACAATCGCGGCAATCCTGGGCCGCGACGATGCGAGTTCCCTGATCCAGTCCAAGTTCACGGCGCTCTCCGGCGGACGCCCCGAAACTCCGGCATTCTACCTGCGAAGGCCCTCGGGTAAAACGGGATCTGCCGTCCGGGTCAGAATATCGCGTAGCCGCCGTCGATCACGAACAGGTCACCGGAGTGATAGCTCGATGCGTCCGAAGCGAGATAGACGGCGATGCCTCCAAAATCCTCGGGCTTTCCCCATCGCCGCGAGGGGACCCTCGTGATCACCTTCTCGGCGAAAACGGGAGATTGCTGGGCGAACTCCGTCATATCGGTGGCGATCCAGCCGGGCAACACGGCGTTGGCGCGCACACCGTAGCGCGCGTGTTCCACGGCGATCGCTTTCATCATGGAGACGACCGCGCCCTTCGTCGCTGCGTAGTGCTGACCGCGCGCCTGGCCTTCGATCGCAGCAAGTGACGCGAGACCTACAAGCGAACCACCCGGATCGCCGTTCTTGGCGCGCTCGACGATATGCCGGCATGCGGCGCGCAGAGTGAAGAATACGCCGTCCAGATTTACGGAGAGCACCTTGCGGTAGGTCTCGGTGGGCATCTCCGAGAAGGACGGCGCCGCAGCCCCGATGCCCGCATTCGCGATGACTGTATCGACGCGACCGAAATCCCTGAGGGTCGCGGCGAAAGCGTCATCCACACTCTGCTCCAATGCGACGTCCACGGCATAGCCACGCGACTTGCCGTACTTCGAGAGTTGCGCGACGGCTTCATCGTTCCGTTTGGCGTCACGCCCCCAGATTGCGACTTCCGCGCCGGCCTGCGCCAGCGCCTCCGCCATGCCGAGGCCGATGCCCCGATTGCCGCCGGTGACGAGAGCAACCTTGCCGGAAAGGTCAAACGGCGCATAAGCCATGGTTCTGGTTCCGTGTTGAATGACGCGGTGACATTAACGCCGTGTTCGTGCGCGGCAACCGGGATTGCGCCTTACGGAGGGTCAGCATGCGCGTGCCGAGCTTGCGGGAAATGACGGGCTCGCCGCTGGCGATCGTCGCCTTTCTCGTGAACGTCGCGCCGCTCGTGGGCGTGTTCTTCTGGGGCTGGCAGGCAGGCGCGCTGGTCGTCCTGTATTGGCTTGAGAACCTCGTGATCGGGGTGGTCAACATTGTGCGCATGGCGGCGAGCGGCGTGGCGCACGGCGGACGCGGCGTCGGGGCCGCAGCGTTTCTCATCCCGTTCTTCTGTGTGCACTATGGCCTGTTCTGCTTCGTGCACGGCATGTTCGTGATGTTGCTGTTTTCCGGAACGGGGTTTGATCAGCTCGATCCAGCGGGTCTGCTCGCTGCGGCGCTCGGTTCGGCGCCGCACATGGGCGTCCTCCTGGCGGTGATTGCGGTCTGGAAGGTGGTGCAGTTCGCAGTCTCGTTCATCTGGTCCGGCGCATTCCGGCGTGTCACGCCGCCGGACGTCATGGCGTCACCCTACGCCCGGATCATCTTCATCCACCTTGCGATATTCGCCGGAGGCTTTGCATTGATGGCGCTGGGGCAGCCGATCGTGGGCGTAATCGCCCTTGTGCTGACGAAGGCGGCATTCGATGCGGTCAGCGAGGTGTGGGAGGCGCGCAAGGCGCGCGAGACCATCACCGGGCCAGCGGGGGGAAGCGCCTGAACGCTTCACGAATGATCCTGTCCGTTTCGGGCCAGAGTCCGAACGCGTTCAATGTGTCGAACGTCACGAAACGCGCCTCGAGAGCGTCGTCGCCGGCGACGGGCTCTCCCGCGATCCAGTGGGCCGCGAAGTCGACAAGGACATAGTGCGATCCTGCGCCCTCGTCGGTCCGGAAAATGCCGTCAACAACCTCGACAAGCCCGGCCAGTCGGGCCTCGACCCCGGTCTCCTCGCGCAGTTCACGCAGCGCTGCGTCCGCCGTTCTTTCGCCCCACTCGATGCGTCCCCCAGGGAGGGACCACTCGCCGGCGCGTGGCTCCTTGCTGCGGCGTATCAGGAGGACCTCCTTGCCGCGCATGCAGACCACGCCGACAGCAGGTACGGGAGAGCCGACAGTCTTCGACATGGGCGCAGTCTCGAAATAGCCTTGAGGGTGGCGATAGACTGCGCCGTCATCGGGAGCCACCCCTATGCGTACAACACTTCTCACGGGCCTCATCGTACTCGCCGCAACGGCGGCGGCGGCGCAACCTTCCGGGCACATGAGTGCGCCCGAGGTGCGGCGCATTTTCTTCGGGATAGACATGCAGGGCGTGCATCAGCCGTCCGGCGACGTCTGGCGCGAGTGCATCGATCCCGACGGGAAGACTGCCTACTGGCTGCGCGGCGCCTTCGACGAAGGCCGGCTGACGGTGCGCCGCGATGGTTCGCTTTGTTTCAGCTACGCGTCCTCAGGGTTCCGCGACGAGGCGTGCTGGAAGGCAAGGCGTGTCGATGCGACGAACTACAAGTTCGAAAGCGCCGACGGCGAGGAGGGCGTCTTCGTCACGACGCGCACGCGACCCGCGCAGAGCTGTCCCGGCCGCGATGCAGTGGTGTCGTAGTCGTTACGCGAACAGGACGCGGGGGTTCATCAGACCGTGCGGATCAAGAGCGGTCTTCACAGCCTTCATCGTTGCGAGCGCAACCGGATCCTTGAAGCGCGCAAGTTCTCCACGCCGGAAGACGCCAATGCCATGCTCTGCGGAGATTGAACCGCCCAGCGACGCGGCGATATCGTGAACTGCTCGGCTGATTTGTTCGGCAGGAAAAGGGTAGTCAGCGGTGGGCGCCATGGCGGTGTAGTGGATGTTGCCGTCGCCCGCGTGTCCGAACGCCACCGTGCGCGCGCCGGGAGCCAGCCGTTCCACGGCGGCGTCGGCGGCGCGCAGAAAGGCGGGTACAGCAGATACGGGCGTCGAAGTGTCGTGCGAGACCTGCGGGACACGCACGGCGCGATGACCGGCGGACATGAGTTCCCGTAGCGACCAGAACTCCCTTGCGGCTTGTTTGGATTGCGCAATTGTCGCGTCGCCGCAAACGCCGGAGTCGATGGCACCTGCGAGCAGCGCTTCGACATCGCTGAGAAGCGCCGCTTCGTGAGCGCTCTCAAACTCCATGAGCGCAAGCCATGGCGCAGTGAAAGGCGTCCGCACGCCAGGGAGCGCTGCAGCAAGTTCAACGCCATGGCGATTCATGATCTCGAATGCCGCGAGTGCGCCGGTCTCGTCGCCCGCGCGTTGCAGGAGGGCCAGCGCCTGTTCCGGCGTTTCGAGGGCGGCCATCGCAACGGCATGACCGACCGGGATCGGGAAGAGGCGAAGCGTCGCCGCCGTCACGACGCCGAGGGAGCCTTCCGCGCCGATGAACAACTGTTTCAGATCGTAGCCGGTATTGTCCTTCCGGAGCGCTCGCAGCCCGTTGAGCACCGAGCCGTCCGGCAGCACCGCTTCAATGCCGAGAACCAGATCGCGCATCATGCCGAAGCGCAGCACATGCACCCCGCCGGCGTTGGTGGATATGAGCCCGCCGATCGTCGCCGAGCCTTCGCTCGCGAGACTAAGGGGGAAGCGCCGGCCGGCGGCTAACGCTGCGGAATGAACGTTGGTGAGAATTGCGCCTGCATCGACAGTGATGGCGGCGGCGGTGATGTCGATCCCACGCACGGCCTGCATGCGGCGGAGCGATAACAAGACTTCACCCTGCGGAATCTGGCCGCCGACAAGACCTGTATTGCCGCCCTGCGGCGTGATGGGCACGCCGGATTCCGAACACAGCCGCATGATGCGGCTCACCTCCGCTGTCGTCGAAGGCGCGAGCATGAAGGGCGTGCTGCCCATGCCGCGTCCGCGCCACTCTTCGAGATGGGGTGCGATCAACGCAGGGTCCGTGATGATTGCGGCGGGATCGAGGTCGGCGCGCAATCGTGAAAGAAGGTGGGCGATAGCCGACATGGTTCGATCCTATCGCCCGGCGGCGGCGCGCGCGAGGCGGTCGTTGATGGCTTCGCCGAGGCCTTCGCGCGGAATGGGGGCCACCGCGATCACTTTTGCGCCGGTCGCGTCAAGTTGGCGCAGGAACGCGAAGAGGTTCGCCGCTGCTTCGATGAGATCGCGTTGTGGCGACAAGTTCAGCGCGCCCGGCGGTCCCGCCGCACCGAAAGCGAGGTAGCTTTCGCCCGCTCCGGCGGTCGTGGCGTTCAGCCGTAGACGCGCGCGCGGTGCGTAGTGACTTTCCATCATGCCTGGCGATGTCGGCGCGTTGGATGCGCCGGCGTCGAACACTGGCCCCGCAACGGATTCAATGTCTGCGCGTGCAATCGCCCCAGGCCGAAGCATGGTCACGACCCCGTCCGCCGAGACCGAAACGACGGTCGATTCCAGCCCCAGAGGGCAGGACCCCGCGTCGAGGATGACCGAAATCTCTTCTCCGAGGTCTTCGGCGGCGTGGCTGGCGTGCGTTGGCGACAGTCTGCCCGATCGGTTCGCGCTCGGCGCCGCGAGAGGAACGCCTGCTGCACCGATGAGTGCGCGCGCGACCGGGTGCGCAGGTGCGCGCAGGGCGACGCTCGGCAATCCGGCGCAGGCGAGTTCGGCGATGTCGCTGTCGGCGCGTCGCGGCGCGACAAGTGTCAGCGCGCCCGGCCAGAATCTCTCTGCGAGGCTGCGGGCGACGGGATGCAGGTGTGCGTGGCGTTCGGCCTGATTCAGGTCGAGAATGTGCGAGATCAGCGGGTTGAATTTCGGCCGTCCCTTCGCCGCATAGATGCGCGCGACTGCGGCTGGGTTCGTGGCGTCTCCCGCAAGTCCGTAAACGGTCTCCGTCGGCATGACGACGAGGTTGCCTTCGCGAACCGCCGCTGCAGCGCGTTCCAGGGAAGCCGCGTTGACCGCGACGGGTTTCACGGCGCGCGCGTCGCCCGGACGACGACGTTGATGGCGACCGTCTTGGCGACCTGACCGCCCGACGGATCGAACTGCACGCCCAGTCCCAGCCGCGTCCGGTCCACATTCACGCTCGCGCGCATCTCCGCCTGCGCGCCGTTGATGTTCAGAGTGAATGGGAGCGTGAAGGGTATGGCGCGGCCTTTCACAGAGAGCGTGCCCACAGCCTCGTAGGTGTTGGGACCCGTACTCCGGATGTTGTTGGTGTGGAAGATGACCTGCGGGCTGCGCGCGGTGTCAAACCAGTCCGCTTCGCGAAGCGTGGAGTCCCGCGTGCCGTCGCCGCTCGATGCGGACGCAGGCTCGACGATCACGCGCGCGCTCGATCCCGCGAGGTTCGCGGGATCGAAGCGGATTCCCGCTGTCCAGCGTGTGAACGTCCCGCGAAACGCTGCGCCGTCCATCGCGCCGGCGAAACCGATCGACGACGCGTTCCGATCCACCGTCCAGAGCGGCGCGTTGACCACGGCTGCGGCCTGCGTCGCAGCCTTTGGCGCCGGTTGGGCGAGAGCGGGGGTCGTGAGCAGCGCCAAGGCGAGAAGGATCCTACGTGTCATTGGGCCTTCCGGAGCGGTTTCAGGAACGGGACCATGCGAGCCAGCACATCGTCCCGGTTGAAGAAGTGATGTTTCAGTGCTGCGGCGACATGAAGGCCGCCGAGGACGATGACGCCCCAGGCGAGTTTTGAATGAACATTCATGGCCGTCTCGGCGATCGCCTTGCGGCTTGCTTCATCCTGACCAACGATGGGCTCCAGGTGCGGCACCTGCACGAGTCCGAACCAGCTCGATGCGACGGAAAAGAAGCGTTCGAACGTCACCGAATACCCTGCTGACACATAGACCCAGCCGGTCACCGGCAGCGCGATCATCAGGAAGTAGAACAGCCAGTGTGTCAGGCGCGCGACGTTCCGCTCCCATGCGGGCATGGCGGGCGGCAAGGGCGGCGCCTTGTGTGTCAGACGCCAGACAAGGCGCAGGACGCTCAGGCCGAGAATCGTGAAGCCGACCGATTTGTGCAGTTGGAACGCCTCGCCCGCCTTGGCGCGAAAGGCGGGGTCGAGCACTGCGTCCGACATCCACCATCCGACGGGAATCATCCCGAAAATCAGGATCGCCATCACCCAGTGAAGGGTGACGGCGACTGCGGTGTATCGGTTGCTGGTGGTGAGCGGGGGCGTCATGGCGCTATTGCTTGATGAATTCGGCATGGAACTCGACATCCACGATGTCGCCGGCGAACCCGTCCGCGAGCGGATTGGAGAGCGTGGCGCCGAAGTCCTTGCGGTTGAACGTTCCGCGCGCGGAGAAGGCGATCACTTGCTTGCCTCGGAACTGGATGAAGCGACCGCCTTCGAACGATGCCTGCAGCGTCACCGGCTTGGTGACCCCGCGAAGCGTGAGATCGCCCGTGATTTCGCCGGTGGTAGGGCTGGTCACATTGATGCTGCGCGAGACGAAGGTGATCTGCGGGTGCTGGGCCGACCCGAAGGCCTGAGTGGCGATCTCGCGATCGAAGGCGCGTTCGCCGTTGTTGTTGAGAACGCCCGTGTTCACCGAAGCTGCTTCGATCGTCGCGTTGATAGAGGAGGCCGCAGGGTTGGCAGGGTCGAAATCGAGTGTCGCATTGAATTTGTCGAAGCGGGCGACGAAGATGCCGATGCCCGCATGGCGCAACCGCCAGCTGACGCTCGCGTGCGCGGTGTCCAGCACATAGGCGCCGGCCGGTTGTTCAGCGGCTACGCGCGACGCGCTCTCCGAATAGGGAACGAGCGACGGCTGGTAGGCGCCGGTCGGGGCCACAGGCTGGGAGGTCGACGTGGTGGCGCACGACGCCAGCGCAAAGGCGGTTGCGAGTGCAAGAAGGGTGCGGCGCATCGGGAACTCCATGGCGAAACGCGTTGGGTCAGAAACGAGAAGGTCGAGTCAAGCTCTAGCATGACGGCGCCCCGCCGGGAGATGTCTACGGCGAAAGACACTGTTCAGGTTTGCTGGACCATGTCATCGCCCCCCGAAGACCAAACCCTCAGGGAGAACGACATGAGCTACGCCGCGCCCGTCGCCGACATCCGCTTCGCGCTTGAGGCGTGTGCCGGGTTCTGGCGGGTGCGTGACACTGGCGCTTTCCCCGATCTGGATGAGAGTCTGCTGGAGGCGATCCTTGAAGGTGTCGGCGCGCTTGCTGGCGATGTTCTCGCCCCCCTGAATGCGTCCGGCG
This sequence comes from Hyphomonadaceae bacterium, assembly GCA_016791445.1. Lineage (GTDB taxonomy): Bacteria > Pseudomonadota > Alphaproteobacteria > Caulobacterales > Aquidulcibacteraceae > VFBF01. Next base: position 170,681 of record JAEUMP010000024.1, on the reverse strand, counting down.
ATCGAGAAGGCGTGAGGCTGTCCAACGGTCGGGTGTTTGCGCCTTCCGGGTTTGCCGAGGCGTACGCACAGTTCATCGCCGCGGGCTGGCAGGGCATCACGGCGAACCCGTCCCACGGCGGTCAGGGAATGCCGCGCGCGCTGGCGCTGGCGGCCCACGAAACGATCCACGCGGCGAACATGGCGTTCGGTCTTGCGCCGATGCTGACGCTCGGCGCCATTGAAGCGCTTGAGGCGCATGGGACGGACGCTCAAAAAGAGCTCTACCTGCCCAGACTCGCCACCGGCGAATGGACCGGCACGATGAACCTTACGGAGCCGCAAGCGGGTTCCGATGTCGGTGCGCTGCAGACGCGCGCGACGCCCGCAGCCGACGGCTCCTACCGGATCACCGGCCAGAAGATCTTCATCACTTGGGGCGACCACGACCTCGCAGAAAACATCGTGCATCTGGTGCTCGCACGGCTGCCCGACGCCCCGGCGGGATCGAAGGGCGTGTCGCTTTTCGTCGTGCCGAAATTCCTGCCGACTGCGTCCGGCGAGATCGGCCCGGCAAACGCCGTGCGTTGCCTCGGCGTCGAACGGAAGATGGGGATTCACGGCTCGCCGACGTGCACAATGGGATACGAAGATGCGACCGGCTGGCTTGTCGGCGGCGAGAACGAAGGTCTCGCCATGATGTTCACAATGATGAACTCGGCGCGGATCAACGTGGCGTTGCAGGGTGTCGCGGTCGGCGAGGCCGCCTATCAGAAGACAGTTGCCTACGCGCACGAGCGCCTGCAGGGACGCGGCGAAGGTGCGACCGCCAAGGGCGCCTCGCCGATCTCGGTCCATGCCGATGTCCGGCGCATGCTGTTGACCATGCGCGCGTTGGTGCAGGCGGGGCGCGCCATCTGCTACGCGGCCGGCGTGGAAACGGATCTCGCATATCACGCCCGCGACGAGGACGCCCGGCGCGTCGCACGCGCACGCGCCGACCTCTTGGTGCCGATCGCGAAGGCGTGGTGCACCGACCGCGGCGTCGATGTCGCCAGTCTCGGCGTTCAGGTTCATGGCGGCATGGGGTTTGTCGAGGACGGCGGGGCCGCCCAGTTCTATCGTGATGCACGTATTGCCCCGATCTACGAAGGCACCAACGGCATCCAGGCCATCGATCTCATCAACCGCAAGGTTGCGGGAGACGGCGGCGCGGCGATGCGCGCCATGATCGCTGAGGCCCGCGCTACCGCTCATGCCGCACGCGAGAGCGGTCGGCCGCGGCTGCTTCGCATCGGCGCGCGTCTCGCCGCCGGCGCCGACACCATGGATGAAGCGACGGATTGGCTACTTGAGACCATCGGCGCTTCACGCCGAGACGCTCTGGCCGGCGCCGACACCTATCTGCGGCTTGCGGGGGACATGACGGGCGCCATGCTCACGACGCGCGGGCTATTGAACGCCGCGCCGGACGCGGCGGACGCGCAGGAGACGTCCGCTCTCTTCTTTGCGGAGACCATTCTCGCGTTGGCGCCCTCGCGGCTGTCCGCACTCAAACTCGGCGCCGATGTGCTGTTTGACGCCGACCTCGGCGATGCCGCGCGGTGATCAGCCGAAGAGGCCGCGCTTCTTGCGTTGCGGTTCGCGATTCACGAGGTCGACCAAAGCGGCCATAAGCGCCACGGGGCCAGCCATTTCCTGCAGCGCGGGCATGTAGGGCTTGAGCGGCGGCGGCTTGTAGGGCCGCTTGCGGAGCGCAGGGCTTGCCGTGCGCAACGCGACGGAACTGTGGAGCGTGGCGTTCGCCACATCCACCGGCACGCTCTCGCGCGAGTCCGTTATCTGGCGCCAGCGGCCGGGCCAGTTGATCGGGCTCATGCTGCGAGGAAATCGGGACCGCGTGATCGGCTGTGCAGGATCGAGGCAGACGGGCAGCTGCGTCTGCGTCAGTGGCGCGTGGGGCGTTCGGTCGAAGGCAAGTCCCGCACGCTCCGCTCCATCGACGACCCATGCGAGAGGGAAACTTGAGAGCGTCGACGTGCTGCCGCCGCCGATGTCGCCGTGGGCGCCGACGAACCAGCGCTGCTGATAGGTGTCGCCAGCTTCCCCGCGTGCGGCTGCGCGTTCGTTCAAGGCGTCGAGATTGGTCCAGAATGTCGGTGGAAAGGCGGACCGGCGCTCGTCAATGGCCAAGGCGTGCCGTGCGGAGCGGACGTGACCCCCGAGATCCAGATCGTGGAAGGCGAACTTCTTGTTTCCCCACTCGGATATCGGCCCGAGAGCTGAAGGCAAGCCCCGTTGTCCGACGGTGTCGAAGATGCCGAGGTAGGCTATCTCGGGACGGTAGTCGCGGCGATCGGGGCCGACGGCGTCGCCGATCTGCTTGCCGAATGAGGTGCGGAACAACACAGCGCTGGCGCTGTCAGGCGCGATGTCCGGATCGCGATACATCTGGAACGCTTCGCCGGCCTTGTCGGCATAGCGACGGCTCAGGATCCCGCACTTGCCGATCAGCGCCGCAAGACTGCGAGCGGAGAATGCGCCGCGGCTGAAGCCGAAAATGTAGATCTGGTCGCCGGGTTCGTAGTTGAACGCGAGCCGCAGGTATGTGTCCAGGATCGCATCTTCCAGTCCGTCGCCGAACACGCCGCCAATGAACGAACCGAGCGATCCGGCAAAGCCGCTGATGCCTGACTGGTCGCCCTTCAGCGCATCCACCGTCGAGCCGACGCCGGGCGTGTAGATCACGATCTGCGACGTGGGTCCGTCGTGCAGGGACACGCTGCGCGAGATGATGTTGATGTTCGTGGGGCGGTCCTGACGCAGTTTCTGCCAGGTGCCGTCCATGCAGATGGCGATGCGCTTCATGCGCACATTCCCCTTCAATGTATCCCGGGCGGGAGCCTAGCCGGAAAGTCTCCCGGTTGCGACGCCTGCCTTTACCGACCGGGGGCTTCACGCCATCGTGTGCGAAATCGGAGAAAAGTCATGACCGCCATGGACGGCCTCGAGGACGCTGCGGCCGACACATTGGCCCGCCCGAAGCTGGAGTACCCGTTTCCCGAGGCGCCGGGGGCCGGGGAGACCCTGGAAGTGGCCCCCGGCGTCATCTGGGTGCGGATGCCGCTGCCGTTCGCGCTGCAGTGGATCAATCTGTGGCTGATTGAGGACGGGGAAGGGTACGCCCTGGTCGACACCGGTGTCGCAACGGAACCCGTCCGGGAACACTGGCGTTCCGTCTTCGAGCGCGTCCTGAAGGGCACACCCATCACCCGCGTGATCTGCACCCACATGCACCCGGACCATATCGGGCTCGCGGGCTGGATCACCCGCAAGTTCAACTGCCGCCTGTGGATGAGCCGGCTTGAGTACGTATCCTGCCGGATGTTGCTCGCCGATACCGGACGCGAAGCGCCCGAAGACGGGGTCCGGTTCTATCGCGCAGCGGGCTGGGAAGAGGACGCGCTCGACTCCTACCGGGTGCGGTTCGGCGGGTTCGGCAAGGCGGTATCCCGGATGCCGGACGCATTCCGCCGCCTGCAGGATGGCGAGACGATCGAGATCGGCGGTAGGCCATGGAAGATCGTCTCAGGTAACGGTCATAGTCCGGAGCATATCTGTCTTTGGCAGCAGGACCTGAATGTCTTCATTTCCGGAGACCAAATTCTCCCGCGGATTTCATCGAACGTGTCGGTCTTCCCAACGGAACCGGATGGCGATCCGCTGACGGACTGGATCGAGAGCTGCGAAAAGCTGCACGCGACGGTAATCGGCAACCCTCTCGTCCTGCCCTCGCACAACGAGCCATTCTATGGCCTCCAGGCGCGGGCGCGCCACCTGGTGGTCGGCCACGAGCGGACGCTAGCGCGCATCGAGAAGCGCCTTCAACAGGGCGAAAAGCGGGTCGTCGACCTGTTCGGCGCTCTTTTTGCGCGGTCCATCGGCGGCGAGATTCTCGGCATGGCGACGGGCGAAACAATCGCCCATCTCAATTGTCTCATCGCGCGTGGGAAGGCGCGAGTTCGCCGCGATACGGATGGCGTGGCGCGCTACAGCGCCGTGGCGTAGCGATGCGCCGGGCGGCGTTCGATCTGGCGGGCCGCCGCCAGCGCCAGAAGTGCGGCGAGCGCAGCGAGAACATCGGGTAACATGAGCACCAGTCCCAGAACTCGCCCCTGCGCCAGCATGTAGGCGCGCGTGTCGTACGGTTGAGGCTCGCCCAGGCGCCACTCGGCCAGGCGACGGATCGCCCAGTCCGCCATCGTCAGCGCTGCAACAGCCGCCATCGGGGCCAGTATCGCTGAGGGCGCTTCGATCCGAAAGAGAACCGCTGCCGCCAACGGCGACCACCGATAGGCGATGGCGAGCCACGGCGGCTCCATCAGGCCGTAAGTCCCCGGGGATCGTGAAATCTCGGCCCAACCGCGCCAGATGAGCGCCGTGGCGGCTGCGCCCTCCAGACCCCAGAGTCCGCCCGCCACGGCGACGGCCGCCAACCCCAGAAGCGATGAATGATCAGCACGACCAACCGTGGGGAATTGTCCAGAAGCGGCGACGAAAATCCCCGCGCTCAAAAGGCAGATCGCGGCGGCGACAGGCGACACAAGCGCGAGCAGGCCGGCGGCGACCGCCAGGGCCATGTGCTCCGTTTGCGCGTCCGTGGCCCGACCGTCCATTCCGCCAGTTTCTCCTTGACCGGACGCACAAATCGCCAATCGAGGTGAATTCGGCGTAAACGACGTTGGGGGCGACTGCACCCGGCGGCTGGCTTGTGGCGCATGGCTCCATCCGCTACGCGGGCCACTCCGCATCAGACGGGTCAGTCCATGAGCATCGCTTTCATCTTTCCGGGGCAGGGCAGCCAGAGCATCGGCATGGGCAAGGCGCTCGCCGAGGCGTTCGGATCGGCGCGACACGTCTTCGAAGAGGTGGACGATGCGCTGGGCGAGAAGCTCTCGGCGGTGATGTGGGGAGAGGACGAGGAGGCGTTGACTCGCACCTCGAACACTCAGCCGGCGCTTATGGCCGTCAGTCTCGCGGCGGTGCGTGCGCTCGACGCCGAGTTCGGCGTGAAGGTGACGCGCGCGCATTGCGTCGCCGGACACTCCCTTGGCGAGTATTCCGCGCTGGCGGCTGCAGGTGCTTTCACTGTTGCGGACGCAGCGCGGCTGTTGCGCCGACGTGGTGACGCGATGCAGGCGGCCGTTCCCGTGGGCAAGGGGGCGATGGCGTCCCTGATCGGAAAGGTCGATGTGGCGCTCGCAGAGGAGATCGCCGCAGCGGGCGCCAAGGTCGCGACATGCGTCGTCGCCAATGACAACAACTACGGGAATGTCGTGATTTCCGGCGAGAAGGCGGGCGTCGATGCAGCCATCGAGGCGGCGAAGGAACGCGGCGTGCGCGCCATTCTGTTGAATGTCTCGGCGCCGTTCCACAGCCCGCTCATGCAGCCCGCCGTCGATGTCATGGCGCAGGCGCTGGATGCGGTGGAGATTGCGCCGCCGGCCTTACAAGTCATCGCCAACGTCACGGCGGCGCCGGTATTGTCGCCCGCCGAAATCCGCAAGCTGCTGGTTGAACAGGTGACGGGGCGCGTTCGCTGGCGCGAAAGCGTCGCCGCGATGGCATCGATCGGCGTGACGCGCTTCGCCGAGATCGGCGCCGGCAAGGTGCTGACCAACGGCATCAAGCGAAGTGCGCCGGATGCGGAGGGCCTCGCGCTCAATGAGCCGGCCCAGCTCGAAGCCTTTGCGAAGACAGTCTGAAGAGAGCGATGTCGATGTTTGATCTGTCGGGAAAGAAAGCCCTCGTGACCGGCGCGAGCGGCGGGCTTGGCGGCGCCATCGTGCGCGCGCTGGCTTCGCAGGGCGCGACTGTCGCGCTCTCCGGCACACGCGCTGAAGCGCTTGAAGCGGTGCAGCGCGACGTCGGCGCTTCTCACCCGGTGCTGCCGTGCAACCTCTCAGACGAGACGGCCGTCGACGGCCTGATCGGCCGCGCGGAGGAGGCGCTCGGCGGGCTCGACGTTCTCGTCTCGAATGCGGGCGTCACGAAGGACGGTCTGCTCATGCGGATGAAGGACGAGGATTGGTCCTTCGTGCAGAAGGTGAACCTCGAAGCCTATTTTCGCCTGACGCGCGCCGCGCTGCGCGGGATGATGAAGCGTCGCCACGGGCGGATCATTGCGATCACTTCGGTTGTCGGCGTCACCGGCAACCCGGGGCAGACCAATTATGCGGCGTCCAAGGCGGGCGTGATCGGCTTCACCAAGGCGCTCGCCCAGGAAGTGGCGAGCCGCAACATCACCGCCAACTGCATCGCGCCGGGCTTCATCGCCTCGCCGATGACCGATGTCCTGGCCGACCAGCAGAAAGAAGCGCTCCTCGGGCGCATCCCCCTCGGCCGTCTGGGGGATGGGGCCGACATCGCCGCCGCCGCCGTCTATCTGGCGAGCGACGAGGCTGCTTACGTCACGGGTCAGACCTTGCACGTCAACGGCGGGATGGCGATGATCTGACCCCGTATCCAGCCCTGTACGGGCCGGCGGCGGGCCGGTAGCCAAGCAGAAAGAGGTATGGTAGCGGAGCCCCCGTCATCCGATCCGGCCCTCTGAACCTGAAGGGCAAAGAGCCGTTCGTTCCCTGTTTTTTCGACATCGTGAGGCGTCCATGTCCGACGTTTTTGAACGCGTTAAATCCATCGTTGTGAAGCACCTCGAAACCTCGCCGGACAAGGTGACGGACAAGGCGAGCTTCATCGACGATCTCGGCGCCGATTCGCTCGATAACGTCGAACTCGTCATGGCCTTCGAGGAAGAGTTCGGCGTTGAGATCCCGGATGACGCCGCGGAGCATATCCAGACGGTCGGCGACGCCGTAAAGTTCATCGAAAGCAAACTCGGCTGAACCCGGAGGCGCCGCTTTGACGCGACGCGTCGTAGTTACCGGCATTGGTCTCGTGACGCCTGTAGGCGTCGGCCGCGAACATGTGTGGAAACGCATCATCGCAGGCGAAAGCGGGATCAAGCGCATCGAGCACATGAAGGTCGATGATCTGCCGTGCCGTGTCGCGGGCGTCGTGCCGCGCGTCGACGGTCGCGGCGGCGGCGGTCCTGACATCGAAGGCTCCTTCGATCCCGACAAGACCATGTCGGCGAAAGAACAACGGCGCGTCGACGACTTCATTCTCTATGCGGTCGCGGCAGCGGACGAGGCGGTCGCCGACTCCGGATGGAAGCCCGATGCGGAAGACGACAAGAAGCGCACCGGCGTTCTGATCGGATCGGGCATTGGCGGGCTTTCGTCCATCGCCGACACAGCCTTGCAGCTGGAACGCGACGGGCCGCGCAAGATCAGCCCGTTCTTCATTCCCGGCGCGCTTATCAACCTTGCCTCAGGGCAGGTTTCGATCAAGCACGGCTTCAAGGGACCGAACCACTCGGTGGTGACGGCCTGCGCAACCGGCGCCCACGCCATCGGCGACGCCTCGCGCCTGATCAGAAATGGCGACGCCGACGTGATGGTCGCCGGTGGAACGGAAGCGGCGGTGTGCCGGATCGGTTTTGCGGGTTTTTGCGCGCTGCGCGCCATGTCCACCGAATTCAACGATACGCCCGAGAAGGCTTCGCGACCGTACGACAAGGATCGCGACGGTTTCGTCATGGGTGAAGGCGCCGGCATCGTCGTTCTTGAAGAGTACGAGCACGCCCGCAAGCGCGGCGCGAAAATCTACGCCGAAGTGAAGGGTTACGGCCTCTCGGGGGACGCCTATCACATCACTTCGCCTTCCGAGGACGGCGACGGCGGTTACCGTGCGATGATGGCGGCGCTGGCCGACAGCGGCATGCAGCCGTCCGACATCGATTACCTCAACACGCACGGCACCTCGACGCCCGTGGGCGACGAGATCGAACTCAAGGCTATTGAACGTGTGTTCGGGGCCGCCGCCGCCACGCTGTCGATGTCGTCGACGAAATCGGCGATCGGCCATCTCCTCGGGGCCGCGGGGGCTGTCGAGGCCGTATTTTGCACCCTTGCGATCCGCGATGGCGTCGCGCCACCGACGCTCAACCTGGACAATCCGTCCGTGGAAACGGCGATCGATCTGGTTCCCCGGACGGCCCGACGCCGGCGGATACGCGCCGCCATGTCGAACTCCTTCGGCTTCGGCGGGACCAACGCGGCGCTCATTCTGGCGGCGGTGGACTGATGGCCCTCGACAGGCGGCGTTCGCCATTCGGGGCTTTCTTCTCCCTCCTGTGGACGGTGGCGTTCGTCGGCCTCGCGGCTGGCGTCTTTGCGCTCTGGGAAATGCACCGGTCCGGCCCTCTGGCGCGTGACGTCGTGTTCGTCGTCGAGCGCGGCGACGGGGTCATGGAGATCGGACGCACACTCGAGCGGGAGGGCGTCATCCGCAACGCGTGGGTGTTTCGTGCGGCGGCGGAGCTCTACGCGAAGCCCGGCGCGCTCAAGGCGGGCGAATACATGGCCGCGCCGGGCGAGACGCTTCGATCGATTCTGGAGAAGATCGAAGCGGGCAAGATGCGGCTCTTTCCGATTACGGTCGCCGAGGGCCTGACGAGCGACATGATCCTCGACATCGTGAAGAATTCCGATGTGCTGACGGGAGAGGTCACGGTCACGACGCTGCCCGAAGGCTCGCTGCTCCCCGAGACATATATGGTCATGCGCGGCATGGATCGTATGGCGCTTCTGGAGCGCATGCGTACAGACCAGCAGAAGCTCATCGACAATCTGTGGCCGAAGCGCGCTGCGAACCTCCCGTTCAAAACGCCGCAAGAGGCGATCACGCTCGCGTCCATCGTCGAGAAGGAAACCGGCGTTGCTTCCGAGCGGCCGCGCGTGGCGGCAGTCTTCGTGAACAGGTTGCGCCAGGGCATACCGCTGCAATCGGATCCGACGATCATCTACGGGATCACGAGGGGGCGTCCGCTAGGCCGCGGCATTCGCAAGAGCGAGCTTGAACGCCGCACGCCCTACAACACCTATTTCATTCCCGCCTTGACGCCGACTCCGATCGCAAATCCCGGACGCGAGGCGATCGCCGCCGTGCTGAACCCGCCGTCCACCAACGAGTTGTTCTTCGTCGCTGATGGCACCGGCGGCCATGTGTTTGCGGCCACCCTCGAAGAGCACAACCGCAACGTCGCCAATTGGCGCGAGGTGGAAAAACAGCGCGCAGCCGCATCCACGGCTGCTTCAGACTCAGCACGCCCCTGATGGCTGTGTCCGGCATGACGGGGTTCGGCCGGTCCGACGGCGCCGTCGCCGGCCGGCGATGGATCTGGGAAACGCGCAGCGTCAACGGGCGTGGCCTCGATCTCAAGACGCGACTGCCCAGTGGGCTTGAATCCCTGGAAGCCGCTGTGCGCGAAGCCGCGACGAGGCGTTTCAAGCGCGGCTCCATTCAGACGACCTTGACGGTGACGCGAGACCCCGAAGCAGGGGCCGGCGTGTCGGTCGATCACGCGCTGGTCGGTCGACTTCTGGAGGCTGGCGCGCGCTATCAGGCCGATGGACGCGTCGCGCCGCCGCGCTGGGATGGGCTCCTTCAGGTGCGAGGCGTGCTCATGTTCGACGAGGGCGCGGAGGACGTCGTTGAAACCCGCGCCCTCATCGAGGCGTCGGCGCGCGAAGGCATCGCTGTCGCGTTCGACGGACTGGCCGCCGCGCGCGCGCAGGAGGGGCGTGTGCTTGCAGGCGTGCTCGTTGCGCTTGTGACCAGGATAGAGGCGTTGACGGATGCGGCGGGGCAGAACGCCGCGATCGCGCCCGCCGCACTTGCAGCGCGGCTGCAAGAACGGTTGGCGGCGCTGGCGCCGGACGTCGCGCTCGACCCGGGCCGACTGGCCCAGGAAGCGGCGATGCTCGCGTCCAAGGCTGATGTTCGCGAGGAACTGGAGCGGCTGAAAGCCCACGCCGACGAAGCGCGCGCACTGATCAGCGGCCCCGATGCGGCCGGTCGACGGTTGGACTTTCTCTCGCAGGAGCTGAACCGCGAGGCCAACACGCTATGTTCGAAGTCCTCAGATCTCGCCTTGACGCGCCTCGGCCTCGACCTCAAGACCGCAATCGACCAGTTTCGCGAGCAGTGCGCCAACGTCGAGTGAATGGATGCCGGGAAAAATCGTGAGACGCCGCCGCGGGCTGATGCTCGTGCTCTCCAGCCCCTCGGGCGCCGGCAAGACCACGCTCACGCGCTTGCTGACCCGCGATGATCCGGACGTCGAGCTTTCGGTCTCCTGGACGACGCGTCCGCCGCGCCCCGGTGAAATCGACGGCGTGCACTATGTCTTCCGGTCGAAGGACGACTTCCGAACCCACCGCGCTGCCGACGGTTTTCTCGAATGGGCGGAAGTGCACGATAACCTCTACGGGTCGCCGCGCGAACCGATACTCGATGCGCTCGACAAGGGCCGCGACGTGCTCTTCGACATCGACTGGCAGGGTGCGCAGCAACTGACGAACTCCGCGCAGGCGGATGTGGTGAAGGTCTTCATACTGCCTCCCTCCATGATCGAATTGCGCCGTCGTCTCGATGAGCGCGCCGCCGATGATCGTGCGGTGATCAAGAAACGCATGTCCAACGCCTACAGCGAGATCAGTCGCTGGGACGGGTACGACTATGTTCTCGTGAACGAGGACCTCGACAGCTGTTACACGCAACTGCGCTCCATCGTGGCGGCGGAGCGCTTGCGTCGTCAAAGGCAGCCGTGGTTGCCGAACTTCGTGCAGCGCCTGCTTCAGGAAGACACCTGAGCCGCACGCCATACCGTCGCCAGTCGGCAGAAGGCCGACACGTCGATGCGCTCCGCGCGTTCAGTCGGCGCGATACGGGCCTCGTCCAGCAGACGTTCGGCTGCGGGACCGGCGAGCGAAGCGAAGCTTGACCGCAACATCTTCCGTCGCTGTCCGAAGGCGGCGGCGGTCACGCGCTCCAGCGCGTCGAGGTCGGCAAACCGGTCGCTGCGATCAGTCAGGTGGACCACCGCTGACGCCACCTTGGGCGGCGGGGTGAAGGCGCGCGGCGGAATACGCAGCACGATACGCGCCGTCGCGACAGCCTGCGCGAGCACGGCGAGCCTTCCGTAAGCTTCTGCGCCCGGCGCCGCGACGATGCGTTCGGCCACTTCAAGCTGAAACATCAACGTCATCGGTCCGCGCCACGGGCCGGCCTTGAGCCACTTTACGAGGAGCGGCGTGCCGACATTGTAGGGGAGGTTCGCGACGATCGGCGTGCCGATAGCGCTTCCTACCAGCAGCGTTTCATCGACCTGCAGCGCATCGGCTTCAATCAACCGGAGTCTGTTTCCCGACCAGGGACCGAGTTCGCCGAGAATGGCGACGAACCGGGGGTCCTTCTCGATGGCGATGACCTCTGCGGCGTCGCTCTCGAGAAGCGCGCGCGTCAGTCCGCCGGGGCCGGGACCGATCTCGATCACCTGTTTTCCGGAAAGGTCGCCTGCCGCCCGCACGATCCGCCGCGTAAGTTCGAGATCGAGAAGAAAATGCTGGCCGAGGCTCTTGCGCGCCCAGAGGCCTTCCCGCTCGAGAAGACTACGCAGGCTCGGCAGGTCGTCAGCGTTCATGGGGCGAGCGCGCGCCGGGCGGCGATCGCTGACGCGGTTTTCAGCGCCGCCACAAAACTCTCCGGCCTCGCGACGCCCTCGCCTGCAATATCGAACCCGGTCCCGTGGTCGGGCGACGTGCGCACGACCGGAAGACCGAGCGTGATGTTCACGCCGCCCCAGAAATCCAGCATTTTCAGCGGGATGAGGCCCTGGTCGTGGTACATCGCAATAACCGCGTCATAGCCCTCGCGCGCTTCGGCATGAAAGAGGGTGTCGGCCGGACGCGCGTCAGACACGTCATGGCCTTCTGCGCGCAGGATCGCCGCCGCCGGATTGATGAGCGTGGCTTCCTCGTCGCCGATCGCGCCACGTTCGCCGGCATGGGGGTTGAGCCCTGCCAACGCGAGACGCGGATGGGGGACAGCGAAATCGCGCCGCATCGCGTCGATGACGACGCGCGCCGTATCGACAATGTGCTTGGTCGAGAGAGTGGAAGCTACGTCCTTGAGTGGCAGATGAATGGTCGCGAGCGCCACGCGCAGTCCACTTGTCGCCAGCATCATGACCGGCCCGCGCGGACCTGCCCAGGACATGTCCTTGGTCAGTGCGGCGATGAACTCCGTATGGCCGGCATGCGCAAAGCCGGCATCGTAGAGCACCGCTTTCGCGATCGGCAGCGTGACGACGGCCGCGGCCTCGCCGCCTGTCGCGTGAGCGACAGCGCGTTCGATCGCCGAAAGGATCGCGGGCGCGTTGCGCGGGTCCGGCGCGCCGGGCTTTTCGGGCGCGACGAGCGGCTCTGCGAGAACCGGCAGGGCGCGACCAAAGAAAGTGTGCGCGTCTGCGGGCGCCGCGATCAGGCCGATCGGACATTTCAACTTGAGACGCGCCACCGTGCGCATTACGGCGGCGGAGTCTGCAATCAGATAGAAGGGCGGCGTCGCACTGGTGCGCCCAAGCCAGGCGCGCACGGCGATCTCGAGGCCGATCCCCGCAGGATCGCCCATGGAAACCGCGATCGGCAGCGCCGCCATGGCGCGCCGTCAGCGCGTGATGATTGTGGAGTCGCGGCGGAGGTTGCGGAGATAGCGCTGCGCAAGCATCGCCATTTCCTGCTCGAACAGCCGATTCTCGATTTCCTGGCGGGAGGGCAGACCGCCGCCACCCGTCTGGCGTTCGCATACGATCAACGCCGCGAGTCCGTTGGGCGTCTCGTAAACGGCTGAGGCCTTGGACTCTTCGACCTGCGAAATTCGCGCGCGGACTTCAGTCGACAGATCGGATTCAAGCGCTGCGCCCAGATCCACCACCTGCGCGCCATTCACGTTCGAAAAGAGCCGCTGCAGGCCGTCACAGCCATCGATGCGGCGCACTTGTCGCTCGAAAAGGTTGCGGGAGGACGCAGGCGCCGAAACCTGGCGCAAAGTGATGCTGGTCGCCGCCGCCGTATCGATCCCCGCGCGCTTCTCGCGCACAGCGAGAATGTAGACGCCGCCGGGAGCGGCCACCGGCACGGACACCTGGCCAGGCTGGAGCTGGTCGATGACACTTTGCAGTTCGGGTCGCAGTTCGCCTTGCGAGAGCCAGCCGAGATCGCCGCCTGCGGCGGACGACGATGCGCCGGAGAATTGACGCGCGACGGCGCTGAAGGGCGCGCCTGCGCGAATTTCCTCGATCAGCCGCGCCGCGATTTCCTGCGCTTGCCGCAGTTCCTCGTCGGTATCAGCGGGGATCAGGATCTCGGAGATCAGCGCCTGTGGCTTCGACGCGTTCGCCGTAACGCGCGCGAGCGCGTCCGTGATCTTGTCCTGCGAAATTCTCACGCGCGACCCGAACCGACCGTTGATGAGACGACGCCACGCGATGTCGGATTCAATCTGCTTGCGGAGGGTCTCAAGACCGATGCCGCTCTCGGCGAGCTGCGCGCGCAGCGTGTCCAGATTGGTGCCGTTCTGGCGCGCGATCTCCGCGATCTGACGATCGACCTGCGCACTGTCGACGTTGATGTCCTTTTCCTTGGCTTCCTGCAGCTGGAGACGTTCGTCGACCAGATCGCGGATCGCCTGACTGCGCGCCCGCTCGAGGTTTTCAGCGCTCGCCTCGATCCCCGCGCCGGCGAGCAACAGAGCCGCGCGCTGGTTCACGTCGTATGTCGAGATGACCTCGTCGTTGACGATCGCAGCCACGCCAGCGGCAGGGTTCACCCGGCGCGCCGGCGCTGCGGCTGCGGTCGGCGTCTGGCGGGCGCCCGCCTGTTGGGACACGGCAGGGGTGGACAACACGGTCACGCCCAATGCGCCGACGATGGCGGCCGACGCCAGGGTGATCTTCCAGGTCATGCGAAGGAACTCCGTACGCGCGTTTCGTCTCCCGGAGACGTTGCGCCCTTTTTTCTCTCGGTTCTCAGTCGCCGCCGCCGAACATGCCCAGCGATGTGAGCCCGATCCGGATCTGGAACCCTTCATTGGGGCCCAGCACCCGATCGGTGGTTTCGGACCGGACGTAGCCGAAATCGAGGAAGGTGCAATCGTCCCGATACATCAGGTGGATGTTCTGGGAGAGATTAATGTCAGAATCGAGATCACGCTGCAGGCTGTAGGAAAAGCTCCAGCGATCCGAGATCCGGAAGCCTACGCCGCCCCGGATTTCCCGGTTCGGATCGCCCGGGCGGAGTGCCTCGTCCACCTGGAAGTACCGGGCCTCGGTGGAAAGGCGCCAGAGCGAGGCACGCACCGAGGCGTCCATTCGGACGAGGGAGAGATCCTTGTCCGCCACGCGGAAACGGACATTCGCCTGCAGGTTCTGGCCGAGATCGGCGTCCACCGCGCCGACCCAGTCCGAGGTCTCGTCATCGAGGTTCGTCAGGCGGTTGAAGCGGGGCTCGGAATCCTCGCGCCAGCGGCGGCCGAGCATCACGCTCGCCGACTTGTCGTCGCGGGTCCGCGCCGTCGCGCGCACGCCGAGGCTGCCACGCGCGCCTGATTCCCAAAGATCGTAGTTGGGCGCGGCGTTCGGGCGGAAGAGGTTCGTGTCGTCGAGCTCGAACGAGAGGCTGTCCTCGTTGATGATGCGCGCGTCATTGTCGCCGTAGCCGATGGCGACCATGCCGATGGGCTCAATGATGACGTCCACGTTTCCGCCGGTGCGCACGAACGGATAGCGGACCTCAACGCCGGCGAGGCCGACGCTCCGCGTGAAGGTCTCGTCCTTCGCGGTAGGCGCGTTGCCGGTGCGATAGATGTCGGCGCGAGTCTGCGCGAAGGGGGCCAGGACGAGGCCCGGGCCGACGATGCTGTCGCGGCGCCATTCGCCGCCAACGGAGACGCGCGCGCTGTCGACGCCATTGTCCTGCCGGAACAGCGCCGCCGTGGACGCCTGCAGTTTCAATTGCCCGTCGAACAACGGGTCACGCATCACGTGCTCAAGTTCGCCGAGCGGCAGGACGAGCGGCAGCACCGTGCTGTCATCGACCGCGCGCAGACCCTGGATGGAGACCAGCGACAACGATCCGAATGTGTTTTCGTTCTGCCCCGTCGTGAACAGCTGGGAGACCAGCCGCAAATTGTCGCCGCCGATGATCGGGCCGCGCGCGCGGGTTTCGCCATCGAGGTCATAGCGGCGCAAATAGAGATCGTCAGCCGCGCGTTCGACGCCGAAGCCCCAGGACCAGAAATCGTCGATCTTGAAGAGGCCGTTGCCGAAGATGTGCCCGCGCAGGGACTCTTCGCCGAACTTGTTGCCGTTGCCGTCGAAATCCTGATCGTATGACGCCGAGCCGTCGATGCGCAGATCGCCCGAATAGAAGCGCTTGCGATACTGGAAGCCGAGGATCGGATTGACGTTCGCGTGCACGCGCGGCGCGATCGTCAGGTCCTGGTACGGCGAGATCGCCCAGTGCACGGGCTGTTGGTAGAAGGCGCCCACGCGACGGTTCGAGCCGATATCGGGCGGGAGAAGGCCCGACCGCGGGCCGCTCGAAGGATCGGGGTGCGCGAAGTAGGGCAGATAGATGACCGGAACGCCGCCGAACTGCAGGACGACATCCCGGTAGGAAATCATCTTGGAGTTTTGGTCCTGCGTCGCGCTGCGCGCGCGCAGCGTCCAGGTCGGTCCTTCAGTCTTGCCGCCCTCGACCTTGCAGATCGGGCAGGCGGTGTAGATGACGCGCTGCAACTGGTTCACGCCAGGCGACGGACGCACCGCCGCCGCCGCCGCCGCCGTGCCGCCGCCGGCGATGCGGGCGCCGAAACCGGTGGCGACGCCCGTGTCCAGTTCCTCGTCGACCTCGACTTCGTCGGCGTAACGGACCGTGCCGTCGGGATCGATGATCTCGACGCCGCCCTGGGCGCGGATCGTGTTGTCCCGGAGATTGTAGATCAGCCGCTTGGTGCGGAGCGTGCGCCCCTGGTAGCGCGCTTCGACATTGCCTTCCGCGACGATGGTCTGGCTGGCGTCGTCCTTGACCAGGGTGTCGGCTTCGAGGACTACCACGGGCTGATCGCTGGTGACGCGGACCGGCACAGGCTCCTGCGCGGCGGCCGTGGTGGAGCCGGCGGCGGCGAGCAGAATCGCGGCGACCGCTGCGGCCCAAGGGCCGTGCGCGCGGTCAAACCACCGATCGGCCACTTCCCCCGAACGGGACATCCAAGGCCCTTTCAACGTCGACTCCCCGGCGGTTACCTAGCCCTGCCGGCGCCCGCCCGTAAAGCTGGCGCCCCGGATTTCCTCAGCCGTCCTCGACGAAGCTGAGAATGGCCAGCGCCGCAAAGAACCCCGTACAGGCCGGGGCCCACGCGGCCACCAAGGGCGGCACGACCTCGGTGATGGCGAACGCGGCGGCGAGCTGTCCCGAGAAATAGAGAATGAAGCCGCCGACAATCCCCAACACCACATATCCCGCCAGTCCGCCCAGCCGCTGCAACCGGAGCGAGAACACGGCTCCGAGGCTCGCCATGGCCGCGAGGAGCAGCGGAAGGGCCAGAAGGCTCTGGTATTTCAGCTCGTATCGGGTCGGCGCCAGACCCGCAGCCCGCGCGGAGGCAATGAAGCCCGGCAGGCGCCAGAAGGAGAGGGAGCCCGGCGTCACGAAAGTGTCGAAGAGGGCGTTGGCCTCAAGCGTCGTCGGGATCGACACCACCGGCTCCGCGACCGGCGGTTCGCCCGGGCGGGCCCAGACCAGACTGCGCAGCTCCCACATGCTCGACGGCCGCAGCACCGCTTCAGCCGCCGTGATGCGGTTGACGAAGGACAGCGTGCCTCCCTCGCGCACTTCGAAGATGAAGAAAGTGACGTCGCGCAGCTTGGTGGAACTCGGATCTATCGAAGCGGCGTGAATGACAGTCTGGCTCGTCGCATCGCCTTGGCGCAACCACACGCCGTTGCGGGTCAGCACATCTGACTGGGTCTCGCCCTCCATCCGCGCCTGCAGGAGCTCGAATCGCTCGTAGAGACGCGCGCCGATGGGATTGAGGATCGTCATGGCGAAGACGCCGATGAGGAAGGCGGCCGCAGCCGTCGGCGCGAGGAAACGCCAGGCCGAAACGCCGGAGGCGCGCAGAGCGATCAGTTCGCTCCGCCGGTTGAGCTGCACAAGGCCGATCATCGAGCCTGCGAGCACCACGAAGGGCAGCGTCTGCTCCAGCAGCATGGGCGTCTTCAGGGCGGTCAGACCGAGCGCTTGCCACAATGAAAGATCGACACGCGATCCGACCGTCCGCAGCTGCTCGACGACATCGACGAGGAGGATCGAGGCGGCGACCGCCGAAATCGCGATTCCAAATCCCGTGAGCGTGCTCAGGAAGAGATAGCGACCGAGGCCGGTGAACAGGAAACCCATGGCCTAGCGCGCCATCGAAAGGGCGCTTGCGCGCGCGGGCTTGCGCGCGCCTCGACGCGGCGCGGAGAGCATCCACAGCGCGACCCCGCAGACTGCAATCGGGAAGATGTACTGAAGCGGGTTCAAGGAGGGTTGATCCACACAGGCGGCCTGGATGCCGAGGGCGAAGATGCGCACGATGAGCGCCGATCCTGCGGCGATGGCGATGCGTCGGCCATAGCCGCGCCGGCTGAAATCGCCTGCCAGCAGCCCCGCCAGCGCGATCAGCGCCAGTGCGGGATCGAGCAATGGGCTGGACAGTCGGTGATGGCCTTCGGCGAGAAAGCGATCCGCGTTGCGCTGGTCGTAATAGTAGGTTCGGTCTGGATAAAAGAGTTCGGCGAGGAACCTGTCCGAGGGTTTGAGGATGTACTCGTCCTCGGCGGAAACGAACGCGCCTAGCTCCAGCGTGTATTGGTCGAAGTCGAGGAGATCGATGGCGCCGTCCGGCTTCGGTTGCTGGATCTGGCCTTCACGCATGACGACCGCCGGCGCGCCGCCGGCGCTGACGATGACGCCGGTACGGGCGGTGTAGGTGGTTGGGCGCTGCGCGTTGCGCCGGTCGTCGATGAAGAGATCGCGCAACACGCCGCCGGCGCCCACTTCACGCGCGTAGAATGTCAGCCCGTCGGCTGGGGTGGTGAACTCACCGGCGCGCACAAGCGATGCTGCGAAATCGGTCCGCATCGCGTGCACGGTTTCGCGCATCTCACGATAGCTGGCCGGCTGGATCAGCACGTTGACCGCAAGGTGGGCGATGCCGGCGAGCGCGGCGAGTTTGAGGATCGGAGACACGATCTGCCACGGCGACACGCCGGCCGCGAACGCCACCGCGATCTCGGACTCCGTGTGCATCCGGTTCACCGCGTAGGCGACGGCGAAGAACACCGCGAGCGGCATGATGAGCGATATGAGCTGCGGCATCGACAGCAGCGTCACCCACAGGAAGGCGAGGGTGGATTGGCGCTGGTCGACGATCAGGTCGAGCTGATTCAGGCCCTGGGTCAGGATCGCAACGCCGGCAAGCCCGCCGAGGATGGCCAGCAGGGGAATCATGCCCTGCCGGAAAAGGTAGGCCTGCAACGCTTTCATCTTGTCCCTCTGGACACCCCCTTGAACACGCCGTCTGGCATGACTGTGGCGCCCTTTGCACGGCCTGCACCTGATGCGGGCGCAATCTTTCCAACCCGCCGGGGCACAGCTACCACTGACATGAACAAGGTTGAAGCGGTTCGCGCGCCCGTTGGGCAGGCGACCGCCCACACGAGGTGCTTATGGACATCCAGATCAAGAACGAAGCGCGCGCAGACGCCGTGGCGGTCATGGCGAGCGAAGGGGCGACGCTACTCGCAGCAGGCAAGGCGCTGGACGACAAGGCCCAGGGCGCTCTGACCCGCGCGATGCAGGCATCGCGATTCGAGGGGCGCGCCGGACAGGTGCTCGAGATCCTCGCGCCGGCGAATCTGGATTTTCCGCGCCTGCTGGTGATCGGCGTGGGGGCGCTCGACAAGGCGGACCCGATCACGGTGGAGCGATGGGCCGGACACGCGGTCAAGCGGACTCTGACCACAGGGGCGGAATCGCTCGCGCTGCACGTCGAAGGCGTCGGCGGCGTCGCTGCGGCCGAAGCGGCGGCGCGGGCCGCCGTCGGAGCGCGCCTCGCGGCTTACCGGTTCGACCGCTATCGCACCAAGGTGAAGCCTGACCAGAAGCCGTCCCTGAAGGACGTGACGGTCGTGACCGAAGGCGCCGCCGGCGCCAAGGGCAAGCACGACGCGCTCGCGGCGGTCGCAGAGGGGGTCTTCTTCGCCCGCGATCTTGTGAGCGAGCCGCCGAACGTCCTGCACCCGCCCGAATTCGCCAATCGCCTCAAGGCGATGGAAAGCCTCGGTCTCGAAGTCACCGTCCTCGACGTGGCGGAGATGACGAAGCTCGGCATGGGCGCGCTGCTCGGCGTCGGCCAGGGCAGCGTGCGCGAGAGCCGCCTCGTCGTGATGAGCTGGAAGGGCGCCAAGAACAAGGCGGCGCAACCGATCTGCTTCGTCGGCAAGGGCGTCACCTTCGACACCGGCGGCATTTCGCTGAAGCCCGGCGCGGGCATGGACGAGATGAAGGGCGATATGGGCGGCGCGGCGGCCGTTTCAGGCGTGATGATGGCGCTCGCCAAGCGCAAGGCGAAAGCCAACGTGATCGGCGTTGTGGGGCTTGTCGAAAACATGCCCGACGGCAACGCCCAGCGCCCCGGCGACATCGTCACGTCCATGTCCGGCCAGACCATCGAAGTGCTCAACACGGACGCCGAAGGTCGGCTCGTCCTCTGCGACGCCATGTGGTACGCGCAGGAGAAGTTCAACCCGACCGCAATCGTCGATCTCGCGACACTGACCGGCGCGATCATCATTTCCCTCGGACATGAGCACGCGGGACTGTTCTCGAACAACGACGCGCTTGCCGCTGACCTGACCGCAGCGGGCCTCGCCGAAGGGGAGGCCGTTTGGCGCCTGCCGCTGGCGCCTGCCTACGACAAGATGATCGACAGCCCGAACGCCGACATCAAGAACATCTCGGGCAAGCCCGCGGCAGGATCCATCACCGCCGCGCAGTTCCTGCAACGCTTCGTTAAGGACGGCGTCGCGTGGGCTCACCTCGACATCGCCGGCACCGCCTGGAAGCCCGCGCCCTATGAGGATCCCACCTCGCCGGGCTGGGCCACGGGCTTCGGCGTGCGTCTCCTCAACCGCCTCGTGGCGAGCCGCTACGAGGAATGAGCGCGCTCTGGTTCTACCACCTCGAGCGATCGTCGCTCGAAAGCGCGCTCGCGCCGTTGCTGGAGAAGTGCCTGCAGCGGGGCTGGCGTGCGGTGGTTCGGGGGACGCTCGAAGAGCGTCTCGACCTGCTCGATGAAGCGTTGTGGACGGTGCGCGAGGAGAGCTTCCTTCCCCATGCGCGCGCCGGACGGGCCGCCGCAGAACGGCAACCGATATTGCTCACGAGCGAGGGCGGCGCCCCCAATGGCGCCAAGGCGCTCTTTCTGATCGATGGCGCGGAGCCGGGCCCTCTCGACACGTTCGAGCGCGCCAGCATCATGTTCGACGGTCGCGACGAGGCGGCGGTGGTTCATGCCCGGTTGCAATGGAAAGCGGCAAAAGACAGCGGTTTGGAAATCGCGTACTGGAAGGAAAGCGACGCCGGTCGCTGGGAAAAGCAGGCCTGAGGGGATTTTCATGCTGAAACCGATCATCGCCGCTCTGGCGTTCGCCTCTGTCACCGCCTGCGTGGCGATCAATGTGAACGAGGCGCCCGACTCGCGACCGGCCGGCGGCGGACAAACGTGCAACGCGGCGGACTATCAGTACCTGATCGGCAAGACCGACGCGGAGATCGACAGGACCCGCCTGCCCAAGGCGCACCGTATCGTCTGTCACAACTGCCCGGTGACGATGGATTTCAACGAGAACCGGCTCACAGTCGGGCTCGACGCGGCCGGCAAGGTCGCCCGCGCCAGCTGCGGCTGAACGTAGCGCTTTCTCTCCCGGGGGCGGCTTGGCGGGGCGGGGGCGCCCGGCTATAGAGCGCGTCCATTTCAATATTGCAGTGCGGGAGTGCCGGCCATGGCCGTCGAGCGGACGTTTTCCATCATCAAGCCGGACGCGACCGCGCGCAGCCTGACGGGTGAAATCAATGCGATGATCGAGGGCGCGGGTCTGAAGATCATCGCGCAGAAGCGTATCAAGATGTCGAAGGAACAGGCCGAGGGCTTCTACGGCGTCCACAAGGACCGCCCGTTCTTCGGCGACCTCGTGAAGTTCATGACGTCCGGCCCGGTCGTCGTGCAGGCGCTGGAAGGCGAGAACGCCGTTGCGCGTTACCGCGACATCATGGGCGCCACCAACCCCTACAACGCCGCGCCCGGCACGATCCGCCGCAAGTTTTCCTCGGGTATCGAAGCCAACAGCGTTCACGGCTCTGACAGCCTCGAAAACGCGAAAACCGAGATCGCGTTCTTCTTCAAGGACGACGAGATCGTCGGCTGATCGCTTTCAGCGATCTTCCACAAACGCATTGACCAGCATCGGCTGCGCGTCGCCCGGAAGGAGCGGCGCGCCGCCGCATACCAGCGCCAGACACGCCGGGTAGAGCATGTGCTCCGCATCGAGCGTGCGCGCTGCGAGCGACTCGGGCGTGTCGCCCGGCAGGATCGGCACAGCTGCCTGACCGATGATCGGTCCCGCATCCACGCCTTCCGTCACCCAGTGCACCGAACAACCGCCGAGCTTTGCGCCCGCGGCGATGGCGCGCGCATGCGTGTCGAGGCCGGGGAAGGACGGCAGCAGTGAGGGGTGGATGTTGATGAGTCGGTTCGCCCACGCATTCACGAAGAAGGGCGTCAGCACACGCATGAAACCTGCGAGCGCGACGAGTTCGACGTTGCGATCTCGCAGGAACGCATCGAGCGATCGTTCAAAAGCCGCGCGATCCTTGCCGAAGACGCGGTGATCCACCGCCGCCGCTTCGACGCCGGCCTCGCGCGCGCGATCGAGCCCTGCCGCGCCCGGATTGTTGGAAACGACGACGACGATCTCATAAGGGCAGAGCGGCCCTTGCGCGTCGAGCAGCGCCTGCAGGTTCGAGCCGCGCCCGGAGATGAGCACGGCGACGCGCTTGCGCGTCATGCGCGCACCACGCCGATCTTGAAGACCTTTTCGCCTGCGGCTTCGAGACGTGCGATCACCGCATCTGCATCCTTCGGCGCGACCGCCGCCACCATGCCGATGCCGAGATTGAACGTGCGACGCGCATCTTCCTCCGGCACGTCGCCGGTCGCGACGAGCCACTCGAACACCGCAGGCCGCTTCCAGACCGCCCAGTCGAATTCGACACGCCAGCCTTTCGGCAGCATGCGCGGCGCATTTTCCGTCAGCCCGCCGCCGGTGATGTGCGCGAGCCCGTTTATGAGCCCATCGCGGATGAGCGGCAGCAACGGCTTCACATAGATCCGCGTCGGCGCGAGCAGCGCTTCTGCCAGCGTGCCGCCGGAGAACGGCGAGGGCGCATCCCACGCAAGGCCGGAGCGCTCAACGATGCGGCGCACCAGCGAATAGCCGTTCGAATGCGGGCCGCTTGAAGCGAGGCCCAGGACGACATCGCCGTCGGCGACATCGCGCGGCAGCAACGTGCCGCGCTCGGCGGCGCCCATCGCAAATCCCGCGAGGTCGTAATCGCCCGATCCGTACATGCCCGGCATTTCGGCCGTCTCGCCGCCGGCGAGCGCGCAGCCCGCGATACGGCACCCTTCCGCGATGCCCTTGATGACGACGGCGGCTTCGTCGGCGTTGAGTTTGCCGGTGGCGTAATAATCGAGGAACAGCAGCGGCTCGCCGCCTTGGGCGATAAGGTCATTCACGCACATTGCCACAAGATCGACGCCGACCGTCTCATGACGGCCCGATTCAATCGCCACCTTGAGCTTCGTGCCGACGCCATCGGTGGTGGCCAGCAGGATGGGATCGGTGAAACCGGCGGCTTTCAGGTCGAACGCAGCGGCGAACCCGCCGAGGGCGGCGTTGGCGCCCGGGCGGGCGGTGGCCTTCGCGGCGGGACCGATGAGGTCGACGAGGCGCGCGCCCTCGTCGATGTCGACGCCTGCGTCGCGATAGGTGAGGGAGGATTTGGAAGTCATGCAGGGCGCTATCGCAGGATTCGGAACGGGTGGACGTGTGCGGCGCGTCGGCGGACGGCCTTTCGGCTTTCGCGCGGTATTGCTAGGTCTGCCCCGAAAAGGCGAGGACCCGATGCACCGCTTGGCCGGACTGATAGCGATTTGCGCAGCGTTCTGCGCGTTCTTTGTGGGCCCTGCGGCGGCTCAGGCCGGCCGCGGGGACATTTTCCTCGTGTCGGGCGTTCGGGTGGACCAGACGGCGCCTGACGCGGCCCAAGCCCGCGCCCAAGGCATGGCCGCCGCGCAGCGCCTCGGTTTCGAACGGCTCGCGCGCCGCATTACGAGCGCCGAGGACCAGGCCCGCCTGACCATTCCGCGCCCTGACGATTCCGCCCTGAACCAGCTGGTCCGCTCCGTGGACGTCGAGGAGGAACGGCGCTCTGGCACCCGCTATCTTGGCCGGTTCGCCGTGCGCTTTGACCCCAACGGCGTTCGAACCGCGCTGCAGGCGGCGGGGTTCCAGGTGCTTGAAGCCCGCGGCGCGCCCGTTCTCGTGGCCCTGCAACCGGGCGCTGCCGACGGGACGCCGGATCTGTGGCGTCAGGCGTGGGAACAGGGAGGCTTTGAAGGCGAACTCCTGCCGGTGATCGTCGCCGCGCCGGTCCAGCAGGCGGATTGGGCGTCGCTGCAACCGTTCGCGACCGCCGCCGGCGCGCAGACCGTCGTGGTCGCCACCGCGCGCCAGACGGGCGCGGCGCTTGTGGCTGACCTCATCGAATATGATTCCAATGGGGCGCAAACCCCGCGCGGCCAGGCGAGCGCCGCAGTACAGGGCGGCGACGCCGGGCTGCCGGACGCCTATCGACGCTTGGCGGATGCAGCCAACGCCCGTCTGCAGACGCTCTGGAAGACGGGATTGACGCTACAGGCCTCGCAACGCTCCCGGATCGTGGTGTCAGCGCTCTATCGCGACATGCCGGAGTGGACGCGCGTCAAGCAGGCTCTGGAGGCGGCGGCGCAAACGACCATTTCCGACATCCGCATCGAGGCGATCGGTCGGGACGGCGCCGTGGTCACGTTCGCGCACGGCGGTACGATGGATGATCTCTCGCGGGCGCTGGAGCGGTTCAATCTGCAGCTCGCCCAGTCGTCCCAGGGCGCTGTCTTGCGGGTGACGGGGCGCTAGGCGGGTCGGCATGGCCGATCAACCACGCCTCTTCGGGCGGACCACCGACGACCTGACCGCCGCCACGCTCGAACTGGGCGAGTCCAATCTCGCGGCGTGGACGATGATCGGTCGCTGGCGAAACTGGCCGAACGGAACGCTGGCGCTCATCGGGCCGCAGGGGGCAGGCAAGACGCACATGGCCTGTGCCTGGGCGCAAGGCGTGCAGGCTGCCGTCTGGGACGGCGCGACGCGGGCGCTCGACGCCTTCGAGGCCGCCGGTCGTCGCCTTGTCATCGACGACGCGGACCGCTTCAGCGACGAGCCGCACCTCGCTCTGCTGCTCGATACCGTCCGCACGGAGGGCGGGGCGTTGCTTCTGACGGCACAGGAGCCCCCCCGGACATGGTCAGTGGCTCTCCGCGACCTTCGTTCGCGCCTTGCGGCGGTGGCGGTGGAGCGGGTGGGGGAACCCGACGATGCGCTGCTTTCCAGGGTCTTGATTCGCCTTTGCAAGGCTCGGTTCATAAAACTGTCGGATAAGGCTGCGACGTATCTGATCGCACACATGGAACGGTCCTTCGCCGCCGCCCACGCCGTGGCTGAGGCGATCGACCGGGTTCACGTCAGGGGCAGCAGGCCCATCTCGGTTCCCATCGCGGCCCGGGCCCTGCAGAGCCTCGGCCTCGA
Source organism: Hyphomonadaceae bacterium (assembly GCA_016791445.1). Taxonomy (GTDB): domain Bacteria; phylum Pseudomonadota; class Alphaproteobacteria; order Caulobacterales; family Aquidulcibacteraceae; genus VFBF01. The sequence goes on along the minus strand of JAEUMP010000024.1, from coordinate 145,724 downwards.
CCCGCCGGATCCCGGCGGGAGCGAGGAGGCGCCAGACCTTTCACCGGAGGATGCATGACCGCCGAGACCCGACCCGCCAAGCGCCGCGCCCTTCAGGCCGCCGCCGCGTCCGGGATCTCGATGGAGAGCCCCGCGCGGTTCATCAACCGCGAACAGAGCTGGCTGGCGTTCAACACGCGCGTGCTCGAGGAAGCGGAGAACTCCGCACATCCCCTGCTGGAGCGCCTGCGCTTCCTGTCGATCTCGGCCAACAATCTCGATGAATTCTACATGGTCCGCGTGGCGGGCTTGCATGAGCAGGTGAAGGCCAACGTCCAGACCCGCAGCCAGGACGGGCTGACGCCGCTTGAGCAGCTGGAGCGACTCCAGGAGGAAGCGACCGCACTGATGGACAAGCAGCAGCAGCGCTGGGCCGCGCTGCGCAGCGAAATGGGCAAGGCGGGCATCTGCGTTCTGGACGCAGATCAGCTCAGCAAGGCGGACATGGCCCTGCTGCGGCCGATCTTCCGGGACCGCGTCTTTCCGCTGCTGACGCCGCTCGCGATCGATCCGGCGCATCCGTTTCCGTTCATTCCGAACCTCGGCTTCGCCATGGCGCTGAAGCTGAAGCGACGCGAGGACGGTCGAGCGCTCAACGCGCTCGTGCCGATGCCGACGCAGGTGGAGCGGTTCCTCGAACTGCGGGACTCCACGCGCGCGTCGGGCGCGCCCGCGGAGCGCCGCTTCATTCCGCTGGAAACGGCGCTCGGTCTTTTCCTGGATCAGCTCTTTCCCGGCTACGAGGTGCTGTCGAAGGGGTGTTTCCGGGTCGTGCGCGACAGCGACATCGAGAATGTCGAAGAAGCGGAAGATCTCGTCCGCGAGTTTCGGACGTTGCTGAAGCAGCGCCGCCTCGGCGAGATCGTGCGCCTCAAGATCGAAGCCTCCATGCCGGCGGACCTGCGTGACTTCATCATCCAGGAGATCGAGGCCGATCCCCATGACGTCGTGATCGCGGAAGGCATGCTTGGCCTTGCGCAACTCTCCACGCTCATTCCGGAAGATCGCACGGACCTCAAGTTCGAGCCCTATGAGCCGCGCTTTCCCGAACGCGTCCGCGACTTCGGGGGCGATATCTTCGCCGCGATTCGCGCGAAGGACATGCTCGTCCATCACCCGTTCGAAAGCTTCGATGTGGTGGTGCAGTTCCTGCGTCAGGCGGCGGCCGATCCGAACGTCGTCGCGATCAAGCAGACGCTCTATCGCACATCGAAAAACTCGCCGATTGTCGCGGCCCTCATCGAAGCGGCGGAAGCCGGCAAGAACGTCACCGCGCTCGTGGAGATCAAGGCGCGGTTCGACGAAGAGAACAATCTGAAGTGGGCGCAGGATCTCGAACGCGCCGGCGCATCGATCGTGTACGGCTTCATCGACTACAAGACGCACGCCAAGGTCAGCCTTGTGGTGCGACGCGAAACGGACGGCCTGCGCACCTACACTCACTTCGGCACCGGCAACTACCACCCGATCACGGCGCGCGTTTACACCGATCTCTCGCTGTTCACCGCCGATCCCGCCTTCGGGCGCGATGCGGGGCGGCTCTTCAACTTCGTCACCGGCTACGCGAAGCCCGCAGAACTTGAACGCATCGCGATTTCGCCGATCACGCTCAAGGAAACGGTGCTCGAGCTGATCGACGCCGAGGTGGAACACGTGAAGGCGGGGCGTCCCGGCAACATCTGGGTGAAGCTCAATTCACTGGTCGATCCCGTCGTCATCGATGCGCTGTATCGCGCAAGCCAGGAAGGCGTGAAGATCGAACTTGTCGTCCGCGGCGTCTGCTGCCTGCGCCCGGGCGTGCCGGGTCTCTCTGACAACATCCGCGTCAAATCCATCGTCGGGCGCTTTCTGGAACACGCCCGCATTGTCTGCTTCGGCGACGGCAAGGCGTTGCCGCATCCCGATGCAAAGGTGTTCATGTCCTCGGCTGACTGGATGCCGCGCAATCTGGATCGCCGCGTGGAGGTCCTGTGTCCGATCCTCAATCCGACGGTGCACCAGCAGGTGCTGGGCCAGATCATGCTCGCCAACCTCAATGACGAGGCGCAGAGCTGGTACATGAACGCCGACGGCTCCTTCACGCGTGTCGACCGTTCCCGCCTCGACGAGCCGTTCTCCGCGCACCTCTACTTCATGCGAAATCCAAGTCTTTCTGGTCGCGGGCGCGCGCAGAAGGGCGATCTTCCGCCGGCATTTGATCACGTCGGTCCGCGTTCGCAGTAGCGCAACGATCAGCTGATCTTTGCGCCATGCAGGCGCGCGTATTCGTACATCTGTTCCTTCACTTCCTCGTAGCGTCGGCCAAAGTCGTCGGCGAGCAGAACGAGGTCGCTCTTTCCGCCAGTCTGTGCGCGCACCGTCGCGCGCGAGAGACGATCGAGGACCTTAAGAAGCGGGTTGTAGGCGCCCAGATACTTGTCCGGGTGCTTCAGCGTCACGAGGAGGGCGCGCCGCAGGATTGCGCTGCCGCGCGTCCCCTGGGCTCCGAGCAGTTCCGTCTCGGCGATCTCAGTCACATCCTCCCAACGCACGAGCCCGGGCGACAGGTCGCCGGGCGCATAGAGAAAGCCGCGGCGCGTGAGCACGAAGTACGGGCGATTGCGGATCAGGCGCAATGTGAAGGCAATGACCAGAAATTGCGCAATCGCGTAGAACAACGCAAAGACGAGTTTCACCTCGATGGATGTTGCAGCGGGATCAATCGCCAGCAGACCGGGACGAAAGAGGATGATGTTCGCGCCGACGGCGAACGCCAGAGTAAACACCACGAGCAGGACGCCGGCCGGACCGCCAGTCTCGGACAGCGACAGAACTGGATCGCCAAGGTCTTCGTTGCGACGCGCGCCTGCGAGCTCCTGCCGGACGAATTCGAGCACGAGGGCGGCAAACGTGAACCACATGAGGCAGGTTACGACCAGCAACATGCCGTCGCCCACGGGGGCAATCATGTTCGCGATGGCGGACATCCGGTCGCTGCCATCCGCGAAATCGAGGGCGAACGCACCCACGACCGCCAGGGCGATTGGAAGCGTGAGCCACTGAATCGCGCGTATGATCCTGATCTGGCGCTGGTTCATCGTCGAATCGCGTTTCCTTCTGGTGTCAGCCCCATCTAGCCAAGTCCGCTCAATGAACGAAAGAGCGCCATCGTGGTGGACGTGGCCGAGATCGTGTCTCAAACTCAAAGAACGCATCTCCGCGCGACGAGGATACATATCATGGCGAACTATCTCGGCGCGGTCGGCATCGCGGTGCGCGACATGGAGGCGTCAGCGAAATTCTACGCGTACGCGTTCGGCATGAAGGAACAGCAGCGCTTCCATCTGCCCCACATGGACGAGATCGTCATGGGCTTCGAAGGACGCAGCGCCGCTGTAGTGCTGATGCAGTATACGGACGGTGTCGCGCGCGCCGCGCACGCTTTCGCGGGCAAGCTTGTCTTCTACCTCGACGATGCATCGGGAGCTGCGAAGCGTGCGGTGGACTCCGGCGCCACGCTGGTGCGCGCGCCTGCGCCTGTCCCGGGTCTCGGGCCCACACTGATCGGCTTCGTGAAGGACCCGGACGGCTACACCCTCGAATTGCTCCAGACCATCTGAGCACAGCGGGCGCGCGTCCCGGGGACGCGCGCCTTGCCCCGGTCCGCACCCCCCGCTAAGTCCCCCTCGTGCGTGAAGCGGCTGTCATCGACGTGGGCTCCAACTCGGTTCGCCTCGTGGCCTACCGGCTGGAAGGTCGCGCGCTGACCCCGTTCCTCAACGAGAAGGTGATGGCCGGGCTCGGCCGCAATCTCGGTACGACGGGGAAACTATCGCCTGAGGGGATCGAGACGGCGTTGAAGGCGCTTTCGCGCTTCTCCGTCATCATCAAGGGCCTTGGCCTCAAGGATGTCTATGCCGTCGCGACCGCCGCCGTTCGCGATGCGAAGGACGGTGCGAAGTTCGCGGAACGCGTGCGCAAGGAAACCGGCATCGCGCTGCGCGTGATCGAGGGCGCCGAAGAGGCGCGCCTCTCGGCTCTCGGGGTGTTGGCAGGGGCGCCGGAGGCGACGGGCGTCGTCGGCGACCTCGGCGGATCGAGTCTTGAACTCGTCGAAGTCGGTCCGAACGGACCGGGGCGCGGCGAGACATGGCCGCTCGGACCGTTGTCGATGATGGGCGGTGAGGCGTTCGACGCGGACCGCGTAGGCGCGGTCGTCACCGAGTGGTTGAAGCAGTCGTCGGTGCTGAAGGACTCAACCGCCGGAAGCGCTTTCCATGCGGTGGGCGGGGCCTGGCGCGCGCTCGGTCGCATCGACATCGCCTTGCGCCGCCATCCGATTGCGGTGCTGCACCATCACCAGATGTCGCGCGCAGAGGTGCTGCGCGTGGCGGAGTTTGTGCGCAAACAGAGCCGGAAGTCGCTGGAACGCTTCGAGGACGCGGCGGCGAAGCGCGCGGATTCGCTGCCCTACGCGGCCGTCGTCCTGGAACGCGTCATGGCGCTCGGCGCCTTCGATCGCGTGATTCTGTCGTCCTACGGCCTGCGCGAAGGATTGCTGATCGAGAATCTCGGTGCGCAGCTGCGTGCGACGCACCCACTGATCGCCGGCGCGGAGGCGTTCGTCGGCGCATCGCCGCGCGCCCGCGTCTTCGGGGAGGCGCTGGAGAAATGGCTGGCGCCGCTCTTCGAAGCGCAACCGCCGGTGTTCGATCGTGAGCGGGACCGCATCCTGCGCGCGGCCGCCGCGCGACTCGCCGATCTCGGTTCCGCGCTCCATCCCGAACAGCGCAGCGAAATCATCTACGATCTCGTCCTGCGCGCGCCATTCGCCGGCATAGCGCACGCGGAGCGCGCTTTCCTCGCGGCCGCCGTGCATCATCGCGTCACACGTGCCGCGCCAGACAAGGAAGAGGCCTATCTGCGGCTCCTCACCGAGGAACAACGGAGAGCCGCGGCTGCACTCGGCGCGGCGCTGCGGCTTGGCGCAGATCTCAGCGGTCGCGCCGAGCCGGTCCTCGACGCATTCGATCTCAGGCTGGACGGCGGCAAGCTCACGCTCAGCACAGACCGCATGCACGGGCGCGTCATCACCGAGCAATCGATCAAGCGTCTCGACGTGCTCGCGACCGCGCTCGGCGTCACCGCAGGCGTCGTGCAACCGGGCTAGGCTTCCTTCAGCTTCACCTTGCCGCGTTCGAGCGTCAGGGCGATGCGACCGTGCTTGAGCGCAAGCGCCCGCTCGCCGAACACGTCGCGGCGCCATCCCTTCAGGGCGCGGCAATCGGCATTGTCGTCCACCGCGATGAGTTCGAGATCGCCGGCCGACGCGATGAGCCTCGCAGCGACGCCAATGCTTTCCGCTTCGTGCCGCAACAGCACTTTCAGCAACTCCACCGTCGCGCCGCCGTTCTGCGGCGGGGCAGGGCTGCGCTCGATGACCGGCGCATAGTCGGCGGCGTTGGCGAGTGCGGCGTCCAGCGCCGCGGCGAGTTCCTGGCCCATCCGAGAGTTGCCGAAGCCGCGCGGCACGGCGCGGAGTCGGTCAAATGCGGCGGCGTTGCGCGGCTTCTGTTCGGCGATCTCGTAGATCGCGTCGTCCTTCAGAATGCGCGCGCGCGGCACATCGCGGCTCTGCGCCTGGCGGTCACGCCACGCGGCGGCCGCACGCAAGGCAGCAAGATAATCCACGGTTGTGCGCCGCACCTTGAGGCGCGCCCAGGCATTCTCCGGCTCCGTGTCGTAGATCGCGGGATCGGTGAGCGCGGCGTGCTCCTCCGCCACCCACGCCAGACGGCCCGCACTCTCCAATTTATCGCGCATCTTCGGAAAGAGATCGCGCAAGTGCGTCACGTCCGCGAGCGCATAGGTGAGCTGGTCCTCGCTCAACGGCCGGCGCGCCCAGTCGGTGAAGCGGTGGGACTTGTCCACGCGCCGCTTCAGGAAATGCTGGACCAGCGCGTCGTAGGCGATGGAGTCGCCCAGCCCGCACGCCATCGCGCCGATCTGGGTGTCGAACAGCGGCGCCGGCATCACGCCGCCGGACAGCTTGAAGAAGATTTCGAGGTCCTGTCGGGCCGCGTGGAAGACCTTCTCGACCGATTTCGCCGCCATCACCGCCCACAGCGGGGCGAGGTCCTCCGGCGCGAGGGCGAGGGGGTCGATGACGGCTTCCGCGCCGGGGGCGGCCGCCTGGATCAGGCAGAGCTTCGGCCAGAACGTCGTCTCCCGCATGAATTCGGTGTCGACGGCGACGAAGGGCGCCTCAAGGAGCTTGGCGCAGAAGGCTTTGAGGGGACCGCCCTCGGTGATCACGTCCATGGCGGGGGCCTTAGCCCGCGTCGGCGCGGCACTCAACCGGAACCCGGAGCGGCGCTTCCCTTGCAACTGGAGCCGATTCCTTGACTTTCCCTGGTCGCGCGTGTGGTTGACGCGCCCGGTTCGCCCCGAAAGGGAGCAGATCGGGAGCCCGCCACGGGCCGACCGAACCTTCTGGAGCCTTCCATGCACGCCTATCGCACCCATGACTGCGGCGCCCTCCGGGCCGGCGACGCCGACAAGGCCGTGCGCCTTTCCGGGTGGGTGCACCGCAAGCGCGACCTCGGCGGGGTGCTCTTCGTCGACCTCCGGGACCACTACGGCATCACCCAGCTGGTTGCGAACCCCGGTTCGGCCGCGTTCCCGGTGTTCGAGCGCCTGCGCGCCGAGAGCGTGGTGAAGGTGGACGGCAAGGCGATCCTGCGCCGCCCCGATACGGTGAACCCCCAACTCGCCACCGGTGAAGTGGAGGTGCGCGTCGATACCGTCGAGGTCTTGAGCGAGGCGGCCGAGCTGCCGCTGCCGGTCTTCGGCGAGCCGGATTATCCGGAAGAGACGCGCCTCAAATACCGCTTCCTCGATCTGCGCCGCGAGACGCTGCACAACCACATCGTCCTGCGCTCGAAGGTCATCTCCTCGCTCCGCAAACGGATGATCGACCAGGGCTTCACCGAATTCCAGACGCCGATCCTGACGGCCTCAAGCCCTGAAGGCGCGCGCGACTTCCTCGTCCCGTCGCGCATGCACCACGGCAAGTTCTACGCGCTCCCGCAAGCGCCGCAGCAGTTCAAGCAGCTGCTCATGGTCGCGGGCTTCGACCGCTACTTCCAGATCGCGCCGTGCTTCCGCGACGAGGACGCACGCGCGGACCGTTCGCCCGGCGAGTTCTACCAACTCGATTTCGAGATGAGCTTCGTCACGCAGGAAGACGTCTTCACCGCCATCGAGCCCGTGCTCGCGGGCGTGTTCGACGAATTCGGCAAGGGCAAGCGCGCCACCGTCGGCGCGTTCCCGCGCATCAAGTACGCCGACGCCATCGCGAAATACGGCTCCGACAAGCCGGACCTGCGCAACCCGCTGATTTTGCAGGATGTCTCCGAGCGCTTCCGCGGCGGCGGCTTCGGCCTCTTCGCGCGCATCCTTGAAGGTCCGAAGAGCGCCGTCTGGGCGGTGCCCGCGCCGGGCGGCGGCAACCGCGCCTTCTGCGACAAGATGAATTCCTGGGCGCAAAGCGAAGGCCAGCCGGGCCTCGGCTATGTGTTCTGGCGCGAAGGCGAAGAGGGTGGGGCGGGCCCGATTGCGAAGAATATCGGTCCCGAACGCACGACGGCGCTGCGCGAACAGCTTGGCCTCAAAGTCGGCGATGCGGCGTTCTTCGTCGCGGGCGATCCGGCCAAGTTCTACAAATTCGCAGGGTTGGCGCGCAACAAGGTCGCCGACGAGCTGAACCTTGCCGACAAGGACCAGTTCGCCTTCTGCTGGATCGTCGATTTCCCGATGTACGAGTGGAGTGAGGAAGAGAAGAAGATCGACTTCTCGCACAACCCCTTCTCGATGCCGAACTTCGACCACGAGAAATTCCTCGCGCTCGACAACGCCGACCGCGAGACGATCGAGAACATCACCGCGTTCCAGTACGACATCGTCTGCAACGGCGTGGAATTGTCGTCCGGCGCGATCCGGAACCACAAGCCCGACATCATGCTCAAGGCCTTCGAGATCGCGGGCTATGGCCCCGAGGTCGTCGAGGAAAAGTTCGGCGGCATGCTGAACGCGTTCCGCTTCGGGGCGCCGCCGCACGGCGGCTCGGCGCCGGGCATCGACCGTATCGTCATGCTGCTCGCAGGCGTCGACACAATTCGCGACGTCATCGTCTTCCCGCTGAACCAGCAGGCGCAGGACCTGATGATGAACGCGCCGGGCGAAGTGACGCCGAAACAGCTGCGCGAGCTGGGCATCCGGATTGTGGACGGGCCGAAGGGGTAAGCTTCTCTCTTCGTCATTCCGGGGCGGCCGAAGGCCGAACCCGGAACCCAGGGGTTCAAGCGAGCCATCTCGCCCAGTCCCCTGGGTTCCGGCTCTCCGCGAAGCGTTGCTTCGCTGCGGCCGGAATGACGGAGTCTGGTTTTCGCCGGTAGCCGACATTCGGGCAGGACATTAGGGTTCGCCAGTTATGCCAAGACGGCGCGAACTTCGAGGGGCGGCTCACGGGTTGCTTGGAGCCTTTGTTAGTCGCAACAACGACGTTGGCGGCTATTGGGCGCTGGGCAAGCTCTACAAGCACGCCGAGGCCACAGGAGTGGCCGAAGTTCGTGTTGATATGGTGAGATCGATCATCACGCCACCGAACGCACAGTTTGCCGGAATGGTTGAGTATTTTCACCAGATGCTCTCGAGGCAACTGGCGTCACGCGCGCTCCCTAGCGATTGGCTGAGCGCCGCCGAAATCACCGTGCAATTCACGGGGCAGAACGATGCTAAAGAGCCTGGCGATATGTTCGAGTGCTTGGTGAGCCTCACTGACGACCGTGGCCGTCAACATCAAGCGCGCGCGTCCGGCTCATGCTGGGCGCATAGTCCCTTTCGAGAGTCGAGGAGCACGCGCGCTTAGTCCGCTCCGGGCCAGATTCGGAAATGCCGAGTTCCTCCGATCCGTCAGCTTGGCGCGCGTCTTCTCGCCTCAAGCGCGAATATGACAGGCAGGTAGGGGGATCGCGGAGTCCTCAATCCCTCGCTTTTGCAGGCGGCCAAAAAATCGATTCCGTTGGCGTGCAACGTTTTCCGGCGTCCGCTGCAGAAAATTCAGCAAAACAATCCGACCGGCACGCAAGCGCCCTGATGCTCCTCCCACGTCGCGCCGGAATGGTCCGGTCGCCACGGAGAGGAGAGCCAGAATGCAGATCGCGAGACCGCTACGTCACCGCCGCAGCGCTTACGCCGCCGCCGCGCGCGAGCTGCATCTGTGGCTGCTGCAGGTCATGGCGTGGCTGATGGCGCGCGTGCCCGCACCGCGCTTTCTCCGCCTCGATTTCCAGGCCGATATCCGCAAGGCGCGCCGCGACATCCGCATGCTGATCTTCTTGAGCATGTGCTCCCGCATGACCTTCCGCGTGGATCGCCAGAAGTTCACCGTCAGACCACACGGCATAAGCGGCTATCGACGTCGCCGTCTCCGCCTGTTGCGTGCCTATACGCGCGGCATTGCGTTGCGCACGGTCCGCGACATGCGCGATGCGCTGCGCGATTTCGACCGCACGGTGAAACGCGCGATCGCGAACCTGCCGAGGAAGGGCGGCGTGCTTGGCGCCATCGTCACGGTGCTTGCCGTGGCGATTGCCCTGAGCACTGACGCGCTCGCACCTGCCGCCGAAGCAGCAGACACGTCATGACTGTCGAAACCGGACCGCGCACCTCCCGGTGCGCATACCCATGTTCAAACCACGCAAGATTCCTCGGAGTCTGGCGGCGCTGCCGCTTGCGCAGCAAGAGCTGCGCGGTACGGCATCATTTCCGGCGCCTAGACCCGCTTCATGCTGCCGTAGCCGGGCTGCTCGATCCTCACCCGGTCCACCACCGTCGCGAGCAGGTGCTCCGCCAGCCCCGGCGTCGAAATATCCATCTCGCCCGCCGTCAACTTCGCGCTGAGCGCGCGCCGCATCGCGTCGAGATCACCTTCGCTGCCGAGCAATTTCGCGAGCCGCTCGGTCTCCGCTTTCGCCGCCGCCGGCCCAAGCTCCAGTTCGCGCGCGACGATGGCGAGCACATTGGTCGCCACACGGGCGTGAAAAGCGGCGTGGCCTTCAAGCTGCGGCGCTGCGACCTTTTCGAGAAAGGACGCCGCCGCTTCGACAAGCTGTTTCGCAGTCGGTTCGCCGAGCATCAGAGCCGTCCCGTCAGCATGAGCATGAGATCGAGTTCCGTTTCGCTCGCGCGCCGTCCGATGGCCGCGCGCTCGACGCTCGGATCAGCGCCGGTCTCGAAGGCGCGGAACATGGTCAGGCACATCACGCCCCACTTCAGCGAGCCGAAGATCGTCCACCAGCGCACCATGTCCGCGTTGATGCGCGGGTCGCCGCCCGCCTCGCGATACCCAGCGAGCAGATCCTCCACCGCGCCGAAACCGCCGACGGGCTTGTCCATCTGCCCGAAACGCCACGAGGGCATGCAGATCCAGGAAAGGTCTTCGGTGGGGTCGCCGACATGCGCCAGTTCCCAGTCGAGCGCGGCGACAAGGCCGTCGGGTCCGACCATGATGTTGCCGAGCCGGAAGTCGCCATGCACGAGCGTCGTGGCCGGCGGCGTCGGCGCGCGGTCGCGCAGATGCTTGAACGCCAGATCGAAAATCGGCCGCGGCGTGTCGAAGGAGCGGTACACTTCCTCGTACCGATCGAGCTGTTCGCGGGCGCCAGAAAAGGGGAGCGGCGGCAGCGTGTCGGCGGGTGTCGCATGAATCCGCGCCAGAGCTGCGCCGCATTGCCGGGCCAGCACGGCGCGCGCCTTTTCGAAGGGCGCATCCCGCAGGATTTTCCGCGCAATGGTCTCGCCGGGAAGGCGATCCATCACATAGGCCGCACCGAGACCGTCCGCATCCGTGCACACATGCGCCACCGGCGGCGCCGGCGAACCGCTCGCGATGGCGGCGCGGATGACCTTCGCTTCCGTCTCCAGCCCGATCGATTGCGCCGATGTTCCGAGGGCCACGCCGCCCGGCGCACGCCGCAGGATGTATCCGCGGGACTTGTCTCCCGTCTCGATGTCGAAGGACCATGTCTCCTGGCTGGCGCCGCCGGAAAGTCGCCGCAGCGCCGTGGCCCGCGCTTCCGGCCCCGCGATGGCGCGGGCCACGGCTTCAAGGCCGTGCGCGATGTCGCTCAGATCACTCATGGGCGTACGTTGCCGTCCTCTCCATGCGTCAATCAAGCGTCACCCGGACCGGGCGCGCCCGAGTCCGTCGTCCACGCCGAACAGCCGCGCGGCGTAGGCGATCGCCCTGCCGCGCGGGGTCTCAAGTTTCGGGTCGCGCTGGATGGCGAGGCGGGCTTCGCGGTCGGCGGCGCCGAGCATGTCGCCGTGCGTATCGGGATGCACGAACCGGAAGTCCGGAAATCCGCTTTGCCGCACGCCGAGGATGTCGCCGGAGCCGCGCATTTTGTAGTCGAGCTCCGCGATGACGAATCCGTCGTCCGTCTTGCGCAGCGCATCGAGCCTTTCCTTCGCCGTCTCCGACAGGGGCGGGCGCCACAGCAGGAGGCACGAACCGGGCTTGTCGCCGCGCCCGATACGGCCGCGCAACTGATGGAGCTGGGCGAGCCCGAAACGCTCGGCGTGCTCGATCACCATGATCGTCGCCTCGGGCACGTTCACGCCGACTTCGATAACCGTCGTCGCTACAAGCACGAAGGCCTCGCCCGACTTGAACCGCTCCATCGCACGATCGCGCTCCGCCGCCGACATCTTGCCGTGCACGACCGCGACGCCGTCGCCGAAATGCGCGCGCAGGTCTTCGTATCGGTCTTCGACAGCGGCCAGATCGGAGAGTTCCGATTCTTCGATCAGGGGACACACCCAGTACGCTCGATCACCTTGCGACGAGGCGCGCGCGATCGCGTCGATCACATCGTCCATTCGGCTCGTCGGCAGCGCGCGGGTCTGTATCTGCTTGCGGCCCGGGGGTTTCTCGTCGAGCACCGAGACATCCATGTCCCCATGTACCGCGAGCGCCAGCGTGCGCGGGATGGGCGTCGCGCTCATCACCAGCACATGTGGATGCCCCCCCTTCGCGACGAGCTTCATGCGATCGGACACGCCGAAGCGATGCTGCTCATCGATGACGACCAAGCCGAGATCCTTGAAGATCACTTCGTCCTGAAAGAGCGCGTGCGTGCCGATCACCGCCGCGATTTCGCCGGAGGCGAGGCGCTCCAGCGTCCGCGCACGATCCTTGCCTTTGTCCCGGCCCGTCAGCACCACCGCTTCAAGGCCCGCGGCCGCGAGCAAAGGCACGACGCTCTCGCCGTGTTGCCGCGCGAGCAGTTCCGTCGGCGCCATCAGCGCGCTCTGCACGCCGCACTCCGCGGCGCGCGCCATCGCCAGCGCCGCGACGAGCGTCTTGCCGGAACCCACATCGCCCTGCAGCAGCCGCAGCATCGGCGAGGTTTCAGCGAGGTCCTTCGCGATGTCGCGATGTGCGCGCACCTGCGCGCCCGTGGGCGAGAAGGGGATGGAGGCGAGGATCTGTTCGGCCAATCGCCCCGTCGAGGAGATCGCACGGCCCGCGGTGCCGCGCCGCGCCTCGCGCCGCAGATGCAGCGCGACCTGACGCAGGAAGAGTTCGTCATAGGCTAGACGCGTGCGATATGGCGCGTCCGGCAAGACGTCCGCCGGCTCCTTCGGCTCATGCAATCTGCGCAGCGCGGAAGCGAACGAGGGCCAATCGCGCGAGGAAAGCGTCGCCGCATCGAGCCACTCGTCCGGATCGACGAGGAGCTTCATCGACTCGCGAATTAAGCGCTGCGCCTGACGCCCCGAAAGTCCCTGCGTCAGCGGATAGACCGCCTCGACATCGGGCGGCGTCTCGCCCGTCGCCGGATCGACCACGTGATCGGGGTGCAGCATCTGCCGCTCGCCCGAATGGATCTGGACCTTGCCGCTCACCAGCCGCTTCTGCCCGACCGGCCACATCCTCTTCAGCATGTCCGCGCGCGGTCGGAAGTAGGTGACGGAAAGAAAGCCCGTCTCGTCGCGGAGGCGGATCCGGTACGGCGCGCTGCGATAGGCGGGGATGTGAGCGTCCACCTCCGCTTCGATGGTGGCGATCTCGCCCTCGGTTGTGTCTGCGATGGAGACCTTGTTGCGCCGGTCGATAGCGCCGGTCGGGGCGAGGAAGGCGAAGTCGCGCGCCAGAGGACCGCCGGCCACATGCGCCATCAACTCGGCGGTTTCCCGCCGATAACCCCGCGGCAGCGGGGCGGGGACAAGCAGCCCAATTGGCGGTCCCTGTGGATGACTGGACGTATCGCTCATGCGGCCCATTCGACGCGCTGACAGGCGTGCGCCCATCGTCTATAGCGCCTGCCTCTCGAACGGGCGCGCCATGTTGGATGAACGGCGGAAAAGGCTGAGGTTCCGGGCATGGCGTCGGGGGTTCCGGGAGATTGACCTCATCCTCGGCGGATTCGCGGATGCGCGCCTTGAGAGCCTCAACGATTCCGACGTAACCGCCTTCGAGGCGCTGCTCGAGGCGTCCGACCAGGACGTCTACGACTGGGTGGTCGGGCGTACGCCCGCTCCCCCGGTCCACGAGACGCCGCTCCTCGCCGACATTCGGGCCTTCCACGCCACAACCGGGACCTCCGACGACGCATGACCGCCATCCTGCCGCCCGCCCTCATCGACGCCATCGCCCGAACCACGGGGCCGCTCGGGGTGTCGAGTGCGCCGGACGGCGTAGCCGCGCCTGCCTTCTCGGCGGCGTCGCGCCTGCGGGGAGGGGTGTCGCTCTTCGTGGCGCGCGACGAGTCCCGCGCGGCGTCCTTCGAGGCGGCGGTGAAGTTCTTCACCCCGGAACTTGAAACAGCGCGGCTGCCGGCCTGGGACAGCCTCCCGTATGACCGCATTTCCCCGACGCCCGCCGTGGCCGCGCAACGCTGCGCCGTGCTCACGCGGCTCGCGACGCGCAAGGCCGATGCGCCCGCACTCCTCGTCATCACGACGGCCTCCGCCGTCTCCCAACGCGTGCCGCCGCGCCAGCGCCTCGCCGCGGGCGCCTTCTCCGCGCATGTGGGCGCGGTGGTCTCACCGGAGGAAATCGAAGCCTACGCGCAAATGAATGGCTATGGTCGCGCCTCCACCGTGCGGGCGGCGGGAGACTATGCGGTGCGCGGCGGGGTGCTCGACATCTTCGCGCCGGGCGCCGCCGAACCGCTCCGCTTCGATTTTTTCGGCGATCAGCTGGAGACGATCCGCGCCTTCGATCCCGAGACGCAACGCTCCACACGTCAGATCGTGGACGCCACGCTGACGCCGGTCAGCGAAATCCTCTTCGACGCCGACACCATCAGCCAGTTCAGGCGCACGTTCGCGCAGTCCTATGGCGCGGTGAGCGACATGGTCTACGACTCCGTCAGCGCGCGCATTCGGCGTCAGGGCGTCGAGCAATGGCTGCCGTTCTTCTACGAGCAGTTGGAGACCGTGTTCGACTATGTGGGCGAGAACGCGCTCATCGGCTTCGAGCATCTCGCGGAAGACGCTCGCCGCGAGCGTGTCGAGCAGGCGCAGGAACACTATGAGTCTCGGGCGAATGCGCCTGTGCCGCGCGGCTCGCCGCCCTTTCGCGCGCCTTCGCCGGAAACGCTCTACCTGCAGGAGGACGCATGGGAGCTGGCGCTGCACGGACGGCCCGTGCGTCGCTTCAATCCCTTCGAGGCGCCGGGCGGCTCGTCGATTTCGCTCGGCGCGCGGACGGGCCGCAACTTCGCCCCCGAGCGGACCCAGGTCGACGCCAATGTCTTTGATGCCGCGCGCCAGCACATCAACGACGAGATCGCCGCCGGCAAGCGCGTGCTGTTCGGCGCATGGACCGATGGTTCGGCGGAACGTCTGGCGCATGTGCTCGGCGATCACGGCCTCGCCGATGCGACGCTGACGCCGAACTGGCCTGAAGGCCTGAAGGTCCCGCAGACGCGCCCGTTGATCGCCGTTCTGCCGCTCGAGCAGGGGTTCGAAACGGACACCATCGCCGTGCTGTCCGAACAGGACTTGCTCGGCGACCGGCTCGCACGGCCGCGTCGCAAGCGCAAGGCGTCGAGCCTCATTGCAGAGGCGGCGGCGCTGTCACCGGGCGATCTCGTCGTACATTCCGATCACGGCGTGGCGCGCTATGAGGGGCTGAAGACGCTCGACGTGCAGGGCGCCCCGCACGACTGCCTCGATCTTTCGTACCACGGCGGCGACAAGCTCTACCTCCCGGTGGAGAACATCGAACTCGTCTCGCGCTACGGCTCGGAAGATGTCCCCGCACAGCTCGACAAGCTTGGCGGCGTGGCGTGGCAGAGCCGCAAGGCGCGCGCGAAGCAGCGCCTGCGCGACATGGCCGAGGAGCTCATCCGAATTGCAGCGGCGCGTGCGGCGCGCACAGCCGAAGCGATCGAGCCGAATGTCGGCATGTTCGACGAGTTCTGCGCGCGCTTTCCGTACGAGGAGACGGAGGACCAGCTCGCGGCCATCGAAGATGCGATCGGCGATCTCGGCTCCGGCAAGCCCATGGACCGCCTCGTCTGCGGCGATGTCGGTTTCGGCAAGACGGAAGTGGCGCTCCGCGCCGCGTTCGTGGTCGCGATGACGGGCAAGCAGGTGGCGATCGTCGCGCCGACGACGCTCCTGTGCCGGCAGCATTTCCGCACCTTCACGGAGCGCTTCCACGGCCTGCCGGTGAAGATCCGGCAGCTGTCGCGTCTGGTGACGACGAAGGAAGCGAACGAAACGAAGCAGATGATCGCCGACGGCGCGTGCGACATCGTCATTGGCACCCACGCACTTCTGGGGAAGGGGATCGCCTTCCGCGATCTCGGCCTGCTGGTCATCGACGAGGAGCAGCACTTCGGCGTCAAGCACAAGGAGCGACTGAAGGAGCTGCGCGCGGACGTGCATGTGCTCACGCTCTCGGCCACGCCGATCCCGCGGACGCTGCAACTCGCGCTTTCCGGCATCCGGGAGATGTCGGTCATCGCGACCCCGCCGATCGACCGCATGGCGGTGCGCACCTATGTGACGCCCTTCGATCCGCTCACCGTGCGCGAAGCGCTGCTCCGGGAACGCTATCGCGGGGGGCAGTCCTTCTATGTCGTGCCGCGGATTTCGGAACTGGAAGAGGCCGAGAAATTCCTGCGCCAGAATGTGCCGGAGCTGAAGTTCGTGCTGGCGCACGGCCAGATGGGCGCTGCGGCGCTCGATGACGTCATGACGGCCTTCTATGACGGCGAGTATGACGTCCTCGTCTCGACCACGATCATCGAGTCGGGCCTCGACATCCCGCGCGCCAACACGATGATCGTCCACCGCGCGGACATGTTCGGTCTCGCGCAGCTTTACCAGATGCGCGGGCGCGTGGGCCGCTCCAAGGTGCGCGCCTACGCGTACCTGACGACAAACGCGGAAAAAGCGCTCACGGCCGGCGCAGAGAAGCGCCTGCGGGTGCTCGCCTCGCTCGACAATCTCGGCGCGGGCTTCACGCTCGCCAGCCACGACCTCGACATGCGCGGCGGCGGCAATCTCCTCGGCGAAGAGCAATCCGGCCACATCAAGGAAGTGGGCGTCGAACTCTATCAGTCGATGCTCGAGGAGGCGGTGCTCGCCATCAAGGAGAACCGCGAGGACGCGGGCGAGCAGAAGTGGTCGCCGCAGATCAATGTCGGCGCCTCGGTGCTCATTCCGGAAGAGTATGTACCGGACCTCACGGTGCGCTTGTCGCTCTATCGCCGCCTGTCGGAACTCGCTGAAGACAACGAGCGCGAGGCGTTCGCGGCGGAGATGATCGACCGTTTCGGGCCGCTGCCGACGGAGGCCGACCAATTGATCGCGGTGGCGGGGCTGAAGGCGCTGTGCCGGCAATCGAGCATCGCGAAACTCGACGCCGGCCCCAAGGGCGCGGTGCTGACCTTCCGGGAGACGGGCTTTCCCGAACCGATCGCGCTCGTGCGTCTCGTCCAGTCGCGCCCGCTGGATTTCAAGATGCGGCCTGACGGCAAACTGGTGATCCAGGGGGACTGGCCCGATCCGGCGCTGCGCCTCAAGGCGTTGCGCGGCTATCTCGACAGTGTCGCCAAGCTGACACGCAAGGCGGCGGCCTAGATCGCCTGCTGCAGGAGTAGTCTGTAGGCCGAAACGCTCTCCGAGCCTTGGCGCGCGAACTTCTGGTTGAAGACCACCACCGGCACGCCGCGTACGCCTGCGGTCACTGCAGCATTGTGCGCGTCAGCGACGCGCGACCAGTCCGCATCGCCCGCCAGAAGCGTAGCCACGATGTCGCGATCCAGCCCGACTTCCGCAGACACATCCCCCAGCACCCCGTCATTGCCGATGTCGCGGCCTTCGACGAAATAGGCGCGGAAGAGTGCGTCCACCATTTCCACGAAACGGGATTGCCCCGTCGCCCATACGATGAGGCGGTGGGCGTTCATGGTGTTGGGCATCGTCCTGGCTGCATCGAGATTGAGCGGCGCGCCTGCATCGTCGGCCGCCGCCTGCAACGCGGCGCGCGCCGCACGCGCGCGTTCAGGCTGATCGGCGAACAGCTTTTCCAGATACGCCTTGCGATCAAACCCTTCCTTCGGCGTGTCGGGGCGCAGCAGAAACACACCCCAGCGGCGGTCGAAGGCGACGCCGGACGCCGACGCTATGGCGACGTCTAGCGCACGCCAGGAAATGTAGCACCACGGGCAGCAGACATCGGCGATGAAGTCGACCCTTACCGGCGCGGCGTTCATGCACGCGCACCTTCGGCGGGGAAAGGGTCAAGCGCGCGGGCGAGGAGGCCGCGTCCGCTTTCGCCGGCGTTGAGTTCGACCACGCTGTGTTCGAGAACGATAGGGCCTACGCCGCCCTCGCCCGAAGCGAACGCGGTGCATTCGACCACGCCGGAGACCCGCTCGGCGGTCCGGCGACCTTCTGCGACAGAGGACTCCGGCAGCGCAATGGCGATGACATCCTCCAGCACCAGCGCTGCGCCGTCGTGGGCGCGCACCAGTCGCCCGGCGAGTTCCGCGATCTGGTCGATGCTGCGTCGCCAATCGACATCGTTCGCCAGTCGCGCCCCCGGCGCCAGACAGGCGCGCAACGCCACAAGCGTAAGCGGTCGTCCACTGAGATGCGCCGCCTCCGACAGGCGCGTGAGATGCTCAGTGAAGAAGCCGGGATCGAAGAGCCCGGCACGCCCCGCACAGCTGCACTTCAACGCCGCCAGACCCGCTTCCACGTGTGCATGCCGGCGTCCCCGTCGCACCTTGTCGAACAGCCATCGGAGTTTCGGTTCCGGCGCCTCGTCGGGATGCACGATCAGCGTCGCGCCGCGATCGACGGCGCCGATGACTGTCGCGTCGTCATCGCGATTGACGATCACTGCGGTCGGGAGGTGGTGCAGCCGCGCATTGCGCCGCAGCGCGCCGCACAAGGCGAGCGCGGTGGCGGCGTCCCGGGTCGCATTCAGCGTGACGGCGTCGAAACGCGCGTCATGCAGGAAGTCGAAGCCCATGAATGAACTGAACGCCGCTTCCAGTCGGCCATCGAGTGCGGCGAGCGCGCGTTCCTGCGCCAGAAAGAAGGGGCTTGGATCGCCGATATAGAGCGCTCGCCAGGGGGTGTTCGGTTCAGGCGCGGGCGTCGCGACGCCAAGCGCGCGTGCGGTTTCGATCCGCCGCAGGAGCTCGGTGCGCGCCGCCGCACGCCGCTGGATGGATGTCAGTTCCTGTTCCAGCACGCCCTCCGGCGCATCGATCTGGATCCAGGCGTCAAAGGCCGATGCGTCCTCTACCGGCGGGTCTTCGGCGCGGCTGGCCGCGACGATGGCGATCGGCCGGCTGGCGCTGTGCGCGATCCGCCGCGCTTCATCGCACGCCCACGCGAGCGCCGTTGGCGCTGCGTCGATCAGTGCAATGTCATCCTGAAGGCGCGTGCGCTCGTGCACCGGGCCGACAAGGGCCACGGAGTCGATGCCGGCAACGCCGAGCGCTTCCTGCAGGTCGCGCGCACGACGCGCATCATGTGACCTAACGGAAATACGCATGTGACCCCGCTTGGCTTTCCGCCCCTGCGCAGAAAGCCGGCGGCCATTATCATCCGGGGCGCCGTAAAGGGAAGGCGCAGAAATGGTTGACGGAGGCGATATCGACAGCCAACGGATCGCAAGACGCGATCGAGGAGAAAAGCCATGGCGCAAGGTCCACTCAGTGGGGTCAAGGTTGTCGAGTTCGCCGGCATCGGCCCGGGGCCATTTACCTGCATGCTGCTGTCCGACATGGGCGCCGACGTCGTGCGCGTGGACCGCAAGGGCGCCCGAACGAGCAAGTTCGACATCACCAGCCGCGGGCGTCGTTCGGTCGCGGTGGATCTGAAGTCGCCCGACGGCGTGGCTGCGTGCCGCGCGCTGATCGAGAAAGCTGATGTGCTGCTCGAAGGTTTTCGTCCCGGCGTCATGGAGCGTCTCGGACTCGGGCCCGAGGTCGCGCTGAAATCGAATGCGAAACTGGTTTACGGACGCATGACCGGATGGGGGCAGACCGGGCCGCTCGCCAATGCTGCAGGACACGACCTCAACTACATTTCGCTCACCGGTGGCCTTCACGCGATGGGCCGGAAGGACGACACGCCGCCGCCGCCGCTCAACCTCGTGGGCGATTTCGGCGGCGGCGCCCTCTACATGGCGATGGGCATCTGCGCCGCGCTGTTCGAGGCGCAACGCTCCGGCAAGGGACAGGTGATCGACTGCGCCATGACGGACGGCGCCGCGTCGCTCGCGGCGATGTTCTACGGCATGCGCGCTACGGGCATGTGGAGCGATCAGCGCGACGCGAACCTGCTCGACGGCGGCGCGCACTTCTACGACACCTATGCCTGCAAGGACGGCAAATGGATCTCCGTGGGATCCATCGAACCGCAGTTCTACGCACTCCTGCTCGAGAAGACGGGGCTGTCGGCCGAGCCAGCCTTCCAGGCGCAGATGGACCGAACTGCCTGGCCGGCGCTGTCCGAAAAGCTGGCGGCGGTCATCAAGACGAAAACACGCGATGAGTGGTGCGCGCTGATGGAAGGCACCGATGTGTGCTTCGCGCCGGTGCTGTCGTGGGCGGAAGCGCCCGAGCATGCGCACAACAAGGCGCGCGAGACATTCGTCACCGTGGAGGGCGTGGTCCAGCCGAACGTCGCGCCGCGCTTCTCGCGGACGCAGTCGAAAGTGCAGGGGCCGCCGCCGGAAGTCGGCGCCCACACCGAAACCGCCCTGCGCGACTGGGGCGTCGACGGCGCGATCATCGACAAGCTCAAGGCGGGCGCGTGAACGTCTCAAGCGGCGGACAGCGGCTCGAGCGCCGGCGCATCTACCTGATGCGCCATGGTCGCGTGGACTATTTCAGCGATGAGGTCCTGAAGGCGCGCGACCATCGCGTGGCGAGACTGACCGAGGAGGGGCGTGCGCAGGCGGAGACGGCGGGACTGGCGCTGGCCGAGCCGGTGCTGACCCGGGCGCTCTCTTCCGGCCTGACGCGCACGCGTGAGACGGCCGAAATCGTCCTCGCGCAGCGCGCCCGCGCGCCAGTGCTGACAGCCGACGGCGACCTTGAGGAAATTCGCGGCGGCACGGTCGCCTTCAACGGGCGCGCGGAAGCGGCGGTCGCGATGGCGGCGCAGTTCGCGCGGGCGCACGAACCGGGGGCGCGCATGTTCGACGGCGAGTCCTTCGTCGATGCGCAGGCGCGCGCGGTGGCCGCGATCCGCCGGGTGGTCCTGTCGCCCGAGCCGGTCGCGGAGCGCGGCGCCACGCTCATCGTCGCACACGAGGGTGTGAACCGCCTCATCCTCAGTTGGGCTTGCGGGGCAGGGCTCGCGGCGGCGTCCGCGTTCGAGCAGGATACCTGCTGCGTCAACGTCCTCGATTTCGATCTGACTTCGGATGGCGGGGATATCGGGCGCATCATTGTCAAGGCGGTGAACATCACGCCCTACAACTGGCTGAAGCACGGCATGTCGCGCACGAGCCTCGAGGCGATCTTCGCGGCGGACTGATCCGTTCATGCGCGGTTCAAGGCGGGAAGTGCACTCTCCCCCTCGACGGCGCGCCTTTCTCGTCCCTCGCTCGCGTGACCGTCCTGGGCAACCAGAATGCGCCGGCCGCCGGCTCAGCGGCCGGCGCGACTGCCCTCGGCAGGGCGCGCCGCAAAAACCTGAATCAAACTTCAACTTTGTCCCGCCTTGCCGTTGCGCCATGGGCGGCTGCGGCCTAGACACCCCCATCCCATCGATGAGTGTGCAATGGCGAACAAAGTCCAGCCCGACGCGGCGACGGCCCTCAAGGGGCTGACCTTCGACGGCATGACCGTCATGTCCGGGGGCTTCGGCCTCTGCGGCATTCCCGAGAACCTGATCGTCGCCCTGCGGGACACCGGCGTGAAGAACCTGACGGTGATCTCGAACAACGCTGGCGTCGACGACTTCGGCCTCGGCCTCCTCCTGAAGACCCGCCAGATCGCGAAGATGGTCTCGTCCTATGTCGGCGAGAACAAGGAGTTCGAGCGCCAATATCTCTCCGGGGAGCTGCAACTCGAGTTCAATCCGCAGGGCACGCTCGCGGAACGCATCCGCGCCGGCGGCGCGGGGATCGCGGGATTCTACACCAAGACCGGCGTCGGCACGCTCGTTGCGGAAGGCAAGGACGTGCGGACGTTCGATGGCGAGGAGTATGTCCTCGAAACCGGACTCAAGGCCGATCTGTCCATCGTGAAGGCCTGGAAGGGCGACGCGGAAGGCAATCTCGTCTTCCGCAAGACCGCGCGCAACTTCAACCCGATGATGGCGACGGCCGGCAAGGTCTGCGTGGCGGAAGTCGAGGAGATCGTGCCCGTCGGCGCGCTCGATCCCGACCAGATCCACACGCCGGGCATCTATGTAGACCGCATCGTCAAAGGTGTTTTCGAAAAGCGCATCGAACAGCGCACCGTGCGCAAGCGGGAGGCGGCGTAATGGCCTGGACACGCGATGAACTGGCCGCGCGCGCCGCAAAGGAACTGCGCGACGGTTTCTATGTGAATCTCGGCATCGGCATCCCGACGCTGGTCGCCAACTACATCCCCGACGGCATGGAAGTGACGCTGCAGTCGGAGAACGGCATGCTCGGCATGGGGCCGTTTCCCTATGACGACGAGGTCGACGCCGATCTCATCAACGCCGGCAAGCAGACGATCACGCAGCTGAGGAAGACGTCCTATTTCTCGTCGTCCGACAGCTTCGCGATGATCCGCGGCGGCCATATCGATCTCTCCATCCTCGGCGCGATGGAGGTCTCCGAAAAGGGCGATCTCGCGAACTGGATGGTGCCCGGCAAGATGGTCAAGGGCATGGGCGGCGCGATGGATCTCGTCGCGGGCGTCAAGCGCGTGGTCGTCGTCATGGAGCACGCAGCCAAGGACGGCTCGCCGAAACTTCTGAAGAAGTGCGGCCTGCCGCTCACCGGCGTGCGCGTCGTCGATCGCGTGATCACCGATCTCGGCGTCTTCGACGTGGACAAGAAGGGGGAGGGCGGCCTCGCCCTGCTCGAGATGGCGCCCGGCGTCACGCTTGACGAAATCCGTTCCAAGACCGAAGCGGAGGTCCGCGCCGCCTGAGGCGTAAGGATAGGTGGCCGAGCGGTTGAAGGCTCCAGTCTTGAAAACTGGCGTAGGCGCAAGCTTACCGTGGGTTCGAATCCCACCCTATCCGCCAGCGGGCTGTGCGTTTTCTTTTCAAGCCTGACAGGTCCGGACCGGCGACGGTCTCGTCGCCGTCACATCGCCGCGAAGGCTCACGCAACCGGGCGTCGCTCCTCCCTGTCCGAATTGTCACTTGCCCCAATAGAACATATAGAGAACTTTAGCCTCAGGTTTTTCAACGGAGGCCGATGTGCTCGCGTTCTTCATGGTTCTGGTTCTGGCGGTCGGGGGGCTCCTGCTGTGGCAGGCGGCGCCGGCGCGTCCTGTGACCGCCGTGGAGACGTGTGCGCCGCCCGTGGCGCGGATGCGCGCCAGCCGTCGGAAGATCTCGCGTGACGCCGTTGTCCGGCGCTCCCTCTTTCATGCGTCGCGCGCGCCGGGTCCGTTGTGTGAGCGGGCCTTGGGTTTCATTTCGCGTCATGCACGCGGGCGGGTGTTGCGCCCCGCTCGTGGTTTTGCACGTCCGCCTGCTCCCGCGAGGTTTGCCCCCGCGCGCTGCTGACGTGCGCCCGTACCATCGCTGTCCCCAACGCCGTGGCGTCGTCTTTTGAGAGACGACTCCGCGGGCGCCGGCGCACGTCCGGAAGCGCGCGCGCTGTCAATCGTCAAATATGTTGACGAAGAAAGGGCCGCCTCTAGGGTGAGCGACACGGCAGAGACATGACGCGCATGCACCAACCTGGACTCCCGGCCAGCACTCGCTTTGGCCCAAAGACCAACGCCATCGTTCGCCTGTCCGATGGGTCGACGCCGACCAATTTCAGGCGCGACGCGTTCGCAACGACGCTTCCGTCACACCAAGGCCGCCATGCAGCGCGCCGCGCAACTTTGGAGAACTGAACATGCCCCGTCTTCGTCAGGTGCCCCGTGCAGAAGTCGATCCGGGGATCGGGTTGCGGATGTACAATGCGCTGTTCGGCGACAGGGACCCGGTTGCGGAGCCGGGGACGGCGACAGGCACGCCGGGCGATTGGTGGACAGTGTTCGCGCTCGTGCCCGACTGCCTCGAACACGCCGTGCAGGGCTTCGCCTTCTACCGCAGCCCTGCGCGAAAGCTCGATCCGGTCCTGCGCGAACTCGGCCAGACCCGCGCCGGCTGGGTCAAAGGCAGCCAGTTCGTGTTCTCGCAACACTGCAAGTCGTTGCGCGCGCTCAAGGTGTCGGACGAGAAGATCGCCGCCATTCCGCACTGGCAGGTCGCATCCTGCTTCGACGAGAAGGAGCGGGCCGTCCTCGCCTACACCGACTGCCTCACCGCCCAGAGCGGTCGCACGCCCGACGAAGTGTTCGACGCGCTGAAGCGCTTCCTCAGCGACGAGGAAATCCTCGAACTGACCTACATCACCTGCCTTTACGACATGCACGCCGTGATGACGCGCGCGCTCCGGCTCGAATACGACGACCGCGCCGACCCCATCGTCGAGATCGCCGCCCCGAAAGACTACAAGGCCCGCGACTTCCTCGACACCGAGCGCAATCGCGGCGGCGACGGGGCTTGAGGCGGGCGGGGCTCGCCCCGTCCGACATTGTCGCTCCGACGGGCTTCGGGTAGCGGTGGGCGTCGCCCCTGCACCCGGAGCCTGTCATGACCGACCTTCCCGCCGACAACCTGACAATGCTGACGCTCGTCAAGGAGGGCGGGGAACTCGAGATCTCGCTCGCGCGCAAGCCCATGCCGACCCCGCGGGATCACGAGGTGCTGGTCAAGGTTCTCGCCACGCCGATCAATCCATCCGACCTTGGCCTTCTCGTCGGCGCAGCGGACGTGCGCACCGCGCGCGCGTCGCAACGCGACGGTCTCCCGGTCATCACCGCCGACATTCCCGCCGCAGGCATGCGCGCCATGGCTGGTCGCATCGGCGACGCGCTGCCCATCGGCAATGAAGGGTGCGGCGTGGTCGTGCGCGCCGGCGCATCTGCGGAAGCGCAGGCGCTGCTCGGCAAGACCGTGGCGTTGCTTGGCGGCGCCATGTACGCCCAGTATCGCTGTCTGCCCGCGTCGGCATGCATGGAGCTTCCCGAAGGCGTCGATCCCGCCGACGGCGCCTCCTGCTTCGTCAATCCGCTGACGTCGCTCGCCTTCACCGAAGTCATGCGCATGGAGGGCCACAGCGCGATCGTCCACACGGCGGCCGCCTCTAACCTCGGGCAGATGCTGGTGAAGATCTGCGCCAGCGACGGTATTCCACTTGTCAACATCGTGCGCAGCGCATCCCAGGTCGCGTTGCTGAAGGGCATCGGCGCAAAGTATGTGCTCGACTCCACCTCCGAGACCTTCATGGAGGACCTGATCGCGGCGCTCGTGGAAACCGGCGCCACGCTGGGCTTCGACGCCATCGGCGGCGGCAAGCTTGCGGGCCAAATGCTGGCGGCGATGGAAGCGGCGGCGGTCAAGCGCATGACGACCTACAGCCGCTACGGCTCGGACTCGTTCAAGCAGGTCTACATCTATGGCGGCCTCGATCTCGGCCCCACGACGCTCACGCGCAGTTTCGGATTTTCCTGGTCTTTGTCGGGCTTCCTGCTCACGCCGTTCATGGCGAAGGCCGGCCCCGAGGTGGTTGCACGCATGCGCAAGCGCGTGGTCGATGAACTCACCACGACCTTCAAGAGCCACTACAGCCACGAAATCTCGCTGGTCGAGGCGCTCGATCCGGTTGTACTGGCGGCCTACAACGCCAAGCGGACAGGCGAGAAGTATCTGATCCGCCCGTAAGCGGCCCGTCTCCCGGGCGTCCGCCCTGGAGACGTGGTGAACCTGAATAAACCCTGAAACCTAACGTGGTTTCAACGGCCTGCAGCTAGGGTGCGAAGTCTCTCGCGCCGATGCTGGCGCCGGACGGGCGGAGTGTTCATGTTTTCGACGGCGCGTATCGCAGGTCTCGCCACGGCGATTCTCGGCTGTTTCACGGGCGTTGCCTCGGCGTGGGAGCGCGCGCCTGCGCCGATCGAATTCGCGACCCGCGCCGCGCGTCCTGTCGCCGCCGCCCGAGCGCCCGCGCGCCCTCGCGTTGCACCGGTCAGCGCCCCAGCGCAACGCGCCGCCTCCACCTCCCTCGACACGACCGAAATGCTCTACGGCTATGGCCGCGTGTCCTCGAAGAATTTGGGGCCCCTTCTGGATCTTCGCGGCCTGCAGCGGGAAGGGGGCGCCGCCGACGTCCTCGCGCCCGATGCCTTCGATGACGTGGCGCCGGTCGTCATCGCGGAAACGCATTCGGCTGCGCCGCCGCTCCTTCTCGCCGCCGCGCCAGAGCCGGCGCCGGTCGAGGCCGTCTTCCAGGCGGCCTCTGCGCCGGTCGCCGCGACGTCGGGCGGCTACTTCCTGCAGATCGGCGCATTCGCCGATCCGTCCAACGCCGAACGGGTCCGGACCGCCCTTCTGGATGTCGGAACCGTGACCGTCGACGTGCGGGAAGGGCCCTCCGTGACCCTGCACCGCGTGCGTCTCGGGAACTGGGCTTCGCGCGCGGAAGCGGAACTGGCGCGCGACATGGTGGCCGAGCGCGGCTTCGCGGGCGCCGTGGTGGCGGTCGCGCGCTGAGACTGCGCCCGGACGCAGCAGGCGGGCGCTGCAGGCGTCGTTGACGCCCCGGTGTGCGAAGGCTTCTATCCGCGTCATCCGCCGCATCGGCGAATCACTCGGAGAATCCGGATGGGCGTCTCCCGCCTCCTCTCACTGGCGGTCCTCGGTTTTTGCCTGACTTTGTCGCCGGCGCAGGCACAACTCGCGGGCGATCCGATTGCAAGCCCCGCCCGCAACATCGCGATCTTCGATCACAATACGCGTCAGGTTCTCTACTGTCGCGACTGCGACGTTCCGATGCCGCCGGCGTCGATGAGCAAGCTCATGACGATGCTCATCGTCGCTGACCAACTCCGCGCAAAGAAGATCACGCTCGATACCGAATTGCCGGTCAGCGAGAATGCCTGGCGCCACGGCGCCCAGTCAGACGGCTCGCACATGTTCCTGGAGATCAACTCCCGGGTCCGCGTGGAGGACCTCATCAAGGGCGTGGTGATTGTGTCTGCCAACGACGCGTGCATCGCGCTGGCGGAAGGGATTGCAGGCTCAGAAGCCGCATTCGTCGACCTGATGAACCAGCGTGCTCGTTCGCTCGGGCTCACGACCGCGCAATTCCGGAATGTAACCGGTCTGCCCGATCCGGATCACGTCATCAGCTCGCGCGATCTCGCCGTTCTCGCGAGCATCATCATCGCCGACTATCCCGAACTCTACCGGCACTACGCGGAGCCCACCTTCACCTTCAACGGCAAGACGCAACAGAACCGCAATCCACTCCTGGGCCGCGTTGAAGGCGCGGACGGCGTGAAGACCGGACACACCAGCATTTCCGGGTACGGTCTCATCGGCTCCGCGCAGCTCAACGGTCAACGCCGCATCATCGTGTTCAACGGCCTTCCGACGATGGCCGCGCGCGCGTCAGAAGCGCAACGTCTGATGCGTTCGGCCATGTTCGACTTCACCGTCAACGCGCTCTATGCGAAGGATGAAGTGGTCGGACAGGCCGATGTCTGGCTCGGGTCGCGCGCGCAGGTGCCACTCGTGGCGAGTGAGGCGATTTCCGTCGCCGCGCATCGTTCGGTGCGCGCGGGGATGACGGCGCACGTCGTGTACGAAGGCCCCCTTCAGGCGCCGATCAAGAAGGGCGATGTCGTCGCGAAGCTCGTGATTGAAGGCCCCGGAATGCGTCAGGAGTTTCCGCTCGCCGCAGGCGCCAAGGTCGGACGCGCCAATCCGTTCGCGAAGGCGGCCTTCGGTCTGCAGCAGCTTCTCGGCGGCGGCGACTGAACGTGTCGGGCGGGCGGTTCATCACGCTCGAAGGCGGCGAAGGCGTCGGCAAGTCGACGCTCGCGGCGGGTTTGCAGACGGCGCTGGAGAGCGTGGGGCTTTCAGTCGTGCGCACGCGCGAGCCGGGCGGGTCTGCCGGCGCTGATGATATCCGACGCCTCATCGTGACCGGCGCGCGGGAGCGCTGGAGCGGACTGACGGAAACACTGCTGCTGACCGCTGCACGCAACGACCATCTGGAGCGCACGATCAGACCGGCGCTGGCGCGCGGCGCCTGGGTGATCTGCGACCGCTTTGCCGACTCCACATACGCCTACCAGGTCGTCGCGCGCGGCCTCCCGGCCTCAAGCTACGCCGCGCTGCATGACATAATCGCCGCGCCGAAGCCGGACCTGACGCTCATCCTCGACCTGCCGGCTGAAGTCGGTCTTGCTCGCGCGCGCAGCCGCGCCATCGGCGAGGTCCGCTACGAGAGTTTCGACGAGGCCTTTCACGCCCGCGTGCGCGGCGCCTTTCTTGACATCGCGGCGCGCGAACCAAACCGCTGCGCCGTCATCGACGCGACCGTCCCGCAAGACGATGTTCTCGCCGCCGCCCGCCAAGTCATTGCCGACCGCCTGGGCGCGCGCACATGAGCAAGGACAAGGAAGTCGAAACAGATCAGGAGCCCGGAGTTGCACATCCGCGCGAGACTTACGGGTTCACGGGCCACGAGGCCGCGGAGGCCGCGCTCGCGGAGGCCTTCGCGGGGACGCGAATGCACCACGCCTGGCTGCTCGCCGGCCCCAAGGGCGTCGGGAAGGCGACGCTGGCGTATCGTTTCGCGCGCCGCGCGCTTGGCGCTGCGCCTTCCGGCCCGCGCGCGCTCGATGTCGATCCGGAAGATCCCGTCGCCCGGCGCATCGCCTCCGGCGCGCACGGCGACATCTTCACGTTGCGGCGCGGATTGAACGATCGTGGCAAGCCCCGCTCCGAGATCACTGTCGATGAGGCGCGGGGGCTTGTCTCCTTCTTCAACCTGAAACCGGCGGAAGGGGGGTGGCGGGTCGCGATCGTGGACGTCGTCGACGATCTGAACCGCAACGCGGCGAATGCGATTCTCAAGACGCTCGAAGAGCCGCCGCCGAAGACCGTGCTGCTGCTCGCGTGTCACGCGCCGGGCGCGGTGCTGGCGACGATCCGATCGCGCTGCCGGCGTCTCGATCTGCGCCCGCTGACCGAAGATGAAGTTCGTGCTGCGGTAGCGTCCGCTCGCGGCGGGCCTGTGGACGATGCGGCTGTCCGCTTCGCTGGCGGACGCCCGGGCCGCGCGATCGCGCTAGCCGCAGCGGATGTCGGCGCGATCAACGACGCCATGCAGGCCGCCTTCGCCGCCGCGCCTCGCGAGGGCGCGCGCGCCTTCCTGAAAACGATGTTCGCCCGCACCGGCGACAAGGCGCAATACTTGGCGATCTTCCTGGAGATCGCCCGCGCCTGGCTCCGTCGCGGCGCTTTGTCAGGCCTCGGTGTGCCGTCGCCGCACGCGCAAGACACAGTCGACGTGGCGCGCGTAGCGACTCCTGAGCGCGCCCATCAGTTCGCGCGCGCCTACGAGGCGCTGCTGCAGGTCGAGCGTGAGACGGAGGGGCTCGACATGGACCCGGTGCAGGCATTCGGCAGGGCGTCGCGCATTCTTGAGGCGGCGGTAGCGTGATGCTGATCGACAGCCACGTCAATCTGCACGCCGAAGCGTTTGACGCCGATCGCGCGGAAGTTCTCGAGCGCGCGCGCGCCGCGGGCGTGCGCACCTTGCTGACGATCTGCGACCGCATCGCGAACTTCCCGCGCGTGCTGGAGATTGCCCACGGCGACAAGGACATCTGGGCGAGCGTCGGCGCACATCCGCACCATGCCAAGGATCACCTCGACCTCACGGCCGAAACGCTCATGACGTTCGCCGCCGATCCCAAAGTGATCGCGATCGGCGAGACGGGACTCGACCAACACTACGGCTACAGCGCGCTCACAGACCAGATCGCCGTTCTGCGCACCCACATCGCGGCCGCGCGGGCGCTCGATCTGCCACTCATCGTACACACCCGCGAGGCGGACGACGCGACGGCCGAAGTTCTGGAAAATGAGTTCGGCCGGGGCCCCTTCCGAATTCTCATGCACTGCTACACAAGCGGGGAAGGGCTCGCGCGCCGGGCGCTCGCGCTGGGCGCCTATTTCTCGCTCTCCGGCATTCTTACCTTCAAATCCGCTACGGATGTGCGCGCCGTCGCATCGATCCTGCCGCTCGACCGCGTGATCCTTGAGACGGATTGTCCGTATCTCGCGCCCATGCCGCATCGCGGGCGGCGCAACGAACCCGCACTGCTCGCGGACGTGCAGCGCTATTACTGCGCGTGGAAGGGGCTCGACGAAACGACGACGGCACAAACCATCGCTGACAACTTCTTTCGGCTCTTTTCCAAGGCCAGGCGGCCATCGTGAGCGCGCGGCGTGTCACGATTCTCGGCTGCGGCTCATCGGGCGGGGTCCCGAGGCCCGACGGCGACTGGGGCGCGTGCGATCCGTCGGAGCTTCGCAACCGGCGCACGCGCTGCAGCCTGCTGATCGAGCAATGGCGTGAAACCCACGATGTGGGAGACCCCACCACGGTGCTGATCGATACGTCGCCGGACATTCGCGAGCAACTGCTGGCGGCGCGCGTCCGGAGAATTGACGCGATTCTCTACAGCCACGACCACGCCGATCAGACGCACGGCATTGATGACGTGAGGGCGCTCGCATATCGGATGCGCCGGCGCATACCGGCCTACATGGACGCGTTCACGCGCCGATCCCTCGAAACGCGGTTCCGCTACGTCTTTCACGGCGAAGGCGGCTACCCACCAATTCTCGACCTGGGCCCGGAACTGGCGCCGCTGCAGCCGCTGAAGATTTCTGGTCCCGGCGGCGACATAGCCATCGAACCGCTGGATCAGGATCACGGGCACATCAGGTCGCTCGGATTTCGGTTTGGCGATGTGGCGTACAACAATGATGTGGTCGGACTGCCGCCGGAGACGTTTGAGCGCCTCGCGGGCGTGCGCACTTGGATTGTCGACGCCTTGCGCCGTGCGGTGCATCCGTCGCACGCACATCTCGACCAGACGCTTGAGTGGATAGCAGCGCTCAAGCCAGCCCGAGCAGTGCTGACAAACATGCACGTCGACCTGGACTACAACACACTGCGAGGGGAGCTGCCCGGCGGCGTGGAGCCCGCGCACGACGGCTGGCGACTGGACTACACCCACCCATGATTTTACATAATATATCTTATGCGAGCACCTGATGGCGACCACTGGCGACAAAGAAGCCCGCCTTTTCAGAGCCATAGCGCGTCTGCGTGAGATCATGGCGCAGCTCAGAAGCCCGAATGGAGGCTGCGCCTGGGATCTGGAACAGACCTTCGAGACCATCGCCCCCTACACGATCGAGGAGGCTTACGAGGTCGCGGATGCGATTCAGCGCAATGCCATGCCTGCGCTCCGTGAGGAGTTGGGCGATCTACTCTTTCAGGTCGTGTTTCACGCGCGCATGGCTGAAGAAGCCGACGCCTTCGATCTCACGGAGGTAATCGAAGCGCTGAACGCCAAGATGACTGAGCGCCATCCGCATGTGTTCGGTAACGTGGAGGTGCGCACCGCTGCAGCGCAGACCGTCGCGTGGGAGACCATGAAGGCGCAAAAGCGCGTTGCTGCTGGGGCTACCAGCCTCCTCGGCGACATTCCCCTCGCCCTTCCCGCCCTCTTGCGCGCGGAGAAACTCACCAAACGGGCGGCGCGCATCGGCTTCGATTGGCCGACGGCCGATCAGGTGCTGGTGAAGCTCGACGAGGAACTTGGCGAACTGTCAGCGGGTCGCGCTGCGGGAGATGCGGAGAATGTGGCCGAGGAGCTGGGTGATATCCTCTTTGTCGTCGCCAATCTCGCGCGGAAGCTGAACGTCAATCCTGAAGAGGCGCTGCGACAGGCAAACGCGAAGTTCGAGCGACGGTTCAAGCACATGGAGGGGGCCATGGCAGGCTCTGCTGGCAAGGACTGGAGTCTGGAAGAAATGGAAGCGCTGTGGCTCGCCGCCAAGCGCGCCGAACGCGCCTGAAACGTGGGAGCTACTCTGCGGCCAGCGAACCCCTGACGGCGTCCGCGTTCTCTTCATACGCCGCCGCGTAGGCCGCCGGCAGTTCTACGGTTATCTGGAGCAGGCCGTCCTCACCGAGCGACTGCTCAAGGACTTTTCCGCGCGCGGCCAGCTCCGCGACGCCTGCGCCGTCTGCGGGATCCATGTGCAAAGTCACGAGACGCATTGAGCCGAACGCCACGCGATCGATCGCCTCCAGCAGGGCCGCGACGCCATCACCCGTCTGAGCGGAGATCGCCACCGCGTGCGCTTCAGCCGGCGCGCGCGTGAGGCGCGCCGCCAGTTGCTCCGGCGTGAGGAGATCGATCTTGTTCCACGCCTCGATCATCCGTGGCGCAGGCGCATCAGATCTCTCGGATAGTTGGGTGAGGACGTCGGTGACGTCATCGCGCTGGGCGTCGGTTTCGGGATGAGCGATGTCGCGGACGTGTACGAGAACGTCCGCCGCGATCACTTCTTCCAGCGTCGCGCGAAAGGAAGCCACGAGCTCTGTCGGCAGGTCCGTAATGAACCCCACTGTGTCGGACATCATCACCGATCGCCCTGAAGGCAATCGCACGAGGCGTGCTGTGGGATCGAGCGTGGCGAAGGGCATGTCCTTGGCGAGCACGCCCGCGTCCGTCAGCCGGTTGAACAAGCTCGATTTTCCGGCGTTCGTATAGCCTACAAGGACCACCGCCGGATAGCCGGCGCGACGGCGCGCACGACGCTGTAGGGCGCGCGTTCGCCGCACATCCTCCAATTCGAGTTTCAGCTTGTCGATGCGTTGCGCGATCTGGCGGCGGTCGAGTTCGATCTGGGTTTCGCCAGGACCGCCCGTCTTGCTGAGGCCGCCGCGCTGACGCTCCAGGTGCGTCCATGTCCGCACGAGGCGTGAGCGTTCGTAACCAAGCCTCGCGAGTTCGACCTGCAGCTTGCCCTCGCGCGAGCGCGCGCGGCGGCCAAAGATCTCAAGGATCAGCCCAGTTCGGTCGATAACCTTGGCCAATGTCTCGCGTTCGAGATTGCGCTGTTGCACCGGCGTCAGCGCGGCATCGATGATGATGACATCGATCCCCTCGCTCTCCGCGCGCACTTTCAGCGCTTCTGCGCGACCGCGGCCCAGATAGAGACCGGGATCGAAGCGCCGCATCGGAAACGTCTCGGCCGCGAGGACGTCCAGATCGAGCGCCTCCGCGAGTCCGGCCGCTTCTTCGAGTCTGAGCGCCGGATCGCGCGCCGCAGTGTCGCTCGAGACCCTGGCTGTATGTAACGGCAGCAACACCAGCGCGCGCTGGCGCGCCGCCGCCGTGGACGTTGTCCTAGTCGTCACCGTGCTCCGCACCCTTTTCGCCGTCGAACAGTTGCACCGGGGCTCCGGGCATCACCGTCGAGATGGCGTGCTTGTAGACGAGCTGGATCTGCCCGTCCCGGCGCAACAGCACGCAGAAATTGTCGAACCATGTGACCACGCCCTGCAGCTTCACGCCGTTCACGAGGAAGATGGTCAGTGGTGTCTTGTTCTTGCGGACAGCGTTGAGGAAGGTGTCCTGCAGGTTTTGCTTCTTTTCCATTTTTTGGGCCCTCGCCTTGGATCGTCGCGCCAAAAAACCAACGGGCGCTCCAAACCTTACCGCCCTGCCCGTGTGCACTGCAACATGGCGGCTGGAAGGGGGCTTCAATCAGCGCTGGGCGCCTTCAAAATAGGCCGCGCGAAGCGAAAGCGTGATGGGGCCGGGCGCGCCGTCGCCGATCTGGACACCGTCGATCGAAACAACCGGAACCACTACGCCGGAGGCCGACGAAATGAATGCCTCAAGGGCAGTCTGCGCCTCACTGACGGTGAAGGACGCCTCGATCACAGGGATCTGTCGCTCCATGGCGACGCGCAGCAGTGCAGCGCGGGTGACGCCGGGCAGGATGTCGTTGCCGAGCGGGCGGGTCCGTATGCGTCCGGCCGCGTCGATGATCCACGCGGTGGTGGACGCCCCTTCTGTTACGCTTCCGTCTGCGTCGACGAGCCAGGCCTCATAGGCGCCGGATTCGCGCGCCGTCTGTTTGGCCAGAACATTGGGCAGCAACGCCACCGATTTTATGTCACAACGCTTCCACCGGATGTCCGGCGTCGTAACGACCGCGACACCGCTCTGGACGCGTGCGTCGAGCGCGCGCCTGTCTATCGAACGTGCGGTGACGACCATACCGGGCGTAACGCCCTCGGGCGGAAACGCGTGATCGCGCGGCGCCACGCCCCGCGTAATCTGCAGGTAGAGAATGCCATGATGCACGCGATTGCGGCGCACGGTCTCCGCCAGCACGGCCTCCAGCGCCGCGCGTGTCATCGGCGGACGAATACGCAATTCCCTCAATGAGCGTTCGAGGCGGGCAAAGTGGCCGTCGCTATCGAGCAGGCTACCATCAAGAACGCTCCACACCTCATAGACGCCATCGGCAAACTGGTACCCTCTGTCCTCCACGTGAACGCGCGCTGCGTTCCGGCGAACATAGCTACCGTTCACATAGGCGACGCGGCTCATTCGCCATCGCCCAGGCCGCGCCCCGGGGCGTCCACGCCTAGAGACTTGAGTTTCCGGTGCAGCGCCGAGCGCTCCATGCCGATGAACGCCGCCGTCCGGGAGATATTGCCGCCGAACCGGGTGATCTGCACGTGCAGGTATTCGCGCTCGAAACGCTCGCGCGCATCGCGCAGCGACATGCCGATCACCTCCTGCATGCCCTGTTGCTGCGAGAACGCGGCTGCCGGCCATGCCTCGGGCGGCAGCGAGTCCAGCGTGACCGGCGCGGCGGGATCGCCGCCGGCGAGGATGAGAATGCGTTCGATAATGTTGCGCAGTTGGCGCACATTACCCGGCCACTCCGCCGCCTGCAGCGCCGCCAGGGCATCCTGCGCAAGCGTGCGTGCGGGCAGGCCCGTGCCTTCGGTGATCCGCTGCACGAAATAGTCCGCGAGTTCGGGAATGTCTTCGCGGCGCTCCGCCAGCGTCGGCACGCGCAACGGCACGACGTTCAGGCGATGGAAAAGATCCTCGCGGAAACGTGCACGTTCGATGTCCATCCGCAGATCGCGCGATGTCGATGAGACCACGCGCACATTCACCTGGACATCCGCCGAACCGCCGAGACGTCTGAAACGCTGGTCGACCAACACACGCAGGATCTTGCTCTGCGTCTCCACCGGCATGTCGCCGACTTCGTCGAGCAGAAGGGTCCCCTGATGGGCCTGCTCGAAGACACCGATCTTGCGCGGGCGTCCATCGGGTCCCTCTTCGCCGAAGAGCTCGCTTTCCATCCGCTCGGGCGCGATGGATGCCGCATTGATCGCCACGAATGGGCCGACGCCGCGCGGCGATCGATCGTGCAAAAGACGTGCGACGAGTTCCTTCCCCGAGCCAGATGGGCCGGAGATCATGACGCGCGAGTTCGACTGCGCGATGCGGTCGACGGCATTGCGCAACTGCGCCATCACCGGTGAAGAGCCGATCAGATCGGCGCTTGCGGCCGCGCGTACGCGCAGCGACGCGTTTTCCCGCTTCAGGCGCGCCGTCTCGATGGCGCGGGCAACGACGACGAGCAGGCGATCAGCGTTGAAGGGCTTTTCGAGAAAGTCGTAGGCCCCCTTCCGGATCGCGGCGACCGCAGTCTCGATCGTGCCGTGGCCGCTGATGACGATCACGGGCATGTCCGGATCGGTCTCGCGCAGGATGGCGAGGAGATCGAGCCCGTCAATCTTGCTGCCCTGCAACCACACATCCAGGATTGCCAGCGTGGGCCGGCGCCGGCGCACCGCCTCGAGTGCCTCGTCGCCGTCACGCGCGACGCGCACCTGATGACCCGCATCTTCCAGGATCCCCGAGATCAGCTCCCTGATGTCGGCCTCGTCGTCGATAACCAGAATGTCCGCTGACATGGTTCTGCTCCTCAGCCGTTCGCTGTGGTCTGTGTCGGCGCGAGGTTGCGCCGGATGGGAAGGATGATCTGGACGAGGGCGCCGGGCCCCGGCGGCGGCGCGTCGCCGAGCGTGAGCGCACCGCCATGGTCCTCGATGATGCGCTGCACGATGGCGAGGCCGAGGCCCGTGCCTTTCGCGCGCGTGGTGACGTAGGGCTCCACGAAACGATCACGGTCCTGGAGCGGAAATCCCGGTCCATTGTCGTAGATCGAGACGAGGAAGCCGTCGTCGTGACGCGCAAGCTGCAGCGTCACGCGGCCGTCCTTCGGTTCGCCATCTCGCTGACGTCGTCCGAGGATCGCCTCACCGGCGTTCTTCAGCACATTCGTCAGCGCCTGCCCGATCAACCGGCCGTCGCAGTTCACTGGCGCCGGGGCGTCGGCGCCTTCGATCTCGAAGTGGACATCCGCGAACGACAACCGCTGGGCGAAGACCGCTTCACGCGCGATCTCCGCGAGGTCGGCTGGTTCGAAGCGCGGCGTCGGCATGCGCGCGAAGCCGGAGAATTCGTCGACCATCCGACCGATATCGGCGACCTGTCGAAGGATCGTGTTGGTACACCGCTGGAAGGTTTCCGGGTCGGAGACGATCTCGCCGCCGTATTTGCGCTGAAGTCGTTCCGCGGAAAGCTGGATCGGCGTGAGCGGGTTCTTGATCTCGTGGGCGATGCGGCGCGCGACGTCCTTCCAGGCTTCCTGGCGTTGCGCCGCGATGAGCTTCGTCATGTCGTCGAAAGTCAGAACGATGCCCGCGCCCGCCTGATGGCCGCTGACGCGTACGCTGAGGTGAACGGTATCGCCGTTGCGCGCGAGATCGATCCGGCGCGGGCCCGAAATGCCTGTTTCCTGCGCGGCGATGTCAGCGAACTCGGGCACGATGTCGGCAAGACGTCGCCCTTCCAACTCTTCCGGGCGCACACCGAGCAGCGCCGCGGCAGAGCTGTTGGCCGCCGTGACGCGTCCTGCGGGGTCAAGACCGACGACGCCGGCGCTGACGTTCGAGAGGACGGCTTGCGTGAAGCGGTTGCGATCTTCGGCATCCTGACGCGCGTTGACCAGATCGGAACGCTGCGATTCAAGTTGGGAAGTCATTCGGTTGAACGCGCGCGCGAGCGCATCGACTTCGTCACGTTCGCGACCGACGGCGACTCTGGCTCCCAGATCGCCTGAAGCAACCCGACGTGCGGCCTCGGCCAGGCGCCCGATCGGCTCAGCGACACGCGTGGCGTTGGAGAGGCCCAGCCACACCGCGCCCAGAAACACGAGAACCGCCGTGGCGAGGTACGCGAGTGAAAAAAGCACCTGCAGCCGCGCTCGACTGCTTTCGGCCTCGCGATAGTTCACCACCGCGCGTTCGAACGAACGCAGGCTTGTGAGGATCTCGGGATCCACGAAGCGCTCGACATAGAGAAACGCGTCGTCATACGCTTCCAGTCGATAGAGCGCGCGGATCAGACCCGCGTCCTCGAACAGGCGCATCGTCATTGCGCCGCTTGTAGCGTCGGTCAGATCGGCGGCGGAGGGCGGGCTGTAGCGCGGCGTCTCCGGCGTCCTCGCGGCAGCGAGGATCGAACCTTTGCCGTCAATGACGTAGGCCGACGCGAAGAAGCGTTGCCGCGTCTGTGCATTGAGATAGCCGACATAGGCGTCCGATTGGGTCCGCAGACCGGCCTCGGCGCGGTTGAGGTCGCTCGCCATGGCCAGCACCTCGCCGCGGAGGTTTCCTTGCGCGTCGGCGATGTAGTTGCGGCCGACCATCGCGCCGTTCTCGACGACCGTTTCGACGCGATCGCTGAACCACGCTTCCACTCCCCTGCTCATCGTGGTGCCGAGGAAGAGGGCGACGAGTACAGCAGGGGCCACGGCCGCCGCGCTGAAGAGAGAGACGAACCGCAAGTGCAGACGGGCGCCGGTTTCCGGCGTCGACCGCGCGCCGGCGATCCGCAGGATTCGCACGACGAGCAGGGCCGCGAGGCCGGCGCAGATCAACAGGCTGCCGCCCAGCATGGTGAACATGGTGGGGCTGGCCGGGCCCTCCGGCCCGGCGCCGGAGATGGCGAAGAGGGTGGCCGCGACCGTCAGTCCCGCCGCGAGCAGGAACCCGGCCGCGAACCCGATCGTCCCGAGGCGGGAGGTCCAGTTCGGCGGGTCCGACGTCACCGGCGCGGGAGTCGTTGTCATCCGGGTTACACTAGCGTGGCTGGAAAGCCACAAATGCGCCTAGCGCAGCCTCCGCGTCAATCGTCGGACCCAGTTCGGATGCCGAGGGTCTGGATCTTCTTCCGCAGGGTGTTCCGGTTGATGCCGAGGATTCCGGCTGCCTTGATCTGGTTGCCGCGGGTCGCCTGGAGGGCGAGTTCGATGAGCGGGCGCTCCACGGCTTCAACCGCCTGGTCGTAGACATTGCCGTCCCCGCCGCCGGCTCCCGCCAGCAGGGCGGCGAGTTTCGGCTTGAGAACGTCCTCGATCGTGTCCTGGCCGGCGGGCGCACCGGATGCCTCCACGCGCAGCGTGCTCATCTCGCCCGCGATTTCGCGCGCCGTGATCAACGGTTCGGGTCGCAGGGCGGCGGCGCGGCGCAGAAGGTTCTCCAGTTCGCGCACATTGCCCGGCCAGTTGTGCGTCTTGAGCAACTCAATGGCTGACCCATCGATCCCCTTTTCGGGCAACCCCTCCCGGCGCGCTCTCACAAGGAAGGCGCGCGCCAGATCGCCCACGTCTTCAAGGCGGTCCCGCAACGGCGGTATCCGGATCGTGACGATGGCGAGCCGATAGTAGAGGTCCGGTCGGAATGCGCCTTCGAGCGACAACGCACCCAGCGAGCGCGACGAGGCCGCAAGTATTCGGGCATCGCCCGTTGCGTCCGCACCGCGCCGGTCGAGATACCGTTCCAGCGCCGTCTGGCCATCTGCGGTGAGCGCATCGACATCGTCGATGAACAATGTGCCCCCGACCGCGAGCGCGGCATCGCCTTCAGCCCCGAACAGCGCGGTCGTGGCGGCGTCGCCCGACGCACCTGCGAGACTGAGGCGCACGAATGGCCCCGCCTTGCGCTTGCTGAACTGATGTATCGCGCGCGCAGCGGCTTCCTTGCCCGTGCCTGTTTCACCTTCGATGAGCACGGTCATGTCGGTCCCGGCGGAGCGCGCCATGATCCGGTAGACATCCTGCATCGCCGCAGAGCGTCCGATCAGCGGCAGACGCTCCTCCCGTTCAGCCGCGACCGCGAGCGCACGTGTCTTGGCCTCGGGGCCGCGTTGCAGGGCGCGCCGCACCGCGTCCAGCAGATCGTCGAGATCGAAGGGCTTGGGCACATAGTCGTAGGCGCCTGCGCCTGCGGCCGAAATCGCGGTAAGCACAGTGCTTTGCCCGCTCATCACGATGACCGGAAGATCAGGCCGTTGCAGGCGCAGTCCTGGCAGCGCATCGAACAGGCAATCATCACCCATATAGACATCGGAGATGACGAGATCGCCTTCGCCATCCCGCACCATCTTCGAGAGTGTGGCCAGGCTCGCGGTCGCACGCACCGCATAGCCCTCGCGCGCCAACGCCTGTGAAAGCACCAGACGAAGACTTGAATCGTCGTCGGCGAGAAGGATGCGTGCGCTCATGCGGGTCCCGTTTCGGCGATGGGAAGCAGGACCTTGAAGATGGTCCGGCCGGGTCTCGATTCCACTTCGATGCGCCCCTCGTGACGCGCAACGATCTCGGCAGCCACCGCCAGCCCGAGGCCGACGCCGGTCGGCTTGGTCGTCGCGAACGGCTCAAACACACGGCCTGCCACGGCGCTTGAGAGTCCGGGCCCATTGTCGGTGATGGCGATCTCGAGTTGTGCGCGCGCCGCGCCGCCGCTCACGCTGCGAATGCGCACCCCCGGCCGATAGCGCGTCGATAACGTCACTGCGCCGCCGTTCCTGTCGCGCACCGCTTCCGCGGCATTCTTCACGATGTTCAGGAAGACCTGGATCAATTGGTCCATGTCGCCGTCCACCTCCGGCAACGACGGATCGTAGTTTTCGACGAAGGACACCGTCTCGAAGCTCGCCGCGACGACGGCACGCGCCCGGCCGAGCGCCTCGTGCACGTTCAGCCGCTTGAGCGTCGGTGGCTCCAGATCATCGAGCGCGTCAAGACGATCCGTCAGCCTTCGAATGCGGTCAGCTTCCTCGCAGATCATGTCGGTCAACATGCGCGTATCGGCGCCCGCATCCTTGCCGATGAGTTGTGCGGCGGCGCGAATTCCCGCCAGCGGATTGCGAATTTCGTGCGCGAGTGTGCGCGCCATGGGCGGCGCAGGACGCGCGGACACGTCCGACCGCGCGCCGGCCTTCAGGATGAACGTGAGAACCGCCCCCGCCGGATCATCGAGCGGCGCGGCAATGAGATCGGCGTGGCCGAGCGCGAACGTTGTGCCATCGAGCGCGATGTCGGACTGCGATAGCCTGAGGCCCTCGGCTGCCGCGCGTCTGGCAGTGCCGGTAATGACGTTGTCGGGACCGAAGACGTCGGCGAGGCGACGCCCGACGAGGCCGCCGGCCGCAGCAGTCAGCGTTTCCGCTGCGGCGACGTTGGCGAAGGCGATGCGCCCCGCAATGTCGACGCCCAGGACAAGCACCGGCAGCGCGTCAAGAAGCGCTTGCGTATCAGCGCCGCTGCGCGCGGTGCGGGGCTTGGAGATCGTCTCCATCACGCCGCCTCCCGCCAATCCGGCGCAAGGAAAATGCGCGCAAGAGCAGCGCTGACGTCGTCCGGCCTCGTCATGCGACAGACGTCTGCGCGGGCGGCGCGACGAGTCGGTTCATCGAGGTGGGTGGCTTCCGCGTCGATTGCCCACGAGAGATGCTTTCGGGCGATGCGCACGCCGAGATCGGTCCCGTAAAAAGTCAGTGAGTCACGGTAGAGCGCTTCCAGACTCGCGTGAATTTCCGGAAGCGACGGCGCGTCCGCCTCGCCGCCATCGCACAAGGCAGCGGCGATCGCCGCCGGCAGCCACGGGCGTCCTTGCGCCGCCCGGCCGATCATGACGCCAGCGGCGCCTGACTGCGCGAGAGCGCTGCGCGCATCTGCAGCAGTGGCGATGTCGCCATTGGCGATCACCGGAATGTCCACCGCTTCCACCGTATCACGGATGGCGCTCCAGTCCGCGCCGCCCCGGAAGAACTGGCACCGCGTTCGACCATGGACCACGATCATCTGCACGCCTGCCGCTTCGGCGCGGCGCGCAATCTCGGGGGCGTTCAGCATCTCGGCATTCCAGCCGAGCCGCATCTTGAGGGTGACGGGTTTCGACGTCGCCGCGACTGTCGCCTCGACAAGGCGGAGGGCATG
Source organism: Hyphomonadaceae bacterium (assembly GCA_016791445.1). GTDB lineage: Bacteria > Pseudomonadota > Alphaproteobacteria > Caulobacterales > Aquidulcibacteraceae > VFBF01. Next base: position 104,678 of record JAEUMP010000024.1, on the reverse strand, counting down.
ATCCGGATCCCGCATCAACGCCGATCCCGATGCGCCGTTCGTCACCATCTTGGACGGGCAGCCCATGTTGATGTCGATGACGTCCGCGCCGGCAGCTTCTGCGAGTCGGGCGCCCTCCCCCATCCAGCGGGATTCGCGCCCGGCAAGCTGAATGACGAGAGGGGTGACGACGCCGGCGCCTGCCGTCCGGCGGACCATGTCACGTCGCGCCCGCGCCAACTGGTCGCCAGCGACCATCTCGGAGACGACATAGGGCGCGCCGAAGGCCTGCGCCTGACGGCGGAAGGGGTAGTCTGTCGTTCCCGCCATCGGCGCGAGCAGCACCGGGGTGTCGAGGAGCGTGGTCCCGAGGCGGATGGGAGAAAGCATGCCCGTTTGTAGGGCGCCTAAATCATAGGCGCCAGCGGCGCATTGCCTCGGCTGGAGCGCACCGCTTATCTCGATGGCCGCAATGGAGCACCGCATGAAGATCGCCGCCCTGATTGTCGCCGCCGGGCGCGGCGAACGTGCGGGTGGCGGCATTCCCAAACAGTTTCGCCTTCTGGGTGACAAACCCATGCTGGCGTGGTCCGTGGATGCAGTGCGGGCAAGCCCTCTGATAGGGCGCGTGCTTGTCGCTGCCGGGCCGGACGATGGCGAACGGCTGGAGGCGCTGGGCGTCGCCAGAGACAGCTGGATCGAGGGCGGCAAGACGCGGACCGAGTCCGTTCGACGCGGACTGGAGGCGCTGGCGTCCGATCCCCCCGACGCAATCCTGATCCATGACGCGGCGCGGCCCGGGCTCAGTCAGGCGATGATCGAACGCCTTTGCAAAGCCCTGGCTGATGTTCAGGCGACGGCCCCCGCGCTGGCGGTCGCTGATGCGCTCAAGTCCGCCGATGCGGAGCGCTTGGTGACCGACGACGTTTCGCGTGTCGGCGTGTGGCGGGTACAAACGCCGCAGGCTTTCCACTTCGCGCCGCTCCTCGAGGCGTTCCGCAGCACGGAAGCGAATGCAGCGTTTGACGACGATCTGGCGATCGCACGCGCGGCAGGCATGAGTGTACGTCTTGTCGACGGCGACGCCCAATTGATGAAGGTGACCATGCCGGAAGACTTCTCGCTCGCGGAACGCCTGCTCTGCGGCGGCGGCACGCCGTGTGTCGGAACAGGCTTCGACGCACACCGTTTCGGGCCGGGTGATCACGTGACGTTGTGCGGCGTCCGCATTCCGCACGACAAAGGGCTTGTCGGACATTCAGACGCCGACGCTGCTTGGCATGCATTGACCGACGCCATTCTGGGCGCCGCCGGCGAGGGGGATATTGGCGACCACTTCCCGCCTACAGACCCCCAGTGGCGCGGTGCGGATTCGGGCGTGTTCCTCCGTCACGCCGCAGCGCTCGTGAGTCGAGCGGGCGGACGCCTGACTCACGTCGATGTGACGGTCATCTGCGAGCATCCGAAGGTGAAGCCGCACCGCGAGGCGATGCGGGTGCGCACCGCCGAATTGCTGGGCATGCCTCTTTCCCGCGTCAGCGTGAAAGCGACCACCACGGAGCGCCTCGGTTTTCTCGGCCGCGAGGAAGGTCTGGCCGCGCAGGCCGCCGCTACAGTGGTGTTTCCTGCCTAGTTGCCGAGCGTGGCGATGAGCGGGCGGATCATGTTGATGTACTCGTCGCTCCACGCCCGTCCGGTGCTCTCTTCGACGGGATACCAGTCCGCGCCGAGCAGCAGGCTGTTCGCGGTCGCCTGATCGCGGGTGACGACCATCACGCTCGTTGCAAACGAGGTGTAATAGTCTGCTGAAGGCGCAGAGTCGGTCGACGCCCACAGCGCGCCGAAGCCGCCCTCCCGCACCACGCGCGACGCTTCCCCGACGAGATCGAGATTTCTGTTGGAGAGGTGGAGTACGACAACGCCATTTGGGGACAGCTTCTGGAGATAGAGGCTGATGGCTTCCTTCGTCAGCAGGTGCGCCGGCACCGCGTCCGAAGAGAAAGCATCCACGACGAGGACGTCGAGCGAATTGTCCGGCAGATCCTGAACGCCAAGTCGCGCATCCCCGAGTACGATCGTGGCGTCGGGCGCGCACTGAGGCGCGTAGGTGAAGACATCGGTTTCCGTGGAAAACTTCACCACCATCGGGTCGATCTCGAAAATGGTCAGTGTGTCCTGCGGACGCTTGAGGCAAGCGGTGGAGCCGGAGCCCAGTCCGATGAGCCCGAGTCGCGCCTGCGGAAAGCGGGCAAGACCTGCAAGAGTCGCACGGCCGAGGCCTGTGTCGGGGTGATAGTAGGTCAGCGGATCGCGCGTGCGCTCACCGGTCACATACTGCGCGCCATGGATGGTCGTGCCGTGCATCATCACGCGCAGCGTTCCGTCGGGCAGGTTCGGATACTCGACCACTCGCGTCACACCGAAGAAGCTGCGCCCCTGGAAGGCCAGTTTTCGGTCAGCGCTGTTGACGTGCACAGCGATGAACGCGGCCAGCACAAGTCCCGCCGCGAGCGCGGGCTTCGAGCGATTGGCGAGGATGCCCACCGCGATGACGCCGAGGATCATGAACAACAGTGGCTGGTCGAGGCCCTGCCCCCTTGTGAGGAAGACGACAACGACGGTGGCGGCGAGCAGGAAGCCCATGATCGCCACGATTTCACGCACGATCTGGCGTCGATGCGCGAGCAGCACGAGCACACCGAATCCCATGATGCCCCCGGACATCAAGACGTCCGCGAACTGGATCCCGTCTTGCTCGAAGCGCAGACGTGCAATCGCAGCGACTCCGAGAATGGCTGCGACGCCGATCGACGCTGGCCGTGAATACTCAGGCTCGCTCCCCGCCGCGAGCACGAGAAGTCCCACGAGCAGAATGCCGCCCAGCTGGCCCCAGTCGCCCAGTCCGACGGTGTTGGGCTCCCAGAAAGGCACGAAGGCGCCGTCCTGAAACAGAAAGCGAATCAACGCCACGGCGATCGCCGCAATCGCTATCGCCAGCGCAGCGTATTGCGGCAACGGACGGTCCCGCCGCGGCAGGAAAAGCGCGACCGCCGCGAGCGCCAGAGGATACTCGTAGACGTCGTTGAAGATCACGGGCGCAAGCAGCGCCGTCGCCGCACCGCCGAGCACGCCCCCGATCGAAACCCACATGTAGAATTCGGTGAGCCTTCCGACAGGTGGCCGCCGCGCCGAGAGCGCCAGGTGGCACACCAGCGCCGACAAGAAGAAACAGACGAGGTTGGCGCCGAGCGTGAAGACGAACTCGTTCTGGGTGTAGGCGACGATCAACGCCGCCAGCGCGATCGGTTGGAGCAACGCCACGGGATCGCGCCAGGCGTCGGCATTCTTGCCGAAGGCGAAGACGAAGGTCAGGAGATAAAGGGCGAGCGGAATGACCCAGAGAAACGGCGCCGAAGCGACGTCGGTAGAAATGTGGCTGGTGACGCCCAGCATGAGGCTCGACGGAGCCGCCGCCGCCGCCATCCAGAACAGGCGATCGCCCCAGGTGGAGACCGGCGCCGCCTCATCGGCGCCCGCAGTTGCTAGCCCGCCGCTGCGAAGCGCCACGTAGCCGGCGCCGAGGATCGCAGCGCCGACGAGCAGGAAACCAGTCGCCCAGGAAACGCTCTGCGCGGAAATGCCGAGCAACGGCTCGACGATCACCGGGTATGCCGCGAGGCCGAGCAGGCTCCCGAGGTTGCTCGCTGCATAGAGATAGTAGGGATCATGCGCGTCGCTGCGTCCGGTCCGGGCATACCAGGACTGCAGCAAAGGCGCAGTCGCCGAGATCGCCGCATACGGGAGCCCGACGGAAAGCGTCAGCACGCCGAGCAACCACAGGATCGGCGTGCGCGTGTCCGGTGCGCCGAGCGCATCGCTGACCACGATCTTGAGTCCGCCGCCGACGATGAAGAGCGTCACGCACGCCGTCGCTATGACTCCTGCGTGGATGTAGAGCTGCGTTTGCAGCGACTTGAGCCGCGCAATCCTGTGTGCATAGACGTACCCGATCAGCAGAGCGCCCTGGAAAAACACCATCGACGTGTTCCAGACCGCCGGCGAGCCGCCGAGCAGCGGCGTGACCATGCGCGAGAACATCGGCTGCAAGAGGAAGATGAGTGCGGCGCTGGCGAACATCACGCCGGCGAAGACCGGCCCTGCCGCGCGCCGTGCGCCATTGTCCTGCGGTTCCGCTGCAATCGACATGGTCCTGTCCGCTTCCTCGTCCTGTGGGCGCTGCTACTGCCAGCCCCTCGCGCACTTTGAAATGGAAATCATCATCTGCCGGTTGGGTACTGGCGCCCGGTGGCAGCCCCGGGCTTAATGGCGATCGGAGTCCAACGCCATGTTTCCAGACGAACTTGTGATGACGGCCCGCCTGCTGCTTGCGGAAGCCGAGGAGCGGCGGTTGCGTTTCACCACGGCAGAGAGCTGCACCGGTGGTCTTGTCGCCGCGTTATTCACGGAGATCGCCGGATCCTCGGCAGTCTTCGAGCGCGGCTTCGTGACCTATTCCAATCGCGCCAAGGAGGAGATGCTCGGTGTCCCGGGGGACCTGATCGCCGACTGTGGGGCGGTCAGCGAGGCAGTGGCGCGCGCCATGGCGGAAGGCGCCTTGCGCGAGTCCCACGCGCATATCGCGGTCGCGATCACCGGCGTCGCAGGCCCGGGCGGCGGATCCGCCATGAAGCCGGTCGGTCTGGTGCATCTGGCCGCGGCGCGGGAGAATCGCGCGCTCCTGCATGTCGCCTGCCGGTTCGGGGACATCGGACGCGGCCCCATCCGGATGGCCGCAGTGGAAACCGCACTCGACCTCTTCGGGCAGATGATGCGCTAGGCGGTCGTGACTGCGCAGCGTCTGGCGGCCTCGGCTTCGAAGGCAGCCATGATACGCTCGACGACCCGGTCGCGATTGGCTTTCACGATGGCGTTGAGGAGCGGATTCTTGAAGTCGTAGGCGATCCAGAACTTTACCAGCGACCCGCCTGCCCCGTCCGCCTTGAAGCGCCACTCGTTGCGCAACGTCCGGAACGGGCCGCTGACCAGGGACACGTCCACTTCCCCGTCTGCCGGCGCGCAACGCACCTTTGTCGAAAAGCGCTCCTGAAGGCTTTTCCAGCCGACGCGTACGTGCGCAATGGCTTCGCGGACTCCACCAATGTCCTGTTCGCCAGTGACCTTCAGGTCTTCGATCCACGGAATGAAATCGGGATAGGCGCGCACGTCGCCGACCATGCGGCACAGATCATCCGGCGCATAAGGCAGGCGGCGCTGCGCTTCGAGCGTCTTCGCCGTCATTGCGCCGCTTCGACCCCGGCGCGCGCAGCGCGGAGCTTGAGAAAATCATCGCCGGCGTGATGGCTCGACCGTGTCAGCGGACTGGCCGACACCATCAGGAAACCCTTCGCCTGCGCGGCTGCTTCGAGCCCTTTGAATTCCTCCGGAGTCCAGTACCGATCGATGGCGGCGTGCTTTCGGGTCGGCTGCAGATACTGCCCGATCGTGATGAAATCGATGCCGGCGGTGCGCATGTCATCCATGACCTGCATGATTTCCGCACGCGTTTCACCAAGGCCGACCATGAGACCGGACTTGGTGAACAGCTGGTCGTTGCGTTCCTTCACGCGCTCCAGCAGGCGCAGCGAATGGTAGTAGCGCGCGCCCGGGCGGATCGTCGGATAAAGCCTCGGCACGGTTTCGAGATTGTGGTTGAAGACGTCCGGCGCTGCATCGATCACCCGCTCCGCCGCGCCGGTCTTGCGCAGGAAATCCGGTGTCAGGATTTCGATGGTGGTCGCGGGTGCAGCCACGCGGATCGCCTCGATCGTTTCGACGAAGTGCTGGGCGCCGCCGTCGGCCAAGTCATCCCTGTCCACGGAAGTGATGACGACATGGGCAAGCCCCATCGTCGCCACGGCACGCGCGACATTTGCAGGCTCCTCGGCATCCACCGGCCCCGGTATCCCGGTGGCGACGTTGCAGAAGCTGCAGGCCCGGGTGCAGGTCTCACCGAGGATCATGAAGGTGGCGTGGCGCTGCTGCCAGCACTCCCCGATGTTGGGGCAGGCCGCCTCTTCGCAGACCGTCACGAGCCGGTTCTCGCGAACGATGTCTCTGGTCTTCTGGTACTCCGCGCCCATGGGGGCTTTCACGCGAATCCAGTCCGGCTTGCGCAGGACCGGCGTATCCGGCCGCTCGCGCTTCTCTGGGTGCCGGTGGGCCGCCTCCCCTGTCTGGGGAGGATTTTGGCCGGAAAGGGTGTTGATCAGGGTCGCCACGACCCGAACATGGGCGGTTCCGCGGGTCCGATCAATGCGTTTCGACTGGCGCCAGCCTTGCCAAACTGCGGACTTTGGCTAGCCTTGTTACAGCAGTGAAACATAAATCACGCCGACCCATTGGGAGCATGAGACGCATGGGGCAGAGATCGTTCGACGTGGCGCGGACCCGCATCACGCTCTTCGACGCGCTGCTGCGCGCCCGGGCCGAAGCCGGCGGCAAGACCAGGATCCTTGAAGACCACGACCGGAACGTCCTGACCTATGACGACCTCGTGCGCGCCGCGTTTGCACTCGGGGGCAAGCTCAAGGCGCTGACCGCGCCGAAAGAGCACGTCGGCGTGCTGCTGCCGTCCGGCGTCGGCGCCACCGTCGTCTTCTTCGCCCTGCACGCCATCGGGCGCGTGCCAGTCATGCTGAACTTCACGGCCGGCGCCGCCAACATCAAGGGAGCGTGCAAAGCGGCCGGGGTGAAACGGATCCTCACCGCACACAAATTTGTCGAAGTTGGAAAACTCGAGAGTCTGATCGAAGACCTGAAGGGCGGCATCGCGCTCACCTTCCTCGAAGAAGTCCGCGCGAAAGTGCATCTGGGCGACAAGCTCGGCGCGCTCGTCAAAGGCTTCTTCCCGAAAAGCTTCCGCGTAGGCGGCAATCCCGACGAACCGGGTGTCATTCTCTTCACCTCGGGCAGCTTCGGCGCGCCGAAAGGCGCGGTGCTCAGCCACGCCAATATTGTCGCCAACGTCGAACAGGTGTCGGCGCATGTCGACTTCGCGCCGGACTGGGTGTTCTTCAATCCGCTGCCGATGTTCCACTGCTACGGCCTGACCGGCGGCACGCTGCTGCCGCTGCTCATCGGCCGAAAAGTGTTCTTGTACCCCTCCCCGCTCCACTTCAAGGAAATCCCCCAACTCATCGCCGAGTGCGGCGCAAACATCCTCTTCGCGACCGACACGTTCGCGCACCAGTACGCACGCAGCGCCAAGGGCGACTCCCTGAAATGCCTGAAGTTCTGCGTCCTCGGCGCAGAGAAGGTGAAGCCGGAAACCCGCGAACTTTTCCAGCGCCGCTTCGGCGTGGAACTTCTCGAAGGTTACGGCGCGACCGAAGCTTCACCTGTCATCGCGGTGAACCAGCCTAACGGTCAGCCCGGCGGGGCGAATGTCCACGGAACGGTGGGCCGCCTGCTGCCGGGGATGGAGGTGCGCCTGGACGACGTCCCGGGCATCAGCGAGGGCAAGAAGCTCGTGGTGCGCGGGCCGAATGTGATGCGCGGCTACCTGCTCGCTGACGGCGGGCTCGAGGAACTCGAAGACGGTTGGCACGATACGGGCGACGTGGTCGCCATCGATGATCAGGGCTTTGTCACCATTGTCGGGCGCGTGAAGCGCTTCGCGAAGATCGGCGGTGAAATGGTGTCTCTCAACGCCGTGGAAGGTTTCGCCTCTGCGGTCTGGCCGGAACATCGTCACGCAGCAGTCTCCCTGCCCGATCCGCGGAAGGGCGAGCGCGTGGTGCTTCTTTCAGACGCTCCCGACGCCGAGCCCGCCAAGATTCTCGAGTGGGCGCAAAAGAACGGCGCACCGGAAATCGCGGTGCCCAAGAAGGTGTTGAAGGTCGCGGAAATCCCGGTGCTGGGCACCGGGAAGACGGATTACGTCACCGTGCAGAAAATGGCCGAGGACGCGCTGAAATTGCAGGACGCGGCTTAGCCTTCGACTGGTCCAGCAGGGCGAATTCCGCCGATCTCTACGGAGACAATTGGAAGTTCGCAGTCCGCACCATCCACGCTACACGTGAAGGACGCGCCCGTACGCGTCCAACACCGCCTCGTGCATCATCTCGCTCAACGTCGGATGCGGGAAGATCGTTGAGGCGAGCGTTTCTTCCGTCGCTTCCGCCTGCATCGCGATGACATAGCCTTGGATGAGTTCGGTGACTTCGGCGCCCACCATGTGCGCGCCGAGAAGTTCACCGGTCTTGGCGTCGAACACCGTCTTCACCATGCCCTGATCCTCGCCGAGCGCGATGGCCTTGCCGTTGCCTACGAACGGAAAGCGCCCCACGCGCACCTCCCTGCCCGCCGCCTTCGCCTTCGCTTCGGTGAGCCCCACGCTCGCCACCTGCGGATGCGCGTAGGTGCAGCCGGGAATGCGCTCCTTGATCATCTCATGGGGATGCAGGCCCGCGATCGCCTCCACGCAGATCACGCCCTCATGGCTCGCCTTGTGCGCCAGCCACGGCGCGCCGGCGACATCGCCGATGGCGTAGAGCCCCTTCACATTGGTGCGGCACTGACCGTCGATCACGACATGGCCCTTGTCGAGCTTCACCCCGAGCGCTTCGAGCCCGAGATTTTCGGTATTCGCTTGGATGCCGACGGCAACGATCGCGTGCGAGGCGGTCAGGGTCTCGCTCTTGCCGCCGGCTTCGACGATCGCTTCAACGCCGGAGGCCGTCGCCTTCAGAGCCTTCGCCGTCGTCGCGACGCGGATCACAATGCCTTCCTTCTCGAAGCGCTTCTTCGCAAAGGCGGAAATCTCCTCGTCCTCGACGGGCAGAATCCGGTCGAGCATCTCAATGACCGTCACCTTCACACCGAGCGCGGCGTAGAAGCTCGCGAATTCGATGCCGATGGCGCCCGATCCGAAAACGAGCAGCGACTGCGGCCATTCCGGCGGCGTCATCGCCTCGCGATACGCCCAGATGCGCTTGCCGTCCGGCACAAGCCCGGCCTGCGGGACCGCGCGCGCGCGCGCGCCGGTGGCGAGGATGACGTGCTTGGCCTCGTAGCTCGTGTCCTTGCCGTCCTTGTCCTTCACGACGACCTTTGGCGCGACGCCGCCCTTCTCCAGTCGCGCCGTTCCGGCGATCACCGTGATCTTGTGCTTTTTCATCAGGAACGCGATGCCGCCTGAAAGGCGCCCCGCGACCTTGCGCGACCGATCGACAACCGCCTTGGCGTCGAAGCGCACATTGTCTGCGGCGAGTCCGAAATCCTTCGCGTGCTGCATGTTGCGGTAGACTTCCGCCGTGCGCAGCAGCGCCTTGGTCGGAATACAGCCCCAGTTGAGGCAAATGCCGCCAAGCTCCGCGCGCTCGACGATCGCGGTCTTCATCCCGAGTTGTGCGGCGCGGATGGCGGCGACGTAGCCGCCGGGACCGGAGCCGATGACGATGAGATCGAACTGGCTCATGGCGTGGCCCTAGGATGCGGGTTGAAGATTGAACGCGCCGACAATGCCGTCGACGACGAACTGCGCGGCCAGCGCCGCGAGAATGATCCCGAAGATGCGCGTGATCATGGAGGCGACCGTCGCGCCCATCAGTTTGGTCAGCGGCCCGGCGGCCAGAAAGGCCCCCAGTGTCAGCAGAAGGTTCGCGCCTGCCCCCGCGAGGATCATGCCGCGCTCCAGCGCGCCGGTGTTCTGCGTGAAGTAGAGGATCATCGTCGCGATGGCGCCAGGCCCTGCGATCAGCGGGATGGCCAGCGGAAAGACAGAGATGTCGTCGTGTTCGCCGGGATGCGCGCGGCGTTCCTCGATGACCTTCTGATTGCGCTCCTCGCGCCGCTGCGTCTGCTTTTCAAACAGCATGTCGACGGCGATGAGGAAGAGCAGCATTCCGCCGGCGATGCGGAAGGCATCGAGCGACACGTGCAGCTTCTCCAGCAGCCATTGCCCGCCGAAGGCGAAACCCATCAGGATGAGCGTGGCGATGAACACGCTCTTGAACGCCATCGCGCGCCGCCAGTCGCGCGTCATGTCCTGCGTCAACGACGCAAACATCGGCGCAACGCCCGGCGGGTCGATGACCACGAAGAAGGTCACGAAGGCGGCGAGGAAGAGGTCGAGCATCAAGGCCGCGTTACAGCAGCATCGCCATCGGGTCTTCGATGAAGCCCTTGAACGCCTTCAGGAAGGCGCTGCCGATGGCCCCATCCACGACGCGGTGATCGCACGTCAGCGTCACCGTCATCACCGTTGCTATGGCGAGCGCGTCGTTGCGCACCACGGGGCGCTTCTCGCCCGCGCCAACGCTCATGATCATGCCCTGCGGCTCGTTGAGGATCGAGGCGAAGCTCTTGATGCCCATCATGCCGAGGTTGGAGAGCGAGAAGGTCCCGCCCTGATATTCGTGCGGCTTCAGCTTCCGGTCGCGGGCGCGCTGGGCGAGATCGGCCATTTCTGCGCTGATCGTGGCGAGGCCCTTGGTTTCAGCGTGACGGATGATCGGCGTGATCAGACCACCGTCGATGGCGACCGCCACGGCGACATCCGCGTGGTGGTGCATGGCGATGCCTTCCGGGGAATAGCTCGCGTTCGACTCCGGCACCCGCATCAGCGAGAGCGCGCACGCCTTGATGATGATGTCGTTGACCGAGATCTTCACGCCCTGATCGGCAAAGCGCGCATTGATCTCGCCGCGCGCCTTCAGGAGCTTGTCGATCTCCAGATCGATGGTCAGCGGAAAGTGCGGAATGTCCCGGAAGCTGTCCGTCATGCGCCGCGCGATCGTCTTGCGCATCATGTCGAGCGGCACGAGGTCGTAGCTGCCCGGCTCGATGCCCATCTGCTCGAGCGTCTTCGGCGTCGAGGACGGCGGCGGGACGGTGAGCGCGCGCGACCCGTTTTGCGGCATGGAGGTCTGCGACGACGCCTTGCCGATAGCCGCCTCGACGTCCGCCTTTACGATGCGACCATTCGGACCGGTGCCCTTCAGCCCCGAAAGATCGATGCCGGACTGCGACGCGATCCGGCGGGCCAATGGCGACGCCGCTATGCGTTCACCCGCATCACGCGGAGGCGGCGCTGGCTGAACGTGCGGCTGTGCTGGCGGCGGCGCGTTCGGCGCTACTTTCGGCTTCTCCGGCGCACGTGCGGGCGCCTGACCGCTTTCGCTCTTCAGACGTGCAATCGGCGTGTTCACCTTCACACCCTGTGCGCCCGCCTCCACAAGCAACGCCTCGACGACCCCCTCATCGACGGCCTCGACCTCCATCGTCGCCTTGTCGGTCTCGATCTCGGCGATGACCTGTCCCGCACTCACCGTGTCGCCTGGCTTTACGAGCCACTTGGCGAGCCCCCCCTCCTCCATTGTCGGCGAGAGTGCGGGCATCAGGATGTCGGTCATGGCATGTCTCGCAGATTGGCGCGACCGCGCCACTTGTAGAAGTATGTCAGGTAGACGAGGCCCACATACGCGAGCGCCGCTGAAGCCCATGTGATGTAGACCACCGCCTCGTCGATAGTGAGCACGCGGCCCGGCGCATAGTGGATGCCGGACGTGTAATTGCCGACGGCCGCGCGTCCAGCAGCCGTAAGTTCGCCCTCGCTCTGCAGTTCGATGAGGCGCTCGATCAGGCCGGCATGCTGTGCCTGCGCGCCGTACATGATGATGACGATCATCCCGAGCGCGATGGTGGCGAACAGGAGCGCCAACGTCTTTGTCAGCGGGGACTCCTCAGCGAGGAAATAATTCAGGCCCGCGAGATAGACCGAAATCACTGTGAAGAACACGCCGACGCCAGCGAGCAGGATGCTCGTCTGTTCAACGAGGATTTCGACGACTTCCCCCTCGCTCATGGCTCAACTCCTTGCGCAGACCGCCCGCGCTGCCGCGACGATGTCCGCCTCGTTGGGCATGGCGAGCTTTTCGAGATTGGCGGCATAGGCAAGCGGCGCGTCAACCTGATGCACGCGCATGGGTGGTGCATCGAGCCAGTCGAACGCTGCAGCAACGACGGAAGCACAGACTTCTGCGCCGACACCCATCCTGCCCCAACCTTCTTCTGCGGTGACGAGACGGTTCGTCTTCTTCACGCTTTCGATGATCGTCGCCGTATCAAGCGGACGCAGCGTGCGCAGGTCGATGACTTCCGCCTCGATTCCCTCGGCAGCCAGTTGTTCCGCAGCCTTCAATGCGAAGCCGACCATCCGCGCGTGCGCCGTGATGGTGACATCCCGCCCCTCGCGCCTGACTTTCGCCTTTCCGATCGGAAGGACCCAATCCTCCACCTCCGGAATTTCGAACTCTGTGCCGTAGAGCATTTCGTGCTCAAGGAAGACGACCGGGTTCGGATTGCGGATCGCCGCTTTCAACAGCCCTTTCGCGTCGGCGGCATCATACGGCGCAATGACGATGAGGCCCGGAACGTGCGCATACCAGCTGGAGTAATCCTGACTGTGTTGTGCAGCGACGCGCGAGGCAGCGCCGTTGGGTCCTCGGAACACGATCGGGTTCGTGATCTGGCCGCCAGACATATAGAGCGTCTTGGCGGATGAATTGATGATGTGGTCGATGGCCTGCATCGCGAAGTTGAAGGTCATGAACTCCACGATCGGCTTCAGGCCCGCCATCGCTGCGCCCGCACCAAGCCCGGCAAATCCATGCTCGGTAATTGGTGTATCGACCACGCGCTCAGGTCCGAACTCGTCAAGCAGCCCGCGCGTGACCTTGTAGGCGCCCTGATACTGCGCGACTTCTTCGCCGATCACGAACACGTCGGGATCGCGGCGCATTTCCTCGGCCATCGCATCGCGCAGCGCGTCGCGCACGGTGATCGTGACCATCTTCGCATCCGCAGGAGTCTCCGGATCGGCTGCCGGCGTGGCGGCAGGCCGGGTCGCCTGCTTCCGAGGACCTTCCGCTGCCGGGCGCCTGGCTTCGGCAGGAGACGTGGATTTTTCCGGTTGTCTTGCGGCACCGGCCTCGCCGTTCTTCAGTTGCGCGATCGGCGTATTCACTTTCACGCCCTGCGCGCCCTCCGGCACCAGCAGCGCTTCAATGACGCCCTCATCGACAGCCTCGACTTCCATCGTAGCCTTGTCTGTCTCGATCTCGGCGATGACCTGACCGGGAGCAATCGCGTCGCCCTCCTTCACCAACCATTTGGCGAGGTTGCCCTCTTCCATGGTCGGCGAAAGTGCGGGCATCAGGATTTGGAGGCTCATGTCAGGACCCGGTGAACAGGAAACGGAATATCGAAGGCGTGGCGAAACCCGCCACGAGAAACACAAAGCCCCAGGCGCTTTGTGACAAAGATGCCCGCTTCAACGGGTCGGCGTCCTCGTTGGCGGGCGGCTTCAGATGTTGGTGGCGCCAGAAGCGCCAGCGCTTCGCCGGATTGCCGCTCTCGCCTGTCTTCTCCCGCGCCGCGAGATTCTTCAGGTGCGCCAGCACGAAGGACGTGCCCGCGGCTCCGAAGAACGCGATCTGGAGGACATAGGGAAGCGCATCCATGGTGACCGCTCATCCCCCGCCGCCGCGCAGCGCTTCATCGAAGTGCACGCGGATGGCCTCGAGCGCCTCGTTCTCCGGCGCGCCGGTCTGTTTCGCATAGGCGTTCGCGACGTAGCGCCCGACGTTCGCGAGGACCGCGCCCCACTTCCAGACGTCTTCGCCGTAGAGATCCGGCGGAAAGACGGTTGCCAATTCCTGCTTGTTGACGATCCAGACGCTAAGAATTTCCTCGGCGCCGTCTTCGGCGAGCGCCGCGGCCTTCGGCACCGGAAGATCATGTGTATGCGCCATTGTCAGACCTCCACGAGAATGTCGGTCATCAGTTCGCTCGGGTCCGGCTCCGGACTTTCCTGAGCGAACTCTGCTGAGGCCGTAACGATCACACGGATCTCGCGATCGATTTCCTTGAGGCTCTCTTCGTCGGCATGCCCCTGCTCGATCAGCAGCGCCTTTACATGCTCGATGGGATCGCGCTGGGTGCGGACCTCGTCCACTTCCTCGCGCGTCCGATACTTCGCAGGATCGGACATGGAGTGGCCACGGTAGCGGTAGGTCTTCATTTCCAGGAGCGTCGGGCCATCCCCCTTGCGCGCCCGTGCAAGCGCCTTCTTGCCGGCTTCGCGCACGGCGACGACATCCATCCCGTCCACTTCCTCGCCCGGTATGTTGAAACTCACGCCGCGCTTGTAGAGATGCGTTTCCGACGAAGAACGCTGTACAGCCGTGCCCATCGCGTACTGGTTGTTCTCGATGATATAGACGACCGGGAGCTTCCACAGCGACGCCATGTTGAAGCTCTCATAGACTTGGCCCTGATTTGCCGCGCCGTCGCCGAAATAGGCGACGCACACCGCACCGTTCTTTCGATACTTGTTGGCGAAGGCGATGCCGGTTCCGAGCGAAACCTGGGCGCCGACGATGCCATGGCCGCCAAAGAAGTTCTTTTCCCGGCTGAACATGTGCATGGAGCCGCCCTTGCCGCGGCTGTAGCCGCCGGAACGCCCCGTCAGCTCGGCCATCACGCCATTCGCTTCCATGCCGCAGGCGAGCATGTGGCCGTGATCGCGATAGCCGGTGATGACCTGGTCGCCTTCCTGCATCGCCGCCTGCATGCCGACAACGACAGCTTCCTGGCCGATATAGAGGTGGCAGAAGCCGCCGATCAGACCCATGCCGTAGAGTTGGCCGGCCCGCTCCTCGAAACGGCGGATCAGCAGCATGTCGCGATAGTACTGGAGCAGTTCGTCCTTGGAGACCTTCGCCCCCTTGGTCCGCGTCGGTTCCGCCATGCGTGTCGCGAGCTCCCTTTGTTTGCAGGGAGATTAGGTTGCAGGGGCGCGCCCGTCCACCAAAGCGGGCCCGTTGGGCAGGAATGCGTTTTTGATGGAACCCCTGTCCGGGGGACAATTCAGCCCGGAAGGTCGATCACGACTTCGTCGGCGCGGGCCGCCCCGAGGATGGTGCGGGCACGTTCTTCCAGATAGTCCCGATCGAACGCGGCGCTACCGGTCCGCAGCCTTGCGGCGCGTTCGGAAAGCGTCGCGATGGTCGCCTCGAGTTCAGCGCGCTCCGTCTCCAGGACGCGTTCCTGATCAAGCAGCCCCATATAGCTCACCAGTCCCTGACGACCGGTCAGACCGTGCGCGGCGAGGTAGAGAATCACTGCGGAGAGTCCGAGTCTGATGACTGCAGCGCGAGTCAAGGTCATGGCGAATTTTTCCGATTCGCCGGCACCCTGAATCGCACTGCTTAATATATCGTTATCGAAAATTGACCCTCAAGATTCAGTGCGTTGGGCGATTTCGAGGCACAACATCAGGGTGTCGCCGGTGGCGCGGCGAACAGGAGAAGCGCTGCAAACGACCGGATCGTGCGCTCCTCCTTATGCGGCCTACCGTCGCCGCAGCGTCGCCCAGCCAGCGTAGACGCCCTGCTCGTCAAGCTCTTCCTCGATGCGGATCAGCTGATTGTATTTCGCCGTCCGGTCGGAGCGCGCAAGAGAGCCCGTCTTGATTTGTCCGCAGTTTGTCGCAACCGCGAGGTCCGCGATGGTCGCGTCCTCGGTTTCGCCCGAGCGGTGGGACATCACGGCGGAGTAGCCTGCGCGGTGCGCGAGCTCCACGGCCTCGAGCGTCTCGGTCAGCGTGCCGATCTGGTTGACCTTCACGAGCACGGAGTTCGCGAGCCCCTTCTCGATGCCCATGGCGAGGCGCTTGGGGTTCGTGACGAAGAGATCGTCGCCGACGAGCTGGCACTTGCCGCCGATCAGATCGGTGAGCGCTTTCCAGCCCTCGAAATCATCCTCCGACATGCCATCCTCGATGGATACGATGGGATAGCGCTCGACGAGGTCTGCGAGATACTGCGCAAATGCCTGCGGCTTGAGCACCTTGCCCTCGCCCTCAAGATGATAGGCGCCCTTCTTGAAGAACTCAGTCGCCGCGCAGTCGAGCGCAATGGCGACGTCTTCGCCCGGCGTGTACCCGGCCTTTTCGATCGACTTGAGGATGAAGCCGATGGCTTCGTCTGCGCTTTTCAGGTTCGGCGCGAAGCCGCCCTCGTCGCCGACATTGGTGTTGTGACCGGCGGCTTTCAGTTCCTTTTTCAGCGTGTGGAAGATCTCCGCGCCCGTTCGCACGGCGTCGGCGAGGCTGTCGGCCCCTACCGGCATGATCATGAATTCCTGGATGTCGATCGGATTGTCGGCGTGGGCGCCGCCATTGATGATGTTCATCATCGGCGTGGGCAGCGTGCGCGCCTGGACGCCGCCGACATATTTGTAGAGCGGTGAGTTCTTGGCTTCGGCCGCAGCCTTCGCCACCGCGAGGGACACGCCGAGAATGGCGTTGGCGCCGAGGCGCGCCTTGTTCGGCGTGTTGTCGAGTTCGATCAGCGTCATGTCGATGCGGCGCTGGTCTTCGGCGTCCATGCCGCCGATGGCGTTGAAGATCTCGCCGTTCACCGCTTCCACGGCGTCGCGGACGCCCTTGCCGAGATAGCGATCCGGCTCACCGTCGCGCTTCTCCACCGCTTCGTGGGCGCCCGTGGAGGCGCCGGACGGCACTGCCGCGCGGCCCATGGAGCCGTCTTCAAGGACGACATCGACTTCGACGGTGGGGTTGCCGCGACTGTCGAGAATCTCACGGCCAATGATTTCGGCGATGCCGGTCATGATGGGCGCCTTTGCAATGAGGGTTCGGGGTTTGAACAGGGTCTATCCCGCGCCGCGCCCGCGGAGCAATGCGGCGTCTCGCAACCGGCGAATGCACAAACGCAAAAGACCCCGCCAGTCGCCTGACGGGGCCTCAAATTCGCGTCCGCGACGAGGACTACTCCTCGTCTTTGGCCTTCAGCACCTGCTTGCCCCGGTACGTGCCGGTCTTCAGGTTGATATGGTGCGGACGGTGCAGTTCGCCCTTGTCGTCTTCCACATAGGCGTTCTTGCCGAGCGCATGGTGGGCGCGGCGCATGCCACGGCGGGAGGGCGAAGTTTTTCGTTTCGGAACGGCCATGGCCGGAAAGCTCCAGTGCGCGTCAGGCGAGGGCCCGCGCGGGAAGGACGGGCTTATGGGGCAGGACGCCCGCGAACGCAACCACCCTGCGACCGTCAGACCCGCAGGATGAAGCCCTCTTCGGGGCGGGCGTCGCCGTCGAGCAGCGCTAGCCAGGCGTCGCGGACCGGCCCCTCCCCCCTCTTCTCCAAGACCTTCAGCCAGCCCCCCGTCGATCCGAGGAACGCGCCCCAGGCGGCGGCGTAGCGCGACGCGAAGCCTTCAGCCCCCCAGTCCTTGTTGCGTTTGACGATGCGGTCCGGCGCGAAGAAGAGCGCGCGCGGCGGCCCCTTGGTCTCGGCGGCGCGCGCTTCCCAGTGCGTCCCGCCGACCATGCAGTTGTGGACGAAGGCGTCTCCAAGGCGATCCGAAAGGGCGTTGATGAGAGGCGCGTCGCCGGCCATGTCCACCAGAGCGGTCGGCGCATCGCTCGGTAAATCGCCCAGGCGGTCATAGGTGACCACGCGGTCGTAGTAGCCTGTCTTCCTTACAAAGTCGGCGTTGCGCGCGGACGTGAGCCCGACGACTTCCACGCCGCCTCGGTCCTTCAGGCATTTTGCGAGCCCGAGCGCGGTCTTCGACGACGCACTCGACAACATCACCCGCTGCGCGCCGAAGAAGTCGCTTTCCGCAAGATAGTCGTCGATCAGAAAGCCGGTGACGAACAAGGGGCGAAAAAGGGCGATGTGGCCTTCGTATTCCGGCTTGTAGGCCGGGTCTGCCGCGACGCGTTCGTACTGGTTGTAGACCGGCGGCAATCCCGCGCGATGCGCCGCACCGTCCACGAAGCCCCGGGCGGACACCTTCGTCGGCGTGACCACCAGATGAGAACCGATGGGGAAATAGCCCCAGATTCGTTCGCCGACCGCCAGTTCGGGCGCCCTTGACTCGGCAATGTCTGCAAACCCCCACACCGGCACCCGGCCGTTCGGCGGGGCCGTCGGGAAAAATTTCCAGTACCCGAACTGCTCGCCTATGGCCGCATAGGTGACATTGTTGGACGTCAGGGCGAAGCGATCGAGCCGGAGCAGCGCCTCGCCATCGCCCAGCGCCGTCTCAGTGCTCGCGAAGCGCGCAAGCCGCAGCGCTCCCTTGTCGACCAGCAGTTCACGCGCTTCGACCATGGCGACCTCCCACAGCGCCGACTGAACCAGAAGGCGCGCCCACGCGGTAGTCTTGACGTTAGGGCGTACCCGATAGTACAGAAGGTCCGGCCGTACCGCCCGGTACGCATGGGAGCGCGATTGCCATGACCGTTTGCGACACCGCCCGTCCGCTCTGGCTCACCCCCCTCGCCGACCCTCGCAACGAAGCAATTCTCTCGGCGGCCTTCGACGTCTTCGAAGAGAAGGGGTTGCACGGCGCGACCATGCTCGAAATCGCCACCGCAGCGAAGGTTTCCAAGGAAACGCTCTACGCCCGCTTCGACAGCAAGGAGGGTCTCTTCTACGCCCTGCTCGCATGGGGATCCCAGAAGGCGTCAGTCGATCTCGATATCCTGACCGAAGAAGTGGACCACGATCCGGTGCAAGCGCTGGAGAACTACGCCGTCGGGTGTCTCGGCAAGATGATGCAGGCGGAATCCATCGAGGCCTATCGCATCGTTGTCAGTGAGGCGCGGCGGATGCCGGACGTCGCGCGCGTCTTCGACGAGTTCACCTGCCAGGCGGCGACGAAGATGCTCGATCGCGTCGTCGATGCGCTTCATGCCAAGAACGTCGCGCACGTTTCCGATCGTGAAGCGTTTGCAGAGGCCTTCATCGGACTGCTGCGGGGCAATCTTCACCATGGCGTCCTGCTCGGCATCGCGCCGCATCCTGGTGAAGCGGAAGTGGCGGCTTACGCTCGACGAGCCATGAAGATGTTGCTAGCGGCGTTTGCGGCGCCGCCATCTCCCGCGCGGGGATTTGGCGATTGAGGCTGCAACGCCTCCTCGCGCGATCGCCTGCAGCTTGCTAGGCCTTCGATAAAGGGAGCAACCATGCACCGATCCCTCTTCGCCGCGGCTGCGGCCATGGCCTCTCTTGCAGCGTCCGCCTGCGCCACAGCGCCGAGCGCGCCGGCGCCGATCATTGAACGTACTGTCGTGATGGAAAGCGCTCGCATTACGATGCTTCGCTATGCGGACGCATGGAGCAACAGCGACTGGAACGGTTTCGGCGCGCTTTACGCAGCGGATGCGCGGCATGTGAACACCGCCGGCGAATTCTGGCGCGGGCGTACGCAGATTGTCGATGTGCACAAGAAGAATCGCGCCGGCCTTGCGTCAGGCGTGCGGATGACGGCGCGACTTGAGGGCGCGCGCGCGATCACAGACGATGCGATCGTGGCGGTCGTGCGACTGGAGATCGTGAACGATCCGTCGCGGCCTGGCGCCGTCAACGCAACGCTCGTGACGTTCACGCTGGTCCACCGCGACGATCAGTGGCGCATCGCACAGGCGCACGCCTACCCCGCCGCCTAGCTTGCGTCCGGTTCCGCGAGGTTGATGACGCCTCCCATCGAGGCGCCGGAGCTCAGTCGCGGCGGATTGCCATGGATCGTCACGACCCCGCCCATCGCCGCGTCAGCGTTCGCTTCGGACCGCGCTCGAACCTCGGCAGTTCCGCCCATGGCGGCGTCAACAACGACGCGCTCGCACGAAAGGTCTTTCGCGGAAAGCACGCCGCCCATCGCCACGTCCGCGCGCAACGTTTCGCAAACGCCGCTCGCGGACAGCGTAGCACCCATCGCGACATCCAATGTCAAAGTCTGCGCGGACACGCCCGTAGCCGTTGCTTCAATGCCTTTGGCCAGTTCGATTGACCCCAACTGTGGCGCGACGATGCGCACCACGACGTCGAGTTCCCGGCGCCCACAGACAAGCGTGCACTTTTCCCAGAGCCGCAACACACCATCGCGATACCGTACGCCCACGCGCGCGATGTCCTGCGAAGGCCCCGTCAATGTGGCGCCAGCCCTGTCGCCCGCGACGACCTCCACCCGATACCGCCCCGCCGCCTCGACCGATGAAATCGTCGTAACGTTGTCGACGCGTCGGGTCTCTGCGCTGGCGACCCCGCTGAACACGGCAACCGCCGCAAAGGCGAAGGCGGCAAGTCTGGCGGACGAGAACATGTTGGGCTCCTGACGCATGGATTTTCACCCGGCGATCCGGGTGTCTTCACGGTCAGGATGCAACAAGCGCCCGCTCTGGATGCAGACCCGGCCTAGACAAGACGACTTTGCACCACCGCGGCGCGGATGAAGTCTGCAAAAAGCGGGTGCGGCTCGAATGGCCGGCTCTTCAGTTCGGGGTGGTATTGGACGCCGATGAACCAGGGATGATCCGGTCGTTCCACGATCTCGGGCAATACCCCGTCCGGACTCATGCCGGAAAAGATAAGGCCCGACTTCTCCAGGGTCTCACGATAATCGGCGTTCACCTCGTAGCGGTGGCGATGCCGCTCCGAGATCGCCTGGCCGCCGTATATCGCTGCGACACGGGACCCTTCATTCAGTACGGCGTCATAGGCGCCGAGCCGCATGGTGCCGCCGAGGTCCCCGTTGGCGCGCCGGCGCTCCAGTTCGTTGCCTTTGAGCCATTCGGTCATCAAGCCCACGACAGGGTGCTTCGCCGGGCCGAATTCTGTGGAACTCGCGCCCTCAAGACCGGCCTGATTTCGCGCCGCTTCGATACACGCCATCTGCATCCCGAAGCAGATACCGAAGAACGGGACGTCGTGCTCACGCGCAAAGCGCACCGCCTCGATCTTGCCTTCCGTTCCGCGCTCGCCAAAGCCGCCCGGAACGAGGATGCCATGCACGTCTTCCAGGTCGGCGAGCGCGCCGTCCTTGCGCTCGAACGTCTCGCTCTCGATCCAGCGGATATTGACCTTCACGTTGTTCGCGACGCCGCCATGCTGCAGCGCCTCGATCAGAGATTTGTAGGCGTCCTTCAGCTCCGTATACTTGCCCACCACTGCAATGGAGACCGCGCCGTCCGGATTTTTCAGACGCTGCGCGATCGTCATCCAGCGCGACAGATCCGGGGACGGAGCGACAGTGACGCCGAAATGGCGCAGCAGCTCGGTGTCGAGCCCCGCCTCATGATACGCAATGGGCGCTTCGTAGATGGACTGCAGGTCGCGCGCCTCGATCACCGAACTGTCGCGCACGTTGCAGAACAGTGCGATCTTGCGCTTCTCCCCTTCCGGGATGGGACGATCGCAGCGGCACAGGATGATCTGCGGCTGGATGCCGATGGAGCGCAGCTCCTTCACCGAGTGCTGGGTCGGCTTCGTCTTCATTTCGCCGGCGGCAGGAATGTAGGGCAACAGCGTCAGGTGGATGAACACCGCCTGACCGGGATCGAGTTCCTGGCCGAGCTGGCGGATCGCCTCGAAGAACGGCAGCCCCTCGATGTCGCCGACCGTGCCGCCGATTTCGCAGAGCACGAAGTCCGCGCCGCCGTGATCCGAAAGTACGAAGTCCTTGATCGCGTTTGTGACGTGCGGGATCACCTGCACCGTGGCTCCGAGGTAATCGCCGCGACGTTCCTTCGCGATGATCTCCTGATAGATGCGGCCGGTGGTGATATTGTCGCTCAGATGGGCGGAAACGCCGGTGAAGCGCTCATAGTGGCCGAGGTCCAGATCGGTCTCCGCGCCATCGTCTGTGACGAACACTTCGCCGTGCTGGTACGGCGACATCGTGCCGGGATCGACATTGAGATACGGGTCGAGCTTTCGAAGGCGGACCTTGTAGCCGCGCGCCTGCAGCAACGCGCCGAGGGCGGCGGAGGCGATGCCCTTCCCGAGAGAAGACACCACCCCGCCGGTGATGAACACGTAACGCGCCATGGTTCAGCCGATCCTTCGGCCCCGGAAGTACGTCTCAGGCGACCGGATCACTCGTCCGGGCCGTTCCTGTCGCGCGAGGAGCCCGGGTCTGCAGGTTGGGGCGATTCGCCGGAAGACGCAGCGCCAGGCAGCGGCGACGGCGTCAGAGGCGCCAGAGGCACGGGCGCGACCTTTTGTGCGCCCTGCGCAGGACGCACAGGCGGAGTCGCCGCCGATGGTCCGCCTGACACAGGAGCCGCGCCGATGGGGCCGGCGACGACCGCGCCGCCTGTCGATGACGCAGCGCCGCTGCCGGTGCTGGCCGGGGCCGCCTTGGCGGCGCCCACAGGCGGCGTTTCAGCCAGAGGTCCCGCGCGCGTGACGGCTTCGACCGGCGGCGGCGCAACCGGCGCGTTCTCGTCCACCAGCGTCGCGGCCGGCGCAGCGAGCGCCGGGTCCGGCGCGGAGATGGCTCCGGTTGTCTTAGGGGCGGCATCCGGAGACTTCTGGTTCAGGAACGGAATGTTGAACTGGATCCCCGGGCGCTCAGGCGTGTCCGTAACCGAGCGATCCACGGGCGAACCGCCGGCCAAAACCGTAAGCAAGATACTGGTGCAGAAGAACAGGCCGGCGACCCAGCTCGTGATGGTGACCATCATGTCTGCGGCGCCGCGGCCAGAAATGAGGCCGCCGCCGCCGCCGCCCATCCCCAGCGCGCCGCCTTCGGAACGCTGCATCAGCACCGCCCCGACCAGGACCACACAAATGAGAAGGTGCACGACAAGCAGCATATTCTGCATGGAAACGGGTACTCCGGAGGCGTCGACGCCTCACATGGGTCGCACGGGAAGCGGGCTCAATAGCTGAGCGAAAGGTTAACTTAAAGTCTGCCGCCGCAGCCGGTCAGCGACGCGCGGACGCAGGGTGAGCAAGAATGATGGCGGCGAAGTCTGCAGCCTTGAGGCTCGCGCCGCCGACAAGGGCGCCGTCGACCCCTTCGACGTGGAAAATTTCTGCAGCGTTTCCGGGCTTTACGGACCCGCCATAGAGAACACGCATGTCCACGGGCAGCGCCTGACGGGCGGCGGCGTGGATTTCGGCGATTTCGGCCAGCGTCGGCGTGAGGCCGGTGCCGATTGCCCAGACAGGCTCATAGGCAATGACCGTGGTCGCCGGGGCGCCGGGGGGCAGTGACTCCCGGATCTGCCGGCTGACCACCTCGACGGTCTGGCCTGCCTTGCGCTCCTCAAGCGTCTCCCCGACGCAGATGATCGGGATCAGCCCGGCGTCCATGGCCGCCTTAGCCTTTCCTGCCACCAGCACGCTCGTCTCACCGTAGCCCTGACGGCGCTCGGAGTGGCCCACAATGCACCAGCTCGCCCCCGCATCGGCCAGCATCGACGCACTGATATCCCCGGTGAACGCCCCGTCTATACCGACCCGGCAGTCCTGCCCGCCGACCAAAATCTCGGGGGCCGCGATTGTCGCGGCGGCGGCAAGCAGGGTCGAAGGCGGGCAGATTACGATATCAACCCCCTGCAGCACGCCCAGCGAGGCCTTGAGCGCCGAAATCTCGGCGAGGTCGCGGCGGCGGCCGAACATCTTCCAGTTGCCGGCGATCAATGGACGTCGGGACATCTTCTTCCTTCATGGCGTGAACGGCTGCGGCGTCATGCGGCAGGCCCGTTGTGGTGCTCGAGGGCGGTCACTACAGTCCTCGCGCCTCGAAACCGGACAAGAACATGCTCAGTGAATTGCGGAATGTCACGCGCGGTTGGATCGCGATGGCCATTATCGGCCTGCTCGCCCTAGCCTTCGCGATCTGGGGCATCAACGACGTCTTCAAGCCTATCCAATCCAACGAGGTAGCCAAGGGGCGCGGCCTGTCGGTCACGCAGCAGGAGTTCAACGCCTCGTTCAACAACGAACTCGAACGCATCCGCGCGCAGGCCAAACGTCCGGTCACGAAGCAGGAACTCGTGGACGCCAACATCCACATGCGCGTCGTGGAGCGGCTGGTTTCGGAGAAGGCCTTCGACCGGCTGGCGCAAAACATGAGTGTCGGTGTTTCGGACACGATGTTGATCAAGGAGCTGCACGGGACGCAGGCGTTCCACAACCCGGTGACCGGCGCATTCGACAACGCCACCTACCAGATGCTTCTCGCAAGAAACGGTTTCACCCGCGGCGCCTACGAACAGGATCTCCGCGCCGGCATGGCCCGCGAGCAGCTCGGGCGCGCGCTTGTTGCAGGCGTGCGGGCGCCGACAAGCTTCGGCCGCATCGAAATGGCGTTCCAGCTCGAGCGCCGCACGATCTCCATCGCCGCAGTCACACCTGACCGCGTGCCGGCCCCGCCGACCCCGACTGACGAAGAAATCGAGACTTTCTTCAAGTCACAGGCGAGCGCGTTCGCGTTGCCTGAGTATCGCGCCTTCACGGTCGTGCGCGCGGAGCCGGCCGATTTCGCAGCGCGCGTGGATGTTCCAGAGGCGAAGATCAACGATCTGTTCGAGTTCCGGAAGGCGCAACTCGTCACCCCCGAGCGGCGCAGCTATGTCCTTCTGAGCGGCGCCACCGACCGCGCCGCCGCCGAAACCGCAGGTCGTCGCCTCGCAGCGGGCGAGGATCCCGACGCCATTGCGCGTTCTCTCAACATGCAATCCGTCGTCTTCGCACAGAAGGCGCGCAACGAGGCGCCGAATGCGCGCATCGGCGAAGCGGTGTTCTCCTCGACGTCCGGACAGGTGACCGCGCCCATCGAGGGCGTCACATGGTCCATCGCTCGCGTCGGAGAGGTGGTCGCCGGGAGTTCGCCGTCCATTGATGAACTTCGCCCGACGCTTCGCGCCGAACTCGCGCACGATGAGGCGCAGACGCTGCTCAACGACGCCGTCGAAAAGTTCGACGAGATTCGCGCCTCCGGCGGCGCCCTTGAGGATGCCGCGAACCAGGCCGGCCTTGTCGTCACCAGCATCCCTCTGATCGACGCTCGCGGTCTGACGATGAGCGGCCAGCCGGAAGCCGCCGTGCTGGATGCAGCGGAACTCGTGCAAGCCGCATTTGCGGCGGCGGAAGGCGACCCCACGGATTGGACGTCCACGCCATCAGGCGGCTCGTATCTGGTCCGCATCGACACCGTGCGCCCTGCCGGCCCCCCGCCCCTCGCCCAGGTGCGTGATCGCGTCGTCGTCGCGTGGCGCATGCAAAAGATCGCAGACGGCATGCGCAAGGTCGTCGAGGATATTCGCACGGCGGTCAGCGGGGGCCAGACTCTTGCCGCCGCAGCACGTGCGCAGCGCGTCCAGGTCGTGACAACGTCGCAGACTATCGATCGCCGCATGGCGGCCCAAGGCGGTCCGTCTCCGCAGCTGATGGCCGCAGTGTTCGGCGCGCGCGAAGGAGAGGTCGTCAGCGGCGCCGGCGGCCCCGGGGGGTCGGTTCTGTTCGTTGCACTCGTCGAGAAGGTCGAGCGTCCCGATCCGGCAGGCGATCCGCAAATGCTGGATGCGGCGCGTCAGGCGATGTCGCCGATGCTAATGGACGACCTCGTGGCGACCGTGCAGAGCGTGGCGCGTCAGGAAGCGCGCGTGCGTCTCAACCAGCCACTGATCGATCGCATCGTCGGCAAGTCGAGTTCCGAAGACGGGGATGACGGGCGGTGATTGCGTATGAGCCCGCACGCGACGACGTCGTTGCCGGGCTTGCCTCGGGCCGCGCGCAACTGGTCTGGACGCGCCGCGTCAGCGATCTGGAAACACCGGTTTCTGCATTACTGAAGCTCGGCGCCGATGCGCCTGGCGTGTTCCTGCTTGAATCCGTTCAGGGCGGCGACTGGCGCGGCCGTTATTCCATCATCGGTCTCGCGCCGGACCTCGTCTTCCAAATTCGCGACGGGCGTGCAGAACGCAGTGACGGTGGATTTGCGGATTCCGACTTCCGGTCGATGGACGAAGCGCCACTCGAGGCATTCCGCAAGATCGTGGCGGAAAGCGCGGCCGACATTCCGGCGCATCTGCCGCCGCCTTCCGCCGGTCTGTTCGGCTATCTGAGCTACGACATGGTCCGGTACGTCGAGAAGCTGCCGGGCGCCGCACCGGATCCTCTCGATCTTCCGGAAGCGCTTATGGTGCGCCCCACCATCGTGGCTGTCTTCGACAATGTGGCGAGCGAGATTATTTTCGTCACCGTCGCGCGTCCGGGCGACGCAGGCGACGCCTATGCAAGCGCGACCGAACGGCTCGCACGCGCCGTGGAGACCCTTGAGACACACCTTGCGGTCACGCGCCCCGTAGGCGAGGCGCCGCGTACGCCGCCTGAGCCTGTCTCGAACACCACGCCAGAAGCCTATCGCGCCATTGTCGAGCGTTGCCGCGCGTATGCGCAGGCGGGAGACATCTTTCAGGTCGTCCCGAGCCAACGGTTTTCCGCCCCGCTTCCGGAATCGCCGCTCGCGCTCTATCGCGCTCTCCGCCGCATCAACCCCTCTCCATTCTTATTCTATCTGAACTTCAAGGGATTTGCGCTGGTCGGATCCTCGCCGGAGATCCTTGTGCGGGTGCGCGACGGCGTCGTCACCATCCGCCCGATCGCCGGCACGCGCCCGCGCGGCAAGACGCCTGCGGAAGACGCCGCCCTCGAAGAGGAACTCCTGGCGGATCCGAAGGAGCGTTCCGAACACCTGATGCTGCTGGATCTCGGGCGAAACGACGTGGGGCGCGTAGCGGTCACGAAGCGTCAGTCCAACCGCGACGGCGGTGTGCGCGTCACGCAGCAATTTCACGTCGAACGCTATAGCCACGTCATGCACATCGTCTCCAATGTCGAAGGAAAACTGCGCCCGGACGTCGATGCGCTTGATGCACTCTTCGCCGGCCACCCGGCGGGCACCGTCTCGGGGGCGCCGAAGGTGCGCGCCATGGAAATCATCGACGAGGTCGAGATGCATCGCCGCGGCGTGTACGGCGGCGGCGTCGGCTACATTTCGGCGTCCGGCGATCTCGACACCTGCATCGCGCTTCGCACCGGCGTGGTGAAAGACGGCATGCTCCATGTGCAGGCTGGCGGCGGCGTCGTGCTGGACAGCGATCCGCAGCTGGAGTGGGAAGAAACCGTCCACAAGGCGCGCGCACTGTTCCGCGCGGCGGCAGAGGCGTGGCGATTCACCTGAAGCGCAAATGCCTCCCCTCTTTCAAGGTCCCGCCGCCATGATCCTGATGATCGATAACTACGACAGCTTCACCTACAATCTCGTGCACTATATCGAGGAGCTGGGCGCAGAAGTTGAAGTCCATCGCAACGACAAGATTTCCGTCGATGCAGCGCTCGCTCTGAAACCCGACGCCATCATTCTCTCTCCCGGCCCCTGTTCGCCGAATGAGGCAGGCATCTGCCTGGATCTGATCGCCGCTGCACCGGAACACATGCCGATCCTCGGCGTCTGCCTCGGTCACCAGGCGATCGGTCAGGCGTTCGGTGGCGACGTGGTGCGCGCCGGCGCAATCATGCACGGCAAGATCTCGCCTATCCGGTGCGAAAATCGCGGTCTCTTCGCCGGTTTGCCGGAGCAATTCCGGGGCACACGCTATCACAGCCTCGCCGTGGCGAGAGAGACGTTTCCCGATGCCTTGCAGATCGACGCCGAAACGGCGGACGGCGAGGTAATGGGACTGAGCCACCGGACGCGCCCCATATTCGGCGTGCAGTTTCATCCAGAGTCGATTGCGTCCGAGCATGGTCACGCAATGCTCCGCAACTTTCTCGTGGCGGCGGGCGTACTGAAATGAGTGCGCTCTCGGTCGACGATCTTGAATCGGGGTTTGCCGCCATCATGGACGGCGCAGCGAACGACGCGGAAGTCATGTCGTTTCTGCTGCACACCATTCCGCAAATGACCGATCCGGTTGCACTCGCCGCCGGCGCCCGGGCTCTTCGGACGCGCATGATCCCCGTTCGCGCGCCAGCGGACACGATCGATGTGTGCGGGACAGGTGGCGACGGCGCGCACACGCTCAACATCTCCACGGCGGTCGCGTTCGTCGTCGCAGGATGCGGCGTGACCGTCGCCAAGCACGGCAATCGCGCAATGTCCTCGAAGTCCGGGGCGGCGGATGTGCTGGAGGCGCTGGGGGTGAAACTCACCGGCGACGTCGCTACGCTGGAGCGCTGCCTCGACGAGGCGCGTATCGCGTTTCTGTTTGCGCAGAACCACCACCCCGCCATGCGCCACGTCGCCGCCGCGCGGCGCGCGCTCGGTCGCCGCACGATCTTCAACCTGCTCGGTCCGCTCTCAAATCCCGCGCGCGTCGACCGCCAACTCGTCGGCGTCTACAGCGCCGATGCGGTCCGTCCGGTGGCGGAAGCTCTCGCCATGCTTGGTGCACGGCGAGCAATCGTGGTGCACGGCGCGGGCGGCCTCGACGAGTTGTCCTGCGAAGGACCCGCGCTGGTCGCGGAGGCCGTCGAAGGCGACGTGCGGAGCTTCCATCTCGATCCTGCAGAGGCGGGCCTCATGCCCTCGCCGAATGCAGGCGTCCGTGGAGGCGATGCCGGCGAGAACGCAGCCCAGCTCGAGCGACTGCTACAGGGAAAACTGAGCGGCTCCGGCTATGAAGCCTTCGTCTTGTTCAATGCCGCCGCGGCGTTGGTAACCGCAAGCCGAGTCGCCGACATGCGCGAGGGCGCCGCGACGGCGCAGCGCGCGCTACATGATGGCCGCGCACTCGCCGCTCTCGACGCGCTCCGCGCGCTGACGGCGGATGCGCCATGACGGATACGCTGCAGCGGATCATTGCCTACAAGCGGGAGGAGGTCGCCGCGCGTCGGGCGGCGCGCACCCTGGCGGCCATCGACGCCGAAACCCGCGAGCAGCCGCCTCCGCGCGGGTTCGCCGACGCGCTCGTGCGCACGCGCGCATCGGGGCGACCCGCGTTGATTGCCGAAATCAAGAAGGCGAGCCCGTCGCGCGGGCTCATACGCGAGGACTTCGACCCGCCGGCGCTCGCAAAGGCCTATGCGGAAGGCGGCGCAAGCTGCTTGTCGGTCCTCACCGATGGGCCGAGCTTCCAGGGAGACGACGCCTATCTTCCGGCCGCGCGCAGCGCATGTGCGCTGCCTGCGCTGCGCAAGGACTTCATGATCGATCCCTGGCAGATCGCCGAAAGCCGTGCGCTAGGCGCCGATGCGATCCTCGTCATCATGGCTGCGGTGGACGACGCACTGGCCGGCGACCTTGTGGCCGCGGCCCTCGATTACGGAATGGACGCGCTCGTAGAGTGCCATGACGCCGCAGAAGTCCACCGGGCGCTGCGCCTTCCGGCGCGGCTCATCGGCGTCAACAACCGGGATCTGCGCACCTTCGTTACGCGGCTGGAAACGACCGAGGAACTTGGCTCGCTCCTGCCGGCGGACAGGCTCCTCGTGGCTGAATCCGGGATTTCAGGGCGTCCGGACATTGAGCGGCTGACGCGCGCAGGCGCGGCGGCGTTTCTCGTGGGCGAGTCGTTGATGCGCGAACGCGACGTGGCTGCCGCCACACGCAGACTCCTTGGCGCACAAGGCTGATCCCGCTCAACTTGACCCGAGTCGGGAACGGACATAGAACATCCGGCGTTGACCTTTTGTTCCCGCGCCAACCGGCCCGGGCTAGCGATCCGGAAGGCTAGTCATGCTCACGGCGAAGCAGAAAGAACTGCTCCTTTTCATCCACCAGAAGATCAAGGAGACGGGCGTCTCCCCCTCCTTCGACGAGATGAAGGAAGCGCTCGATCTGGCGTCAAAGTCGGGCATCCACCGCCTGATCACGGCGCTGGAGGAACGCGGGTTTCTCCGGCGCCTGGCGCATCGGGCCCGTGCGCTGGAAGTGCTGAAGCTTCCTGATTCCGCGACCCCTGCTGCGCCGCCGCGCGGTCGCGCCTCCTTCAAACCCGCGCTGGTCGGCGGGGAGCCTGTGCGTGAGGCCGATCGCGAACTCGATGGCGGCTATGAAATTCCGATCCTCGGCAAGATCGCGGCGGGCGTACCCAAAGAGGCCATAGAGACCGAAATCGGCCGCATCACCGCGCCGGGCGATCTCGCGGCGAACGCCGAACACTTTGCCCTCGAGGTAAAGGGCGATTCCATGATCAACGCGGGCATCCTCGAAGGTGATGTCGTCGTGCTGCGTCGGTGCGACACCGCCAACACCGGCGACATCATCGTCGCTCTCGTCGATGGCGAGGAGGCGACGCTGAAGCGGCTGCGGCGCAAGGGCAATTCGGTTGCGCTCGAAGCAGCGAACCCGCGTTACGAGACGCGCATCTTCGGACCGGACCGGGTGCAGATCCAGGGCAAGCTCGTCGCGCTCATTCGCCGCTACGCCTGAGTTTTCCGGACCAGGGCCTGTGACCGGCGTGGTCGCGCGCGCGCCGAATGCTGATGCCGTCGCGGCTCTCGGCCACGGACAGGCCGCCATTCTCAGCAAGATTCGCTGGATCGACTGCGAACGCGGCTCCGCAGCGTCGTGCGAAGTCTCTCGGGAGCGGCGCATCGCTGAGCACGATCGCCCCGGGCGCACAAGCTTTCTCGACGCCACGCTCGTTGCGGACGCGATAGACGGCCCTGTCGTGCGGCGTAGTCCATGAGCAGATGTCAGGGTCGCAGGCGTCGGGCGACGGCAGCCGTTCCGACTGCAGCGCGGAGACGCCCGCAAGGCCGGCGAGACGCCCCCGCGCAAATGCGCCGCGTCTCGGGTCTGCAAGCGCCACCCACCCGTCCGGCGTCGCGGCAACAATGGCGCGGAAATCGCCGTCCGCCCAGAGCACCGGCTTCGGTGTGGTGGCGTAGAGCAGCGCTGCCGCAGCAAACATCGCTGCGGCGCCCCAGCGGATCGCCCCGCGCCAAAGGCATGCCCACGCCAGCGCGGCTATGGCGAGAAGAAACGCCGACAGCGGCGCCACAGGCAACGGCCGCAGCGCCTCAGGGCGATCCGCAAAGACGCCCCCAATCGCCGCCACCATGTCGAGCCCCCCTGCCATGACAGCGAGCGGAACGTCCGCAAGCCCGAAAGGAGCGAGAACGGCGGCGATCACGGCCGCAGGCGCAATGACGAAGCTGATGAGAGGCGTCGACGCCATGTTCGACGCGAGGCCGTAAACCGCCACACGCTGGAAGTGGTAGACGGCAAAGACGTCCGTTGCGAGCCCGGCCACGAGGCTGGCCACCAGCATGCCCGACAGGACGCGCCACGATGAATCCAGCCCTCCAAGCAGAAGCCCGGGCGCAACCGGCGCCGGCGCATGGTCCGGCCCACGCTCGAACGCTGCAATCAGTGCTGCCGTCGCCGCGAAGGACATCTGGAACCCCGCGTCCACGACCGATTCCGGCGCGATCGCGACGACGATCACAGCAGCCACTCCAAGCGCGCGCAGACTGAATGCCGGACGGTCGATAAGGATTGCGCCGAGGGCGAGCGCCGTCATCACGAAAGCACGTTGCGCCGGCACGCTGGCGCCTGACACGACGAGATACAGGCCGCCGCCGATCAAAGCCGTCGCCGCCGCCCATTTGCGGATGGGATACCGCAGCGCCAACGGCGCAATGAGCGCGAGCAGGAAGTGAAGGCCGGCATAGATTCCGCCTGCGATCAGCGCCATGTGAAGCCCGGATACGGACAGGAGATGTCCGAGACCCGATCCCCAGAAAGCGTCGCCCGTGGCCTTGCTCATGAAGCTGCGATCGCCTGTGACCAGCGCGGCGGCGATGGCGCCGCCTTCGTGGGGAGCCATCGCGACGATGCTCTCGGTCAGGTCGCGACGCACCGCGGCTGTCCAGACCATGATCCGGTCCGTCCATGCCGATGGCGGGGGTGCGTTCGTTGGACGGCACCGCCCGAGGACGATGCCGGTCGCACCGATCTTCTGGAAGTAAAAGCGCCGCGCGGAGTCGAAACTGCGCGGGGCCATCGGGCCTTCGGGCGGACGCAAGAGCACGAGGCAACTCACTGCACGTCCCGGCGAAATCACCGACGACGAGGAAAGCCGCACGAAGCGCGGCGTCTCCATTTCCGAGGCGATGTCGTCCACGAGGAGTTTCATGCGCGGCCGCGTGGCGCCCGGCTCCGCATCGAGCACCCAGCCGGTCAGACGCACCGCACCCGTGTTTTCGGCGACACGCGGCGACGCCACCGTCGCCGTACGTATCTGCGCCGCGAGCGCGCCCGACGCAAAGGCGGCGACCATCAGCATCGCGCCCGCCGCAGCCATGCGCAGGCGACCCCGCCCCGTGACCGGTGCTGCAGCGAGGGCGAACGCCGTCGCCGTCGCGACAATCATGCCCACGGGTGCAATCCAGGGATTGGGATCCGTGGGGGCGGTCATCCACGCTGCAGCGCCCAGAATGACCGCTACAGGCGGCCAAAGGGCCCACCGGTCATGCTGCCGCGCCAGCATGCCCCTTGCGCCTGCCTTGATCACATCGCCGAGGCGCGCTTTAGGGGGCGCGCGGCGCGAACGCGCCGGCTTCCTGCTGGAAAGGTCCTCCCCGCCGATGAGCGTCGTCACGCGCTTCGCCCCATCCCCCACCGGGTTCCTTCATATCGGAGGCGCGCGGACGGCGCTATTCAACTGGCTCTTTGCGCGTCGACACGGCGGGACGTACCTGCTGCGCATCGAGGACACCGATCGCGCGCGCTCCACGCAGGAAGCGATCGACGCCATCATCGACGGTCTCGACTGGCTTGGCCTGAGGGCGGACGCCGATCCCGTTTTCCAGTTCGCCCGCGCCGCGAGGCATCGCGAAGTCGCCGAGCAAATGATCGGCCGCGGCACTGCGTTTCGCTGCTATCTCACGACCGAGGAAGCGGACGCCGAGCGTGCGCGATCCCAGGCAGAGGGCCGCGCATTCCGGTCGCGATGGCGCGATGGCGGAACAGCGCCCAGTGACCGTCCCCACGTCGTCCGGCTGCGCGCACCGGACGAGGGCGAAATCCTCAACGAGGATCTGGTTCAGGGCCCCGTACGCGTGAAGGCGCGCGATATCGACGATCTCGTGCTCGTACGCGCCGATGGCGTGCCGACCTACATGCACGCGGTGGTCTGCGACGACCACGACATGGGCGTGACCCATGCCATTCGTGGCGACGACCACCTCACCAACGCCGCGCGCCAGATTCCGATCTTTCGCGCAATGGGCTGGGAGCCGCCGCGCTACGCGCACATTCCGATGATCCATGGCGACGACGGCGCCAAACTGTCGAAGCGTCACGGTGCGCTGGCCGTGCAGGCGTATCGCGAGATGGGCTATCTGCCCGAGGGCCTGTGCAACTATCTCATGCGCCTCGGCTGGAGCCATGGCGACCAGGAACTCATGACGCTCGACGAGGCGGCTGCGGTGTTCGATCTCGCCAATGTGGGCCGTGGACCGGCGCGACTCGATTTCGCCAAGCTCGACTTCGTCAACGCGCACTACATGAAGAGCGCCGACGATGCGCGTCTCGCCCGGCTGGTTCTGGAACATATCGCGGCGCAGCGTGACTGGGTCGTGGATGACGTAGCGGAGGCCCGCGTGCGGGCCGCCATTCCTGTCCTCAAGACAAGGGCCAAGACCGTGGTGGAACTGGCGGATCAGGCCTTTTTCCTCATCCGGAAACGGCCCGTGGCGCTTGACGCTGCAGCGCAAAAGGCGATGAAGGACGGCGTGGCGGAACGGCTAGGTCGGCTTCTGCCCCGTCTGGAAGCCGCGACCGCCTGGGAGGAGGCGACGCTGGCGCAGGCGCTCAAGGACTTCGCCGCCGCCGAAAGCGTCGGCATGGGTCAGATCGGGCCCGGGCTTCGCGCTGTTCTGACGGGTGGCGCACCCGCGCCGGATCTCGGCCAGACACTGTCGCTGCTCGGTCGTGACGAATCGTTAGGCCGGATCGCGGATGGAATATGACGCGGCGCGTTCCGCCGCACGAGACACGAGAGGAAGCGGGTCATGCAGAACAAGGTGCAGCCCAAGGGGTCGGCGAAAATCGAACTGAACGGCAAGTCCCTGGACGTGCCGGTGTACGGTGGTTCGGTCGGCCCGGATGTGATCGACATCCGGAAGTTCTACGCGGAAACCGGCGCCTTCACCTACGATCCGGGCTTCACCTCGACGGCGAGCTGCGAAAGCCAGATCACCTACATCGATGGCGATGAGGGCGTACTGCTCTATCGCGGCTATCCCATCGACCAGCTCGCCGAGAAATCGAGCTTCATCGAGGTCTGCTATCTGCTGCTCAATGGCGAACTGCCCACGCCAGATCAGCTCAAGAAATTCACGCGCGACATCACCTATCACACGATGTTGCACGCACAGTTCGACCGGTTCTTCGAAGGCTTCCGCCGCGATGCGCACCCGATGGCGGTGATGACCGGCGCGGTCGGCGCGCTTTCGGCCTTCTATCACGACAGCCTCAACGTCGATGACGCGCGCGAGCGTGAAATCTCCAGCCACCGCCTGATCGCGAAGATGCCGACCATCGCGGCGCGCGCGTTCAAGTACACTTCCGGCCAACCCTTCGTGAGCCCCCGCAACGAACTCGACTATCCGTCGAATTTCCTGCGCATGTGCTTTGCGGTGCCGGCGGAGGACTACACGGTGAACCCCGTGCTTGCGAAGGCGATGGACGTCTTCTTCATCCTGCACGCCGACCACGAACAGAACGCCTCGACCTCGACGGTGCGACTCGCGGGCTCTTCGGGCGCGAACCCCTTTGCGTGTATCGCTTCCGGAATTGCGTGCCTTTGGGGGCCAAGCCACGGCGGCGCCAACGAGGCTGCCTTGAAAATGCTCTACGACATCGGCGATGTGTCCAACATTCCGGACTTCGTGAAGCGCGTAAAGGACCCCAACGACGACGTGCGCCTCATGGGCTTCGGTCACCGCGTCTACAAGAACTACGATCCGCGCGCGAAGGTGATGCAGAAGCTCTGTCACGCCGTGCTCAAGGAGGTCGGCGCGGAGGACGACCCGATGCTGAAGGTCGCGATGGAGCTTGAGAAGATCGCGCTCAACGACGAGTACTTCGTGAAGCGCAAGCTCTATCCGAATATCGACTTCTATTCAGGCATCACGTTGAAGGCGATGGGATTCCCGGTGTCTATGTTCACGGTGCTCTTCGCCGTCGCCCGCACGGTCGGATGGATCGCGCAATGGTCGGAAATGATCTCCGATCCGTCGCAGAAGATTGGTCGACCGCGCCAGATCTATACGGGCCCGACCGTACGCGACTATGTGCCGGTGGGCCAACGCCGCTAGCAACGAGCGCAGCTAGACGACACTCAATACGGCCTCCGCGGCGATATCCGCCGCGGGGCGTCCGCCCCTTCCCATCGAGGCGAGCGCTTCGTTCTGCGCAGCGACCTGCCGCGCGCGTGCGACCGGACTCTCGATCAGGGGCGCCGCCGCTTGCGCCAGATTGTGCGCCGTGCAGCGGGTCTGGATGAATTCCGGTACGATCTCGCGCCCGGCTGCGACATTCATCAGTGTGATGAACGGCGCGCGGTACAGGAAGAGACGCGCCAACGCCCAAGTGATCCATCCAAGCCGGTAGCCGACCACCATCGGCGCCTCTTGCAACCCCACTTCCGTCGTCACCGTGCCCGACACCGCGAGTGCGACGGTGGCTGCGGCGAAGGCGTCTTCCTTGTGTTCCTCCTCGTCGACGACGAGCACTGAATAGCCTTGCGCCGCCGCACTTGCGCGAACGTCCGCTGCAATGGCGCGCGCCGCGACCGCCACAACCCGCAAATCCTTGATCCGCGCGTGCAGGCTACCTGCGGCGGCGAAGAGTACCGGCCCAGTGCGCCGCAGCTCACTTCCCCGGCTGCCGGGAAGTACAAGAAGCACTGGCGCGTCCCCGAGCGCGTGCCGCGCGCGAAACGCCGCGCCATCGCCTTTTCGGTAACGGCCGAGTGCAGGATGTCCGCTCACCGTGCACGCCAGTCCGTAGGGCGCGTAGAACGGCGTTTCGAAGTCGTGGATGCAGATGAGATGATCGACGGTGGCCGCGAGCGTCTTTGCCCGCCCAGGCCGTGACGCCCAAACCTGTGGGCCGACATACTTTACGAGCTTCACACCCGGCAGTCGTGCACGCAAGCGCTGCGCTACGCGCAGAGTGAACCCCCAGGAATCGATCAACACGACCGTGTCCGGCGCGAACGCAGTCGCTGCATCGGCCGCCGCATCGGCAAGGCGAATGACGCGCGGGTAAGCCTTCAATCCATCGATCAGGCCGAGCACGGCAAGACTACGGATGTCAAAGGCGCTCTCGACGCCGCGCGACGCCATCGCCGCGCCGCCGACGCCGGCCAGTACGCAGTCCGGCGCCCGCGCCCGCAACGCATCGATGAGATCCGCGCCGAGCGCATCGCCGGAGGCTTCCGCCGCGACGATGAAGATGCGACGGCTCAAGGCGTGAACCCGTAAACGAAGAGACCAAGCTCGTCGGCGCGACGGATCAACGCTTCGCGCTGCATGACGAGCGCCCCGCCCGCTTCCACCGCGATGCCGGCGAGCCCTGCTCTTGCGACTGCCTCCACGGTGGGCAGACCGATCGTGGGCAGGTCGATGCGCCGATCCTGGATAGGCTTCGGGCGCTTCACGAGCACGCCCCGACGAGCGCCATCGACGCCGCGAATTTCGACAGGCAACTCCGCCACGCGTGCAAGCATTGCATCAGTGCCTTCCTGCGCCTCAAGCGCGAGGACGAGACCGTCGCACACCACGCACCCCTGCCCCACGTCCCATGAGCCGAGCGCCGCAGCGACGTCGGCGCCCTTGGCGATATCGGCGCGCTGATCCGCGTCCGGCGACACTGCGCCGAATGCGCCAGAGGGCGCGAGCAACGCGGCGAGCACCTCATCGGCGCCGACGAGCCGGAACCCTTCGCGCTCGTGTTCGTCGCCGAGGACACGCAGCAAGGCGTCATCGCCCTTGCGAGCGGCGGCAAGCACGCGTGGCATCATCAACGCGGCGCGCCCGTCAAGCTTGAGAGATTTGAAGTCTGGCCGCTTCACCATGCCGACGAAGGTGACGGCGTCACAGCCCGCCTCCCGCAGCGCCTTGAAGCGCGCGCCCATTTCGCCAAGTCCGAAGTCGCCGCCCGGATGGGACGAGAGCACCGCGTCTGTTACGCCGAGGATGCGCGCGACGTAGTATGGGGCGCCGGTGGATGCACAGTGTTCGGCGATGCGGACCGGCAGTTCGCCGCCGCCGGCGATCACACCCAGCTTTGCCCACGCCGCCATGGCCGCTTCAGATCTTCGGCATGCACAGCGGGCGCTGCGCGTCGGCGCGAATGAAGGCGACGATCTCACGCACCTGTTCGACGTGCGAATAGAGCTCGGCAACGTCTTCCAGTCGCTCCTGGAACGTACCCTCTTCCGCAAACAACAGCCGGTACGCGGCGCGAAGATCGTGGATCGCCTCGCGCGTGAACCCGCGGCGTTTCAGACCCACGACATTGAGACCCGCAAGCTGTGCGTGATTGCCGAACACCGAGCCATACGGAATGACATCCGCGACCACCGCTGCCAGACCACCGATAAAAGCGTGGTTTCCGATGCGGCCATTCTGGTGCATGGCGCTCAGACCGCCCATGATGACGTGATCGCCGACCCGCGTGTGCCCGCCGAGGGTGGCGCCCTGCGCCATGATCACATTGTCGCCGACCATGCAGTCGTGCGCGACGTGGCTTTGCGCCATGAAATAACCGCCGTCGCCGACTGTCGTCACCCCACGGCTCCGCACCGTGCCACGATGCATGGAAACATGTTCACGGATGGTATTGCGCGCGCCGATGACCAGCGTAGTGGGCTCGCCCTTGTAGGAGGTGTCCTGCGCCGGCTGACCGAGGGTGGCGAAGGGATGCACCGTATTGTCCTCGCCGAGCGTGGTTTCCCGCTCGATGAAGACCTGCGCGATCAGGCGCGTCCGTGCGCCCAGCTTCACATTCGGCCCGACGATGCAGTACGGTCCGATCTCGACGTCTGCGCCGATTTCGACCGACTTGTCGACGATGGCGGTCGGGTGGATCGCGCTCATTTGTCCTGCAACTCCACCTTCATCGCGGCAAATTCGGCTTCCGAGGCCAATTCGCCGTTCACTTCGGCGCGTCCCTTGAACTTGAAGATATTGCGCCGCGCGAAAATCACCTCGACAGGCATTTCCAGAACTTCGCCGGGGCGGACAGGTCTGCGGAAACGGGCGTTATCGACCGACATGAAGAGAATGGTGTTCTTCGTCACGTCCACATCAAGCGACTTCGACATGAGGACTGCGCCCGTCTGCGCCATCGCCTCTATCTGCAGAACACCTGGCATCACCGGTTCGTGGGGGAAGTGACCGGGAAAGTATGGCTCGTTGAAGGTGACGCACTTGATCCCGCGAATGGATGTCGACGGGACGTACGCCACCGCGCGGTCCACGAGCAGGAACGGATAGCGATGCGGCAGGCGACGCAGGATTTCCGCGATGTCTATGACGCCGCCGGGCTCCGCCGCCACGCTCTCACTTTTCTCCGCCATCGCGTTTTCCGATCGCCTTGCCGAGCCACGCGACTTCGCGCAGCCACTGGCGCAAGGGCCTGGCGGGATAGCCGGCCCATGTCTCGCCCGCCGGCACGTCATGCATGACCGCCGAGCCCGCCGCAAGCACGGCCCCCCGACCTATATGTCTGTGGTCCGCTACGCCGACGCGACCACCCATCATCGCCCCGTCGCCGATGGTGACAGAGCCCGAAATGCCCCCGAAAGCCGCAATGATGGCGCCCCGGCCGACGATCACATTGTGGGCGATCTGGCAGAGGTTATCGATCTTGGCGAGTTCGCCGACGACCGTATCCCCGAAGAGCCCTCGATCCACGGTGACGCCTGCGCCGATGGAGGCGCCGTCCTGGATGATTGCCCGTCCAAAGTGCGGCACGTCCACGGGACCGCGTTGGTCCCCCGCCACGCCGAAACCACTTTGCCCAATCAGCGCGCCAGGCAACAAAGTGACATCGTCGCCGATAAGCGCGCACCCGATGACGACGCCGGCGCCGATGCGGCACCGCCGCCCGATGGCGACGCCTGGGCCAATGACCGCATTCGCGCCGACAATCGTACCCGAACCGATGCTTGTGTCGGGACCGACGACCGCGCCAGGTCCCAGAGCGACGCCATCTTCAAGCCGCGCAGTGGGATCGACGCTCTTTGCTCCGGAAGCGAACCCACGCTCGACTGCAATCTTCGTCGCAACCCGCGCAAAGAAGGCGCGCGGTTCGCGCACCACGATGTACGTTGCGCCTGCGTCTACATCCCCGATAGCGCTCTCGCGTAGCACGATGACTCGCGCCGCAGTCTGAGGCGCGAGTCCCTTGCCATCGAAATAGACGAGATCGTCGGACGAGGCGCTGCTGATCGCGGCGACGCCGGTCACCGTCCGTGCGCGATCGCCGCGCACTTCAGCGTCGCCGGCGAGGTCGGCGACGGAGACCGGTCCGCTCAGCGTATAGAAGCGCGGATCGATCACCGTGCCGTCTCGTCCGGAGCTTATTTCTTGGGCGCAGACTTCGGCGCCGCTTTCGGCGCACCGGCTTTCGGCTGTCCCGCCTCGTCCGGTCCATTGCTGACAGTCACGGGCACCCAGACCGGCGCCGGAGCGCGCGGCGTGGCGGCGTTGAAGCGCGTGACCGCATCCGGCGTGATGTCCACACTCGAACGCGCCTTGGCGATCTGCGAACGATCGACGACAATCAGCGCGCCGCGCTGCGTCATGATCTGGTCAATGATCGGGTCAAGCGATTGCATCAGAACCTGGTCAGCCCGCTGTGACGTCGCCTGAACAGACAGTTCGAAGAGCTGTTGGTTCTGGCGGAGTTCGTTCTCACGCCGCATTTGCGCTTCAACGCGGGTCTTGAGGGTGGGGTTCGCGGCGACCTGCTGCGCCGTTTGCCCTTGCAGCATAGGCTGCAGGAGGCGCCCCTCCGCCTCGAACTGGTTCGCGAGCGCCTGGTTCTGCGAACGGAACTCCGTCGACTTCTGCTCCACGAGCGTCTTCAGCTTCTGCTGCATATCGGCCCAGGAAGTCGCTTGCGAGCGTAGGCGCTCAAGATCGAGCACGACCACGGTCGACTGCGCGGCCGGGGCCGGAGTCGACGTCTGCGCCATGGCGGCGCCAATGCCGATGGCGGCGAGCGCGCCACCGGCGAGTGCTGCCGCGGCGACGAGGGAGGTTGTTATACGCATCTGCGCTTTCCTTTAGAATCGGGTGCGAGTGGAGAACCGGAACCCTTCAGTGCGGTCGTACTCTTCCTTCGCAAGAGGATGCGAGAAGTCGAACTGCACCGGCCCGAACGGACTGTCCCAGAAAATGCTGACACCGACGGACGCGCGCAGGCTGAGCGCGTCGTCGACGTAAGCAGTCACGGTGTTGTAGACGCCGGAATTGACGGGTTCGCCCGCGTTCGGGTGACCGATCGGGTGGACTCCATCCGGATAGGTAGTGATGACCTGCTTGCGGCGGTCGTTTTCGGAGAGCAGGCCGAGGCCGCCGAATTCCGCGAACAGCGCGCCCGAGAGACCATATTCCTTCGGCAGGCCGGTGGGGAATGTCATCTGCAGCGTGCCGATATAGTAGGCGCTGCCGCCGAGACTGTCGCCATTGATGATCTGCGGCGCGTTCGGCAGGCTGGAATCTTCGACGACGATGATCTGGCGCGGTCCGATGCCGGCGACATCGAAGCCGCGGAAGCTCGAACCGCCCTTGAAGAAGCGGTCGTTGATGCGGACGTCGTCGTCGCCCCAACCGAGAATGTAGCCGCCGCTCAGCGAGAAGCTCGCGACGACATCGCGGAAGAGACCGTAATACGTCCGTGTTTCAAGTTCGGTCCGCAGGTACTTCACGTCGCCGCCGAGGCCGGCGAGATCCTGGCGGAGAGAAAGATCGAAGCCACGCGTCGGATCGACCGGATCGTTTCGCTTGTCCCAGTTGAACGTGTAGCCAAGCACGGACGTCAGGAAGGTCCCTTCCTGATCACACAGAAGCGGACGTCCGAGGTTGCGCGGATCCGTCGAGCACTGCTCCAGCAACTCGTCCGGCGTGGTCACATCGTTATCGGTGTCGCCGAGGCTGATGAAGCCGTCCGCAATTTCAGTCTCGTCTTGCCGGATGGTGTAGGTCAGGCCGAGGCCCGTGCTGTCCGTAATCGGGAAGCTGGCCCGCAACCCCGCGCCCGTGGACTGGTTCTCGAAGGAGGATTCATCGAGATAGTCGGTGCGCAGCGTATACAGATCGAAGCCGGCGGCCAGATCCCGCCCCATGAAACGTGGCTCAGTGAACCGTACATCGACCTGCTGGCGACGCGAACTCGTCGAGGCGCGCAGACGCAGGAATTGACCACGGCCACGCAGGTTGCGTTCGCTGACCGACACGTCGAACAGGAAATTGTCGGTCGACGAGAAACCCGCCGCGAAG
Organism: Hyphomonadaceae bacterium; assembly: GCA_016791445.1. Taxonomy (GTDB): domain Bacteria; phylum Pseudomonadota; class Alphaproteobacteria; order Caulobacterales; family Aquidulcibacteraceae; genus VFBF01. The sequence continues at coordinate 63,347 of JAEUMP010000024.1, read as the reverse complement.
GCAAGTTCGCCGGTCGTGTCCTCCTCGACTTTCACATCGACGATAGCGCGATCCGGCTGCGAGCCTTCCGACTCGGTGACTTCAACATTCTTGAAGAAACCGAGCGACCGGATGCGAGAACGCGAGCGGTCAAGCAGCACGCGGTTGAAAGCATCGCCTTCAGACACGCGCAGTTCGCGGCGGATCACCTGATCGAGCGTGCGGGTATTGCCGACAATATTGATGCGTTCGACGAACACGCGCGGGCCTTCGTTCACCTCGAAGGTGATGTCCACAGTGCGCGTCTCGGGATTGCGGTCGATGCGCGGCCGGATGTCGACGTTCGCATAACCGCCCGTCCCGGCCGTAAAAGTCATCGCATCGATGGACTTCTCGATCAGTTCGCCTTCGAACATCTGTCCGGTGCGGATCGGCACTACTGCGCGCAGCAGTTCCGCGGGAACCCGGTCGAGTTCCGTTTCGACGCGAACCTCGCCGAAGTCGTACTTCTGGCCCTCATCCACCGTGAAGGTAATGAAGAAGTCCTTCTGGTCGGGGGTCAGTTCGGCTGTCGCGGAGACGATGCGAAAATCGGCGTAGCCGCGATTGGTGTAGAACTGCCGCAGCAGTTCGCGGTCGTATTCGAGGCGATCGGGATCGTAGTTGTCATTCTTGGAAAAGAACTTCCACCACTTCGATTCTTCGGTGAGCACCGCCTCGCGGAGATCGCGGTCGGAGAACGCGCGATTGCCGATGAAGTTGACGTTTCTGACGCCCGTCACCGGGCCCTCGTCCACTTCGAAGATCAGGTCGACGCGGTTCTGCTCGAGTTCGCGCACCTGCGGCGTGACGGTGGCCGCGAAACGGCCCGCACGGCGATACTGTTCGATGATGCGCTGGACATCGGCTTGCGCGCGCGCCGGCGTGAAGACGGAGCGCGGCTTGGCCTGGACCTCCTTTTCGAGATCCGACGACTTCTTGGAGCGCAGCCCCTCGAAGACAACGCGGTTGACGATCGGATTTTCAACGACGCGCACGACCAGATCGGCGTCGCGCTGACCGATCTGCACGTCCGCGAACAATCCAGTCGCGAACAGCGTCTTGAGGGACAGGTCGACCCGTTCAGGCTCGACGAGATCGCCCGGGCGCAGGAGTAGATAGGACTGGACTGTGCTTGCTTCGACGCGCTGGTTGCCCTCGACGACGATACGGCGGATGGCGAGTTGTTGCTGGGGGGCGGGCGCTTGGGCCTGCGCCTGGGGCGCCGCCGGCTGCGCCGGGGTCGTCGGACGGGTCGGCTGCGTCTGCGGACGCGGCGCCTCCTGACCCAATGCCGGTTGCGGCAGCAAAACGCCCGCGCCCACTGCGGCGACACCGGTGACGGCGCCGACCATCACATCACGCAACGTGCGCTTCATGCAGAACCCTCGATCACTTCGGCGCTCCCCTGCGCCGGGGTTTAAGACAGTATTCTTCCGACGAACTCAAGGAGCTTGAACCGTTGGAGATCATTCCATGTGGCGAACAGGAACAAGGAAATGATCACCGCGAACCCGGCCTGGAATCCAATCTCCTGAGCCTTGGCGCTCAAGGGGCGGCCGCGAACGGCCTCGATGGCATAGAATACGAGATGACCGCCATCGAGAATAGGCACGGGCAGAAGGTTCACGATCCCGACCGCAACAGACAATGTCGCTGCGAACGCCAGAAGCGACAACGCCAGACCGGCGACCTTGTCGCCGAAACTCGCCTCGCCCACGAACGCGTTGCGCGCCACCTTGCCCGACGTATCGAAGATGCCGGCAGGCCCCGCGATGTGCTCAGCTGAAGCCCTGCCCGAGAAGATGTTGCCGATATAAGCGCCCGTGGAGGCGATAATGTCCCATACCTGCGCGGCGCCCACGCCGATCGCCTCGACGGGACCGAAGCGCTGGATCTGTCGCTCCTCGGGTAGCGTGCGGCGCTCGACGCTCAGAAATCCGGTCGGCGTCTCGACGCCGGTCATGTCGATGTCCTTGCGCTCGCCGACAACGACAGGGATCGAGAGGCGACGCCCCTCCCGCTCCACGTCGAACGTCAGCGTCTGCCCGGGCGCGCTGCGCACGGTTTCCTGCATCGCGCCGAACGACGATACCGGTCGCCCGTCAATGGCGCGGACAACGTCGCCGCCCTGGATGCCGGCTTGCGCGGCGGGTCCTTCAGCGCGCACCGCATCGATGCGCGGCGAGAGCTCTCCCACCGGCGTCACATCGCGCCCGACGATCAGCGCCAGAAGCGCAAACACCAGCATGGAGAACACGAAATTGGTCAGCGGCCCCGCCGCCGTCGTCAGCGCCCGCGCCCCGACCGGCTGTGCATGGAAGAGCCCCTTCGCGCGCGCTTGCGCGTGCGCCTCGGGGGTTTCGTACCGCGACGCAGGCCCTGTGCTCATCGGGTCCGCATCGTCCTTGAACTTCACATAGCCGCCCAGCGGCAGCGCGCCGACGCGCCAGATCACACCCTGCCGGTCGCGCCATTGCACGAGCGTCTTTCCGAATCCGATGGAGAAGGTGTCGATCGCGATCTTGCACCAGCGTCCGACCTGAAAGTGACCGAACTCGTGCACGAAGACGACGAGGCTCAGCACGAGCACGAACGGCACGGCCGACGTCAGCAGGTATGTCAACGCCCCTTCGATCATCTCATCCTCTCCGACCGCGCTCCCGGTCTTGGGGCGCCGGGGCCTGCGCCCACAGAACCGCCGGGTTCGATCAAGCGACCCGCCGACGCGTTATCGCCTGACGCGCCGCGATTCGGGCCGCAGCGTCGATACTCCGCACCTCATCGAACGATGACGGCGAATTTGCGATGGCGCCAAGTCCCGACCCCTCCCAGGACTGCAAAACCTCCTCGACGGCGGCGGCGATCTCCAGAAAGCCGATCTGGCCGTCCAGGAAACTCTCCACGGCAGATTCGTTGGCGGCGTTGAGGATGGCGGGCGCCGCCCCGCCGGCCCGAAGCGCCTCCCGGGCAAGACGCAAGGCCGGAAAGCGCTCCAGATCAGGCGCCTCGAAAGTCAGTGTCCCCAGAGTCGTCAGGTCCAGCCGGTCGGCCGATACCGGCGCCCGGTCAGGCCAGGCCAGCGCGTAGGAGATCGGGACGCGCATGTCCGGCGCCCCCATCTGGGCCAGCACCGAGCCATCGCAATAGGACACTAGGCTGTGGATGACCGACTGCGGGTGGATCACCACGTCGATCCGGTCTTCGGGCATGCCGAAGAGCAGCGAAGCTTCGATCAGCTCCAGCCCCTTGTTCATCAGGGTGGCGCTATCGACCGAGATCTTGCGTCCCATCGACCAGTTCGGGTGCAGGCACGCCTGCGCGACGGTGGCGGCGGACATCTGCTCGCGAGGCCACTCGCGAAACGGACCGCCCGAGGCGGTGAGCGTGAGCTTCTCGACCCGGTCCGGGTGGCCGAGGACCTGAAAGATCGCGTTGTGCTCAGAGTCCACAGGCAACAACTGCGCGCCGCTCGTCCGAGCGGCCTCAATCAGCAGCGGGCCCGCGCAGACAAGACACTCCTTGTTGGCGAGGGCGATCGCAGCGCCCCGCACGATGGCCGCCAGCGTCGGCTCCAGCGCAGCCGCGCCGGTGATCGCCGACATGACCCAGTCAGCCGGTCGGGCGCCGGCCTCCGCGAGCGCGCCGGCCCCTGCGCCGATCTCGACAGGCATGCCCGAAAGGGCCGAGCGCAGTTCCGTGACAAGACTTTCATCGGCGACCGCGACGAATTTCGGCTTCAGCCGCAGCGCCATGTCGATGAGCGCGGGCAGGTTTCGCCCACCCGTGATCGCCTCGACCTCGATGTCGGCGGCGCCGGACGCGATGAGTTCTTCGACCACCGCCGCCGTGCTTGCACCAATGGAGCCTGTGGCGCCGAGCACCGTGATCCGTCTGGTCAACGTCATGGCGTGCGCCCCAGAAGAACGAGCCAGAAGCCCGGCGCCGCCGCGAGCACCGTGGCCGTTACGACCGTCGCCGCCATCAACCCGTCAATCCGGTCGAGAACGCCACCGTGCCCGGGAATGACCCGACTTGCATCCTTCACCCCGAAACGCCGCTTCAACAGACTTTCGAAAAGATCGCCGAACAAGCCGACAAGCGCCAGCACCGCGCCGACAAAAGACCAGGTCGCGGCCGGCCCGCCGATCTGCACGGCGACCGCCGCCGCCGCCGCCATCCCCGCGATCGTCCCCGAGGCGAACCCGGACCAGGTCTTTGCGGGAGACAGATTGGGCACGAGTTTCGGCCCGCCGATCAGCTTGCCGCCGAAATACGCCGCCGCGTCCGCCGACCAGATGATCGCGAACAGTGAGAGGATCAGCAACGCGCCGTCCGGCTGATGCTCGCGCAGCGCCAGAAACAACACGCACGGCGCGCCGATATAGATCACCCCGCCCGCCGTCTCGAGCGCCGGCGCGAGACCACGCCGCCGTGTCGCCGAGGCGATACCGCAGCCGACCATGATCGCAAACGCCAGCGGATATTGACCCCAGCTTGCCGCCATCACGGCGCCGAGCGCGCCCACGACACAGAAGGCGAACGCCGCCGAGAGCGACTTCGGCTCGCTCATCCGAGTCCACTCATAGCTCATGATGACGACTGCCGCGCCTGTCGCGCCGGCGATCCAGGGCCCGCCCGCGATGGTTACAGCGAGGCCGAAGACCGCCAGCACGGCGCCGGAGGCGACGCGCGGTCCAAGATCGTCCAGTCGTCGCTCGGCCTGCGGATCGCGCGGCGCGCCTTCGCTACTCGACACGCCCGGCGCCGCCGTACCGTCGGTCGCGACGGCGAAACTCGTCGATCGCCCTCTCGAGCTGCGCGCCGCCGAAATCGGGCCACAGATCATCGAAGAACACGAGTTCCGCATAGGCGGCCTGCCAGAGCATGAAATTGGAGAGACGTCGCTCGCCGCTGGTGCGGATCAGGAGATCAAGCGGCGGCAGGCCCGACGTATCAAGTCGCTCCGCGAAAGATGATGCGGTGACATCGGCAGGCGCCAGGCGGCCTGCCGCGACATCCTCGGCGACGATGCGCGCCGCGCGAACGATCTCGTCCTGTGCGCCGTAGTTGAACGCGATGGTGAGATGGAGATCGCTGTTGCCGGCTGTTCGTTCCTCGGCGCGCTCGATTATCGCGCGGATATCCGGCGCGAGGCTCTCACGTTCACCGATGATGCGTACGCGCACGCCGTCCCGCACGAGACGATCGAGGTCACGGCCCACATAGATGCGCAGCAGTTCGAGAAGCGCCGCGACCTCTTCCTTCGGCCGCGTCCAGTTCTCCGTCGAGAACCCGAACACGGTGAGGTAGGGGAGCTTCATGTCGCCGGCGGCTTCGACGGTGCGGCGCAACGCTTCGACGCCTGCACTGTGGCCTTGCGTGCGCGGCGCGCCGCGCGCCTTCGCCCAACGGCCGTTGCCGTCCATGATGATCGCCACGTGTCGCGGCGCGGCGCCGATTTCAGGGGTATCCACCATCAGCGCCCATGCAGGATCACACCTGCATGATCTCCTCTTCCTTGGTGGCCATCGCCTGATCGACGCTCTTCACGAACTGGTCCGTCGCCTGCTGAACCTGTTCGGAGAATTTCTTGTGCTGGTCCTGACTGATGTCGCCATCCTTCTCCAGCTTTTTCAGGTGCTCCATCCCGTCGCGGCGCACATTGCGGATCGCGACGCGCGCGGCTTCGGCATATTTGCCCGCGAGCTTGGCGAGTTCGCGCCGCCGCTCCTCGTTCAGCGGCGGGATCGGCACGCGAATGGTCTGGCCGTCGACGATCGGGTTCACGCCGAGGCCCGCATTGCGGATCGCCTTTTCCACGGCGGTGACGACGCCCTTGTCCCAGACATTGACCGCGAGCATGCGCGGCTCAGGCGCAGAGACCGCGCCGACCTGGTTCAGCGGCGTCGAGGCGCCGTAAGCATCCACCATGATCGGATCAAGCAGGTGGATGTTGGCGCGGCCGGTGCGCAAACCGGTGTATTCCGTTTTCAGCGCGGCGAGCGCGCCGTCCATGCGCTTCTTGATGTCGTCGAGATTGAAGGGCGCGTTCGGCATCGGGTCGTTCCTGTCCTGACGGTCTCAGACTTCGCGGATGGTCGTGCAGACGCCCCGGCCCGCAAGCACTTCGCCGAAGCCGCCCTTCTCGCGGATCGAGAAGACGACGATCGGGATGTCATTCTCCCGCATGAGACTGACGGCCGCGGCGTCCATCACTTTCAGGTTCTTTTCGAGCACGTGCTGATAGCTGAGATCGTCGAACCGCTTGGCGGTCTTGTCCTTCTTCGGATCCGCCGAATAGACGCCGTCGACGCTGGTGCCCTTGAAAAGCGCGTCGCAGCCCATCTCGACGCAGCGCAGGGCGGCGGCGGTGTCGGTCGTGAAGAACGGGCTGCCGGTGCCGGCGGCGAAAATCACCACGCGCCCCTTCTCCACGTGCCGCATGGCGCGACGGCGGATATAGGGCTCGCAGATGGTGACCATGGGGATCGCGGACACGACCCGCGTGTCGTAACCCTGACGCTCGAGCGCGTTCTGCATGGCGAGCGAGTTCATCACCGTCGCCAGCATGCCCATATAGTCGGCCTGCGCGCGCTCCATCCCCTTCGCGGCGCCCGTGAGCCCGCGGAAGATGTTGCCGCCGCCGATGACGAGGCAGACCTCAACGCCCTGGTCTATCGCGTCGCCGATTTCACCGGCGATGCGGTCGCAGACATCGACGTCGATGCCGAACTGGCCGTCGCCCATGAGGGCTTCGCCCGAAACTTTCAGCAAGACCCGTCGATAGGGCCCTTCCGGCGTCGGGCGCTCTGCGGCGGCGTCACTCTCGTCGGTCATGCCCGGCATCCGTCCTGAATCTCGCCGGGCATGTTACCGCCTTCCATGACAGCTCTGCAAAGGCTTCCGGCTTACGATTTGCCCGTCATGCCCGCGACTTCCGCGGCAAAATCGTCCTTCGGCTTCTCCACGCCCTCGCCGAGCTTGAAGTAGCGGAAGGCCGCGAGCTTGATCGGCGCGCCGGCGTCCTTCTCGGCCGCCTTCACCCAGGCTTCGACGGTCTGGTCGGGCGCCATGACGAACTTCTGCTTCGTCAGAACGACTTCCTCGAAGAACTTGCGCAGCCGGCCCTCGATGACGCCCTTGATGACGTTGTCGGGCTTGCCGACCATCTTGGGGTCCTCCTTGACTTGCTCCTCGTAGATCGCGCGCTCACGCGTGACCGCGTCGGCCGGCACTTCCGTGTCCGTCAGCGCCAGCGGGCCGGTCGCCGCCACATGCATGGCGACCTTGCGGGCCACATCGGCGAGCACATCCGCCTTGCCCTTGGACTCCAGCGCCACGAGCACGCCGATCCGGCCGAGGCCGTCGGCGATCTGGCCATGGACGTAGGGCGCGACCACGCCTTCGGAGACTTCAAGATAGGCCGACCGGCGCAGCGTCATGTTCTCGCCGATGGTGGCGATGAGCTGGGTGATCTGATCGCTCACAGTGCCGCCCTCGCCCGGAGAGGCGAGCAGCTTGTCGTGGTCGCCCTTCGCTGCGAGCGCGGCCTTGGCGAAGCCCGCAGCCGTCTTCTGGAAGCCCTCGTTGCGGGCCACGAAGTCGGTCTCCGAGTTGAACTCGATCATCGCGCCGGCATTGCCCGCCGTCGCGACGCCGACGAGGCCTTCGGCCGCCGCGCGGTCAGCCTTCTTGGCGGCCTTCGAGAGGCCCTTCGCGCGCAGCCAGTCGATCGCCGCTTCGAGGTCGCCGTTGGTTTCCGCCAGCGCCTTCTTGCAGTCCATCATGCCGACGCCGGTCTTTTCGCGAAGCTCTTTCACGAGCGCAGCAGTGATTTCGGCCATGTCCATGCCCTCTGGTGTTCAGTTACTTCATTGAAACGCCGCACGATTTTGCGCGGCGCGTGATCAGCTTTCCGCAGTAGCCGGCTCGGCGTCGCGCAGGGCGCGTTCCGCCGGCGGGTTCGCCGAGGCGCCGACGTCGGCGCCCGATGCGACCTGGCTCTGAGCCAGACCATCCAGCACCGCATCCGCGACCATGTCGCAGTACATCTGGATTGCGCGGGCGGCGTCGTCGTTGCCGGGGATCGGGAAGTCGATCAGGTCCGGGTCGCAGTTCGTGTCGACGATCGCCACGATCGGGATGCCGAGCTTGCGCGCCTCCTGGATCGCGATGGCCTCCTTGTTCGTGTCGATGACGAACATCAGGTCCGGCGTACCGCCCATGCCGGCGATGCCGCCGAGTGAACGATCAAGCTTCTCGCGCTCGCGCGTGAGGTTGAGGAGCTCCTTCTTCGTCAGGCCAGTGGGGCCTTCCTGGGAGGTCAGTTCCGTCACTTCGCGCAGGCGCTGGATCGACTTCGACACCGTCTGCCAGTTGGTCAGCGTGCCGCCGAGCCACCGCTGGTTCATGTAGTACTGCGCACAGCGTTTGGCCGCCGTGGCGATCAGGTCCGAGGCCTGACGCTTGGTGCCGACGAACAGCACACGACCGCCTGCCGCAGCCGTCGACCGCACCTTCTCGAGCGCCGCGTCCAGGAGCGGCAGCGTCTGGGAGAGGTCGATGATGTGGATGTTGGACCGCTCGCCGAAGATGTAGCGGGACATCTTGGGGTTCCAACGGTGGGTCTGGTGTCCGAAGTGCGCGCCAGCTTCGATGAGCTGACGCATGAGATCGCTCTGCGCCATGGTCTGTATGTCTTTCCGTTCGTCCGGTTGAACCGCCACGGGAGGAGCCGAAACGAGGGTCCCGGCACCGGACGCCAAAGAGCGGGCGCGGCCCTGAGGCCGACCCGCACGAGGCAACCCCGTGTGTGAAGTGGCGCGGATATAGGCGCGGGCGCGCCGGCTGTCCAGCGTCAGCCGACCCGCTCGACGCCCTTGGACGCCTTCATGGCCGCCCGCGCCGCCGCCCCGGCCGGGAACCGGCCCTTGGCTTCGATCTCCACCTCCCTGCCGTCCGCGAGCCGCAGGACAAGCGTCAGCGGACGCATCTCCCCGCCGCCTGCGCCTTCGAGAGATTTCAGCGTTTCCGCCAGCGCCCCCAGGGGCGCGCCCTCCTTCAGCACGACCCGGAGCACATCGCTGGAGCGCGCCTCGGCGGCCTCTACGGGCTCGAACTGCGAACAGGCGAGCTTGAGGTCCCCGTCCCGCCAGCGGATGCGCGCCCGGAAGATCATCGACCTGCCAACCTGCAGCGCCTCGCGCTCCCTTGCGAAGTCTTCCGGCATCATCATCGCTTCGTATTCGCCGGTAGGGTCCGAGAGGCCAAGCCAGGCGAACTGACCGCCCGATTGAGCGGGACGCGGCTGGATGCGACGGATGACCCCGGCCATCGCGACATTGCGCTGCTCGGTCTCACCGGTCTCCACGACTTCCGCAAAGGTGGTCAACGACCCGCTCGGCGCATTCGCGAAAAAAAGATCGAGCGGGTGACCCGAGAGATAGAAGCCGACGCTGTCGCGCTCATTGTCGAGACGATCCTGCGCGCTCCAGGGTTCCGCCTTCGGCAGCACCGGTCGCACCGCGTGCTCCTCCGCGCCGAAGAGACTGGACTGCGCGCTTGCGCGTTCATGTGCGGCGCGCTGTGCGAACTGGGTGAGCGTCTCGCATGCAGCAAACGCCCGCGCGCGATCCGGTTCGAGTGAGTCGAACGCGCCGCCCTTGGCGAGATTTTCGAGCTGACGACGATTGATCGCCTTCGGATCGAGGCGTTCGGCGAAATCGAACAGGTCCCTGTACCGGCCGCCCCGCTCGCGCTCCTCGATGACGCTCTGCATCGCCGCGAGCCCGACATTGCGGACCGCGCCGAGCGCGTAGAGGATCTTGCCGTCCTCCACATCGAAGTCGGCCTTCGAGCGATTGATGTCCGGCGGCGCGACCTCAACGCCCATCCGGCGCGCGTCCTGCTGAAAGGAGGCGAGCTTTTCCGAGTTCGAAAGATCGAGACTCATCGACGCCGCGATGAACTCCACCGGATAGTTCGCCTTGAGATACGCCGTATGATACGCGACGACGGCATAGGCGGCGGCGTGGGACTTGTTGAATCCATAGCCAGCAAACTCCGCGACGAGATCGAAGATGCGACCCGCGAGCGCGTCGCCGACATTGTTCTTCGCCGCGCCTTCGAGGAAGCGCGTACGCTGCTTGGCCATCTCCGCGGGCTGCTTCTTGCCCATGGCGCGGCGCAGAAGATCGGCCTCGCCGAGCGAATAGCCGCTCAGCACCTGCGCGATCTGCATCACCTGTTCCTGGTAGACGATGACGCCGTATGTCTCCTTGAGCAGCGGCTCCAGCAGCGGGTGAGGATATTCCGGTTCCATACGCCCGTGCTTCACGTCCGCAAAGGCGTCGATGTTCTTCATCGGACCCGGGCGATAGAGCGAGATGAGCGCGATGATGTCCTCAAGGCATGTGGGCTTCACCTTGCGCAGCGTGTCGCGCATGCCCTGGCCTTCGAGCTGGAAGACGCCGAAGGTCGCCCCTGACTGCAGCAGTTCATAACTCTTCGGATCATCCCACGGTATCTTGGAGAGATCGAGAACGATGTTGCGCTTCTTCAGGAAGCCGAGCGCACGGTCGATGACGGTCAGCGTCTTCAGGCCAAGGAAGTCGAACTTCACCAGCCCCGCCGGCTCCACCCATTTCATGTTGAACTGTGTGGCCGGAATGTCCGAACGCGGATCGAGATAGAGCGGCACCAACTCCACGAGCGGCCGGTCCCCGATGACGACGCCGGCGGCGTGCGTCGAGGCGTTCCGGTAGAGGCCTTCCAGTTGCAGCGCCGTGTCGAGCAATTGCCCGACTTCCGGCTCCGACACGCGCGCGGTCTTCAGGCGCTCTTCACTCTCGATGGCCTCGGCGAGCGTCACGGGGTTCGCCGGATTGGCGGGCACGAGCTTGGCGAGCCGGTCCACCTGGCCGAAGGGCAGCTGCATCACGCGGCCGACATCGCGCAGCACCGCGCGCGCCTGCAACGTGCCGAAGGTGATGATCTGCGCGACCCTGTCGGCGCCGTATTTCCGCTTCACATACTCGATGACTTCCCCGCGCCGCTCCTGACAGAAGTCGATGTCGAAGTCCGGCATCGAGACGCGTTCGGGATTGAGAAAGCGCTCGAACAGCAGGCCGAAGCGCAGCGGGTCAAGATCGGTGATCGTCAGCGCCCAGGCGACAAGAGAACCGGCGCCGGAGCCCCGTCCAGGCCCCACCGGGATGCCGTTCGTCTTGGACCATTTGATGAAGTCGGAAACGATCAGGAAGTAGCCGGAGAACCCCATCTGCTGGATGACGCCGATCTCGAACGCGAGCCGCTTCCAGTAATCCTCTTCCGGCGCCGCCAGATTGTCGGCCCCCAGCGCAGCAAGGCGGCGCTTCAGTCCCTCTTCCGCCTGCACGGCGAGTTCGGCCTTTTCATCGCGGCCCGCCTTCGTGTCGAAATTCGGCAGGATGGGTTTGCGGGTGCGCGCGCGCACGGCGCAACGCTGCGCGATCTCGACGGTCGACTCGATCGCCTCCGGCAGATCGTCGAACAGCGCGCGCATCTCCGCTTCGGACTTGAAGAAGTGCTCCGCGCTCATGCGGGGACGATCCGTTTCCCCAAGATAGCTCGAGTGTGCGAGACACAGGAGCGCATCGTGCGCCTCGTGATCCTTGCGCTTCTCGAACCGCACATCGTTGGTGGCGACGAGTGGAAGACCCGCCGCGTAGGCGAGTTCGACGAGGGCTCCCTCCACCTCCGCCTCGCCGCGATCACCATGTCGCTGCAACTCGACATAGAGGCGCCCGTCGAACGCGCGCGCGAGCTGGTCCAGCACGGCGCGCGCCTGCGGTCCCTTGTTGGCCGCAATCTGCGCCGCGACCGGACCGTCGGCGCCGCCGGTGAGCGCGATCAGGCCCGGACTGTGTGCAAGCACACGCTCGAACGCCACATGGGGCGTCTCGTTGGATGGAATGTCGAGATAGGCGGCTGTCGAGAGCCGCATCAGATTGGCGTATCCGGTCTCGTCCTGCGCCAGGAGCGCGACGACGCCCGCAAGGCCGTCCGCCCCGCGCACGTCGAGCGCGCACCCCACGATCGGCTGCACGCCCTTCTCGACGAGCACCTCAGAGAACTCGAGCGCGCCGAACAGATTGTTCGTGTCACACAGCGCCACGGCGGGTTGGCCGAGCTTTGCCGCCAACGCGCCGATGGCTTTGACGCCCAACATGCTCTGCAACAGCGAATAGGCCGATCGGGCCCGAAGATGGACAAACATGACGCCTCCGGCGACGACTTCAGCCACGATTCGCGACCACACCATATTCATGTTTTGTTCACGGCCACAAGCAACGGTTGCCTCCAACCGCGCGCGTTGTCCGAACTGGCGGCGGTGCGCTATCGACCGCAACTGTCAACGCGCGCAACCAGGGGAGCGGCCGTGACCGACATCGCGCTCCTATGGCGACCCGACCAGGCGGCGGTGTTGAAGACGCAGCTCGCACCGGATGTGCGGACATTTCCCCTGTCGCAGAAGACTTGCGCGGCGGCGCTCGCGGCGGGGCTTCCGAACGTCGACACACGCTACTTCGAGCGCCTTGAACGGATCGATCTGTCCCGGCTGCGCGACGTGGCCGAGGCGGCCGTACGCGACCACGAGAACCGCCACGGACCGGCGCTGCACCGTCCGGCGATCTGGCACAACGCCTATGAGGCGGCGTTCGTCGCCGATGCCGCCGGTCTGCTACTCGGCACGACGCCAACGGCGTTCATCGTCGCCTCGCACGAGGGGGAGCCGGAAACAGACGCGTTGGCGGCGCTGTGCGCTGCGCGCGGCGTCGCACTGAAACGGCTTTCGCATTCGCCGGTGACGCGGCCCCGCGCCCCGCTCGGCGTACCGCACGACATCGCATTCGACGACGCCGCCCATGCAGCGCGCACGGGCCCATGGAGGTTGCTCGTCGCGGTCGCGGTCAGCGACCTCGGGGACCAGCTCCGGAAAGCCGCACGACGCGGCGACGTCGTCCTCGCCGTTGACGCCGAAGCGTCCGGAGACGCAGACGCCATTAACGCGCTCGCGCGCACGCTCGGCAATGTCTCGATCCTGCCGCTCTCAACCGGCGAGGCACTGTTCGACGAGCGGGGCGACAACGCAGCGTATGCGGCGGACGTGACTGCTCAGCTCGCACGCGCGCTGGCGCGCAGACCCGAAGAAGTCATCGTCTCGGATCTGCGACGCGTGGAGACGGCACTTGCCGTGCGCGCTGCGCGTGCGTGCGGCGCGCCGGTCCGGCTGCATGCGCACAGCGCGAGCGTGATGGCCGCCCCTTACCGCTTTGACGAACCCGATCTCCGACGCTCCGTCTGGACCCGCAGCGCACGCGCGCTCGACAACGCCGATATGGTGGATTGTCCGCGCGCGATTCGCCCGCCCGCAACCCATCGTGCGGCGCGTCTGGCGCAGCGTCTGGCGCGACATGTGGCGCGGATATTCGCGCCGCCGCGGATCGGTTTTGTCGTCACGACCAACAAACTGTTCGTCGCCCCCGAGGCGCCGCTCGCGCCGATGATCCGGGCGTTGCATGCGATGCATGCCGCCGCGCCGCATGCGCAGGTATTGCTGCGGCTACGGCGCCTTGAGGATTCCGTCGTTGTCTGGAAACTGGCTCTGCCTGGCGTAGACATTACGTCTGAAACACGCGATGACCGCCCCTTCATCGCCTTTGCGCGAGACTGCGACCTGATCGTCGAACTCGGATCGGAGAGCAGCGCCTTTCTCGAAGCGGCTGCGGTGGGGGCGCCCTATGTCCGCGTCGACGCCTCGCCGCCCGGCATCCGCCGTTTCAATCGGCCGGTTGGCCTCGTACCACAGCTTTCCATCTCTGAAGCCGCCGCGCTTCTGGACGCACCGTTCAGACGGCTGGCGCTCGGTGTCCGCCAGTTCCGCGCCCTTGAACGCGACACGCGGCCATCGTCGTGACGTCTCAGGCCGCCCGCATGCTGCGCAGATAGACTTCTGCGACTTCGTTGGGGTCGCCGTCGAGAACCATCTGGCCGCCCGACATCCACACAAGCCGCGTGCACAGGGATCGCATCAGTCCGAGGTCATGGGTGACAAGCACGAGAATGCCGGCGCGTTCGATCAACTCGTGCATGCGCCGGATCGCGCGTTCCTGGAAATTCGCGTCGCCTGCGCCGAAGACTTCGTCGATCAGCAGGATCTCACCCTCGAGATAGGTCGAGATCGCGAACCCGAGACGCACATACATGCCCGCCGAATAGGTGCGCATCGGCAGGTCGATGAACTCCCCGAGATCGGCGAAGGCGATGATCTCTTCTTCACGTTCACGGATCTGCTTCGGCGAGAAGCCGATCGACAGGCCGCGATACATGATGTTCTCGCGCCCAGTGGCCTCCGCCTCGAAACCCGTGCCGAGATCGAAGAGCCCCTGCATCCGGCCGGTGACTTCGATCGAGCCGTCGGTGAGCGGATAGACGCCTGCGATGGTCCGCAGGAGTGTCGATTTTCCCGCGCCATTGTGGCCGATCAAACCGACCCGTTCGCCACGATTGATCGTCAGCGAGAGGCTGTTCACAGCGTGAACGACCTTCTTGTCGATGGTCGGGCCGGTCTTGAAGCCCAGCGCGCCGAAGAGCGCCGCCTTGATGCTCGAGCGGTCGCGCACGAGCGGATAATCGAGCTGCGCGCGGCGGATGATGATCCGCGGACCGGTGCTGACGACGTTGCTAGACATAGTGGATCGACTTCCGGTCGTTGATCGCCGTCATCACAAGCGCAATCGCCCAGGAGATGGCCGTCCAGATCCCGATGACGATCCAGTCGCGCAACTCAGGCGCCTGACCGTGGAGAATGGGATCGCGGAACACGTCGCAGAATGCGAGGACCGGGTTGATCGCGGTCCAGAGGGTGAGGTTCGGGCTGTCGAAGATTTCGCGCGCGAAGAACACCGGACTTGCGAACCAGAGCGCCTGCATGAGGATCATCAGCATCTGCTGGGCGTCGCGGTACTTCAGGTTCACGAACGCCACGATGGTGGCCCAGGCCGAACCGAGCAGGAAGAGCGCCCCCGCGATGGGAATGATCCACAACCACAGGATCGTCGCGATCTGCTGATCGACGCCGAAGAACACGATCATGCCCGTGCGATAGAGAAAGAAGGCCGCGAGCCCGAGCAGGAAGACCACGGAGATGGTCAGGCACGTCCGCAGCGGGAAGATGAGCATCGGGATGGGCGCCTGCTTGAGATAGCCCGCGCCGCTGATGATCGACATGGCACCGAGATTCACGAACGATGCGATGGCGTCCCAGAGAATAAACCCCGAGAACACGTAGATCGAAAATTCGGTGAACTCCTGCTTGAACAGGTTCGCAAGCACGATGGAATAGAGCACCGTGAACGCGAGCGGGTGGATCATCGCCCACACCACGCCGAGCGAGGAGCGCCGGAACCGCGACTGCAGGTCCGCGCTCGCGAGATGGAACATGAGGTGGCGGTAGCGCCACATGGCGCCGAGATAGGTCCAGAGCGACATGCGCCCCACGCGCACCGTCTGAAGTGTTCCGCTCTGAACGCTCATTTCGACTGCACCCACTGAACCCCGCGCGTCTGCGCTGCGACGCATCCTGCCGACAGCCGTTTCATCGGCGCATCAAAGCGTGTCCCCGGATAGTCCCCCACATCCGCCGGCACCGTTATGGGCGACGGCGACCGGGGAGGCAACCTTGGGCGCGCCACCTGCCACAGCGAACGCAGTTCGCCGCCGATTCCGTCGCCTATGTGGCGCCGCCGTGGCGCCGCCAGCGCGCCGCAAGCCCCTTGACCTCGTAGATGCGCAAGCCGTCCACCCAGTACGACCCGTCGGCGACAGCAAGGCGGCCATCGGGTTCCTCGGTCATCGAGACGATTTCGACCTGCGCGAACACCGTCTGGTTCGCCGGCGTCACCTGCCCCCGGAAGCGCCACCCGAACGGCGCGCCGACGGCAATCGGTTCAAAATGTCCCGCCCCGGATTCGGGGTGTTTGCAAGTCATCAACAGCCGCAACGCCTGCTGCAGGGCCTCAAGGCCGAGCGATCCCGGCTGCACCGGATCCTGAAAGAAATGCGCCTTGAAGAACCACGCGGCGGGATCGACGCGCGCGCGCGTCACGATGCGTCCGAGCCCGGCCGCGCCCCCCGCAGCTTCGAACGCGCTCACGCTGTCGAACAGGCGCAAGCGCCCGCCGGCGATTCCGCTTCCACCAAGGAGAACTTCGGACACGTCCTCACGAGACAGGGCCGCACGCTGAGAGTCCGTCGCGGGCAAACCCACCTGCGCCTGCAGCGCCGCCGGACTGAAAAAGCCGAACGCCGTCTTCATGCTCATGACCAGATCACCGCCTTGCGTGCAGGTCACGCTGAAGAAGACGATCGTCGAGCCGCCGGCTTCCGCATAGCGATCCAGCCGCGCCGTGACCCGGAGAACGCCCGCGCGTGCGGGCCTGTGCAGCAATACGTCGACACCGTCGAGATTGCGGAAGGCGACGTCGTCGGCGCGATTGGCGGCAAACCCCAGATACGAAGCGAGCCAGCCGCAAGGCTGCAGCAATACCTCCGTCAGGACCGCCAGCGGCATCGCATCCGATGCGCCATCCGCGAAATACCAAGCCCCTTCCGGCGCGTCGTACTCGGCGACGACGGTCGCGCCTTCCATCGGTACGCCTGGCGCGCCGTCCACGGTGAGAATCCGCGACACGAAGTGATAGGGATCGGCCGGCAACCGCGGCGCCCGGCGCGCGCCGTCAAACGGCGCATAGAGCGCCCCGAACGCATCCGAAGGTCTGCCCAGCGCGCACGCCGTCAATCCGCCGATATCGCCGCGCACATCGGACGACTGGCCGACAATGCGCTTCGCCGCCGCCATGCGTGACACGTCCACCGGCCAGTCGGGTACAAGCCGCATGCCGAAACGTCGACAATGGAAAACCTTGAAACCGTCGCGCCGGCACAGGAGCGAAGCGAACACGGTCGGGACAGGCCCATCGATGATTTCCTCGATGAACACTTCATAGTCGAGCGTGTGCGCACGCTCCGGCGTCACCTGCCCCCGGCACACGAAGCGCGCCATCTCGCCCGGCGCTGGCTCGAACCGCCAGCCGTCGCGGGCGATGGTGAAACCGTAAGCGGCCATCGCGAACGCGAGCGCCTGCGTCGCCGCGTCCGCCATGAGCGTTCCGGGCATGCACGGATCGTTCTTGAAGTGGCCGGCGTAGAACCACGCATCCTCAGGCACATGCGCCCGCGCGCGCAGATAGCCACGCCCCCAGGGCCCGCCTTCAGGTTCGAACACCGCCACTTCATCCAGCAAGCGTAGCTGTCCGCCGGGCAGCGTCGGCGTTCGCGTATGCGGCGCGGTCATCTCGAATCCGGCGCCGAAACAGGCGAATGCATCTCCGGCCACAAATGCGTCGAGCGCGGCGCGGTCGAAGCGCCGACGGGTCGTCACGCACGGCGGCGGGTCACGTTGCGCATCGCCCTTGGGCGCATCTTCTTCCGCATCCCACAGCACGCCGCCGGACAGCTCAAGCTCCGCATCCGTGAAGAACCCCGCCTGCCCGTTGCGCACGGAAATCATCAGACGGTCGCCGATGTAGCAATCATAGTGGAAGAAAAAGAGTCGCGTCTCGCCGGACACGGCATGGCCGTCGATATGAATGTCGTAGCGCAACGTCTCCCCGGCGCGCGGCAGTTCACCCATGAAGGTGAGATCGCACCCCAGCAGCCGGTAGACGCGTTCCCCGCGATTGAGAAAATCGGCGCCGAGCCACGACGCGAGCAGCAGATCCGCTTGTCCGGATTCGATCACGACTCCCGGCGACATCCGCCCGGCGTGCATATACCAGGCATCCCCGTCGACATCCGTCTCGGTGACGATGCGCCCCTTGCCCATCGACCCGGGATCACCCTCCAGCGCCATCACCCGGTCAGCGAGCAGTAGCGGCGGCTCCGGCATCCGCACCTGACGGCGATAGCCATCCTGTTGCGCAAACATGGGTCCGAAGACGTCTGAAATCCGCCCCCCCGCGAGCACTTCAAGATCGGCGCGATCATAGAGCGCCTTGGGTGCATTGGACGGCGCAACCGCCGGCGGCAGGAGCGCGCCGCGAGCGCCGCCCATCGCCGCATGCGCCAGCTGTCGACGCGTCTGCAGAAAGGCGTCATGCGCGCGCGCCTGCTGCGCCACGAACGTCCGATGCGTCTCGCCGACATCCGAAATGAGCCGCAACGCCGTCGCGGCGCGGGAAGAGACAGGGCGCGCGTGTTCAGGCGCTGCAGTCGCTGCCGCAAAGAGCGCGAGCGCCGGCGCGCGCTCAGGCGGAGACGGCATGATCTGGACACCGTCCCGCGCCGTCGAGCCTGCAGACGGGGCGACAATGTCTGGCGGATGCGCCGGCAGGACCAGAACGCGAGCGTCGCCGTCTTCCTTCGGCGTGCGCGACCGTCGCAAGACATCGAGGCGCGCCTCGAAGGCGGCCACGTCGCACGCAACGCCGTGAGTCCACAGCCTGCACACGCTTTCCGCCAGCGCCCGCAACCCGCGACGCTCCTGCGCGTCCATTGAAGCGGCAAGATGCGGTTTGCCCTCAAGAATGCGTGCGACTGAGTTCGTGAGAATGTTGCGCGGGCCGTGTTCGATGAAGATGCGCACGCCGTCTGCATAGGCCGCCCTGACAGTGGCGGGAAAATCGATCGGGTGGAGCGCCTGCGCGGTGATGGCCGCCGCCGCCGACTCGCGCGACGGCGCGTAAACGGAATTGTCAGCGTTGGAATAGAACCGGACGCCGGGCGCCTCATGCACGGTCCGCGTATGAATACGCCGCCACGCCTCTGCAAAGGGTTCCATCGCCGCGCAGTGGACAATCATGTCGAGACCGAGCGGCATGGCGCGACTGCGCCCCACAGTCTCGACGACGCGGGCGCACGCCGCCCGCTCCCCGCCGATCACGCAGTCCTCCGGCGCCTGGATGATCGTCATGTAGGCGCGCGGTTCCCCATTCAACGCCGCCTCGACCAGCGCCGCCGGCGCCGCGATGCGCCAGCACGTCCAGTCCACCGCGCGATCATGCTCACCCCACGCACGGGCGGCCGCGCGACACTCGCCGGTGAGTTCGCGGCCGTATAGGCCAGACGTCTCAATCTCCTCGAGCATCGCGCCAAGGTCGCGCCACACGCCAAACGCGAGCAGCGCATTGGTTTCACCAGAAGAAAGTCCGATCGCCGCCTGCGGGGTCAGCCCGAGCACTTCTCGCGAGAACGCCGCGTGCGCCTGACATACGAGCGCGCAACCTGTGAGCTGCACACGCGGGTCAAGCACGCTGACATCCTGTCCATAGAGCGCCCGTGCGAGATCGCCGACGCCGGCGTGGCGTTGCGCAAGACTGTCGCCGATCTCGGGCCACGCCAGCAGCAGTTCCCGCCCCGCACCGGCATAAGCCGCCGCCGCGCCGGTGAACGTAAAGGCCATATCACCTGTGACGGGAGCCTCGGCGAAGGATACGCCCGGCGCCGCCGGCGTCTCCCCACGCGCCAACGCCTCCGCCACTCGCGCCTGAAGCATCTCAAGCGCAGAGACGCTGTCGGCGACCAACGCGCAACGCACGTCGCCCTCACCGCCCACGTCGTCTGCAGCGATCCGCGCACGCAAGCCCGCCTTGTCGACCGCAGCATAGCGGCGCATCACGGGGACGACCCCGATCGCCGCCGGCGTCGTGTCGACGGCGCGCACCGCTACGTCGCCCGCCTGCCCGGTGAACGACGCGATGCGCCGGCGCACTGCCATGGCGCCCGGCGCCGGCTGCGCGCCGTCACCATCGATACGCACCCGTGCATTCAGCGCCTGCAGGTCGGCTGCGATCTGGAGCAGACCGTGAGCGGCGTGAGCACGCCCGAAGCGCGCCTCTACCTCGTCGTCTTGGGGTGCGACGCCACCACCTGAATCGATGACACCGAGGATGGCCTCGCCGGCCCGCTCCGCATCCGCGCGACGCTTCAGCACAAGCGCCACCGCCGCGTCGCCGGCGACGACACTCCCGCTGACTGCGCCTGCTGTCGCGGCCAGATGCGCCGGTTCACAGCCCAACTCCGTCGCGCCGACAAGCGCCGCATCAATCTCACCCGCCCGCACCGCACGCACGGCGACCGCGAGCGCCGCGACCCCGGAAAGTTCCTCGCTGGAAATGGTGAAGCCCGGACCACGCCAGTCGCGCTGCGCGTTGAGACGGTTTGCCGGTATGTTCGGCATCGCGCCGACGACCCGCTCCGCCGACAGCGCGGGCGCTGCGGCGTCGTTTGCTGTGATCCACGCGCTGTTCTCGCCCTCGTGCAGGCGCACGCCATGCCGTGCGATCGTCGCATCGACGCTCATGCCGACGAAGACGCCCGTTCGGTCCGAAGGCAAAGGCGCAATCGCGCCAGTCGCCTCCGCCGCCGCTTCCAGCAGCAATGTCTGCTGCGCAAGGCTCGCACGCAGATCGCTGGGCGGAAATCCGAGCCCGGCGAGCGGCAGGCGCACCTCCTCCACCCGCGTTGACATCCGCCTCTTCGCAAAGAGACGCCGCCGAAACGCCTCAATACCCCGCGCCTCGCCCGCCACGACACCCATGCCGACGACGACGACATCGCCTGTCCCGGCCCGCGGCGACGCACGCCTGCAACCGCGTGACGGCGTGTGGCTCTCCACGATGAGGTGCGCGTTGTTGCCGCCGAAGCCGAAATTGCTGATCGCCGCACGACGCACGCCCTCGGGCCATGCCACCGGCGCATCAGGCAGCAGAAATCCCGCATCGGCGATTTGCGACAGCGGCGCGTCGCAGGCCGACGGCGGCATGAAGCCGCGCTCGAACGCCGTCAGCAGGTTGATGAGGCTCGCCGCTCCGGACGCCGTGATCATGTGACCCGTCACGCCTTTCAGCGCGCCAAGCCGCAATGGTGTGCGTCCATAACTCGCCGAGAGGCTCTCGATCTCCGTCGCGTCGCCGCGCGCCGTGCCAGTGGCGTGGCAATCGACGAAACTCACGTCGCGCGGTTCGAGTCCTGACTGGTCGAGCGCCGCCGTCATCGCGCGCGCCTGCCCGGAAGCCGAAGGCGCGAGAAATCCGTTCTGCCGTCCGTCATTGCTGAGTCCGACGGCGCGCACGACGCCCAATATGCGCTCGCCATCGCGCACCGCATCTGCAAGTCGCCGCAGCGCGACGAGCGCCGCGCCTTCCGCCGGCACGAGGCCATCGGCGTCACGGGCGAAGGGTCGAGACCGGCCGGTCGGGCTGAGCGCCTGCAGCGCGGTGAAGCCGAGATGGAGGAAGAGATCGTCGGCGCGATTGACGCCGCCTGCGATCATCATGTCCGCCTCGCCGTCGTGCAACGCGTCGCAGGCGAGCTTGATCGCGTAAAGCGATGATGCACACGCCGCATCCAGCGCAAACGCCGGACCGCCCAGACTGAGCGCCTGCGCGACGAGGTGCACCGGCAATCCCGACGAGAAACGGTTGCGCGGATCCGGCAGCGCCTCGCCGCGCCAGTATCGCTCGACGAACAGCGCACCCGTGCTCGTCGGATAGGAGAGGTTGCCGACGATCAGGCCAGTGCGTGCAGGTTCGACAGGCTTGCCCGTCACACACGCGGTCACACAGTGGGTAAGCCAATGGAACAGCGGATCGAGCTCTGCAAAATCACGGATGCGGCCCCCCGCCTCGCGCGTTTCAAGTGCGGAAGCGGTTACGTACCCGCCTGTCAGCGACGCGACACGCGCGCCCGATGTCTGGCTCCGCGCCCGGGCCTCCGGATCAATGCCGCGCCAACGCCCGGCAGGGGTCGGCGACAAGAGGCTGCGCCCGGCAAGCTGCGCGTCGAAAAGCGCGTCCGGCGAGACGTCTTGCGGCAGGATGCTGCTGCGCGCGACGATCGCGATCGGCGGGAACGCCGTCACGTTGTCGCCGTCGCCGATGCGCTCACCGCGTAGAACTCGACGCCGCCGAGTTCGGCCACCCGCGCGCCGTCAGCCGTCTCGAACACGAGGTCGAAATCCACGCGCTTGTCGGAGACGGGCCGCGCCGCGAGACGGCAGCGCAATCGGGCTTCCGACGTCTGCGCCTGAAACTGAACATAGGAGCCGATCTTCTGCGGCAACATGAGGCCGCGCCTGTCGCCGTGCGCCCACACCAGACCGAGTTGCAATCCGCCATCGATCGCCGCCGGATCGAGCGCCCACGGGCCTTCGGGCCAACCCAGTTGCTGCATCGTCTTCAGACGCGCGCCGTCGGCGTCGAGAGCATCGAGCGCCGCAAACCGGGGACCGTGAAAAAGCGGACCGGCATAGGCCGCCGCAACATCAAGCTTCCAGGGGCCGGTCGTCTTCGACAGCGCCGTTTCAACCGGCGCACGCCACTCCACATGCGCGCGATAACGCGGCTTGCCGGCGTCGTCCCGCACCGTGACGGCGAAGCCCTCATCCTTCGGATCAAAGGCAAGCGACAGCCACGTTTCAGAGTCATCGTCTTCAGTGATGGTCAGACCGGACAGCACCTGAAGATCGCGCACGGCGATCACGCCTTCCGCCGTGGGTGCAATGCGCTCTGCGGCCCGTACGATACGCTCCAGCACGACGGCCACGGGCAACACGATGCGTCCCTGCACCACATGATCCCGCAATGGCGGAAGCGCGCGCGCGGATACCGGCCAATCGATCCGCACCGGCAGCGTCGCCGCTGCGGCAGGCGCAGCGACGACGATCACCGGCGGCCCCGGCCTCAGCGCTTCCTCTGCAAAAAACGCGGCCCCTTCATCAAGACCGATCACCTCGACGCCCGCGCGCGCAAAATGCTGTTTGAGCGCGGCGTCGACCATGCCGCCATCCCACGGCCCCCAACCGAACGCACGCACCGCGCACCGCGGCCCGCGTCGCGCGGCTTCTCGTTCCGCCATCCCGTTCAGGACCGCATTGGCGGCGGCGTACGCGACCTGCCCCGCATTTCCGGCGCGCGCGGCGATGGAGGAGAAGAGAGCCAGCAGCTGGAGGTCATCATTCGCCGTCGCCGCCAGCAGTGCTTCCAGTCCGGCGACCTTCGGTGCGAACACATCGATGAACTGCGCCGCATCGAGATCGGCGATACGCTTGTCCGCGAGCACGCCGGCGCCGTGGATGACACCCACGATGCGACCGATCCGCCGCCGCACGTCCCCGGCAATCGTGTCAAGGCGCGCCGCGTCGCGCACATCGGACGCAAAGTAATGCGCCTCGACGCCGCGCGCCGACGCGTCCGCGAGCGTCCTGCGCACCTCGCGCTCCGACATTGTTCGTGCGGCCTCGGCGCGCGCGTCCGCCATCGATAGCGAGGTTCCCGCGGCGCGCGCGTTCGCGATCAGTTCGGACACAATCTCCTGGGCGGTCTGGGTGCGTGTATCCTCGGCCGACCCCGCAGAGAGTTCCGTGCGCCCGATGAACGCGAGTTTCAACGCGTGCCTTTCGGCCAGCGCCACCGCGCACGCAGCCGTGACTCCACGCGCGCCGCCCGACACCAGAAGGACCCCGCCTTCCTCCGGCACGATCGCCGCGTCGCTCCTTGATGGAGCCGGCGCGTCGACGACGGCGAAACGCCCGCCGTCGGCGTCCAGCACCACCTCGATCTCCGGGCCGCCGGCCAATACCTCTTCGACGAGACGCACCGCGTCTGGCGCTTCCATCGCCACAGCTTTCACGCACGCGTCGCTCCACTCCCGCGCGGCGGTGCGCACGATGCCGGAAACGCCGTTCGGCGCTGCGCATGTGCGGGCATGGGCGACGACAAATACGCGCCCCGCTTCCGTGAAGCGCGCGACGGCCTGCGCCTGGTGGAAGAGTTCGATGTGAGTCTGTAGCGATGAGTCTGCATCGCTATCCGGCGCAAGCGCCGTCAGCGAAACAACGGCACGCGCCGCTTCCGGCGCCGCCGCGACGACGGCCTCCACCCCGCGCGCGACGAATGCCTCCACCACCTGCGCCGCGAACGTCGGATCGCCTCCACACACATGCACGACGCCGTCGCGCAGTCCGGCCATTGCAAACCCCGTCGCCCGGGCCGCAACCAGGCGCGGCACGGCGACCTGCAACCCGGCCGCCCCGCGGGGCGTCGCGATGGCAGCCGTCGCTGCATCAACCGGCGCTGCGCCGCCGACGCGCGCCAGCGCGCGCGATACATCGCGCAGCGTCTTCAGCGTCGCAAGTTCGGACGGCGCCACATCCGGCGCATCGGGCCAGCGTTCCTGCAAGGCGGAGAGGATCTCCACCTGCTTGATGGAATCGATGCCGAGTTCCGCCTCCATCTCCATGTCGAGCCCGAGCATGTCGATCGGATAACCCGTCTTCTCCGCCACGATGGCGAGCACTGATTTTTCAAGGTCCCGCGGATCGAACGCGGCGACGGAAACAGCCGCGACGAGCGCCGGCTGCGGACGATCGGCGACGAAAGCGCCGATCTTGCGCGCAACGTCGCGCAACGTCTTCAATGTCGACAGTTCCGAGGCCGGTATCTCTGGCGCGTCCGGGAACTGCGCCTGCAGCGCCGACAGGATCTCCACCTGCTTGATGGAATCGATTCCGAGTTCGGCCTCCATCTCCATGTCGAGGCGCAGCATGTCGCCCGGATACCCTGTCTTTTCCGATACGACGGAAAGGACGAGGTCCTCCGCCGAAACCGCCGTCGGGGGCGCAGGCGTTTCCGGGACTCGCGGCGGCTCTGCGGCCGGCGCATGCCACGCCGTCGCCAACGGCGGCGGCGCGGCCATGACGACCGGCGCCGCGGGGATCTGCGGCCGCGCGACGTCCACGCTACCCGTCACCTGCGCAAGCATCTGGGCGGACATGTCGAGAAACGCCTGATGGCTCTGCGCCATCACATCGAGGTAATGCCGATGTTGCGCGACGGTCTCCTGCTGGATGCGGTCGATGAGCCCCCATGCGTCGTCGGCCGGCGCGGGCGATGCGGCCGCAACAGGTGCGGAAACGACCGGCGCCTCCACAGGCGCGACACGCGTCGCCACCGGTGTCGTCAGCTGTCGCTTCGGCGTGATCGTCACCTGTCCGTCGGCGGGCGGGTATGGCTTGCCGAGATTGGCGCCGCCGACCATGACTGCATGCGCGGGCGTCGGCGCGGGCGCGGTTGGGGCCTCGTAGGTGTCGAAGAGACGCGCCAGATCGAGCGCAACACCATCCACCGCAAGCGCCGCGAGACCGCGCGTCCAGCCCCGCAGGTTTCCCGCCTTGCGATCATCGAGCGCGACGGCAAGGTGCGGCGTATCGGCGAGGATCTGGTCGATCAGTCCCGTGAGGATTTTTCCCGGCCCCACCTCGATGAATCGCGTGACGCCGTCCGCCGCCATGGCGAGAATCATCTCGCGGAAACGCACCGGTTTCTGAAGCTGATCGGCAAGTTGTGCGGCGGGGCCGCGCCCATAGGGTTTGGCCGTCGCGTTGGCGTAGACCGGGCCCGAGCCCTTCGAGAAACGCACGCCCTTCAGATACGCCGCGAAAGGCTCCACGCCCGATGCGACGATCGACGAGTGGAACGCGCTCGCCACCGGAAGGCGGAATGCCGTCACACGCGCGGTCTTGAACAACGTCTCGACCGCCGCAATGTCCGCACTCTCTCCCGCGAGCACGACCTGTCCGGGCGCATTGTCGTTCGCGACAACGAGCGAGGCGGCAAGCACGGGATGATCTGCAAGGAACGTCGACACCTCCTGCACCGATGAGGCCACCGCAAGCATGGCGCCGTCCCGGGCGCCGGCCGCCTCGGTCATCAGGCGCCCGCGCATCCGCGCTGTGGGCAGGAGCTTGTCGCGCGCGATGACGCCCGCCGCCATGAGCGCGGTGACTTCGCCGAAACTGTGCCCTCCAAAGGCATCGGCGTGCACGCCGAGCTTCTCCAGCAGGACAAGTTGCGCCAGCGACGCCGCCGCAATCGCCGGCTGCGCCGTCGCCATCGCCGTCAGTGCTGCGGACTGAGCGGCGCGCGTTGCCTCGTCGAATGCCGGCTCCGGAAAGACGATGCGCGCGATGTCCGCCGTTTCCGGCGCGCGCGCGGCGTCGTCCCACACGGTGAGCGCCTCGGGAAACGCCAGGGCGAGATCCCCGCCCATGCCGACATACTGGCTGCCCTGCCCCGGAAAAACGAAGGCCGTCTTGCCGCCGCGCAGTGGGCCTGCGCCGAACGCGATGTCCGGGTCGGTCAGCAGCGACGCATTTCCTGCCTCAAGCGCCGACGTGAGGCGCGCCAGCTTGTCGCGCAGGTGCGCCGCATCGGACGCCACGATCGCCGCCCGCGCGCGCGCCTCAGGGTCGAACGCGACCGCCGACTGCGCCGCAATCCACGCAAGGGTTTCACCGTTCGCGCACGCGCGTTTCATCTCCTCGCAGCGCGCGGCGAGCGTCGCTTCCGACTCCGCGCTCAGCAGTATCAGTTCACACGCCAATGTCCGCAGGCGCTTTGCCGCGTGCGCGCCCCCGTAGGCCTCCAGCGTCACGTGGAAATTGCTGCCGCCGAACCCGAATGAACTCACCGACGCGCGGCGCGGATGGTCGCCGCCATGCACCCAGGGCCGCGACTGTGCGTTCACGTAGAAGGGTGATGAGGATCCGGCCACGACATCGTTCGGCCGCTCGACCTTGAGCGTGCCGGGCAGCGTCGCGTGCTGCAGGGCGAGCACCGCCTTGATAAGCCCGGCTGCGCCGGCCGCCGCCTTCGTGTGGCCGATCTGCGATTTCACCGAGCCCAGCGCGCAACGTGCGGTTTCGTCCGTGAACACCGCGCGTAATCCGGCGAACTCCGCCGCGTCGCCGGCCTTCGTCGCTGTGCCATGGGCCTCCACGAGCCCTACGGTCGCTGGCGCGTATCCCGCGCGCTCATAGGCGCGTCGCAACGCCTTGGCCTGCCCCTCCGAACGCGGCGCATAGACGCTCGACGCGCGCCCGTCCGAGGACGAGCCAAGCCCGCGAATGACGGCATGGATCGTGTCGCCATCGCGTTCGGCGTCGCTGAGGCGCTTGAGCGCAAGCATGCCCACGCCTTCGCCGATGATGGTGCCGTCCGCGCCGTCCGAAAATGGCCGGCAGTCGCCGGTGGGTGAGAAGGCCGGCGTCTTGGAGAAGCACATGTACATCATGATGTCGTTGAGCGCGTCGACGCCGCCCGTGAGCACCATGTCGGCTTCGTTCAGGTAAAGTTCGTGCAGCGCGACCTGGAGCGCCGACAGCGAACTGGCGCACGCGGCGTCTGTCACATAATTGCTGCCGCCGAGATCGAGCCGATTGGCGATGCGACCCGCGACGACATTGCCGAGCAAGCCGGGAAACGTGCTCTCCTGCCAGGGCGCATAGTGGCCGGCGATGTCGGCGCAAATGGCGTCCGCATCGGCGGGGGCGATGCCGTTCTCCAGAAGCGCCTTGCGCCATACCGGATGCTGCAGCCGCGCGCCCATCTGCACGACGAGCTCCGTCGTCGACGCGACGCCGAGCACCACGCTGATCCGGTCAGGATCGACATGGGCCTGCGAACGCCGCGCGCGCGCCAGCGCTTCCTTCGCCGCGATCAACGCGAGCAGCTGGGCGGAATCCGTCGCCGGCAACGCCGTCGGCGGCAAGCCAAACTGCATCGGATCGAACGGCACCGGATCGATGAAGCCGCCGCGCTTGCAGTAGGTGTGATCGGGCTTCGACGGATCGGGATCGTAGTAGTCAGCGATGAGCCAGTGCGATGGCGGCACGTCCGAGATCGCGTCGCGTCCGGAAGCGATCGTGCGCCAGAAACCTTCAAGTCCGGCTTCACCGGGATAGATGGCGCTCATGCCGACGACGGCGACGGGAATGGCGGAGGGAGGCGTGTCGGTCATGGCGTCGATCTAGCCGAGAGGGCGCGGACTGAAGTGAAGTGCGCCGGGCGGCAGCGCGACGCCGGCGGCGCGCAGCTGTGCGGCGCGGGTCATGGCGGCGGCGCCTTCGAGGAGATTGCGGGCGATCTGCGCGACAGCGCGCGCCGCGACGGGCTCGAGAAAACTGCCGCGCACCCAGTCATTGAAGCCGCCCATCGCGGGCCCGCACCAGATCTGGTAGTCGCCGCGCCGCGCCGTCACGCCTTCGCGCGCCCACTGCGCGCCCATGAACAGGTACCAGCGGAAGACGAGCGCCATCTGGTGTTTCGGATCGCGCGCCGCGCGTTCGACTTGCGCAGGATCGGCGCGCTGGAAATGCGCTTGCGTATCGGCCCAGATGTCGGAGACGGCGCGTCCGAGCACGGCGCGCTCCAGTTCCTCGACTTCCGCGCGTGGCGCGTCCTCGAAACTCTCATGCTTGCGATAGAAGTCGGCGAGCCGCTGACCGCGCTGCGCGAACAGGGTGCCCCGTTTCAGCACCTGAACCTTCACGCCCAGTTCGAACATGTCGGCGGCGGGCGCCATCGCGACATCGGTGGCTTGCGCCTGTGCGAGCAGTCCGCGCGCATCTTCGGACAGGCCGCTCTCCACCGCACTCTGGTTGACCGACCCCGTCACGACGTAGGCCGCGCCCGCAGCGAAGGCCGCCGCGACGGCGAGCGGCGCACCGAGTCCGCCGGCGGCGCCGACGCGCGGGAGATCGCCGTAGCCGTGGCGCCCGGCGATGTCGTCCCGCAGCGCCAGCAGCGCCGGAAGCAGCACCGTCAACGGTCGATTGTCGGTGTGGCCGCCAGAATCAGCTTCGGCGGTAATGTCCGCGGCGACCGGGATTTCCGACGCAAGCGCGGCCTCCTGCTCGGTCAGTCGTCCCTCCTGCACGAGCGCGCGCAGCATCGCCGCCGGCGCCGGCGTCAGAAACTGCTGCGCCACTTCCGTGCGCGACACCTTGGCGAAGACATGGTGCGCCCGATGGACCGCGCCATCGGCGCCGCGCGTGAGACCCTTAGCACTGTACCACGCGATCGCCGGCTGCAGACGCATGAACGCCGACGCTGACATGCGGCGTACGCCCTTGCGCAAGAAGAGATCGACCGTCTCCATCTCCATGCCGCTCTCCTGCGGCGAATGGATGAGGTTGGCGCCCCAGCCGGCGCTGTCGCGCCCGAGCGCGGTCTGTATCTCGTCGACGCCGCGCGCGATCTCTTCCAGCGAAAGGCCGGCGCTGCCGTAGAACGCCATCACGCCCGCGCGCACGCCTTCGATCACCATGCGCGGCGTCGCGATCCCGCGCGCCATTTCGCCGATGACATAGGAAAATCGTACGCCATGCGCCGCACAGAAGCTTCGGTCGCCAAGCCATTCCGGATAGAGCGCGGGAAAAACGGCAATCACCTCACGCGAGGCGCGTTCCGCAGGCCAGCTGCCATCGGCATTGAGCAACACGACGCGCGGTCCATCCGGTGCGTGCGTGAGCGCGACTGGACGCCGGAATGAGGCGATCGCTTCGAGAACGTCCGCCGCACGCGGCGGTGCAGATGCGCCGACCGCACGTCGTTCGACCGCCGTTCCGGTGCGCGTGTTCATAGGCCGGTCGCGTTCTGCGGACACCGACGCCCCCTTCCCGCCGCCACGGGGCCAAGAATCGCGACGGCTGCCCGCGAGGATAGGAACGCCGGCCCGCAAGTCGAGCAAAGCTGCTGCGTTCGCCATCGCATCGACATGCATTTTGTCCCCGGCGCCGCCCGGCGCGGCGCCATGACCCAAATTGTCCGCTTTCGCGACGCGCGCGCCACGTCGCACTGCTCTCACGCGAAACACCGCCGTCGCCGACGCGCGCGGGCGGCATTCTTTGCCGAACTGTCATGAAGCGATGGAGAGAATTGGTCGGAGATAGAATTGGTCGGAGCGAGAGGATTCGAACCTCCGACCCCCTGTCCCCCAGACAGGTGCGCTAACCGGGCTGCGCCACGCTCCGACCGTCCCGCGCCGCAGCGCGGGGGAGCAGGCTTGTAGCGGCAGGCGCCGCAGTGCGCAATCAGCGGCGGCGGCTCAGGCGCTGCGGCGGCGCGGGGGCTTCTCGACGCGCTGGCGCATGAGCTGGGAGGGGCGGAACGTCACCACCCTGCGGGGCGTTATCCGCGCGGTTTCACCGGTCTTGGGGTTGCGCCCGACGCGCTCGCTCTTCTCGCGGACGACGAAATTGCCGAACCGCGCGAGCTTCAGCGTGTCCCCCGCGACGAGCGCGGCTTCCATGGTCGCGAGCATGCTTTCGAGAAACCGGCTGCCTGTCGCGCGCGACACGTCACAGCGCTTGTGCAGCGCTTCCACGACATCCGCGCGCGTGATGGTCTTTTCCGACATCCGCAGCCCCCAGGGAATCGTCCTGAAAACCGTACGTTCCGGTAGGAAAAGCGTCAAATGCGCTTTTCGTACGGCTCGTTCAAATACGCACCAGCGCCGCGCCCCAGGTGAGCCCGCCGCCCAGCGCCTCCATGAGCACGAGATGCCCGGGCTTCACCCGTCCGTCGAGCACGCCCGTGTTGAGCGCAAGCGGGACCGAGGCCGCCGACGTGTTGCCGTGCTGCGCGACCGTGGTGATGACCTTGTCCGGCGAGATCTGCAGGCGGCGGGCGACGCCGTCGAGAATGCGCTGGTTGGCCTGGTGCGGCACGAACCAGTCCACTTCATCGAGACTTACGCCGCCAAGGCGGCACGCCTCGATCATGGCGCCCGAGATATGCTCCACCGCCTGCCGGAACACGGCGTTGCCGATCATCCGCAAATGCCCGACCGATTGCGTCTGCGAGGGACCGCCGTCGACATAGAGCAGGTCGTGATGGCGCCCGTCGGTCCGCAGGAAAGTGGCGATGACGCCGCGATTGTCGCTCACCTCTTCCGCGCGCAGGACGACCGCGCCGGCGCCGTCGCCGAACAGCACGCAGGTGCCGCGATCGTTCCAGTCGAGGATGCGCGAGAACGTCTCCGCGCCGATCACGAGCGCGGTCTTCGCCTGCCCGCGCACAAGCGCATTGTCGGCCGTCGCCAGCGCGAACACGAAGCCCGAACACACCGCCTGGATGTCGAACGCCGCGCCCTGGGTGATGCCGAGTGCGGCCTGCACGCGCGCGGCCGTCGCCGGGAATGTCAGGTCCGGCGTCGCGGTCGCGAGCACGATGAGATCGATCTCGCCCGCGTCGATCTTCGCATGGGCGAGCGCGCGGCGGGCCGCTTCGATGGCGAGGTCCGACGTCTTCTGGCCCTCCGCCGCGATGTGGCGCTGCCGGATGCCGGTCCGCTCGGTGATCCACGCGTCGCTGGTCTCGACCCTGGTCGCGAGTTCGGCGTTGGTGAGGATGCGTTCGGGCAGATAGCCGCCGACGCCGACAAGCAGGGAACGCAACATGGATCAGGAAATTCCCGGCGCCGCAGCCTGCGGCGCGGCGGAAGCAATGGTGAGGCGTGCGAGGTTGGCGGCGACTTCCTCGCGGTAGTGGCTGCGCGCCATGCGGATCGCCACCTCCACCGCAGCGGCATAGCCCTGGCCGTCCGTGCCGCCATGGCTCTTCACGACGATGCCGTTGAGGCCGACGAACACCGCGCCGTTCACGGTGCGCGGGTCCATGCGGTCCTTCAGCTTGCGCAGCGCGGGCAACGCCAGGAGCGCGCCTGCGCGCGCGAGCGGCCCGCCCGACAGGGCTTCGCGCAGGAACCCCGCCACGAGACGCGCGGTGCCTTCAGCGGTCTTGAGCGCGATATTGCCGGTGAAGCCGTCCGTGACGACCACGTCCACCGTGCCCTTGGAAATGTCGTCGCCTTCCACGAAGCCGTGGAATTCCAGATCGACGCCCGATTCACGGATCAGCTTCGCGGCGGCGCGGATTTCCTCGTGGCCCTTCTGGTCTTCGGAGCCGACATTCAGCAGGCCGACCTTCGGGCGCTTGCCGCCGCGCACCGCGCGATGGAACGCCTCGCCCATGATCGCGAATTCGACGAGCTGCGAGGCGTCCGCCTCCACATTCGCGCCGACATCGAGCACCGCCGCAAAACCGGTCGCCGTCGGCCAGCTCGCGATGAGCGCCGGACGGTGCACGCCCTCCATCTTGCGCAGGCGCATCATCGACATCGCCATCAGCGCGCCGGTGTTGCCGGCGGAAACGCACGCCTGCGCCTCGCCCTCCTCGACGGCGACGAGCGCATTCCACATGCTCGTGCCCTTGCCCTGGCGCAGCGCCTGGGAGGGCTTCACATCCATGGCGACGAATTTGTCGGCGTGCCGGACCTCGCTTGCGGCCTTCGCGGCGGGTCTCTGTTCCAGCATGGGCGAAAGGCGCCCTTCGGGACCGTGAAGCAGGAAGCGTGCGCCGGGATTCTTGCGTGCTGCGATTTCGATGCCGTCGAGCACCGCGTCGGGGGCATGGTCGCCGCCCATGCCGTCCACAGAAATGACGAGGCCGCTGGCCATCTAGGGATTCCGCTGAAATTCGCCGCAAGCGTCCGGCGCGGCGCGGACCTTACCGCCCGACCGTGCGAAAGCCAAAGGGCGAAATCACGGCGTTGCGATCCACGACGCAGCCGCCTCGACCGCCTGGACTGGCGCCGCCGCAAGGCGCTCATGGAGCGCGCGGAGCCGGCGGGCGAGCCCCGGCGCGGGCGCCGCCGCGGCGTCGTTCCAGATATTGCGACCGAGCGCGGCGGCGAACGCGGCTTCATCGGCGATGGTCTCGCGGTAGGCCGCCAGTCTGCCGTAGAACGCCCCCGCAAGCCCCTTCATGCGCCGCGCCACCGACAGATCGCCGACGCCCGCCTCCCGCAGACCGGCATCGAAGTGGCGGAACAGCTTGTCGGTGAACACCTGGGCGACGCGGTCGGCCTCCGGCGACGCCTTGAGCCGCATGAGCGCCAGCGCAGCGAACGCCGTCGCCATCTCGAAACGGCCGTCCAACGTGTCCGGCGCGCCGTCGTCGCCGAAGAGGTCGGGGTCGCGCGCGGCGCCCATCACCGCTGCGAGAATGCGGTCGGCCGCCTCATTTGCGGCGGAATTTCCGAAGAGGCGGAAGGGAGACATGGGTGCGGAAAACTCCTGACGCCCGCCCTTCCTGTCGGCAGGCGCACGGTCTGCGGGCGCCCTCTTGCCGGGGACGCCGGGGCGGCATAGGCGTGACGCATAGCATTCAGCCCGGGCGGTCATATCGCCGCTCCGGCGTCCGAGGTGAAGCATGGAACGCAAGACGTCGCCGCTGCAAAAGGTCGCCCTCGTCGCGGCGCTGTCCGCCGCCGGGCTGGTCGTCGCCGGGTGCAACCCCATCCGAGACACCCACGGCTTCACCGCGCAGGCGCAAGACCAGCTCAAGGTCGAACCCGGCGTGGACACGAAATCCACCGTGCTTGCCCGGCTTGGCTCGCCCTCCACGCAAAGCGCCTTCGACCAGACCGCCTGGTACTACATCACCACGATCCAGGAACGGTACGCCTTCTACAAGCCGCAGACCGTGAACCGCGAAATCCTGGTCGTGAAGTTCGATGAACAGGACAAGGTCGCGACCGTAGACCGTTATGGCATGGAGCGCGGCCAGATCGTCTCCTACAACGGCGACCGCACCCCCACCCGCGGGCGCGAACTCGGCCTGCTGGAACAGATCTTCGGGAATATCGGCGGCACCCCGCCCATCCGCACCGAAGAAGACCCGCGCGACCGCCGTCGCTGACATTCGCCCCTCTCCCGCAGACGGGATAGGGAAACGCGAGCAGAGCGAGCGAGGGTGAGGGCCCGGCCTCTCAGGATGAGTCTCGTCCTGCGCCACTGCGCCCTCACCCTGCTTCTCGCTCCGCTCGAAGCTGTCCCTCTCCCGCTCAGGCGCGGGAGAGGGGTTGACACGTTCTGTTTTTGTTCCTATCTTGCGGCATCACTTCCGCAGGGAGGGCAGTCGGTACCCTGTTCTGTCGGCGCGGAGGTGAGGTGATCGAGTGAGGCGAGCCTCCGTTCCGGCCCCGGATTTATCCAGCTCGGGTTGGTGAAAGGCGGAGGGGTTCGGGGGATCTGCGATGAACAGCGCAGACCCGCTCACCGGCGGCCGACTGGACAAGGGTGCGAGAAAACATCCCGAGCCATGCCGTCGGATAACGGTCACGGGGACGCGGACGGTGTCTGCATCTTCTTTCTTCCAACCAGTTTCGCGGGCTTTCGTCCGCGTCCCCAGCCCTCCCAAAGGGGCCCTCCCGTTTGTGCCCGCAGCGTGAAAACGCGTGCGGCTCAGAGTGCTGCGCGATCACGATGAGGACCGCCGGCGCTCCGCCGGCATTCGGTGTTCAATCCGGGAGCGCTTGGTCGGGACGATCGACATTGCCGGCGAGGCGCCGGCGGTCCTCGTCGCCTGAAAGTCGCGCCCAATGAAAAACGCCCCGGCCTTGCGACCGGGGCGTTCCAGTTCAGGCGATCAGACGATCAGGAACCCGCGTGCGCGAGCGCCGCCAACAGCAGCAGCGCCACGATGTTGGTGATCTTGATCATCGGGTTCACGGCCGGGCCGGCCGTGTCCTTGTAGGGGTCGCCGACGGTGTCGCCGGTGACGGCCGCCTTGTGGGCCTCAGAACCCTTGCCGCCGTAGTTGCCCTCTTCGATGTACTTCTTGGCGTTGTCCCACGCGCCGCCGCCGGAGGTCATCGAGACCGCCACGAACAGGCCCGTCACGATCACGCCGACGAGCATCGCGCCGAGCGCCGCGAGCGCGTCCGCCTTGCCGGCGATCGCCCATACCGCGAAGAACAGCACCACCGGCGACAGCACCGGCAGAAGCGACGGCACGACCATCTCCTTGATCGCCGCCTGCGTGAGGATGTCCACCGCGCGGCCATAGTTCGGCTTCGCGGTGCGCTCCATGATCCCGGGGATCTCGCGGAACTGACGGCGCACTTCCTCCACGACCGACGCCGCCGCGCGGCCGACCGCCGTCATCGACCAGCCGCCGAACAGGTACGGCAGCAGGCCGCCGATCAGCAGACCGACGATGATGAAGGGGTTGTTGAGCGCGAAATCCGGCGTGATGCCCTGGAAGAACGCGTATTCGGCATTGCTCGAATAGTACTTCAGGTCCTCGAAGTACGCCGCAAACAGCACCAGCGCGCCGAGACCGGCGGAGCCGATCGCATAGCCCTTGGTGACCGCCTTCGTCGTGTTGCCGACCGCGTCGAGCGCATCGGTCGTGACACGCACTTCCTTCGGCAGTTCCGCCATTTCGGCGATGCCGCCGGCGTTGTCGGTGACCGGGCCGAAGGCGTCGAGCGCCACGATGATGCCCGCAACCGAGAGCATCGTCGTCACCGCGATGGCGATGCCGAAGAGACCCGCGAGCATGTAGGCCGCGATGATGCCGCCGACGATGACGAGCGCGGGCGCCGCCGTCGACTCCATCGAGACCGCGAGGCCCTGGATCACGTTCGTGCCGTGGCCCGACTGCGAGGCCTTGGCGATCGAGCGGACCGGGTTGAACTCGGTGCCCGTGTAGTACTCGGTGATCCAGACGATGAGGCCCGTCACCACGAGACCGATGAGGCCGCAGAAGAAGAGCTCCTGGCCGGTGATGTCGTTGCCGACAGCGATGCCGGACAGCGTCAGCCCCTGCGCGATCGGGCCCCAGCCCACGGTGAAGTGGATCGCCGCCGCGAGCGCCGCGACGGAGAACACGCCCGCCGCAATGAGACCCTTGTAGAGCGCGCCCATGATGTTGCGGTCGTTCGGGCCGGACAGGCGCACGAAATACGTGCCCGCAATCGACGCCACGATCGCGCCCGCGCCGATCAGCAGCGGCAGCGCCATCAGGTACCAGAGTTCAGCCGCTTCACGGAACAGGATCGAGCCCAGCACCATCGTGGCGACCATGGTCACCGCATAGGTCTCGAACAGGTCCGCGGCCATGCCCGCGCAGTCGCCGACATTGTCGCCGACGTTGTCGGCGATGGTCGCGGGATTGCGCGGATCGTCTTCCGGGATGCCCGCTTCGACCTTGCCGACGAGGTCCCCGCCGACGTCGGCGCCCTTGGTGAAGATGCCGCCGCCGAGGCGCGCGAAGATCGAGATGAGCGACGCGCCGAAGCCGAGCGCCACGAGGCTGTCGACGACGATGCGGTCGGACGGGCCGTAGCCCGCGAAGCGCGTCAGGAAGACGTAGTAGACCGCCACGCCAAGGAGCGCGAAACCCGCCACCAGCATGCCCGTGACCGCCCCCGCGTTGAACGCGAGGGTCAGGCCCTTGCCGAGGCTGTGGCGCGAGGCTTCCGCCGTGCGCACGTTGGCCTCCACCGAGACGTTCATGCCGATGAAGCCCGCCGCGCCCGAAAGGACCGCGCCGATGACGAAGCCGAAGGCGACCTGCCAGTTCGGCCAGAACACCACCGCGAGGAGCACGGTGATCGCCGCGCCGGCGTAAGCGATCGTCGTGTACTGACGGTTCAGATAGGCCTTGGCGCCTTCCTGGATCGCCGCAGCGATCTCCTGCATGCGTTCGTTGCCGGCGCTTTCGCGCTTGATCGCGGCGACCTGCAGCCACCCGTACAGGGCGGCGACAAGGCCGGCGATGACCGGCAGCGCCAAAATGAGGTCTTGATTCATCGGGATGATCCTAACGGGTCCAGCAGAGTGATCCGGGGTGGCGGGAAGAAACGAAGGACGCGCGCAGGTTCAGGCCTGCGCCGCCCGATCCCGGCCCCGCCAAGTGGCGGGGGGTATGCCAAAGGGCGCCGTCGGGCGCAACGGAGACATTACGGCGGGGGTCATGAACGCGGCGCGCTTCCCTGCCTGAGCGAAGAAACGCTCAGGATTTCAACGGATCGCACGGCGTTTGCGCCGAGAACCTCGCGCGCGGTCGCCGCGACGAGCGCCTGGGTTGCCGCAGGGTTCACCGCGTCGTCGCGGGTCGAATCGACGATCGACTGGCGGTGCACGGCCTTCAGGAGCGCGTCCCGCAGGAAATGCCCCTTGTCGCGGGCGCGCCAGACATCGGTCCCGGGCGACAGCTGAATGCGCGCATTCAGGAAGACGTAGTTCACCAGTCGCCCCTCGCGCACCACGGGCACCACGAGGTTGAGAACATCCACCGCGCGGGCGCTTTCGGCCTCCCCCTGCTTCTCCGATTTTTCAGCACCCGCCGCCATCAGCGGCGCCGGCGCGGCGGCGCAAGCGAGAACGAGCGAAAGCGCCAGGGCGCGCCACATGGAGATACTCCCGAATCGGACCGGGCGATCATTCCGCACCGTGGTTGAGGAGTGGTTACGCGCCGAGCCTGTGGACGTGACCGGCTACCGGAATCTCTCCGGCGTCGACGCCCTCGCCCGCGGTGACCGTACCGATGCGCGCAAGCGAGACGCCTGCGTCGTCCGCCGCCTCCACAATGCGCGCGCGTTTCGCCGGCGGCGCCGTGAACAGGATTTCGTAGTCATCGCCGCCGTTGAAAAGCTGCGCGCGCGCCGCCTGCCCATCTGCCTGCAGCGCGAGCCATGCGGCGCCCGCCGTGGAGAGCGGCACACTTGCGGCATCGATGGTGAGGCGCACGCCCGATGCCGCCGCGATCTTGGCGGCGTCGCCGAGCAGCCCGTCGGAAACATCCATCGACGCTGAAGCAAATGCAGCGACAGTCGCCGCCATCGCCGTCCGTGGCGTCGGCGTGCGGTAGTGTTCGACCAGGCGGGACGTCTGCGCGGCACTGAGTGCAAGGCCTTCCGTCAATGCCATCAGGCCAAGGACGCCGTCGCCGATCGCGCCCGTCACCCAGACGTCGTCGCCAATTCTCGCCCCGGCGCGCGACGGGGTTGAAACGCCGAGCGGCCGCCCCAACATCGTGACAGACACAGCGAGCGGGCCCGGCGTCGAGGTCGTATCGCCGCCAATGAGCGTGCAGCCAAAGACGTCCTGATCGCGCGCAAGACCTTCCGAAAAACGCGCAATCTCCTCCACTGCACGGTTCTTCGGCCATTGCAGCGAGAGCAGATAGTGCGCCGGCGCCGCGCCCTTCGCGGCAATGTCGGACATGTTCACGCGCAAGGCCTTCTGCGCGATCGTGTCGATCGGATCGTCCGGCAGGAAGTGAACGCCTTCGACGATGGCGTCCGTCGTCACGACGGTAGCGCCCGAATGATTCAGCACGGCTGCGTCGTCGAGGAGGTTGCGGGCGGCGGGATCGCGCGCGAGCGGCGCGAAGTGTCTGGCGATCAGGGCGAACTCGTCGCCGTCGGTCATGCCGGCTCGCTGTCGCGCACCGATGCCACGCAGGCGTCGAGCGTGGCGTTGATAAATTTCGGCTCTGGCCCCTCGAAGAAGGACTTCGCGATCTCGATATACTCGCTGATCACCACCGGCGTCGGCACATCCTTGCGCCGCCACAGCTCGATGAGGCCCGCCCGCAGGATCGCGCGCGCGACGCTGTCGATGCGCTCGAGCTTCCAGCCCGTCGCGAGCTTGCCCGCAAGCAGCGTGTCCATCGCCGACTGGTTGGCGACCGCGCCTTCGACGATCTGGCGGAAGAGATCGGTATCGACGTCCGCGTCGATCACGCCTTCCTCATCCGCCGGCAGATGCCCGGCCATGAGATCGGCGGTGACAGCCGCCGCCGACGCGCCCGACGCTTCCATCTGGTAGAGCGCCTGCACGGCCGCAAGACGCGCGGCGCGGCGCGCAGCAATGGCTTCCGGGCCGGGGCGCGGACCTTCGCTCACGACGGGAATTTCTTCGATAGGGCGAGCACGGCAAGGCAGGCCCGTGCGGCTTCCCCGCCCTTGTCCCGCGTCGCCGGATCGGCGCGCGCGATCGCCTGCGCTTCGTTCTCGACCGTGAGGATTCCGTAGCCGATCGGCAGATGCTTTTGGATCGAGAGATCCATCAGCCCGCGCGCGGATTCCCCACAGACATAGTCGTAGTGGCTCGTCTCGCCGCGGATGACGCAGCCGAGCGCGATGTACCCGTCATACTTGCCTGAGCGCGCAGCCAGCGCGATGGCGGCCGGCGCCTCGAAGGCGCCCGGAATGTCGACGACGTCGCTCGTCGCGCCCGCATCGGCGACCGCACGCACGGCGCCCGTCACGAGCGCATCGACAACGTCCTTGTAGTAGCGCGCGGCGACGATGAGGATGCGCGCGCCATCGGCGCGCTCCACGGCGAAGCGGTGTTGGGTTTCCATGTCAGGGCTTCTGCTTGAACGGACGCCAGCCCGCAAGCGTCAGGCCATAGCCTTCCAGACCGATGATGCGCTGGCGGGCATTGGAAAGCAGCACCATCTGGCGCACGCCCAGTTCGCGCAGGATCTGTGCGCCGACGCCATATTCGCGCAGCGCGCGATCCTCCGGCTCCGCATCGGGCTGCGCGAGGCCGAAACGCTTGGAGAGCGACATCGGATCGAGGTTGCGCAAGAGCACCAGCACGCCGCCGTCCGGCTCGGCCGCGATTTCGGCCATGGCGCGATCGATGAGCCCCGCGCGACCGCCCGCCTCGCCGGCGATGTCGGCGGCGAAATCCACGCGGTGCATCCGCACGAGCGTGGGTTGTCCCGGCTTCGGCTCGCCGCGCACCAGCGCCACATGCTCCTGCCCGTCCAGCATGTTGGCGAAGAGCACCAGCTTGAATTCGCCGTGACGCGTCTGGAACGGCGTCTCCATCTTGCGTTCGACGAGGTGATCATTGACGCGCCGATAGCCGATCAGGTCCGCGATCGTGCCGATCTTGAGATTGTGGTGTTGCGCGAAACCGACGAGGTCCGGCAGCCGCGCCATCGTGCCGTCGTCGTTCATGATCTCGCAGATCACCGACGCCGGAATGAGGCCCGCAAGGCGCGCGATGTCGACGGACGCTTCGGTATGACCCGCGCGCACCAGCACGCCGCCGTCGCGCGCCGACAACGGAAACACGTGCCCTGGGCTGACGATGTCGTTGCGGTCCTTGGTCGGGTCTATCGCGACGGCCACTGTGTGCGCACGGTCATGCGCAGAAATGCCGGTGGTGATGCCCTCCTTCGCCTCGATGGAAATCGTGAAGGCGGTGGAGTGGCGTGTCTGATTGCGCGGCGTCATCGGCTCCAGACCGAGTTCGCGCGTGCGGGCGTCGGTAAGCGCAAGGCAGATCAGGCCACGGCCATACTTGGCCATGAAGTTCACCTGATCCGGCGTCGCGAACTGCGCGGGAATGATGAGGTCCCCTTCGTTCTCGCGGTCCTCTGCGTCCACGAGGATGTACATGCGCCCGTTGCGCGCTTCCTCGATGACCTCCTCGATGGGCGAGATATAGCGCTTCAGATCATCGAGCGGGTTTGGTTGGGCGGTCATGGTCGCGGCCTTTTCGGTCAGTGCGCGCGCGCCGACAGGATGCGCGAGACGTACCGCGCGAGCATGTCCGCTTCAAGATTGACGCTGGCGCCGGGCTCAAGACGGTTCAGCGTTGTCACAGCCCAGGTGTGGGGAATGAGCAGCACGCCGAAACGTGCGCCCTCAACCTCATTCACCGTAAGGGAAACCCCGTCGATGGTGATCGAGCCCTTCGGCGCGATGAGCGGCGCAAGCGCTTCCGGCGCGTCAATAGAGATACGCCAGCCCTCGCCGTCCGCGCGTACTTCGGCGACCCGGCCGATGCCGTCCACATGGCCGCTGACGATGTGACCGCCCAGTTCGTCGCCGGCGCGCAGCGCGCGTTCGAGATTGACCTTCGATCCCACTTCGAGGCGCCCCAACGTCGTGACCTCGAGGCTTTCCGGCGCAACCT
The DNA here is from genome assembly GCA_016791445.1 of Hyphomonadaceae bacterium. GTDB lineage: Bacteria > Pseudomonadota > Alphaproteobacteria > Caulobacterales > Aquidulcibacteraceae > VFBF01. The sequence goes on along the minus strand of JAEUMP010000024.1, from coordinate 22,654 downwards.
CCACGACGTGGCGCATGCCGCCGTTTGCGCTCGCGGTCTCCACTACCGTCAGGCAGCAGCCGTCGTGGCAGATGGATGCCCCGATCGCAACGCCGGCCGGGTCGTAGGAACTTTCGACGGTGAGACGCATGAGGCCGTTGCGGCGCTCCACATCGACGACCTCGCCGACGGCGGTGATGATGCCCGTGAACATGCTCAGGAAATCCGTTCGTAGCTTTCCCAGAGATCGGGGCCGACCTCCCGGACTGCAACCCTTGCGAAGCGCGGCGCATCGGCAAGGCTCTTCAGCGCCAGCGGACCGATGCCCGCACGCCCCTCGGCGCCGAGAAGGATCGGTGCGCGAAACCATTCGATGCGATCGATGCAGCCGGCGGCAAGACATGACGCAGCGACACGCCCGCCGCCTTCGATCAGGAGGCGGTCCACGGCGTGCGTATCCTTCAGCAAGGCAAGGACGTCATCGAGTTCAAGGCCATCCAGGCCGCGTGGCGCGAAATCCACCCGGGCGCCCGCGCTTTCGAGTTGCGCCGCGAGGGTGCGATCAGCATCCCGCGCGGCGACGATCAGCAACGGCGCGATGGCGAGCGTCTTCATCAGCCGACTGGACGGCGACACCCGCAATCGTGAATCCAGCACGATCCGCAGCGGTTGCCTGACGGGCGCAGTCTCCAGGCGTACCGTCAGTTCCGGGTCGTCGACGACGGCGGTTTCGGCGCCGATCAGCACGCCGTCGTGTTCCGCGCGCAAGCGATGAACGGCCGTGCGCGCCTCTTCGCCCGTGATCCAGCGACTCTCGCCGCTCGCGGTGGCGATGCGTCCGTCGAGACTCGTGGCGATCTTCAGCGTGACGTGCGGTCGACTGGTTGATCGGGCATTCATACGCGCCCCGGCTTTGCGCCCTCTACGGGCAGATCCTCAAGGAACTCCCGAAAATCGCCGGCGGCGCGGAAGTCCTTGTAGACCGACGCGTAGCGCACATAGGCCACCTGATCGAGCGCGGCCAACGCTTCCATGACCATTTCACCCAACGTGGCGGACGGGATTTCTGTTTCCCCGAGACTTTCGAGCTGGCGCACGATCCCCGAAATCATCTGCTCGATCTTTTCGGCGTCGATCGGCCGCTTGCGCAGCGCGATCATCACCGACCGGCTCAACTTGTCGCGATCGAACGGGACTCGGCGGTCCGAACGCTTGACGATCGTGAGTTCCCGAAGCTGCACGCGCTCGAAGGTGGTGAAGCGACCGGCGCAGGCCCCGCACTGACGGCGACGCCGGATGCAGGCGCCATCCTCGGTGGGGCGGCTGTCCTTCACCTGGGTGTCTTCGTTCTGGCAGAAGGGGCAACGCATCTGGGCTCCGGCGGCGGGGTGATTCCCGGCCTCGGGACCATAGCTGTAGCGGCTCGCGAGCGCCAACGCCGCTACAGGCAGTCAGGCGGCAGTCAGACGATGGTGCCCTTGCCCGGCGGCGGCGGGGGCGACTGCGATCCCTGCAGCGCCCGTTCGAGCTTTCGCAGCGCAAGCGCCTCAAGTCCCTCGCGCGGCGCATTCGCCGGGCCGAGAACGACAACCTCGATCCCGCTTTCGCTGTCGATGGCGGCGGCGCGCATGTAATCGCCGACCACGGTGAATTCGAACAGGACCTCCCGGTCCTTCATGCCGCCGTCTTGAGATCGAACTTGGCCCACACCGCCGTCAGCGCGTCGATCAGCTGGTCCATCAGCGCATCGTCGTGGAACGGCGACGGCGTGAACCGCAGACGCTCCCCGCCGCGGGGCACCGTGGGATAGTTGATCGGCTGCACGTAGATGCCGTGATCGAACAGCAAGGCGTCCGAGATCGCCTTGCACAGGGCGGCGTCTCCCACATGCAGCGGCACGATATGCGTCGTCGACGGCATCACCGGCAGGCCGGCCTCGGCAAAGCGCGTCTTCAGCGCCTCCGCACGCTCGGCGAGACGATCGCGCATGTGCGGGCACGCCCGCACCAGCCGCACGCTTTCCAAGGCCGCCGCCGCGAGCGACGGCGCGAGCGACGTCGTGAAGATGAAGCCCGGCGCAAACGAACGGATGGCGTCGATCGCCGCGGCCGGGCCGGTGACATAGCCGCCCATCACGCCGAAAGCCTTGGCCAGCGTGCCTTCGATGAAGTCGACGCGGTGCATGATGCCGTCGCGTTCAGCGATGCCGCCGCCTCCCTCGCCATAAAGCCCCACGCCGTGCACTTCGTCGAGATAGGTCATCGCGCCATAGGCTTCGGCGATGTCGCAAATTTCGGCGATGGGCGCAGTATCGGCGTCCATCGAATAGACGGACTCGAAGGCGATCAGCTTCGGCGCATCGGCAGGCGCTTCGTTCAGCAGCGCTTCGAGATGCTGCAGGTCGTTGTGGCGGAAGACCCGCACTTCGCACTTCGAACGCTTGATGCCCTCGATCATCGAGGCGTGATTTTTCTGGTCCGAGAATATCCAGAGATCGGGGAACAGCTTCGCCAGCGTGGAAAGCGTTGCGTCGTTCGACACATAGCCGGACGTGAACAGCAGCGCGGCTTCCTTGCCGTGCAGTTGCGCCAGCTCTGCTTCCAGATCGACGTGATAGCTCGTCGTGCCGGAGATGTTGCGCGTGCCGCCGGAGCCTGCGCCGACCCGCTTGGCCGCATCATGCATCGCTGCGATCACATCGGGGTGCTGGCCCTGGCCGAGATAGTCGTTGGAACACCACACGACGATGTCGCGTTCGGCGCCGTCCTGCATCCGCAACGTCGCGTGCGGAAACCGGCCCTGCTCGCGCTTGATGTCGGCGAAGACGCGGTAGCGTCCTTCGCCTTTGACGTTGTCCACCGCGCGGGCGAACACTTCTGCGTCCTGGTCTCTCATGCGCTTCCCATGCACGCTGCGAGGCGCGCCCGTCCTTGATCGATCGCAAGAGCGATGCGTTGCCTTGTATAGCGCGCTGCGGGGGGCCTATGAAATGGGACCTTAGCACGCACGGCGGCGCCCTCATGAGCAACACACCTTTCCCTCCCGGCGCGTTTCCCGCTGTGCGGCCGCGCCGACTGCGGCAAACGGACTGGACCCGTCGCCTCGTACGGGAAACCGCGCTTTTGCGAAGCGATCTCATCTGGGCGCTGGTCATCCATGAGGGAACGCAGCCGCGAGTTGCGGTGCCCTCAATGCCCGGCGCGGACAGGCTCTCCATCGACGCTGCGGTTGAAGCCGCGATTCAGGCAGACAAGCTCGGCATTCCCGCCATCGCGATCTTTCCGCAGATCGAGACGTCCAAGAAGGACGCAACGGGATCGCAGGCCGCCAATCCGGACGGGCTCGTCTGCCGCACCGTGCGCGCGATGAAGGCGGCGGCGCCGCATGTCGGGATCATGGTCGACGTTGCGCTGGATCCCTTCACCGACCACGGCCACGACGGCGTCATCGAGAACGGTCGCATCCTCAACGATGAAACCGTCCTGCGTCTCGTGGATCAGGCGGTCGTGCAGGCCGAAGCGGGCGCCGACATCGTCGCGCCCTCGGACATGATGGACGGTCGCGTCGGCGCAATCCGTGCGGCGCTGGAAAAGGCGGGAAAGACCGACACGCTGATCATGTCCTACGCGGCGAAGTACGCCTCGGCCTTCTACGGCCCCTATCGCGACGCCATCGGCTCCGCGAGCGTGCTTCAGGGCGACAAGAAGACCTACCAGATGGATCCCGCGAACACCGATGAAGCATTGCGGGAGTGCGCGCTCGATGTCGCCGAGGGCGCGGACATGCTGATGGTCAAACCGGGCATGCCCTATCTCGACATCATCCGGCGCGTGAAGGACACGTTCGCCCTGCCCACCTATGCGTTCCAGGTGTCCGGCGAATACGCGATGATCCGCGCGGCGGCGGCGAACGGCTGGCTCGACGAAAACCGCGCCATCCTTGAAACCCTCGGCGCGTTCAAGCGCGCCGGCGCGGACGGGATCATCACCTATTTCGCGCCGCGCGCGGCGGAAATGCTGGGCGCCTAAGCGGCTTTCGTGCGTTCGGCGGCCTGCACGCTCTTGGCGACCACGTTCGTCAGCAGGCGTCGCAGCGGCGTGAAAGCGTGATCGAACGTCGCCTGACCGGGGGCATGCGCGACGAACTGGGCCACGAGGGCGCGGCACTGCGCGCTGAGGGCCGCTTCGTCGATATTGGTGTCGCCGCGCGCTTCAGTCAGATAGGTCGCGAGCGCCGCCGCCGAGTGATCCACCCAATCCTGTGGAACCGTGCTGCGCTGCGCGAGCGCGAACACCTTGCGCAGGCAATCCATCAGCGAACCAAGCGCTTCCTTGGCGCCGAAATCCTCGAGCCGCCGGCTGACGTCGCCTTCGGCCTGTACAAGCCCCCGGCGACGACAGGGGCCGACATAGGTCGCCGCGCGCACGAACGGACGCTTCTGCGTGTCGAGCGCGCTCAGCATCTGGCGCAGCTGCGTCAACGACATGGGAAACGGCAGCATCGAGTCCGCGCCGGCGTTCAACGCGTTGAGAACATCGTTGCGGTCGGGACCGCCGATGGTCAGCACGACGGAGACTTCGGCGCTGCGCACGGTGGTCGAGCGACGCAGTCGCCGACAGAACTCGAACCCGTCCACGCCCGGCATGCGGCCGGCGCAAAGCACGATCCGCGGCACGCGCAGCTCAAGGTGCGCCAGGGCGGTCTCGGCGTCGCGGACAACGATGATCTCGCTGCACTCGAGCGTCCGCAGCAGATCCTGCAGCAGCGCCGCTTTCGCCCGTTCGGGCTCGACGACAAGGGCGGTCCATGGGCGGGAAGAAGCGTTCGTCACCCGCCCCTTATGACGCCAACGGATTACTTTATGGTTGAAGGCCGACAATCACGCCCGAACGGCCTAGGCCTTTGGCGGGATGTTCTCGAGCCTGGAGATCAGGCTCGAGGTGTCCCAGCGGCCGCCTCCCATCTCCTGAACCTCGGCGTAGAACCCGTCGACCAGCGCCGCGAAGGGCGTCTGCGCCCCATTGGCGCGCGCCTCTTCCAGAACCAGACCCAGATCCTTGCGCATCCAGTCCACCGCAAAGCCGAAGTCGAACTTGCCGTCGACCATGGTGCGCCAGCGGTTTTCCATCTGCCAGGACTGCGCCGCGCCCTTGGAAATCGCCGCGATCACCTTCTCCGCGTCGAGCCCGGCGGCGCGCGCGAAGTGGAGCCCCTCGGCCAGCCCCTCCACGACGCCGGCGATGCATATCTGGTTCACCATCTTGGCGAGCTGCCCCGACCCCGCCGGTCCGATCAGCGTCATCGAGGCGGCATAGGCGGCCATCACCGGCTCGGCCCGGGCGAACGCGTCCGCGTCGCCGCCGCACATGACCGTCAGCCGGCCATTCTCGGCGCCCGCCTGTCCGCCCGACACCGGCGCGTCCAGAAAGCTGCGTCCAGCGGCGCGCGCCAGCGGGTGAAGCCTGCGCGCCAGCGCCGCGGAAGCGGTGGTGTGGTCCACGAAGACGCCGTCGCTCGCCATCGTTTCCAGCGCCGGCGTGAATACGGCCTCGACATCCGGGTCGGCGCCGACGCAGGCAAACACGAATTCCGCCCCTTCCGCCGCCTGCGCCGCCGTGTCTGCGGCGCGCCCGCCGTGGCGGCTCGCCCACGCCTGTGCTTTCGCCGCCGTCCGGTTGAACACGGTCACATCGTGACCAGCGCGCGCGAGATGGCCCGCCATCGGCGCGCCCATGACGCCAAGTCCGAGAAACGCCACGCGGGCCATGTCAGATCTCCGTCGCCGCGCGGCCATACCGGCCACGGAAATAGGTCAGCGCGTCGCCGTCCTGTGTCTCGAACGCCTCCACTTCGCCCACGATCAAGAGGTGATCGCCCATCTTGCGTCGCTCGTGCGTGCGGCAGACCAGCGTGGTCAGCGCGCCGTTCAGGACCGGCGCGTGCGGATGCGCGTGAAAGGCCGCCTCATCGCCCTCCGTAGAACCCGACCGGGCGAAACACTGCGAGATCGCCTGCTGCTCCGCCGACAGCACATTGGCCGACCACCGCTCAGCCGTGCTGAAGACGCCGTAGCGGTCAGACTGGTCGCCGAGGCACCACAGGACGAGCCGCGGCTCGAGCGACACCGACGTGAACGAGTTCACGATGATGCCCAGCGGTCCGCGCGGGCTGTCGGCGGCGACGAGGACGACGCCGGTGGCGAACGCGCCCAAGGCCCGGCGGTAGGTCATGACGTCTTCCAAGCGATCCTCGTCCTCTGGCCGTCGCGGCGTTTCGCAAACGGGTTCTTAACACGCCGCAACGCATGGTCCGGTCGTCTCCCGCAACGACTAAAGCCATGGCCGCCGCCAACAAAGCCCCCATCATCATCAAGAAGATCAAGAAGGGCGGCCACGGGCACCACGGCGGCGCGTGGAAGGTCGCCTATGCCGACTTCGTGACCGCCATGATGGCGTTCTTCCTGCTGATGTGGCTGATCAACACCACAAGCCCGGAGCAGAAGCGCGGCATCGCGGACTTCTTCGCTCCCGCCAGCGTCTCCGAGACGACCAGCGGCGCCGGCGGACTGCTGGCCGGACAGGCCTTGGCGGAAAGCGGCGCGCGTCAGGCCCGTGAAACCCAGTTCAAGGAAGGCCGCGCCAACGGCGGCGAAGTGCAGGGCGCGCCCGATCCCGACAACGGCACCGCCGAAGCAACCGAAGCCGCCATGGCCCGCGCCCGGGCCGCCCGCGAAAACGCGGAGTTCGAACGCGCCGAAATGTCCATCCGGCAGGCGATCCAGGACATGCCGGACCTCGCGGAACTCTCCAAGCATGTGCTGATGGAAGTCACCCCCGAGGGGCTGCGGATCCAGTTGGTCGACCAGGAAGGCCGGTCGATGTTCGAGCCCGGCCAGGCGGCGCTGAACCAGCGGGCGCGCAAACTGCTGACCGCCGTGTCGCGGGTCGTGGCGGAGTTGCCCAACCGCATCTCGATCGCCGGCCATACCGACGCCTCCCCGCCCGGGCGCTCGGGGCAGACGAACTGGGAGCTTTCCGCCGAGCGCGCCAACGCCGCGCGCCGCATCCTCCAGGGCGCGGGCGTGGAGGAGAACCGCGTCTATCAGGTCTCCGGCAAGGCCGACGCTGAGCCTCTCTTTCCCGACGACCCCACCCTGCCCGGCAACCGGCGCATCTCCGTCACGCTGCTGCGCGAGGCGCCCGTCCTGCCGGCGGATGCGCAACCGTGACGGCCGAACACGCTTGACCGCGCCGCGCCCCGCCGGAACCATGATCCTCCCCTCGGGACTCACGGACGGTTCGTGACGCGGCCTTTTCCCACCAAGAACCTGCGCTTCTACCTGACCGCGCCCTCGGCCTGTCCGTACCTCCCGGACCGCCGCGAGCGGAAGGTGTTCACGGGGCTGGAGGGACCGGACTCGGCGTCGGTCAACGACAGCCTGACCCATGCGGGATTTCGCCGCTCGCAGAACATCGCCTATCGCCCTGCCTGCGAAGCCTGCGATGCGTGCGTTTCCGCGCGCGTCGTCTGCGGCCAGTTCTCACCGAACCGGCGCTGGCGGAAGATCATTGCGCGCAATCAGGATCTGTCCCGCCATCTCCGTCCCGCGGAGGCCACTGAGGAACAGTTCTGGCTTCTGCGCCGCTATCTCTTGTCGCGCCACGGCGAAGGCGGCATGTCCGACATGACGCTCCTCGACTATGCGGCGATGGTTGAAGAGTCCGCCGTGCGCACCCATGTCGTCGAATACCGCTTCACAGCTCCCGGTCCCGATCAGGGAGAACTTGCCGGTTGCGCCCTCGTCGATGTCCTGCGTGACGGCCTCTCTCTTGTTTACAGCTTCTTCGATACGCGCGATGCGCGTCGCAGTCTCGGCAGCCACATCATTCTCGATCACATCGCGCAGGCGCAGGCCGCTGGCTTCCCGCACCTGTATCTCGGCTACTGGGTGCATGGCAGCGAGAAGATGGCGTACAAGGCGCAGTTCCAGCCGATCGAATTGCTGCGCGGCGGCGCTTGGCGGCCCTTCAGCGACACGCATTTCGGCGAACATGTCGGCGTCGACGAAGCCGACATCGACTGACGCTCAGGCCGCGCCTCACGGGCCGGACGCACTCGGCGCCGGCTCGCGTCCACCCGCAAACTGAACGAGCGCCGCGATGCGCTTTTCGATCGAGGGGTGCGTCGCGAAAATCTCGCCGATGCCCACATGGGCGTTCTCGATGAACATCTCACGCACTTCTGCGGGCGCATTCGGGACTTCGGCGTTGCCGGAAATCTTGCGAAGCGCCGAGATCATCGCGTCGGGATTCTTGGTCAGCTCGACGGCGCCTGCGTCGGCGAGATATTCGCGTCGCCGCGACAAGGCGAAACGGATCACGATCGCCAGCGCGTAGGCGATCGCGATGATCACCAGCGCCACGACCACCGCCATGACCGCCGCGCCACCGGAATCGCGCGACGAAGACCGGGAACGTCCACCGCCGCCGCTCCAGCGCATGTTCGTGAGACCGCGAAACATCAGCTCGCCCACGAACGAGAAGATGCCCACGAAGATCACCGCGACCACGAGGAGCCGCACATCGCGGTTGCGGATATGCGTCAGCTCGTGCGCCAGCACCGCTTCCAACTCCGCATCGTCGAGCGCCTGCAGGAGCCCGCTCGTCACCGTGATCGAATACTGCTTCTCGTGCAGGCCGCTCGCGAAGGCGTTGAGCGCAGGCGTCTCGATCACGCGCAGGGACGGCATCGGCACGCCGCGCGAGATGCAGAGATTTTCGAGGAGGTTCCAGACGCGCGCATCCTCCTTTCGTGAGAGTTCGCGCGCGCCGGTCGACATGTCGATAAGGGTCTGGTGCGAAAAGTATGCGATGACGAACCAGACGAGCGCGCCGCCGATGGCGAACGGCCACGCCTGCGCGAGGCTGTTCGCCGCCCAGAGGAATGGCCCCTCCATCCCGTAGCCATAGGCGCCGAAATCGCCGGTCAATCCCGCATAGAGCAGGAACAGCCCGTACATCAGCAGCAACAGTAGGACGGGAAAGCCCGCCAGCAACAGCACGGACTTGAAATTGTTGCTCGAAATATGCGTGCCGAGCCCGAAGGCGGCCATTTCAGGTCACCGCTCTGCGGGTGGGAGATCGCGGATCAGAACTTGACCTGCGGCGCGGTCTCGATCTGCGCGCGGCTTTCGCCGAGATCAAAGGAGTCACGCTGCGTGAAGCCGAGGGCGCCTGCGAAGAGCACGGCCGGGAATTGCTGGATGCCCGTATTGTACTCGTTGACCGCATTGTTGAAGAAGCGGCGCGCGGCGGCGATCTTGTTTTCGATGTCGGACAGTTCGGCCGAAAGCTGCTGGAAATTCGTGTTGGCCTTCAGGTCCGGATAGGCCTCGCTCAAGGCGATGAGCCGGCCGAGCGCCGCGCCGAGCACGCCTTCAGCCTGCGCCTGCGCCGCCGTGCCGCCGCCGGCCGACATTGCGGAATTGCGCGCCTGGATGACCGCTTCGAGCGTGCCCTTTTCGTGCGTCGCATAGCCCTTCACCGTCTCCACGAGATTCGGGATGAGGTCATGGCGCTGCTTCAGCTGGACGTCGATGTCGGCGAAAGACTGGGTGACGCGGTTCCGCAATGAAACGAGCGTGTTGTAGATGCCGATGGCCATCAGCACGAGCACGCCGACGACGATCAGCAGAATGACAAACCCGGACATGCAGAGTCCTCCGAAAGATGCCGTTGACCTTACCGCGGCCCGCGCGCCCGCGCCAGCGGTGCGCTACTCGCCCTGGAACTTCCCGCTGCGGGAGAAACCGCGCGGCGCAACGCGTCCCGACGAGGCGCGCTTGCCGACGTGTTCTTTCCACTCCGCCACCGACCGCGTGCGCCCGGCCGTGTCGGTCCAGGAAAGACCATCCGCCTTCCTGAAGACCACCGCATCAAGCAGTCCGCCATCCTTGTAGGACTGCAGCTTCACGCCCTTGCCCCGGCTCATTTCCGGGACTTCGCTCAGCGGGAAGACGAGCAGTTTGCGGTTCTCGCCGATCACCGCGACCATGTCGCCGTCCACGGGCGTGCAGACCTGCGCGAACGCCATGCCCGACACCGCCAACACCTGCTTGCCGGCGCGCTTGGTCGCGATCATTTCATCTTCGGTGACGACGAAGCCGTGCCCGTCCGAACTCGCCACCAGCATCTTCGCGCCCGGCGTGAAGGCGATCAACGCGATCAGGTCCTGATCCTCGCCGAGTTCGATCATCAGCCGGATAGGCTCGCCCATGCCGCGCCCGCCGGGCAGCTTGTCGGCGCCGAGCGTGAAGGCGCGCCCATCGGTGGCCATGAGAATGATCTTGTCGGTGGTCTCGCACTGGAGGACGAACGCCTGCCTGTCGCCTTCCTTGTATTTGAGACTGTCGGTGTCTGCGGCATGTCCCTTGAGCGCGCGCACCCACCCCTTCTCGGATAGAACGACAGTGATCGGCTCGCGCACGATGAACGCCTCGACGGAAATTTCCGCCTGCCCGCTCACATCGGAGAACGTCGCGCGACGGCGGCCCCATGCGGTGTTCTCACCGAACACGCCGCGCGTCTTGGTCAGTTGCTGGCCGATTTTTGTCCACTGTCGCGCCTCGCTGCCCAGCAACAGGTTGAGCGCTTCCTGTTCCTCCCGCAGCGCCTTGTCCTCGCGACGGATCTCCATCTCCTCCAGCTTGCGCAGTTGGCGCAGCCGGGTGTTGAGGATGGCCTCCGCCTGCACTTCGGAGAGCTTGAAGCGCTTGATCAGCACCGGCTTGGGTTCGTCCTCACGCCGGATGATGCGGATCACTTCGTCCAGATTGAGATAGACGATCAGCAGGCCGGCGAGAATTTCCAGACGCGCCGCGATCTTGCCGAGACGGTAGTTGGAGCGCCGCTGCAGCACGTCGCGCTGGTGATCGAGGAAGGCTTTCAGCACCTCCTTCAGGTTCATCACCCGCGGCGCGCCCTGCGCGTCGAGCACGTTCATGTTGAGCGGAATACGGGTTTCAAGCTCCGAAAGCTTGAACAGGCTCTCCATGAGGACGGCCGGTTCGACGGTACGCGCGCGCGGTTCAAGAACGATACGCACCGTGTCAGCGCTCTCGTCGCGCACATCCCCCAGAAGCGGCGCCTTCTTGTTCTCGACCAGATCGGCCAGCGCCGTGATGAGCTTGGCTTTCTGCACCTGGTAGGGAATTTCCGTGACGATGATGCGCCACGTCCCGCGCTGCAACTCTTCCACTTCCCACTTCGCGCGCAGACGGAAGCCGCCCTTCCCTGTGGCGTAGGCCTCACGGATCGACTCTTTCGACTCCACCACGATGCCGCCGGTCGGAAAGTCCGGACCCGGCACGAACTTGATGAGATCCTCCACCGTCGCGCCCGGCGACTTGATGAGGTGCAGGCACGCGTCGATCAGTTCGGCGGCGTTGTGCGGCGGGATCGACGTCGCCATGCCGACGGCGATTCCGACGGAGCCGTTCGCGAGCAGGTTGGGAAACGCCGCCGGCAGGACGACCGGCTCTTCCTTGTCGCCGGCATAATTCTCGCGGAAGTCGACGGCGTCCTCGTCGAGGCCGTCCAGCAGCAGCAGCGCCGCCTGCGTCATCCGGGCTTCGGTGTATCGGTAGGCGGCGGCGCTGTCGCCATCCACGTTGCCGAAATTGCCCTGCCCGTCGACGAGCGGATAGCGCGAGGAGAAATCCTGCGCGAGGCGCACCATCGCATCATAGATGGCGGTGTCGCCGTGCGGGTGGAAGTCACCCATCACATCGCCGACAATCTTGGCGCTCTTCTTGAACGCGGCGTCCGGCGAGAGATTGAGGTTGGACATCCCGTAGAGGATGCGCCGGTGAACGGGTTTCAGACCGTCGCGCACGTCAGGCACCGCCCGCGACGTGATCGTCGAAAGTGCGTACGACAGGAAGCGGCGCGACAGCGCCTCCCCGATCGGTTCGTTGACGATGCGGCCGCCTTCTTCCGGCGGGGAACTCATGTCGTCGGCCATTCTGCCTTCCGCGCGTGATTCGTTCTGGGGGCTTCTTAGCTAGAGTCGGCCCCGATGGCCCAACGCCTCGATCAGCCGCCGGCGGGCCTCGGGCATGCCCTCGCCGCGGCGGTCGAACACGCGCCGCTCCAGGAACCAGCCGGCGAGGGCGAAGGCGTCCGCCACGTCCCCGGGTGCAAGCGGCGCATGCGGGTCGACGAGAAACGGCGGCAGCCGCAGGAGTTTGTCGGCATATTCCTCCCCCGCGGACCGGCTCGCCGCCCGGCCGGACTTGGGACTGACGAAGGCGAGATCGTCATTCACGCCCGTGAGCGCGCATTCCTTGAGATCGAGGCCGTAGCCGAGATCAGCCAGGAGGCCCAATTCGAAGCGGGTGTAGATGGCAGGCCAGAGTTCGGGTTCCGCGAACGCCTCGATCAGCACCTGCAATGCATCATAGATGCCGCCATAGGGTTGCCGCTCCACTGCGCCCGCGCGGATCAGCGCCACCGCCGACGAGAGCCCCGCGAGCGCCGCCGGATCGTCCAGCACGCGCGCGGCGTGCGGTTCAATCAGTTCGAGCGGCGCGAAGAATCCCAGCTGTTCGGCGGTGCGCGCCTTCCATGTCACGCGCACCAGATTACCGGCCTGCAGGACCGGCTTCATCCGCCGCGACGCGCCGCCATGGACGATGGCCGCCGCACGCCCGTGATCACGGGAGAAGACTTCCGCCAGCGCCTGCGTCTCGCCATACGCGCGCGCGCCGAGCATGATCGCGTCGTCGGACCACTCGACGCTCACTCCTTCTCCCACTCCAGGCCCATCGCCTCGTAGCGGGCGCGTTCCTCGCTCCAATTCTCCTTGAGCTTCACGTGTAGGAAGAGATGGACGGGGCGTTCGAGGAAGGTCTGCAACTCCTCGCGGGCGAGTTTACCGATGGTTTTGATCTGCTGGCCCTTGTCGCCGATCATGATCTTGCGGTGGCCTTCGCGCGCCACATAGATCGTCTGCTCGATCTTCACGGAGCCGTCGCGGCGTTCTTCCCACGTCTCCGTCTCGACGGTGATCTCGTAGGGAATTTCCTCGTGGACGCGCAGCATGATCTTCTCGCGCGTCACTTCCGCCGCGATCACACGCATGGGCGCGTCCGCCGCCTGATCCTCGGGATAAAGCCACGGGCCTTCCGGCGCCGTCTCCGCGAGATGCTTCGTCAGATCCGCCACGCCGTCGCCGGTCAGTGCGGAGATCATGAACACGTCCGAATAGACGCCTTCCCCGTGCAGCGACTCCGCGACGCCGAGCAGCGCATCGCGCGGCATCGCATCGACCTTGTTGAGCGCGAGGATCGCCTTGCGGCCGGCCTCCTTGAGCCCCTTAACGATCCGCGCGACATCCTCGACCTGCCGCGCATCGGCCCCGTCCGGCTTGCCCGCAAGGTCACGCGCCTGCGCCGGCGCGTCCACAAGATGGACGACGCTGTCGGCGTCGCCCGCGCTGCCCCACGCCGCCTTCACCATCGCGCGATCGAGACGTCGGCGCGGCGCGAACACGCCGGGTGTGTCGATGAGGATCAGTTGCGCCGCGCCGCGCATCGCGATGCCCCGCAACGGCGCGCGCGTCGTCTGCACCTTCTGCGTCACGATGGCGATCTTTGAGCCGACGATCTGGTTCACCAGCGTCGACTTGCCGGCGTTCGGCGCGCCGATAATGGCGACGATCGCGGCGCGGGTTTTGGGATCAGACACGCACGCCCGCCTGTCTCAACGCCGCGCGCGCGGCCTCGCGCTCGGCGTCGCGCTTGGAGCCGCCCTCGCCGCGCATCGTTTCAAGTCCTTCCACCACAGCCTCCACGACGAAGCGCGGCGCGTGATCGGGCCCGCTGCGTTCGACGACATCATAGCGCGGATTGGGCCGCTTCTTGCTCGCCGTCCACTCCTGAAGCGCCGTCTTGGGATCGCGGGGGACGTCGCCGGGCGCGGCGAACTCCTCCGCCCAGTAGGTCTCGATGAAGGCGCGCGCCGCCTTCATGCCGCCGTCGAGATAGAGCGCCGCGATGAGCGCCTCGCAGGCGTCGGCGAGGATGGTGTCCTTCTCGCGACCGCCGGTGCGCGCTTCCGCTGCCGACAGCACAAGATGTGCGCCCAGCCCCGCCCGCCGCGCCGCGCGCGCGCAGGCGTCCCGGTTCACGAGCGCGTTGAAGCGCGCCGCGAGCTTGTCCTCGCCATCATCGGGAAACATCGCATGCAGATGCTCGGCCGCCACCAGACCGAGAACCCGATCGCCGAGAAACTCGAGACGCTCATAGTCGGGCTCGGCGGCCTTGCCTTCCGCCGCACTCGAATGCGTCAGCGCCTCGCGCAGCAGCGCCTTCTTGCGGAACCTGCGCCCGAGGCGGGTCTCGAAGTCGTCCTTACTCGACGCCATGCACGAAGCGATCGCCGCGGAAGCCCGTGATCAGCGTCCACGGCTTGAAGATGGAAGTGGTGTGATCGAACGAGACGAACACGAAGCGCGCCTTGCCGACCAGATTGTCATAGGGAACGTAGCCGAAGCCGCCCATCTCGTAACGGCTGTCTGCGGAGTTGTCCCGGTTGTCGCCGATCATCATGTAGTGCCCCTCCGGCACCTCATAGACCTGCGTGTTGTCCCCGTCGGTGAGACCCTTGTCGAAGGTGACGTAGGACACGCCGTTCGGCAGCGTCTCCAGATAGCGCGCCACCGGACTGGTGACGCCGTGCTGATCGGTGAAATCGACGGTCGCGAGTTTCTCGCGCTTCACGGGCTCGCCGTTGATGTAGAGCACGCTGTCGCGGACCTGCAGCCGGTCGCCCGGCAGGCCGATCAGGCGCTTCACGAAGTCCTTGTCCTCATTGCCGGCCGGACGGAAGACGACGACGTCGCCGCGCGCCGGCTGGCTGCCGAACAGTCGGCCCCGCGGCCCGAAACTGAGCGGCGCGAGCGAAAAGCGCGAATAGCCGTAGGACCACTTCGTCACCACGATGTAATCGCCCACCAGCAGCGTCGGCTCCATGGAGCCCGACGGGATGCGGAACGGCTGGGCGATCGCGAAACGGATCACCATCGCGAGCAGGAGCGCGTAGATGATCGTCTTGGCGTAGTCCCAGATCGCGCTCAGGCCGGTGGGCGCGCTGTCGACGGGGGCTCTCATACGGGGTCTCGCATTCTACGGAAGCCCGGCCTCCGGAATCCCCTCCGGTTCAGCCGAGATGACGACGAAGGCCTGGGCGAGCGGGAAGTCGTCCGTCAGGCTTACGTGAATGATAGACTTATATCCTTTCGGCGACATTTCGGCCAAGCGCTGCGCTGCACCCCCGGTCAGGATCATGGTCGGCTGGCCGGACGGCAGGTTCGCCACTCCCATGTCGCGCCAATAGACCCCCCGGCGGATGCCGGTCCCGAGCGCCTTCGAGCAGGCCTCCTTGGCGGCGAACCGCTTGGCGTAGCTGGCCGCACGCTGGGCGGGGCGGCGCTCGGAGCGGCGCTGTTCTTCGACCGTATAGAGCCGGGCGAGCATCCGACCGCCGTGGCGTTCCAGCGCCCGCTCGATCCGGCGGATGTCGATGAGATCCGAACCGATACCCAGAATCATGCGCCGGCCCGGGCGGCCAGCATCAACGACTTAATGCGCCGGATGGCGGCGTCGAAACCGATGAAGATCGCCTCCCCGACCAGAAAATGGCCGATGTTCAGTTCGCGGATTTCGGGAATCGCGGCGATCGGCGTGACGCTGTCGAAGGTGATGCCGTGGCCGGCGTGCACCTCGATGCCGCGCGCGACGCCCTCCCGCGCAGCAGCCTCGATCATATGCAGTTCGTGCGCCGCCCGCGGGGTGTCGCCCGAAGCGACGGCCTCGCAATAGGCGCCCGTGTGAAGCTCGACCACGGGCGCGCCGAGCGCTTGCGCCACCGCGATCTGCACCGGATGCGGATCGATGAAGAGCGAAACGCGGATGCCCGCATCACGCAGGCGCGTGACGAACGGCGCCACGGTATTGTGCTGGCCCGCCACATCGAGCCCGCCTTCGGTCGTGCGCTCCTCGCGCCGCTCCGGCACAAGGCACACCGCATGCGGTTTCGCCGCCAGCGCGATGGCGAGCATCTCCTCCGTGCACGCCATTTCGAGATTGATCGGCAGGGTGATGGCCGCCGCGAGACGCGCGAGATCGTCTTCACGGACGTGACGACGATCTTCGCGCACGTGCAGGGTGATGCCGTCAGCGCCGGCCTCGGCGGCCATCAGCGCCGCGCGCAGCGGATCTGGATGCGGCCCGCCGCGGGCGTTCCGGATCGTCGCGACGTGATCGATGTTGACCCCGAGCCGGGGCGCCAAGGCAGCCATGCAGAACCCTTCCTCGCGCCTATGTGGGGCAGGATGCACGCCTGCGCTAGCTGGAGAGGTGCCGGCTGCCGGGCTTCTGGATCGGCAGCGCAGCGAGTTCGGGCGGGAGCGCGTCGGCCGGGTAGCTCGGGGCGGTGACGCTCGCGAGCGCCACGAGCGGCGCGCCGACATCCGCCGTGCCGCCGGACCGGTCGATTAGGCAGGCCGCGCCGACGAGATCACCCGGATGGTTGCGGATCGCGGCGAGGCATTCGCGCGAGGACAGACCCGTCGTCACCACATCCTCGACCATCACGACCTTCTCGCCCGGTTCGATGCGGAAGCCGCGACGGAGCTGGAACTCACCCGCCTCGCGCTCGACGAAGAGCGCGCGCGCGCCGAGATGTCGCGCCGTCTCGTACCCCGGAATGATCGCGCCCACCGCCGGCGAGACGACGACGTCGATCTTCCCGAACCGCTCGGTGATCTTCGCCGCGAGCGCCTTGCACAGACGCTCCGTGCGCGCGGGGTCCATGAAAATGAAGGCCTTCTGGAAGAAGACCGGGCTGTGCAGCCCTGAGGACAGCACGAAGTGGCCTTCCAGCAGGGCGTTGGCGGCGCGGAATTCGTCGAGGACTTCGGATTCGGTCATGCAGCGTGGATAGCGCCGCCCGTTTCGTTCGTCACGTCAGATATGGATCGCGTGCCCCAGCGCCTTCAGAGCGCTTTCGTGGAACGCCTCGCCCAGGGTGGGATGCACGTGGATCGTGCCCGCGAGGTCTTCCAGCAACGCGCCCATTTCCAGCGCGTGCGAAAACTCGTTGGCCAGCTCCGCCACATGCGCGCCGACCGCCTGCACGCCGAGCACGCGGTGATCGGACTTGCGCGCGACGACGCGCACGAAGCCTTCCCCGCCATCCATCGAGAGCGAGCGCCCGTTCGCCATGAACGGAAACTGGCCGATGACGATGTCGTGGCCGGCGGCCTTCGCCTCTTCCGGCAACAAGCCCGCCGTCGCGATTTCCGGCTCGGTGAAGCACACCGCCGGGATCGACGCGGGATCGAATCTGCGCGGCAGCCCGGAGAGAATCTCCGCGACCATCTCGCCTTGCGTGGCGGCCTTGTGCTCGAGCATCGGCTCGCCGACGAGATCGCCGATCGCCCAGACACCCTTCATCGACGTGCGGCACTGGTCGTCGACCTTTACGAAACGACCGTCCATGTCGACGCCCATGTTCTCAAGGCCCCAGCCTTCCGTCGCCGGCTTGCGGCCGACAGTGACGAGTATCTTGTCGGCGGCGAATTTCACGGTCTTGCCGTCGCCGGTCTCCACCGCGAGCGCCTTGCCGTCGAAACCCTTGGCCTTCGCGCCGAGATGCACTTCGACGCCGTTCTTCGAGAGCCACCTCGCGACAGGCGCGACGAGGTCCTTGTCGTAGAGCGGCAGGATACGGTCCTGCGCTTCGACGATCGTCACCTCCGCGCCGAGCTTCCTGAACGCGATGCCGAGTTCGAGCCCGATATAGCCCGCGCCGATGACGACGAGCTTTTTCGGCACGGCGTCGAGCGAGAGCGCTTCCGTGGATGAAACGACATTGCCGCCGAATTTCAGGAACGGCAGCTCCACCGGCACTGAGCCGTTGGCGAGGATGACGTTCTCCGCGCGGATCGTCACATCGCCGACGACGCAGGTCTTCGCGTCGGTGAACTTTGCCCAACCGGCAATGACACGCACTTTCGCGCGCTTGAGCAGTCCCGCGACGCCGCCGTTCAGCTTGTCGACGATGGTTTCCTTCCACGCGACGGTCTTCTTGAAGTCGAGCGATGGCGCTTCCCTGAGCGACACGCCCGCGTGGCCAGCGCCGACCTTCGCCGTCATGCCCGCATACTCGCTCGCCACGTGGATGAGCGCCTTGGAGGGAATGCAGCCACGAATGAGGCAGGTGCCGCCGAGGCGGTCCGCCTCCACGAGCGTCACGTCGAGGCCGAGCTGGCCCGCACGGATGGCGGCGACATAGCCGCCCGGCCCGCCGCCGACGACGAGCACTTTGGTCTGGATGGTTTCAGCCACGGCGATCAGTCCATGAAGATGGTGGCGGGATGCTCGAGCAGCCCTTTCACGCGCTGGATGAATTCCGCCGCGTCGTAGCCGTCAACCACGCGGTGATCGAAGGACGACGACAGGTTCATCATCTTGCGCACGACGACGACGCCGTTCTGCACAACGGGCCGGTCGATGATCTTGTTCGGGCCGATGATCGCGACTTCCGGGTGATTGATCACCGGCGTCGTCACCACCCCGCCCAGCGGACCAAGCGACGTCACAGTGATCGTCGATCCCGAAAGCTCGTCGCGCGTCGCCTTGCCCGACTTCGTCGCTTCCGCGAGCCGCGCGATTTCCGTCGCCAGCGCCCACACGTCCATCGTCTCGGCGTGCTTCACGACGGGCACGACGAGGCCATTCGCGGTCTGTGCGGCGATGCCGCAATGCACGGCGCGATGGCGATGCACCACGCCCGCCTCGTCGTCGAAGATCGCGTTGATCTGCGGATAGTCCGGCAGCACCTTCACCAGCGCGCGCACCATGAACGGGAGCACGGTGAGCTTGGGCTGGTCCTTGCGCTTCGTCGCGTTGAGATGGACACGCAGCGCCTCCAGCTCCGTCATGTCGACTTCCTCGACATAGGCGAAGTGCGGAATGCGGCGCTTGGCGTCCTGCATCTTCTCCGCGATCTTGCGGCGCAGACCGATGACCTTGATGTCGTCCGTCCCGTCGCGTTGCGCGTAGAGCGCGCCGCCGCCGGAAGAACGACCACCGCCGCCGCCACCCCGCGCGACATAGGCGTCGAGATCTTCATGCTCGATGCGGCCCGCAGGCCCCGAACCCGGCACATATTGCAGATGCACGCCCATCTCGTGCGCGCGCTTGCGCACGGCGGGCGACGCGAGCGGCTTGTCGTCCACGTTCACGCGCGTCGCGAACGCATCGTTCGCGACCGGCGCGCGCGTCGGCGCTTCCACCGGCGCTTTTACAACCGGCGCAGGCTCGGCCTTCTTCGGCGCCGGCGCTTCCTTCGCGGCGGGCTTCGCGGGCGGCGGCGGACTCGCGCCCACATCGGCGCCTTCCGTCTCGAACACCACGAGCACCGAACCGATCGCCGCCATCTCGCCGGGCTCGCCGTTGCGCTCGACGATCTTGCCGCTCACCGGCGCCGTGATCTCGATGGTCGCCTTGTCGGTCATCACGTCCGCGAGCGGCGCGTCTTCCTCGACCATTTCGCCGAGCTTCACATGCCAGGCGACGATCTCCGCTTCCGCGGTGCCTTCGCCGACATCCGGCAGCTTGAAAACATAACGCCCCACGTCAGCCCTCCATCACGCGCTTCAGCGCCTTGGCGACGCGTTCCGGTCCCGGGAAATACTCCCACTCGAAGGCGTGTGGATAGGGCGTGTCCCACCCCGTCACGCGCAGGATCGGCGCTTCGAGGTGATAGAAGCACTCCTCCTGCACCATCGCCGAAAGCTCCGCGCCGAAGCCCGACGTGCGCGTCGCTTCGTGCACGATGACGCAGCGGCCGGTCTTCGTCACCGACTCCACGATCGTCTCGATATCGACCGGCACGAGCGTGCGCAGGTCGATGACTTCGGCATCCACGCCCGCGTGCGCTGCGGCTGCGAGCGCCACATGCACCATCGTGCCGTAGGAGAGCACCGTCACATCCGAGCCCGGCCGCACGACTTTCGCCTTGCCCAGCGGCACCGTGTAGTGGCCATCCGGCACGTCGCTGTCGGCGTGTTTCGACCACGGCTCGACGGGCTTTTCGTGCCAGCCGTCGAACGGGCCGTTGTAGAGACGCTTCGGTTCGAAGATGACGACGGGATCGTCGTCCTCGATGGCCGCGATCAGGAGGCCCTTCGCATCATAAGGATTGGAGGGGATCACGGTCTTGATGCCCGCGACGTGCGTGAAGAGCGCTTCCGGCGACTGGCTGTGCGTCTGGCCGCCGAAAATGCCGCCGCCATAGGGCGTGCGAAGCGTGATCGGCGCGGTGAAGTCCGCCGCCGAGCGATAGCGCAAGCGTGCTGCTTCCGAGACGATCTGGTCGTAAGCTGGATAGATATAGTCCGCGAACTGGATCTCGATCACGGGACGCAAGCCATACGCGCCCATGCCGATGGCGGTCGCGACGATGCCGCCTTCCGCGATCGGCGCATCGAAGCAGCGCGTGAGCCCGTGCTTTTTCTGCAGGCCCTCCGTCGCGCGGAAGACGCCGCCGAAATAGCCGACGTCCTCGCCGAAGACGAGCACGTCGGGATCGCGCGTCATCATCACGTCCATCGCGGAGTTGATGGCCTGGATCATGTTCATCGTCGCCATGATCAGTATCCCATTTCCTGGCGTTGCCGGCGGATGTGCCAAGGCGTTTCCTTGAACACGTCCTCGAACATCTCCTTCACGCTCGGGCGCGACTGGCCGAGTGTGCCGATGGCTTCGGATTCCTTGCCGGCGGCGCGGACGACTTCGGTCGCTTCTTTCTCAAGCGCCTTGTGATCGTCTTCGGACCATTCGCCGAGGGCGATGAGGTGCGCCTTCAGACGCTCGACCGGATCGCCGAGCGGCCAGCCCTTCGCTTCTTCCGCGGGGCGGTAGCGGCTCGGTTCGTCGCTCGTGGAGTGCGGCGCGGCGCGGTAGGTGAAGTGCTCGATGAGCGTGGGGCCGAGATTGGCGCGGGCGCGTTCCGACGCCCACTTCGTCGCCGCATAGACCGCGAGGAAGTCATTGCCGTCCACGCGCAACGCCGGGATGCCGTAGCCGATGCCGCGCGAGGCGAAGGTGGACTCCTCCCCGCCCGCGATGCCCTGGAAGCTCGAAATGGCCCACTGGTTGTTGACCACGTTGAGTATGACGGGCGCGTCGTAGACCGACGCAAAAGTCAGCGCCGAGTGGAAGTCGCCCTCCGCCGTCGAGCCTTCGCCGATATACGCGCACGCGATACGGCTATCGCCCTTGTAGGCCGACGCCATCGCCCAGCCCACCGCCTGGCTGAACTGCGTGCCGAGATTGCCGGAGATCGTGAAGAAGCCGTGCTTCTTCGACGTGTACATGACCGGCAGCTGGCGGCCTTTCACCGGATCTTTCTCGTTCGAGTAGATCTGGTTCATCATGTCTACCAGCGGGTAGCCCCGCGCGATCAGAAGCGCCTGCTGGCGATAGGTCGGGAAGCACATGTCGTCGTCTTCGAGCGCGAGCGCCTGCGCCGAGGCCACCGCCTCCTCGCCCGTGCACTTCATGTAGAAGGACGTCTTCCCCTGCCGCTGCATGCGGTACATGCGGTCGTCATAGGCGCGCGTAATGACCATCGTGCGCAGACCGCTCTTGAGCAGCGCGGACGAGAGTTTCGGGTCCCACGGACCGACCGCCTTGCCCGCCTCGTCGAGGACGCGGATCAGCGTGAAGGCGAGATCGCGGACCTGGAACGCGTTGGCGCGGGTATCCGGCCTCGGCGCGGAGCCCGCCGGCGGCACATTGAGGCCGCTGAAGTCGATGGGGTCGCCCGGCCGGGCCTTGGGCTCGGGGATTCGCAGGCTGAGCGACACGGTGTTCTTGATCGGCGCGTTCACGGCGACGGACCTCCCTTGAGAGGCGTCCGCGCGGCGGCGCCCCCTGTTGCGCGGATCAATGTCCGGTTTCGATAGACATTTCCAGTCGAATTTTCCGGCATTCCGGCCAACGCGTGCAATTCACGTTCCCCATGCGCCCCACACACGGCAAGCCTATCCCCATAACTAGCTCACCGGAGGCCGGAACGTGCAAGCCGCCGCCCCGACCGCCCGCGTCCATCACGATCTGGAGAGGACGTGGCGACATCGGCAAAACCGCCCCGCGCAGCGGGCGACTACGCCTCCGGCCCCGCGCGCAGGAGCCGAATAAGACGCCTGCAGATGGCGTTAACTATTCCCAGAGATCGTCACAAGTAAATATAAACCAATAATTTCCCCTCTACTACGTTTTATCAATACTAATATTTTGTGACCTTCGTGCGATGATTGTTCATGCGCGATTACAGCTGAATTTTCAGTCATCCATTCGCCCGCTGGCAGAGCTGATCCCGGAGAAAATCGGGGGACGCCAGCCCATCAGGAAACCAGGAGGGTTAGAATGCAGACGAAACTCTTGACCACCGCCGGCGTGCTCGCGCTCGCGATGGCCTTCGCAACTCCGGCTTTTGCGGGCCCGCCCGCTCCGGCTCCGGGCCAGGAAGCGGAAGGCAACGGCGGCGCGGCGACCAACGAGTCGGGCGACGGCGATGCGACGACCGTGAACGTTGAAGACAGC
>JAEUMP010000012.1 GCA_016791445.1 Hyphomonadaceae bacterium | reverse complement strand
CCTGATCGCCGCCGCCGTCGTGTCGCGGCTGCGGCGGGTGAAGCGTCGGCGGCTGCCCGTTCACAGACGAAAAATGCCGCGCGGCTTCCGCTGGTCGGCGCGCCGCGCGCCGGCGATCCGCTGCATCACGCGCGGCATCCGTTTGCGCACACTCGCGCAGATGCGCCGCGTGCTCGACGCCTTCGAGTTCGCCGTCGACTACGCGCTCGCCAACGCATCGCTGCGCTTCCGTGGCGGCGCGCTGGTGATGACGCACGCGCAAGAGCCGGCGCCGGTCGCCTTCTTCATCGCGCCCGCGACCGAAGCCGCAGACACGTCATGAGCAGTCATGCCGGACCGCGCAGCGCCTGCTGCGCATACCCATGTCAAACCAACGCGAGATTCCCCGGAGTCTGGCGGCGCCGGCGCATGCGCAGCGGGAGCCGCGCGGTCCGGCATGAATTATGGCGCCTGGTTTCCGCCGATCATCTTCCGCGCCAGTTCGAGATCCGCCGGGCTGTCCACGCCTTTCGGAAAATCCGCCACCACGCCGGCGCGGATCGTCATGCCCATTTCCAGCGCGCGCAGCTGTTCGAGCTTTTCGCGCAGTTCGAGCGGCGAGGGCGGCGCGGCGACAAAGCGCTCAAGCGCGTCGCGGGTGTAGACGTAGATGCCGACGTGCCGCCACACCGGGCCTTCGCCATGCGGGGCGCCCGCGCGCGTGAAGTAGAGCGCGCGGCCGTCGGCGGCGACGATCGCCTTCACCACATTCGGATTCGCGCGGTCGTCTTCCGCGTCGGACGGCGAGACCAGCGTCGCGATGTCGGCGCCGTTCTTCAACGCCGCGACTGCTTCGACCACGAGCGACGGCGCGATGGTCGGCATGTCGCCCTGCAGGTTGACGATCACGTCGTGATCGCCGCCCACGGCGTTGAGCGCCGCGAACACCCGGTCGGTGCCGGAGGGCAGGTCCGGATCGGTCAGCACGGCGCGGCCGCCGGCGGCTTCCACCGCCGTGACGATCTCGGCATCGCCGGCCGCCACGACCACGGGGCCGATGCCGGTCGCTGCGGCGATCTCGACCATGCGGACGATCATCGGCTTGCCGGCGATGTCGGCCAGCGGCTTGCCGGGCAGGCGGGTGGCGGCCATGCGGGCCGGAATGACGATGAGGGGCTTCATGTTCTGCGGCGCTTCGACGCGAAAAGGGGGTGGGCGGCGCAGGGTCGCCTTGGCGGACCGTCGATAGCGCGCCATAAGACGCCCGAACAGGGCCCGGCGCTGAGTCGGCCCTTCCTCGTTTCTCTCCGGATGGGATCGCGATGAGCGGCAACCTTCGCAACAACATGATCGCCGGCGCGACGCTGGCGTCGGTTCTCGGTGTCATGGGCCTGATGACCGTCGGCGACGGGCTCTATGCCTCGCACTATCCGGAGAAGCCCGGTTACGCGCCGGAAGTCTCCGAAGGCCCCACGCCGGCCGTCGAAGCGGCGGCCCCCAAGCCGATCGACTGGGGCGCGCTGTTGGGTGACGCCGCCGCCCTGCCGACGCTCGTGGCGCAGGGCGAAAAGCTTCACGCCCAGTGCGTCTCCTGCCACACCTTCGAGCCCGGCGGCGCGAACGGCACCGGCCCGAACCTCTACAACATCGTCAACCGAGTATCGGGTACGCATGCGGGCTTCGCGTATTCTGGCGTCATGGCGGCCCACGCCAAACCGTGGACCTATGACGAACTCTCGCAGTTCATCGCCTCGCCGAACGGCTACTTGCGGGGCACGAAGATGGCCTATGCCGGGATCCGCAAGGAAAGCGATCGCGTCGCGCTGATCGCCTATCTGCGCAGCCTCGCGCCGAGCCCTGCGCCGCTTCCCGCGCCGCTGCCGGTGGAGGCGCCTGCCGCGCCGGTCGAGGCGCCCGCGCCGACCTGAGGGTTTAAAGCGTCCGACGGATGGAGGTGACGGGGCCGGCCACGGCCTCGATGCGAGCCACCGCTTCGCGGACCGGCTCGATCGCTGTCATCATATGATGCGCGTTGGCGTGCAGAAGCCGTTCGCCATCGAGCATCACGCCCACATGCCCCTTCCAGAACACCAGATCCCCGCGCTTCAGGGCGCCGAGATCGACGGTGATCGCCCGGCCGACGGACGCCTCCTGCATATCGGTGTCGCGCGGGGCCGCCACGCCGGCAGACGCCATGGCGGTCTGCATCAGGCCCGAGCAGTCCAGACCGAAGCTGTCCTTGCCGCCCCAGAGGTAGGGCGCGCCGACGAACCGCTCGGCTTCCGCCACCCAGTCCCCCGCATGCGCCCCGAGCGGACGCAGGTGCGCCGCATAGACCCAGCCCGCGTGCGCGGCCCGCGCCCACTTGCCGTCCGTCTCTAGGACTGATAACCTAGAACTCAAACTCAATGACAGGCGCGGCGGCGATTTCAGATCTGGCCCGGTGAAGGCGTAGCTGCGCAGCACCGCGATCTCGTGTGTCGGCGCGGCGATGTCGGAGGTCAGGTCCGCGCTGCGGACGAAGCCCACATAGCCGTCGCTCGCCATCTGGCCCCAGCACCAGCCATCCTTGTCCTCGTAGGCGGTGAAGCCGTCGCCGAAGAGCGCCTGGGTCTCGAGCATCGCCTCGTCGGACGGCGCGCGCCGGACGGCCGCCGCAGCAGCGATCACCTGTCGCGCCTCGCCATCGACGTACCGCGGCGCCTCCACCTCACCCTTGAGATGCGCGGCCGCGATGTCGCCGCGGGCGGGGGTGAGGCGTTTGTCGAAAGCGGTCATCGCGTCTCCGTCTAGACCGGGACGCGCACCGTCTCCAGCCTGCGGGCGTTCACGGAGATGACGTCGGCGAACTCTTCGAGATAGGCCGCGCCCTTCGCCGTCCGCTGTATCAGCACGTTGCGGCCGTCGGCTTCGTCCTTGCGACGACGCACCAGCCCGTGACGGGTCAGCGTGTCGAGCGCGCGGGTG
Source organism: Hyphomonadaceae bacterium (assembly GCA_016791445.1). Classification (GTDB taxonomy): domain Bacteria; phylum Pseudomonadota; class Alphaproteobacteria; order Caulobacterales; family Aquidulcibacteraceae; genus VFBF01. The sequence goes on along the minus strand of JAEUMP010000012.1, from coordinate 304,816 downwards.
ATCGCCGGCTTGCCGACGCCGAGCGCCGCCGCGAGCCCGCGCACCGTGTGCGGCGGCGGGCCCAGATACACCGTCATCAGCACCGCGAGCTGGCGGGCGGTCAGGTCCGGGTCTTCGCCGCGCACTGTAGAGACAGTCACGTCGCGCCACAGATCGAGGGCCTGCTTGCGGTCGATTTCGAGGGCCATCGCTTGATCCTTGTTTCGAAGGTGAAGCGAGAATCAGGTGATTTGGGGTGCGCTGTCGAGAGTCAGCACCACATATAGTGGCGTTCTTATTTGTGGATGATTCTGTCCCGCAGCATCCGCCAGCACGCGCGCAACGCTTGCGCGTCGCCGCCGGCAGGGCGTCCGGGCCGCTCCCGCGGCGTCCACGCATAGATGTCGAAGTGGGCCCAGCTCTTCGCGGTCACGAATTTCCGCAGGAAAAGTCCGCCATAGATCGACCCCGCCATGCCGGCGTCGCCGGTGTTCTTGAGGTCGGCGATGGGGCTGTCCATGTCGGCGTCGTAGGCGTCCCAGAGCGGCAGGCGCCAGATGGGATCGGCGGCCTCCTTTGCGGCGGACGCGAGATCGGCGGCCAGCGCTTCGTCGTCGGTGTAGAAGGGGGTGATGTCCGGCCCCAGCGCCACGCGCGCCGCACCCGTCAGCGTCGCGAAGTCGAGCAGCAGGTCCGGCGCGCCTTCACACGCGAGCGTCAGCGCATCGGAGAGGATGAGGCGGCCTTCGGCATCTGTGTTGTCGACCTCGACCTTCAAACCCTTGCGCGTCGCGACCACGTCGCCCGGACGAAAGGCATCGCCGCTGATGGCGTTTTCGACGACAGGCAGGATAACCTCGATGCGCACCGGCAGCTTCGCGCGCATGATCAGGCGCCCGAGCGAAAGCGCGACGGCGGCTCCGCCCATGTCCTTCTTCATCAGGCGCATGCCGCTGTCGGGCTTGATGTCGAGACCGCCGGAATCGAACGTGACGCCCTTGCCGACAAGCGTGACGCGTTGCGCGCTCTCATCGCCCCACGTCAGCCGCAAGAGGCGCGGCGCTTCCTTTGCGGCGCGCCCCACCGCGTGAATCATCGGGAAGTTGTGCGCGAGAAGCTCGTCGCCGACGAAAGCCTCGAAAGTCGCATCGCATTCCTCCGCCACCGCTTGCGCCTTCGCGTGCAGCGCATCGGGCCCCATGTCGTTGGCGGGCGTGTTCACGAGATCGCGGGCGAGGTGAACGGCTTCCGCGACAAGGCGCGCCTCGTTGAGGTCCATGCCGTCGCCGCCGACCAGCCGGGGCGCCTGCCGCTTGCGCGGCTTGTAGCGTTCGAAGGCATAGGCGCCGAGCGCCCATGCAATCGCGACCTGCGTGGGATCGATGTCGCGCGGCGCCCACGCGATCGTGTAGTCGCCGGCCGGCAATTGCTGCGCGAGCGCGCCGAACGCCATCGAGCCGGCCTTGTCGCCCAGGCCGAACAGCACGCGCTCGATCTCGCCGTCCGTGGTCGGCACGACGAGGATGCGCCCGCCTTGCGCGCGGAAGTCATGGACCTGCGCAAGCTTGCGCAGGCTCTCGGCGCGGCCGGAGATCCAGGCCTCCCATTCGGATGTGCGCATGGCGTGGATCGGGACGGCGGCGGCGACGGGGGCGTCGAGCAGGGGGAGGTCGGTCATGGCTCCTCTTTAAGCCTTTCTTGAGCAAAGCGAACGAGGCTCTCAACACCTCGTTAAGGATAAGTTCCATGCGTAGCGTCTTCGCTCTCGTTCCCGCTCTCATGGCCGCGGCGTGCGCCACGACCGCGCCGAATGCCGCCGAATCGCTGCGTCCGGGCGAACCACCCTTCGATCGCGCCGCCCGCGCCGCCATCGAGCGTCAGGACATGCTCACCCAGATGACCTTCTGGGCCCAGGAGTATGCGGTTCATCCCCACGACCTGGAAACGGCGCAGAAATTCGTCGACGCGCTTCGCTTCGGCGGACGCGCCGATCGCGCAGCTACCGTCGCGCTCGAATCGCTCGAGCGGCATCCGGAGGACCGCAAGCTCATGCGCTCCTATGGACTGGCGCTGCTCACCGCCGGCAAGGCGCAGGACGCTTTGCGTCCGCTCGCGCTGGTCGCCCGCGACGACGCGGCGGACTGGAGCGTGCGCTCGGCGCTCGGCGCGGCGCTGGATCAGCTCGGTCGACCCGTTGAGGCGCGTCAGGCCTACCGCGAAGCGCTCGCGATCAAGGCGGACGATGCAGGCGTGCTGACGAATATGGGCGTATCATATCTGATGACGGGTGATGTCGCCGACGCGGAAAAGACGCTGCAGCAGGCGGTCCTTCTTCCTGGCGCCACGGCGGAAACGCGGATGAATCTCTCGATCGCCATCGCCCTGCAGGGGCGCTTCGAGGAAGCCGAGCGCATCCAGCGCATCGACGTGCCGCCGGAAATGATCGCCGCGAACATGGCCTATCTGCGCGCGCTGCAGACGGATCCGCGTCGCTGGGGCGAACTGCGGCCCACGCGCCGTCGCTGAAGCCGCCCACAAATCGCAAAACAGGAAACGGCCCCGGTGACTGCCGGGGCCGTTGATTTGGACGTCCTATGGCGGCGATGTCAGTCGTTCAGCATCGTCATGATCTGGATCATCGCCGGTCCGAGAATGACCATCATCAGCACCGGCAGGAAGAACACGATCATCGGCACGGTGAGCTTTGGGGGCAGGGCCGCCGCCTTCTTTTCCGCCGCCGAAAGGCGCATTTCGCGATTTTCCTTCGCCATCACGCGGAGCGCCGAGCCGAGCGGCGTGCCGTAGCGCTCAGCCTGCGTCAGCGCCATGGCCACAGACTTCACGCCGGGGTGGTTGGTGCGGCGCGCCAGGTTTTCGTAGGCCATGCGGCGTTCTGGCAGGTAGGAAAGCTCCGCGCAGGTCAACGCAAGTTCTTCGGCGAGTTCGATGGAAGACGCCGCGATCTCCTGGCCGACGCGCTGCAACGCCATCTCGATCGACATGCCGGACTCGACGCAGATCAGCAGCATGTCGAGCGCGTCCGGAAACGCCTGCATGATCGCTTCGCGACGCTTGGTCGAGATGTTGGTCAGATAGATGTTCGGCGCATAGAAGCCCGCCGCTGCAGCGCCGACGACGATGAGAAGCTGTGTCTGGCCGTTGAAGGCAAGCTTCTCACCCATGACGGTGAGATAGATGAAGGCCGCGACCGCGAAGCCGATCGGCAGCGCAGCGCGCGCGAAGTAGAAGAGCGAAACCGGTCGGGGTCCGCGCAGGCCCGCCTGCATCAGCTTTTGCTGCAGCGTATCGTCCTTCAGCGCCTTCTGAAGGTCGAAGCGCTGCACCATGTCGTTGACGAAGCCGGACTGCGTCTGGCGCAGCGTGGCCTTCTTGTCGAGCGCAGCGCGGCTCTTCCGGCGCAGCTCCTCGCGGCGTTGCGAGACCGCCTTGAGACGGGCGCCGATGGTGTTGGTCTGGAACATCGGCGCGGCGACCGTGAGCACAGTCGCGAAGCACGCGACAGCGGCAAGCCCTGCGGCGATGTTCGCGGGATCGGTGAGGGTCTTTTCCCAGCTCATCGCGCCATTCCCGTCAGAACTTGAAGTTGACCATGCTGCGCATGATGAAGATGCCCATCGACATCATCACTGCGGCGGCAAGAAGGATGAGATTGCCCTGCGTGGTCGTGAAGAGGATCGCCATGTAGGCGGGGCGCACCATGTAGACGAGGATCATGACGATGAATGGCAGTGAGCCGATGATCATCGCTGACGCCACGGCTTCGGACGAAAGCGCCTTCACCTTTTCCTTCAGCAGCTTGCGCGACCGCAGCACGCTCGACAGGTTTCCGAGCGCCTCGGAGAGGTTGCCGCCTGTCTTCTGCTGGATGCTCAGCACGATATTGAAGAAGTTCACTTCCGGCAGCGGCATGCGTTCGTACATGCGCTCCAGATTGGCTTCGAGCGGCACGCCCATGGACTGGCCGTCAACGATCATGCGGAATTCGCTGCGCACCGGTTCTGCGGACTCAGCGGCGATGATGCGCAGGCATTGATTGAGCGGCAGACCGGACTTCACGCCGCGCACGATGATGTCGATGCTGTCGGCGAGCTGGCTCACGAAGTTCTTCTGCCGCCGGCTGATAAGCATGCCGAGCACCCAGCGGGGCAGGCCCAGGCCGCAGATAACCAGCGCGCTCGCGCCCCAGATCGCATTGAAGCCGGTGGCGAAGAACGCCATCGCGCCGAACGTGGCGCCGACGCCGGCGGAAATCATCCAGAATGTTGTCTCGCTCGTCGCGAATCCGGCCTGCGCGAGGCGGGACTTCACGGAGAGCAGGTTCTTGCGGGAGTCCTTTTGCTGGCGCGCCATGTCGCGCAGGTTTTCCTGCACGGTGGCGCGACGCTTGGCGGTCGCTTCGGCAGCGGCGTCCTTGCGGGCGCGGCCGGTCTTTCCGGTGACGAGCTCCTTGGCCCGCTTGGCGGACTTCTCCGAAGACGGCGACATGGTCAGCGCGACGCCGACGCCGGCGACTGCGAGAAAGGCGAGAACGGCGATCAGGATGTCCATCAGCTGCCCTCCGCCTCGTCGAGCGCCTGCGCGAGTTCCTTCTCAAGCCCGAAATACTTCGCCCGATCCCAGAAGCGCGGACGGCCGATGCCCGTCGAGCGGTGACGACCCGTAATGCGTCCGTTGGCGTCTTCGCCCTGGATCTCGAAGGTCAGCAGATCCTGAGTGATCACGGTTTCGCCTTCGAGACCGATGACTTCGGTAATGGCGGTGATGCGGCGAGAACCATCGCGCAGGCGCGCCGCCTGGATGACCACGTCGAGCGAACCGACGATGATCTCGCGGATGGTCTTCGACGGCAGCTTGAAGCCGCCCATCGTGATCATCGACTCAAGACGCGACAGCGCTTCGCGCGGAGAGTTCGCGTGCAGCGTGCCCATCGAGCCGTCGTGGCCCGTATTCATCGCCTGCAGCAGGTCGAATGCTTCGGGGCCGCGGACTTCGCCGACGATGATGCGGTCGGGACGCATACGCAGGCAGTTCTTGACGAGGTCCGTCATCGTCACCGTGCCGGATCCTTCGAGGTTCGGCGGGCGCGTTTCAAGACGCACGACGTGTGGTTGTTGCAGCTGCAGTTCCGCAGCGTCCTCGCAGGTCACCACGCGCTCGGCGGGGTCAATGAAGGCGGTCAGCGTGTTCAGCAGCGTCGTCTTGCCGGAGCCCGTGCCGCCGGAGATAAGCGTGTTGCATCGGCAGGCGCCGATGATGGAGAGAATCTTCGCACCGGCCGGCGAAATGGAGTTGTACTCCACGAGATTGTGGAGCTTCAGCTTGTCCTTCTTGAATTTCCGGATGGTGAGGGTGGGGCCGTCGATCGCCAGCGGCGGCGCGATGACATTGACGCGGGAGCCGTCGGGCAGGCGCGCGTCGCATATCGGTGAGGCTTCATCGACGCGACGACCGACCTGACTCACGATGCGCTGGCAGATGTTCATCAACTGGGCGTTGTCGCGGAAGCGGATACCCGTCTTCTGCACTTTACCCGAGACTTCGATGAACACGGTCTGCGCGCCGTTGACCATGATGTCGGCGATGTCGTCGCGCGCGAGCAACGGCTCAAGCGGACCGTAGCCCAGCACGTCGTTGCAGATGTCGTCGAGCAGGACTTCCTGCTCCGCAATCGACATGACGACGTTCTTGATCGAGATGATTTCTGCGACGATGTCGCGGATTTCGTCGCGTGCGCTGGCGGCGTCGAGCTGTGCGAGCTGTGCGAGATCGATGGTCTCGATCAGCGCGTTGAAGATCGTCGACTTGATCCGGTAGTATTCTTCCGAACGGAATTCACCTGACTGCGCAGGCTCCTTCGGCGTCTGTTGCGCGGGCTTGGCCTTCGCTACCGGCGCTGCAGGCGGCGACGGCGCGGGCGTCGCGGGCGCGGCGGCGAGTTTCGGCATCGCCGGAGCGGCGGGGCGCGGGGTGGAGACCTGCGCGGGCGTTTCGCCGACGGTGCGCTTGCCGAACATTCAGACCTCAACGCTTCAGGATCGGCAGCCGCTCAATCAGCGAGCTCTTCTTTTTCGGCGCGAGCTGACGACCGCACAGACGCGCGGCCAGTTCTTCAAGAGCTACGCCCGTCTTCGAGGCCGCAGCCATTTCACCGATCATCTGGCCGTTGTTGGCGGCCATGCCGAACATCTGCGGTTCGAACGGCAGCACGACGGACGGCTCGATGCCGAGCGCGTCACCGAAATCCTTAACCGGAATCTCCGGTCGCTTGGCGACGCCTGTCATGTTCAGCACCACGGTGGGCGGCTGGTCATGGGGACGGGCCGCCTTCACGCGATCGATCATGTTCTTGGCGTTGCGCAGGCTCGCGAGTTCCGGCGTCGCGACGACCACCACTTCATCGGCGGAGAGGAGAGTCTGGCGCACCCACGGGGACCACACGTGCGGCATGTCGAGAACGACGAATGGTGCGCTGCGGCGCACCCGGTCGATGACGATCTCGAAGGACTCCGGATCGATCTCGAACTCACGCTCAAGCGTCGCCGGGGCGCAGAAGAGCATGAGGCGCTCGGTCTGGCGCATGAGCAGACGATCGAGAAACACTTCGTCCACGCGGTCCGGCGCGAGCAGCGCCTCCGCGACCGTCTGCTGCGGCTCCTGGTTGAAATCGAGCGCGCCGGTGCCGAATGAGAGGTCGAGATCGACCATCGTCGTATTGGCCTGGAACCGCTCGGCGATCAGCCATGCGAGGTTGTGCGCGACCGTCGAGGCGCCGACACCACCCTTGGCGCCGACGACCGAGATGACCTTGCCGGCGAATGGCTTTTCCGGGTTCACATAGAGCGCGGAAATCGCCCGGATGATCTGCAGCGGCTGCAGCGGCGGCACGAGGTACTCGCTCACGCCACGGCTCATCAGTTCGCGGAAGAGACCGATGTCGTTGGCCGCGCCGATGATGACGACCTTCGATCCTTCTTCGACGTGCTCGGCCAGCCTGTCGAGCTTGGTGAGAAGCTCCGTCGGCGTCGCCGTCGTATCAAGCAGGAGAAGGTTGGGGCTCGAATTGCTGGCGCAGAAGGCGATGGCGCCATCGATGCCGCCGGGCTCCATGTCGAATTCGGTCTTGGCGAGTCGCCGGTCAGTCGCGACCTGCTGCAGCAGGTTGGCCATATCCGGTCGATCGAAGAATGCGCGAATGCGGATGCGGGGAATCGGCTGGTCGCCGACCGCGCCGCCAGGCATGAAGGCAAAGGTCTGCGCCGGCGCGGCGGGCGCCTCTACCGTCGACTCGACAAAGTCGGGAAGCGGCTCTTCCTGCAGAGAGCTCAGAAGCGCTTCGTCGCTGAGATCCGACGGAAACTCACCTTCGAGATCGCCGGAACCGAATGTGAAGTCGTCGTTCGCCGGAAAGGAGAGATCCTCCTCGGCAAATTCCGGCGCGCCCCAGACGTCTTCTTCTTCAAGTGGCTTCATCAGGTCCTCACCGAACAGCGTCGCTGACCTGCACCCGCTCGTCGTTGGAGCGGTTGGCGTGGGTCTGCTGGCCTTGACGATAGGCTTCGAGCACGCGCGCGCGTCGCGCCGCGTCGCGAGGATCTTCCGTGCGCGGACCGAGCAGGTCGGCCGGATCGGAGATCATCGCTGCGAGATTGGCCTGTGCGGAGCAGCCGAAGCTGTTCCAGGCTTGATTGTTCGGATTGTGCGCAAGGTTCTGCGACCAGAGCGGTTCGCAATCCGGTGCAGTGGCGTCATAGCGCGAGAAGGTCAGCACGATGGGAGCCGCGCCCTGTTCACTGCCGTCATAAGTGGTCGCCGCCATCGCTGCGAACGGCACGCCGGCGCCGGCAAGGCGTAGTCGGACTTCCTGCGCGACGTGCGTCGCGGCAGCGGTGTTGGCGCTGCCGGTCGGTGCGCTCATCACCAGCACGCCGTGTCCTTGGCGCGCGTAGAGGCGCGCGAAGGCTTCCACCTTCGCAATGCCTTCTGCAGCAAGTGTCGTATCGTCCGTCGCCACAGCGAGTTCGAGCCGCTCCGACGCTTCGGACACCGCGATCTTGTGCCTGTCGGCGACCGAGGCGAGGCTGGCATCGACAGGCGCCGGCTTCGTCATGCACGCCGAGGTGAGCAGCACCGCTGCGCCCGCAGCGACCTTCATGCCGGCGGAGAGGGTCGTCTTCATTGAGCGGGCCTTCCTTCGATGACGTGGCCGTGCGGTCCGGCGAGGGAGCGCGTTTCGCCGCCCTCCGGTGCGCGATAAATGGCGTTCAACCGACCGCTGAGAATCGTCTCGCGCTCCGAGGCGACGCGGAAGCCGTCCGCTGGCGTGCGCAGGCGGCTCGGCGCCGTCGGTTGCACCAGGTAAGGCGTGACGATGATGACGAGTTCGGTTTCGTTGTTGACGAAATCGCGCGAGCGAAAGAGGGGGCCGAACACAGGCAGATCCTTGGCGCCGGGAATGCCTTCCAGCGCCTGTCGCGTGCGCTCCTGAATGAGGCCCGCCATTACGAGCGCGCCGCCGGACGGCATTTCAACGGTCGTTTCGGCACGGCGCACCTGCAGTGCGGGAATGGTAATGCCGCGGATTACCTGGCGTTGTCCGCTGGCGTCGACGAAGGTCGTGTCGCCGGTGCCGAACGCGCCTTCCGATGTCAGCTCGCTGACTTCGGTGGAAAGCTTCAGAGAAATGCGTCCCGGCGAGAGCACGACCGGTGTGAAGGCAAGCCCCACGCCGAACGGCTTGAACTCGACGCTGATCTTGCCGTCATCGGCCTGGACCGGGACGGGGAATTCACCGCCGGCGAGGAACTTCGCGGCTTCACCGGAAATCGCCGTGAGATTCGGTTCAGCCAGAACGCGCAGCAGGCCGACGCGCTCAAACGCTTCGATCGACGCATCGACCTGGCTCTGCGTAGAAAGTGTGCCGGGGCCGTTCGTGACCGAGTTGCCGATGTAGTTGCCCTGCGGATCGAATGTCGGCGTGGAGGTGTAGCCTCCCACGCCGGCGGCGCCGGGATTGAGGGTGCCGGCGTTCGGGCCGGGGAAGGAGTAGGTTGAAGGCCGCAGGATGCTTTCTGCGACGCCGCCTGTCGCGGCGATACCGCCGAGGGCGCGACCGGCGATGGAATATCCGTTCTGCGTCGCCACCTTCACGAAAGTGTCTTCGGGCAGAAGCTGGTTCAGCAGATTTTCCGCATTGAGATTGACGCCGAGCTGGCGGACCAGCGTGCGGCTCATCTCCACGACCCGGACCTTCACGAGAACCTGCTCCTGGCCCTCGACGGCGATGAGATTGACGATCTGCTGGTTTGTCGCCGCGCCGCCGCTCGAGCCGGAACCGGCGGCGGGATTGGTGCTTTGCGCGAAGCGGTTGGCGATCTGCAGGACGCGCTCGGCTTCGGCCGCGCTCTTCACCGATCCCGACAGCACGAAGGAGCCGTTGATCGCCTCTGCTGTTGCATTGGTGTTCGGCACATAGCGACGGAAGAGATCGTTGAGCGGTGCAACATCCGGCTCGACGCTGATCTCGACGTTCGCGACCTGACGACCGGCGGCGTCGAAGAAGAAGGCGTTCGTCTGGCCGACCTTGCGGCCGAGAATGTAGATGCGCCGCGCCGTGCGCACGACGGCGTCCGCGATTTCGGGGTTCGAAAGCAGCACGTCGCGCGCGTCGGCCGGCAGATCGATGATCGCGGCCTTGTTGAGCGAAAGGGTCAGCGTGCTTGCGTTGGCGCCTTCACCCCCGCGCGTGACGCGGATGTGCTGCACGGACGACTGCGGGTCGGCGCTGGCGGTGAACGCGGGCGCAAGCGCGAGGAGCGCTGCGAGCGAGACGGCGAGAGGTGAGCGCCTCATCAATTGGCTCCCTGCGAGACGACGGATTGATCCTTGGCGGATCCGAAGGCGTGGACGCGAACCTTGTCGCGGGCGGCGCCGTTCTGTTCGAGCGCGGTGGAATTGCGGCGTTGGGAGCCCGCCCGGTCCGCGCCGTCCGGCGGCATCACGGGGCGCAGGGCGAGAGAGATGTCGCCCATTTCATCGGCCATCGCGAGCAATTCCGAATCACGCGGCGTAAGCTCGAGCAATGCGACGGAGCCGCGGATCGGCTCCGGCTCGGTCGCCGAGGGATTGGCCTTGTAGGTCTTGTCGATCGCGAGGACGCGCACGTCCTGGAGCACCACGCCGCTCCGAACTTCTTCAGTGCTGCCGCCGCCGATGTCGACGAGGCCGACTTTGCGGGTCAGGATCACGTCGACGCGATCGTTAGGAAGGATGAATCCGGAGGCTGCCGTTTCCTCGCTGATGCGCATCGCGACGGCGCGATAGCCGGGGGAGACGATGGCGGCCATGAAGCCCTGGTCGCCGGGCTTCACGACGCGACCCGCCATGATCGGCTCACCTGCGACAAGACCCATGCGCGCCACGGCGCCGGTGTAGGTTTCAAGCGCCTTCGGATCGGCCGCTTCCTCGATGAAGTTCGGGCTCAGCGCGGACGCCGTCCACATGCGCCATTCGAGGTCGTTCGGCTGCAGCGCAACGCCGACGGCGACATCCTTCGCGGCGACTAGAACGCGCGGCCCCGAGACAGCGACGGTCGGTTCGACTTTCTGGGGTGTCCGTCCCAGTCCGCGCACCATGACGAGCGCTCCGATCGCGGCGACGAGCGCCACGACGAGAACAATGATCTGACGCACAGACATATGGATGCCCCCGAGGGATTGGGCCGAAGCTTCAGTTACGGCTACCAATCACGATCGTGGCTAAGGCGAAGTTAATGGGCGAATTTACCGGAACGCCGCCTGGACGATCGGCTGCGACGGCAATGAGACGATCGCGCCGACGGCGATGGCGATCGCGTAGGGAATGCCGTTGGTCGGGGTCAGCAGTCTGTTGAAGAAGGCAGGGCGCCCGTCGGCTGGGGCTAGCCGCTTGCGCGTCAACAGCACGATGAGAGCCAGCACGCCGCCGGCAGCCGTCGTCCAGAAAGCGAAGGGGGACAAGGCCGCCGCGCCCGTCCACACAGCGACGCCGGAGATCACCTTGACGTCTCCGCCGCCGAGCACGCCGATGGAAAAGAGGAGAAAGCCGGCGATGAAAACGATGACGCCGATCAGGACGTGAAGGCCGATCTGCATCCAAGATAATCCGGCTGCGAACGCCGCGACCGGGAAGACGAGTGCGAGTGCGATCGACACCCAGTTCGGTATCTGCATCGACGCGATATCGCTCCCGGCGGCGAACAGCACGAGGCCCAGGAACGCCAGAACGAAGAGGGCGGGGGCGAGCGATTCGATGATCATGTGGATCCCATCTCGCGGCGCATCGGGTAAACGAAAGGCAAAAAAATAGCCCGCATGAGGCGGGCCGGCAGGCGGAACTCCAGCCGGGCCCGCGCTTCTTGCGCGAGCCCGGGGAGTCATCGGTCAGACGCCGATTACGGGGTCGGCGTGGAGATCGCCGTTTCGATGTTGTTGAACTGCGACTCGATCGAGGTGCCGAGCGCGGTCACCGCCGAGATGATCACGACGCCGATGAGAGCGGCAATGAGGCCGTACTCGATGGCCGTCGCGCCGTCTTTGTTCTTCAGAAGGTTACGGAACTTGTTCATCATGGTTCTAACTCCTTGTTTCGCTGAGTGGTTTGCGACGTTCGATCGTCGCCCCACTCGAGACACCGCACCGAACATTTGCGACTATGACGGCCATTGTTTGATATGTGCTTAAAATTACTTGGGTCGAACAAGAAATCGTCGTGAATTGTTATCAACTATAACGTATTTGACATTCTACTAACTTGACCCGGCGGGGAATCGGCCTTTGCGCGTGCACGGGCGTTAGTGAGGAAGGAGGCGATCCCGCGGGAAACGAAAACGCGCCGGACCCTTCCGGATCCGGCGCGCTCCCGTTCGGCTACCCCGAAGGTAGATTACGGCGTCGGGGCCGAGATGGCGGTCTCGATGTTGTTGAACTGCGACTCGATCGAAGTGCCGAGCGCAGTGACCGCTGAAATGATGACGACGCCGATCAGCGCCGCGATGAGGCCGTATTCGATGGCCGTCGCGCCATCCTTCGACTTCATCAGATTGCGCAGCTTCGAGAACATCGGACACGCTCCTTGAGAGTGGCGACAGTTCTTGTCGCGATAACCCCTCCTAACAAAGTGTGCTTAAGGCTTCGTGCCAACCGCCGAACTATTCGTGGTTAGCGATCCGGAAAGAAACAGTGCGCTAGTGTCGCGCGATTGTGCGTGAGGAGTGCGACATGAAATTGCGTGGATGGGCTGCAGGCGCCCTTGTGGCGGCGGCGATCGCAGGTGTCGCGCACGCGCAGGAAGTCCAGGTCGCGCTCGACCAGTCGCGTCCGATCGCCTTGCCGGAATCGGCGACGGGCGTCGTGATCGGCAATCCGACGGTGGCCGGCGTCTCCATCCAGAACGATCGCCTCCTGTTCGTGACCGGCCGATCCTACGGATCGACCAATCTGATCGTCGTCGGCCCTGCCGGTCGGCCGGTGTTCGAAACGCGGGTCACGGTCGTTCCCGACGAAACCAATGTCGTGATGGTCACGCGTGGCGCGGCCACGTCCCGTCTGGACTGCAATCCTCTTTGCCGCCGTCGGCCGGACATTTCGGACGATCAGACTTCGTTCTCGCAGACGAATGAGCAGATCGCGGCGCGCAACGGCCAGGCGGGCGGGGGTAATTAACCGCCGTTCACCAAGCCTCTTGGGCGAAGCGGAAACCAGTTTTGCCTAGAATTTCCGGGAAGTGCGGGCGTCTCGAACGCGACGCAACCGGAGGTTTCGATGACGGCGAAGGTTTCGCGCCGGCGATTTTTCTCGTTCGTGAAGAACCGGGACGGGGCGGCGGCTGTCGAGTTCGCGCTCGTGGCCATTCCGTTGTTCTGGATGATCTTCGGGATGATCGAGTTCGGCGCGATGTCGCTCGTGCAGACGACGCTGGACAACGCCGTGAGCCAGGCCGGGCGCGAAATCCGCACGGGCGCCGTCCAGTCGGGCGGCATCACCAAAGTGCAGCTCGAAGCCAAGGTGTGCGGGCATCTCAACGAGATCATGTCGCTCGAGTGTGACGGCAATCTCTTCCTCGATGTCGATCGCTTCGATTCCTTCGCCAACGTCGGAAACGGCTCGCCGCTGAGCAATGGCGCGCTCGACATGGGTCAGCTCGGCTATACGCCGGGCGGCGCCAGCGAAGTGATCCTCGTGCGCGCCTACTACCAGTGGCAGGTCTTCACGCCGCTGTTCGGGTCGATCTTCGCCAACATGTCCGACGGCAAGCGCCTGGTCGTTTCCTCCATGCTGTTCCGCAACGAGCCGTTCTGAGACCGATGGCCATGAAGATGTTCAGCCTCAAGCGCGCCCTGCGGGACAAGCGCGGCCTCGCAGCCCTCGAATTCGCGCTGATGGCGCCGATGATGGTGCTCATCCTTTTCGGGTCCATCGAACTCACCGAGCTGATGGCCACCAACCGCCGGGCTGAGAACACGACTGCTTCGCTCGCCGACGTCGTCTCGCGCGATACAGTGATCACCAACGCCGAACTGACTGATCTCTGGGCTGCTGCCGGCGCGCTCATGTATCCCAACACCGCCACGCCGATGCAGATGCGGATCTCCAGCGTGCAGGTCCAGACCGCCACTGAAGCCAGAGTCCTTTGGAGTGACGGGTATGGCGGCTACGCCCCCCGCGCCGCCGGCTCCACCTTCAGCCTGCCGTCCGGCATGATGGTTCCGGGCACCTCGGTGGTCGTTGCGGAGACGAGCTATCGGTACAATCCGCCCATTGGCGTTTTCCTGGATCTCGCGTTCGACCTGAAGCACGTAGAGTATCGCCGCCCGCGCATCGCTGACCCGGTCACCCGGAACTGATCGCCAAAGGGCATTGACGGCGGACGCACATCGCGCTTCCAAGGTCCATGAGCAAAAGCCTTACGCCCGTCGAAGCCGTCGACGCGCTCGAAGTCCAGTATGCCGCCGCCGCGAAGGCCCTTTCCGGTTCGGTCGCGCGCTTTCTCGAGAAGGGAACGCCGCCGACTGACGCCGAGCGCGCAGCTTTCCGCTACCCTGAACTGCGCATCAGCCACGCGCCGAATGCGCCGCCGCCGCGCATTTCGCGAGCTTATGGTCAGCTGATCTGGCCGGGGGACTATGCGGTCTCGGTCACGCAGCCCGCGTTCTTCCGGCCCTATTTGCTCGAGCAGCTCGGCCTGCTCGTGACGGATTACGGGGCGACGGTCAGCGTCGGCACGAGCGATACCGAAATCCCGTACGCATTCGTCCTGGACGGTTCGCGTACGATCGACGTTGAACGCGCGCCGCCGTCCGAACTGGCCCGTCACTTTCCGTATCCGCAACTTGCGGCCGTCGGCGACGCCGTCGTCGATGGGCAGCCGCTTTCGCGGTTTGATGGCGCGCGACCGCTGGCGCTCTTCGATGCGCCGCGCATCGACTACTCCCTGAAGCGGCTTCAGCACTATACCGGCGCGCCGTGGCAGCACACGCAGCCGTGGATCCTGTTCACGAACTACCAGCGCTATGTCGAGGAATTCGTGCGCTGGGCGGCGGCGAAGGTGCAGGCGGAGCCGGAGAAGTATCGCCTCTCTTGCCCTGGCGGGATCACGATCGAGGGGGATTCACCCGACCCGGCGGAGACCGCTCTGTCGGCGCCCTGGCGCAAGTACCAGATGCCCGCCTATCACCTGCTCGAGAAGGGCGGCGAAGGCGTCACGCTGGTGAATATCGGCGTCGGCCCATCGAACGCGAAGACGATGACCGATCACCTCGCCGTGCTGCGACCGCATTGCTGGATGATGATCGGCCATTGCGGCGGTCTGCGGCACTCGCAACGCATCGGCGATTATGTGCTGGCGCACGCCTACTGGCGCCGCGACAAGGTGCTCGACGAGAACGTGCCGCTCGATATTCCGATCCCCGCGATCGCGGAAGTGCAGGTGGCGTTGCAGCAGGCGGCGCAGCGGGTCTCCGGCGACGACAAGGAGACGCTGAAGAAGCGGCTGCGCACCGGCACCGTCGTTTCCTATGCGGATCGCAACTGGGAGCTGAACTATCAGCGCGAGCGCGTGCTTCTTTCCCAGTCGCGCGCGGTGGCGGTGGACATGGAGAGCGCCTGCATCGCCACGCAGGGATTCCGGCTGCGCGTGCCGTACGGGGTGTTGCTCTGCGTCTCCGACAAGCCGCTGCACGGCGAGATCAAGCTGCCGGGCGCCGCAGACAAGTTCTACGACCGCGCCATCGGCGAGCACCTGAAGATCGGCATCGAGACGATCGACATCCTGAAGCGCGACAAGGCCTCGCTGCATTCACGGAAGCTTCGCAGTTTCGACGAGCCGCCCTTCCGCTGAGGCAGGCCGGGACGGGGAATTGCGCCTCGATTCCCCGCGCTTGAGCGGCTAGACCGTCGGGCGAAGGGATATCGACATGCAGGACCGCATCAAGCCGCTGAAGGGCGTGCTGAACTTCCGTGACTTCGGCGGCTACGACGCGGCCGATGGCGCCAAGGTGGCGACGAACCGTCTGTTCCGGACGGCGTCCTTCGCCGAGGCGAGCCCGGAGGATATGGCCTGGCTCGAACAGATCGGGGCGCGGTTCATCGTCGACCTGCGTCGCCCCGAGGAGCGGGAGGAAAATCCGAACCGCTGGCCGGGCGCAGATGTGCGCGTCGTCACCAATGACCAAGGCTACCAGACGTTGCCGGCGCATGTCGGCGTGCTGATGCAGACCGACCTCACCGCCGATGCCGTGCGCGACTACATGCGCACCGCTTACACGCACTATCCCCATGAGCCGCGCTATGTGGCGCTGTTCAAGTCATGGCTTCATGGCCTCGCAGAAGAGGGCGGACCGGCGATCGTGCACTGCGCGGCCGGCAAGGACCGTACGGGCGTCGCCTGCTTTCTGGCGCTGACCGCGCTCGGCGTCGACCGCGACACCATCATCGCCGACTATGAGCTGACGAATGCGGCGATCGATCTCGACAAGCGTATGCCGGAGGTTCGCGCACGGCTGCTGGCGCGCATGGGCAAGGAAGTCTCGGATGAGGCCATCCGCCCCATGCTCGGCGTGCACCTCGACTACCTCACCGCCGCGATCAATGCGATGGAAGAGAAGCATGGCGACGTGCACGCCTACATGGCGTCCGTGCTCGGCGTCGACGACGTGGTCATCGGTAAGCTGCGTGCGAACTTTCTGACCTGACGGTCAGCCCGCCGCCTTGCGCTTCGTCATCAACTCGTCAAACGCGCCCCACACGCCGTCGGAGCCGTGCCACTCGCCGCGCGTCGCGCCTTTCGAATATTCCGTCGCACGGGCTTCGAAGAAGTTCGCGTGCTCGACGCCGTTGAGGATCGCGGTGAGCCACGGAATCGGGTGCTCCGTCGCGCCGTAAAGCTTCGGCAGGCCGAGCTGCCCGAGGCGCCAGTCCGCAATGTAGCGGATGTAAGCCTTGATATCTTCGGGCGTCATGCCCTGCACCGGGCCCATTTCGAAGGCGAGGTCGATGAACTTGTCTTCGAGTCCCACGACGTGCTCGCAGCAGGCGACGATGTCGTCCTTCACGCTCTTCGTCAGCGCGTCGGTTTCCTGCGCGAAGGCGTGGAAGAGCTTGATCATCCCTTCGCAGTGAAGCGACTCGTCGCGCACGGACCACGACACGATCTGCCCCATGCCCTTCATCTTGTTGAAGCGCGGGAAATTCATCAGCATCGCGAAGGACGCAAAGAGCTGCAGGCCTTCGGTGAAGCCGCCGAACATCGCGACCGTGCGCAGGATGTCGGCATCGTTCTCCACGCCGAACTGGCCCATGTAGTCGTGCTTGTTCTTCATCGCCTCGTATTCGAGGAAGGCGCTGAATTCGCTCTCCGGCATGCCGATGGTTTCGAGGAGGAGGGCGTAGGCCGCGATGTGGATCGTCTCGATGTTCGAGAACGCCGAGAGCATCATCTTGATCTCGGTCGGTTTGAACACGCGCGCGTAGCGCTCCATGTAGTTGTCGTTCACCTCCACGTCGCCCTGCGTGAAGAAGCGGAAGATCTGCGTCAGCAGATTGCGTTCCTGGTCGTTCAGCTTGGAGGCCCAGTCCTTCACGTCCTCGCCGAGCGGGACTTCTTCCGGCATCCAGTGGATCTGCTGCTGGCGCTTCCAGAAATCGTGGGCCCACGGATAGCGGAAGGGCTTGTACGCCTTGGACGGGATCAGAAGTCCCGGAATCTTGCCACCCGCTTCGCCGCCGTACGCCATGGTCATCCTCACTCCGAAACGCCAGATGTCGGCGCATCACTGATGCGAGCCACTAGATATAGCGTCGGTAGATGAAAGGTTAAGACCATCACCGCGCGCATCGCCCGTCGTCACGGAGAGGGCAGCGATTCCGGTGGCGGCTGCAATGGTGCGCGTGTGGCGTGTCGAGCAAAACCGCAGGAAGTTGCGTCAGGGCGCGCAGATTCGGCGTGGCGGTGCGATCGACGGTGACGCAACTATGGGACAATAATCCGCTACAGTCAAGCCGCGCTCAGGCGGCATGCCGCTTAGCGGCGCATCGTGATCGATGCGCCGACGTAGTTCTCGTCCTTCGATTCCCAGCCGTTCGCGATTTCGCGGTTGATGACCGAGAAGGAGGCCTGCATGCCCCGCGCTTCGACGGAGAGGCCGACCTGGTAGTCGCCCACGACGACGCGGTCTTCCTGATAGCTCAGCCCGCGCCGGGCTGCGCCGGCCATGGATTCCGGGGTCCATGTAATGGCGGAACCGTCGGTGGCGGCGAAGAAATACCAGGCAGGGCGGTCCCAAGTCGCGTTGCCGTTAAACTCTCCGACCATGTTTTCGAGGCGCTGGCCGAGGCGGACTTCGCCGCCGACGCTCTTCAGTTGGCCGCCCTCGGGGCCGATGGCGAAGCCGGCGCGCGGCGCGATCGCGAGATCGAGATTGAGACCGGTTTCACGCGCCGGGGCGGAAAGGGCGTATTCGAATGTATGGGTCCGCGGCAGCGAAGCATCCTGCGACAGCGGATCTGCGAAGGGATCGGGGCGCAGTTCCGGGTTGAGGCGGATCGGCGCTTCGCGGCTGAGGCTCAGCGGGTTCTGGAACGCCATTGAAGACGTGGAAAGACGGAACCGGTCCGTGCTGCCGCCGTCGCCGAGGCTGCCGGCTTGCGCAAGCGGGTCCGCCTGACCGTCGATGGCCATCCGGAGGGCGGGATTGGAAGGCTCGGCGATGCTGGAACCAGTGAGCCCGATGGCCACCGCTCCCGTCGTCGCGACGAGTCCAATCCACAGAGACGACACGATAGTGCTTGCCATGTTCGCCTTCTTCATACCCTCAAGCCTGCGCTCACAGGGTTAACGAAAAGTATCCGTGAAATGTTCCTCGATTCTTCAAGGACGAAATCCGCGACTCTCCGTCTCACGGCATTCTATGCATCGGGCGTGCCCGCGCCAGCACAAAGGTGCGTTAACGGGCATCTTCCTCCTTCGGCGGCAATTCGCGTTGCATGAAGACGACATCGAGCCAGCGACCGAATTTCCAGCCTACATTCCACAATGTACCGACATGACTGAAGCCGGCCTTGGCGTGCAGCGCGATGGAAGCGGCGTTCGCGCCATCGCCGATGACGGCGACGACCTGACGACAATCGAGTTCCTGCAGTTCGGTGAGAAGTGTGGCGAGCAGGGCGATGCCGACGCCGCGGCGCTCCCAGCCGGGCGCGATATAGACTGAATCCTCGAAGGCGTGGGCGTAGGCGGC
Source organism: Hyphomonadaceae bacterium (assembly GCA_016791445.1). Lineage (GTDB taxonomy): Bacteria > Pseudomonadota > Alphaproteobacteria > Caulobacterales > Aquidulcibacteraceae > VFBF01. The sequence goes on along the minus strand of JAEUMP010000012.1, from coordinate 286,047 downwards.
GCGATCGCGGAACTGTTGTGCATATGCGAAGCCGACGACGCGCGTGGGATCTTCCTGCGGGCACGCGACGATCCACGGCCAGCCGCGACCGACGACCTTGGTCCATCGCTCCTTCATCTCGCGCACGCTCGGCGCGGTCGTTTCGAAACTGCCGGTACCGGTGGTGACGTGGTGGCCGTAAACCATGGCGACCTGTTCGACGTCGTGCGCGAAGCAGGGGCGAACGATGATGCGCGGCTTGTCCGTCAACGGTTTGTTTGGGGGTTCAGACATGGGCGTGGACACACGGCGCGCGGTGGCCGCGCTCGATCTGGAGGGTGATGTGGGTGATGCCGAAGCTGTCGCGGAGCGCGCTTTCGGCTGCGTTCAGGAAGGAGTCGCCGTCGCCCTCCGGCAAGACGACGTGGGCGGTGAGCGCCGGCTCCGTCGGGCTCATGGCCCAGACATGGAGATCATGCACTGCAGCAACGCCGGGCAAGGCGGCGAGTTTCGCGCGGACGGCGGCCACGTCGATGCCGTTGGGCGCGGCGTCCATGGCGAGATCGAGAGAGTCCTTGAGCAATCCCCACGTGCCCCAGAGAATCACCGCGACGATCACGAGGCTCGCCACGGGATCGATCCAGCTTCGCCCCGTGAGCCAGATCAGCGCGCCCGCGACGATCACGCCGGCGGAAACGGCGGCGTCCGCCATGAGGTGAAGAAAGGCGCCGCGGGCGTTGATGTCGGCCTTGCCGCTGCGCGCAAAAAGGAGAGCGGTTCCGCCGTTCACCACGATGCCGGCGGCGGCGGTGACCATGACCAGCATCGGCGCGACGGTCTCGGGTGATCCAAAACGGCGCAGGGCTTCCCAGCCGATGGCGCCGGAAGCGGCCACGAGCAGGAGCGCGTTGCCCAGCGCGGCGAGCACGCCCGCCTTGCCGAAGCCGTAGGTGCGCCGCGCGCTGGCGGCTCGGGTGGCGAGCCAGGCGGCGGCGCCGGCGAGCGCGAGGCCGAGGACGTCGGAGAGATTGTGGGTCGCGTCGGCAAGCAGGGCGGTGGAGTTGGCGAGGAACCCGGCCGCAACCTGGATGACGACGAAGACGAGATTGATGACGAGCGCCACGCCGTAGGTCCGCACGCCGGTGGGGGTGGCGAGATCGGGCGCTGCGTGGGCGTGGTGATCGTGCCCGTGATGGTGGTCATGGCCGTGACCGTGGTGGTGATGATGGCCGCTCATGGCGCTGACAAAGCGGCGCGCCGCCGGAGGGGTCAAGGGTTGGGATGAAGTGCGCCGGCGCCCTTGCCGGACTGTGCACTTCCCGCTGCGCAAGCGCGCGCGCCGCCAGACTCCGAAGAATCTCGCGTGACGCAGACATGGTTATGCGCAGCAGGCGCTGCGCGGTCCGGCATGACTGGTCATGACGTGTCTGCGGCTTCGGCGGCGGGTGCGATGATCTGCACGCCGAGGGCGATCGTCACGGCGAGGACCGTGACGATGGCGCCGGGCGTTGCACCGTTCTGCGGCAGGCGCGCGAGGGCGCGCTTCACCACTTTGTCCAGATCCGCGAGCGCATCGCGCATGTCAGCGAGCGTGCGCAACGGAATCCCGCGCGTGAAGGCGTGAATTATGCGGATCTTGCGGCGTTGGTAGCCCAGCATGCCTTGCGGATGATGCGAGAAGGAGGGCGGATCGCGCCGAAAGGTCAGGCGCGAACACATGCTGAGGAAGATCAGTTTGCGAATGTCGCGCCGCGCCTTGCGCACTTCGTCCTGGAAATCGAGACGCAAAATTCTGGGCAGGCGTACGCGCGCGGCGACCCACGCGAGAACGTGGAGCAGCCACAGATGAATTTCACGCGCAGCGGCGGCGTAAGCGGCGCGGCGGTGACGTAGCGGTTTCGCGATCTGCATCTGGTGCTCTCCTCTTCGCGGCGCCGGAACCATTCCGACGCGACGTGGGAGGAGTGTTTCATGGCCTCCGACCCGGTCGGATTGCGGAGGTGATTTTTCTGCAGCGGACCGACGGCGCCCTCGCCGGCATCCTTGTGCGCCAAGGGGGTGCGGTTTGCCGGCGGGGCGCCGGCGGTCCTTGCGGCGAGGGGAATAGCTGTCGCGTTTCCCCCTACTTCGATTTCATGTTCGCGCGGGGCGTGTGATTTACAATCGGCACTCACTCTGCCAATTGTCGGAAAACAGCATGAGGGGCGGATATGCGCAGGTTCATCTTGATCGCGGCGCTGTTGATCGTCGGCGCGCTCGCCGCCCTCGGCTGGTTCCGCCGCGACGACATCGCGCTCTCGCTGCTCCGTCGCACGGCGGACGCCAACATCGCGCGCAATGAACTCACCGCCTTGCCGGACGGTCTGCACGCTGCGTTTTGCGGAACCGGCTCGCCCATGCCGGACCGCCAGCGTGCGGGGCCGTGCCTTGCGGTCGTCGCGGGGCAGCGGCTCTTCGTGTTCGACGCGGGCGGCGGCGCGTCGGAAACGCTCACGCAGATGGGCCTGCCGCCGGGCGCCATCGAGCGCGTGTTCCTCACGCATTTCCATTCCGATCACATCGACGATCTCGGCGCGCTGGCGCTGCAGCGCTGGGCAGGCGGCGGCGCGACGACGCCGATGACGGTGGCGGGTCCGCCCGGCGTCGAACGCGTGGTCGCGGGATTCAACGAAGCCTACGCCATCGACGCAACCTATCGCGTGGGCCATCACGGCGCGGACATCGTGGCGCCTTCGGGCGCGGGACTGATCGCGGCGCCATTCGCGTTTGCCGAAGGAACGGATCGGATCGTCGTGCTCGACGACGGCGGCGTGACGATCACGGCCTTCGTCGTGGACCACGGCCCGGTGAAGCCGGCGGTGGGCTATCGCATCGACTACAGGGGCCGCAGCGTCGTCGTCAGCGGCGACACCGTGCCGACGCCGTCACTCGATCGCGAAGCAAAGGGCGCAGATCTTCTCGTGATGGAAGCGCTTTCCGTGCGGCTCGTGAGCGAACTCGAAGCCGCCGCCGCGCGCGCGGGCCGCGCGAAGGTCGCGCAGATCATGGAGGACATCCAGAATTATCACACCACGCCCGCGGATGCCGCCGAGATCGCGCAACGCGCCGGCGCCAAGGCGCTCGCGCTCACGCACGTGGTGCCGCCGCTGCCGTCGCCGGTGTTCGACGGCTTGTTCCTGGGCGATGCGAAGACGAAGTTCGCCGGGCCGCTCTGGGTGATGCGCGACGGGGATCTGGTGTCGCTGCCGGCGGGCGGCGGGATGGAGAAGAAGAGGCTGCTGCGGCGATAGATAAATCTCCTTCTCCCCCGCGAGGGGGAGACGGCGCCCGAAGGGCGGATGAGGGGGTGAGGTTCAGGATGTAGTCGGGTGTCGCGGACAATCGCGTGGACGCCCCCTCATCCGTCAGCTTCGCTGCCACCTTCTCCCCCTCGCGGGGGAGAAGGGATTAGCTCGTCACTGACACGCCAGACACTCCTCGTAGTCCGTCTTGTTCGACGAATACGCCGCCGCTTCCGCCTTCATGCCTTCGCCCTGCGCGAAGCCGGCGCGTTGCACGCTCTTGGAGCGGCAGTAGTAGAGGCTCTTCACGCCCTGCTCCCACGCCATCCAGTGCAGCATGTGCAGGTCCCACTTATCGACATCGCCCGGCAGGAAGATGTTGAGCGACTGCGACTGGCAGATGAGCGGCGTGCGATCGGCGGCGAGTTCGATGATCCAGCGCTGGTCGAGTTCGAACGCGGTCTTGAACACCGCCTTTTCCTGCTCGTCGAGGAAGTCGAGGTGCTGCACCGAGCCTTCGTTGGCGAGGATCGATTCCCACACCTGCGACGTGTTCTTGCCCTTCTCCGTGAGGAGATTTTCCAGGTAGGGGTTCTTCACCGCGAAGGAGCCCGAGAGCGTCTTGTGCGTGTAGATGTTGGCCGGGATCGGTTCGATGCCCGCAGACGTCCCGCCGCAGATGATGGAGATCGACGCCGTCGGCGCGATCGCGAGCTTGTGTGAGAAGCGCGCCATGACACCCGCTTCCTGCGCATCGGGGCAGGGGCCGCGTTCCTGCGCGAGCTTCACGCTCGCCGCATCCGCGCCGCGGCGCACATGCTTGAAGATCTTCATGTTCCACGACTTCGCCATCGCGGACTCGAACGGCACGTTCATCGCCTGCAGGAAGGAGTGGTAACCCATCACGCCGAGGCCCACCGAACGTTCGCGGTAAGCGGCATAGACGGCGCGTTCCATTTCCGACGGCGCGCGGTCGATGAAGTCGGTCAGCACGTTGTCGAGGAAGCGGAAGACGTCTTCGAGGAAGCCTTCTTCCTTCTCCCATTCGAGGAATTTCTCCGCGTTGAGCGAAGAGAGGCAGCACACGGCCGTACGTTCGCGGCCGAGGTGATCCATCCCCGTGTGCAGCATGATCTCGGAGCAGAGATTGCTTTGGCGGACCTTGAGGCCGAGGCGCTTCTGGTGCGCCGGCATCTGGTTGTTCACGGTGTCGGAGAAGATGATGTAGGGCTCGCCCGTCTGCAGGCGCAGCTCGATGATCTTCTGCCAGATCTTGCGCGCATCGGTCGTCTTCACGACCTCGTTGTTCTTTGGCGACCGCAGGCCGAACGGCGTGCCGTCGCGCACCGCGATCATGAACTCGTCGGTGATGTTGATGCCGTGGTGCAGGTTCAGCGACTTGCGGTTGAAATCCCCCGACGGCTTCCGGATTTCGAGGAATTCCTCGATCTCCGGGTGGTGCACGTCGAGGTACACGGCCGCCGAGCCGCGACGGAGCGATCCCTGGCTGATGGCGAGCGTGAGCGAGTCCATCACGTGGATGAACGGGATGATGCCGGACGTCTGGCCGTTCTGCCCGACCTTCTCGCCGATGGAGCGGACGCCGCCCCAATAGGTGCCGATGCCGCCGCCGTTGGAGGCGAGCCAGACGTTCTCGTTCCAGGTGTCGACGATGTGGTCGAGGCTGTCGCCGACGCTGTTGAGGAAGCACGAGATCGGCAGACCCCGGTCCGCGCCGCCGTTGGAGAGAACGGGCGTGGCGGGCATGAACCAGAGCTTGGAGATATAGTCGTAGATGCGCTGGGCATGGTCTACGTCGTCGGCATAGGCCGTCGCGACGCGCGCGAACATGTCCTGATAGGTCTCGCCCACCAGTAGATAGCGGTCGTCCAGCGTCGTCTTGCCGAAGTCCGTCAGCAGCGCGTCGCGCGACGGATCGGTCTTCACCTTCTTCACGAGGCCGAGGCGATCCTTCACCGCCTTCGGTTTCCCGCGACGGTGATCCGCCATGCGCGTGGGGGCCGCCGCTACCGCCTCGTTACGAAACATCCGTCTCTCCTTAACCCGTTCTTAACCGGAGTCGCGTTGAGCGCACGCGCTATATCCGGCGGTCGGTCTTTGTCTGTACCGCTACATATAGTGATCCCTAGGTCCTAAGAGTCGGTCAACGGCCCTGGAGGGGGTGGGCAGTTTTTTTCGTGAACAAGGTGTGAAGGGCTCCGGGAAACACGTTAACCCGGCCGGGAAACATCTGAACGCCGCCCGCCGTCGCGACCCCTTGGCGGCCATGACCCGTTCCGGGAGCGGGGCGTTCTGACAGGGCGTTAATCTTTGCAGGCGGGGGCGGGACGGGCGGTGTTCGCCGGCATTCGCGGGTCGCCGAAAGCTTCCCGAGAGCGCCCCGTCCGGCCGTCCGGCGGCGCGATTCGGCCTGCGCCGACACCGGCGATTCGCGCGCGCCGCCCCGCGCGGCGATTGACGGCGCAACATTGCCTGACCGAAACAATTCGGGTTGGGCGTGTATCGGGGGGACGACGGCATGGTCGGCGTTACGACACAGAATCTGGATGGTGCGGCAGCGGGCGCGGGACGGCCCATTCAGGGCTGGGGGCGGTTCCGCTGGGCGGTTCTCGCGCTCGGCCTGCTGGCTGCCGCGCCGCCCGCGCTCCTGGCGGTTTACTGGAACGATCTGGCGCATCTGCAGGACTGGATGCTGCTGGCCGGCTTCAGCGTCGTCATCATCGCCGTCGTGAGCATCGTCGTTGCTGCGGGCATGACGCGGCGCATGCTCGCGGCGATCCCGCTGGCGCTGGGGTCCGCCGTCTTGCTCGTCGGCGCTGAAGCGTTGGCGCGGTTGCGCGCGGAGGACGCGATCGCGGGCGTCACTGCGGCGACGTTGCAATTCATCGCGCTTGCGCCGGCGCTGGCTGCGATGTGGGCGCGCAGCCGCATTGATCTTTCAAATCCGAAAATTGCGCGACGCACGGTTTCGGGCGCCAGCGGCGTCGCGATTGCGCAGCTTGCGGCGCTTTCGCTGATCGCGGCTTACGGTCAGTCGACCGACAAGAGCGTCGCGCCGCATCTGACGTGGATTTTCGTGATCGTGATCGCCTTGCCGATCATGGCGGCGATGATGTCGGCGGTGCGTGAACGCAAACTGCCGCTCGCCTACGCGGAGCGGCCGCCCTTCGGCCACATCAGCAGCATCGGCGTCATCACGCTCACGCTCTTCGTGATCGTCATCGCCAGTCTCGGCGCATGGTCCGCGTCGCATGGCGAAACGGCGCGCATTTCGCAGGGCACGGGGCTTGCGGTGGTCGTGGGCTTGATCGTGGCGTTCGGGGTGGTCGCGGTGGGTCCGACCTCGGAGCGCCTGAACAAGTCGTTCGAGGCGCTGAGCAGCGCGATCGAAGGCTGGTTCGGGTGGGTGAGCAAGGCGTTCAGCGCCTTTGACGCCTTTCTGGTGTTCGCTGTGGCGCCGATGATGGGGGCCGATCAGCCTAAGAGGACCGTGCGCTACGGCCTGCTTTTCGGACATCTGATTCTGATCGGGACGCTGGGCTGGTGGCTGCCGCCGCCGTGGGGTCTTGTGCCGCTCTTCTTCTCGCTGGTGGCGGTCGTCGCCATTGCGCGGCGCTGGGCATGGGTCGAGGAAGACCGCGAGAACGCCATGCTGAACCGCAAGTTCTCCGGGCCGCAAATCCGCATCGGCTTCGCCAACGACCTGCGTGACGAGGCGTTGCTTGGCTTCATGTCGCTGTTCGTGATCGTGCCGCTGGCGCTTCGGCAACTTCATCTCGCCGATGGCGGCAACCTGTTCCTCGTGAGCCCCGAGGCGAGCGTGCACGACATCCTGCCGTGGGTGAGTTTCTTCGGCGCCGAGCTCGCGAAGGCTGTGCCGTTCGTCGACTGGGCCGAGATCTATCAGGTGAAAGGCTCCGCGCCGATCAGCATGGACGAAGAGCATGTGGGCAACGCGCAGCATGCCGTGTTCGCCACACGCGTGATCGTCGATCTCGTGTTTCTCGCAGCGTTGTTGCAGGCGCTCTCCAGCCTTCAGCGCAGCGCCAAGCTCAGGGACATGTTCTACAAGGAACGCACCATCGACCGGCTCGATCCATTCGCGGAGAACGCAGCGTTCCACGGACTCGCGGTTGCGGTTGAGGGCGGGTGGAAGCTGGTCGACGATGTGCCGGAGCCCTTCTGGGCCTACGACGAAGACCGGCTCGAGGAGCTTGCGCAGCGGGAGGGCGATGGGTCGATCCAGTTTGTTGCGCGCGCGATTCTTGATCGGAACGCCGCGCGTCCGCCGGAGCAGCTCCTCGTCGACGAAGCGCGCCAGGGCAAGCCGGACTCCCAACGGCTTGAAGCGCTGATAGGGCGGGTGCGCGACGAGCGACCTGAACCCTCCATCGAACCGCTGAAGCTCGCGCACCTGCAGCTCAACAGCGGCAGTCGTGCGCTGGGAGTCCGGCTCCAGATCGTGCAAATCGTGGGAGAGAACTGGTCGGCGCCCGGCGCTGTCGGCATGCTGTGCGCCATCATTCTCCCGGGCGCATCGCGCGACGCGCGCGCGGAGGTTCGTCTCGCCGCGCTCCAGGCCTTGTTTCAGGCCGCGCTGCTGGGTGAGGACAAGGCCGCTCAGCGGACCATTCGTTGGGCGTCAACCCGCGGCAATGACGGGGCCATCCGGGTGCTGAATGCGGCGTCCGCCATGATCAAGCAAAGGCCGGACTGGGGCGACGAGGGCGGAAGCGTCGCACCTGTCCAGTAAGGCGACGCTTGCCCGCAAGATCGGATCGCGCTTTCTCGCGCCATGCTCCAGACGCCGGCCCAACGCACCCGCGCGATCCTCGCCGTCGCGCTCGGCGCTGCGATCATCGGCCTTGCGCCCGTCGGCATGCGCTTTTCGGAGCTGGGGCCGCAGGCCACGGCGTTCTGGCGGTTTGCCTTTGCGATTCCGATGCTGGCGCTCATCGCGCTGGTGCTGAAGGCGCCTGCTTCTTCGACGCGAGACACAAGGCTGCTTGTCGTCGCGGGCGCGTGCTTCGCGCTCGACATGGCGCTGTGGCACGCGGCGCTCGGGCTGACGACGGTGGCGAACGCGACGCTGTTCTCCAACATGACGCCGATCCTCGCTGCGGCGGCAGGGTGGCTCCTGTTCAAGGAACGCATCGGCAAAGGCTGGCTCCTCGGGGCGGGGATCGCGGTGGTCGGCGCGGCGCTCATGTCGCTCTCGCGCGCGCAGGAGGGGCAGGGAACGTTCACCGGCGATGCGCTCGGCATGGCGTCGGCGGTCTGGTACGCGGCGTATCTGCTCGTGCTGCGCGGCGTGCGCGATCGCGTGGGCGCGGCGGTGGCGATGCTGACGACGACGGCGGCGGCAATGGTCTGCGCGGCGATCGCGACGGTCGTGATGGGTGAGCCGTTCGTGATCACGCACATGACGCTGCAGGGCTGGCTCGTGCTGATCTTTCTCGGCGTGTTCGTGCACACCTTCGGGCAGGGGCTGATCGCCTACGGCCTCGGGCAGCTGCCGATCACGCTGTCGACGGTGCTGCTCTGGGTGCAGCCGGTGTCGGCGGCGGTGTGGGGCTGGCTCCTGTTCAGCGAAGGCCTGAGCGCCGCGGGCATTCTCGGCGCGGTGTTGATCCTCGCCGGCGTGTTCGTGGTGCAGCGCGAGCGACGCTAGTCGCGGCGTGTCAGCGGCTGGAACCAGCGCTGCGCGGCGGGCTCCACGCCCACCTGCTTCTTCCCGAAATGCGGCATGGCGAAATAGACCGTCTCGGCGCGGCCGATGAGGTTGTCCATCGGCACGGGGCCCATGCCTTCCCAGCGGCTGTCGAGGGAATTGTCGCGGTTGTCGCCCATGGCGAACACATGGCGCGGCGGCACGACATACGGGCCGAAATCGTCATAGATCTCGTAGTCGGAAAACTCGTGGATCACATGCGTGACGCCGCCTGGAAGCTCCTCGACATAGCGTCCCGCCGTTTCGAGCGCGCCGCCCTGCGCCACGCGCACGATGGAGCGCCCGTCGCGCCGCAGCACCTTTTCGCCGTTCACCCACAGCACGCCGTCGCGCACCGCGATCTCGTCACCGGGCAGACCGATCAGGCGCTTGATCATCACCTTGTCTTCCTGCGGATGCATGAACACCGCGACGTCGCCGCGCTTCGGCGCCTGTTCGAGGAAGCGTGTGCGGCCGGGCTGCATGAGCGCGCCGATGTTCAGCGGCAGCGACTGGCGGCTGTAGCCGTACGCGAATTTCGAGACGACGACGCGGTCGCCCACCTCCATCGCCGGCACCATGCTTTCCGAGGGGATGTGATAGGCCGCGAACGCCACCGTGGTGAAGGCGAGATAGGCCGGGATGGCGACCATCAGGAACCGCGCGAACTCCCGCGCTTCGCCCATCAGGCGCTGCGGCAGCGGCGCTTCGGGCGCGGCGGCGTCCTTCGCGGGCGGATCGGTCAGGCTCGTCATCGGCGTGGCTCCTCGCGCCAGTAGTCGTACGAATAGACCGTTTTGAAGGCGGCCCCCTCGTAGAGCGCGATTGCCGGGTCGTTGGAAGCCTCCACTTGCAGGAAGACGTGGGCGGCGCCCGCGTCGCGCCCGAAGCGCAGGAGCGCCGCCAGGATGCGCCGGGCATGGCCCTTGCGGCGCTGGGCGGGCTGCGTGCGCATGAGGAAGACGCCGGCCATGTCCTCGACGACGACGCAAAGCCCTACGGACGCCGTTCCCGCGAGCGCAAACGCACGCGGCGCGGGCGTGCGCTGCGCGAGGCCGCGGCGCTCCTCGTACTCGGCCGGCGTGGCGGATGTTTCCTTCAGGATCGCATCGACGGCGTCGGGATAGTCGGGGCCGAGCGTGATGTCGGCAGGGTCGGGCAATGTCTGCAGCGCCGTGGCGATGGGCGCCGCCATGACGAGTGTCTGTTGCGAAGGCCGCCAGCCGCGCGCGGAGAGCACTTCCGCCAGATCCCTCGGCGCGCACGCGCCGCGCGCGATGCGGAAGGTCGGGCGCATGCCGCGCGACTGATAGTGCTTTTGCACGTCGCCGATCGCCGCGCCGATCGCGCCCTCGAACGCAAGCGGCGCTACCGCGTTCGCGCGGCCCGTCGCGCCGCTATCGGTGAGCAGCGTCCAGCCATGCAGCTTCTGCGTCTCGCGCGCGGGCCAAGCGACGAGGAGGAGGCGTTCGAGTCTGGCGAAATCGTGTGGCACGTCAGGGCTTCGCCTCTCTCCGGGGTACGCGCGCGGGCAGCGTCGCGGCGCAGCGTTGTCCGCAGGTCACGCGCTCACGGGTATCACGCGTTCGCCTTCTCGACCACCTTCACCACATCGCCCATGATTCCCGTGATGCGGAAATCCTTCGGCGTGTAGACGCCGGCGACGCCCATCTGCTTCAGCGCGAGAGCATCCGCAGGCGGGATGATGCCGCCGACGACGACGGGCGTCTTTTCGAGACCCGCTTCGCGCAGCAGTCGCACCACGTCGCGCACGAGATCGAGGTGGGAGCCGGAGAGGATAGAAAGCCCGATGACGTGCGCGCGCTTTTCCTTGGCGGCGGCGACGATTTCGGCGGGCTTCAGGCGGATGCCCTCATAGACGACGTCCATCCCGACCGCGCGGCCGCGCGCGGCGATCTGCTCGGCGCCGTTGGAATGGCCGTCGAGGCCGGGCTTGCCGACGAGGAAGGTGAGATTGCGGCCGAGCTTTTCCGACAGCGCCGCGACGTCGGCCTTCACCTTCTCGATGTCCTCGTCGCCGTCGCTGGAAACGACAAGCGCCACGCCCGTGGGCGCGCGGTATTCGCCATAGACCTTGCGCAGCGCTTCGCCCCATTCGCCGGTGGTCACACCCGCCTTTGCGCAGGCGATGGATGGCTCCATGATGTTGCGATCTTCGCGCGCGGCGGCGGCAAGTTCTGCCAGCGCCTTTTCGACGGCGCCCGCGTCGCGTTGCGCGCGCCATGCCTTGAGGCGTGCGATCTGCTCGCCTTCGACATGCTCGCCGATCTTCTCGATGGCGGCGTTCTCTTCCTGCCCATAGAGGGGGGAGGGTTCGCTTTCGGTGTAAGCGTTGACGCCGACGACCTTGATGTCGCCGCGCTCGATGGCGCCGACGCGCAATCGGTTCGAGTTGACGAGCGCTTCCTTCATGTAGCCGCGTTCCACCGCCGCCACGGCGCCGCCCATGGAGTCGATGAGCTTCAGTTCGGCCTTCGCGCCTTCGACAAGCTCACGTGTCTTGGCTTCGATCACGTGGCTGCCTTCGAAGATGTCCTCGAATTCGAGCAAGTCGGTTTCGTAGGCGAGAATCTGCTGCATCCGCAGCGACCATTGCTGGTCCCACTGGCGCGGGAGGCCGAGCGCCTCGTTCCACGCAGGCAGCTGCACGGCGCGGGCGCGCGCGTCTTTCGAGAGCGTCACCGCGAGCATTTCCAGGAGGATGCGATAGACGTTGTTCTCCGCCTGCGGTTCCGTCAGGCCGAGAGAGTTCACCTGCACGCCATACCGGAAGCGGCGCAGCTTCGGATCGGCGACGCCGTAGCGCTCGCGGCCGAGTTCGTCCCACAGCACGTTGAACGCGCGCATCTTGCAGGTCTCGGTGATGAAGCGGAGGCCCGCATTCACGAAGAAGGAGATGCGCGAGAACACGAGCGGGAAATCCGCGTCGGAGATTTCACCGCGCTTCTTCACCTCGTCGAGCACCGCGATGGCGGTGGCCATGGCGAAGGCGAGCTCCTGCTCCGGCGTCGCGCCGGCTTCCTGCAGATGGTAGGAGCAGATGTTCGTCGGATTCCATTTCGGCGTTTCGGTGAGGCACCAGGCGATGGTATCTGCGGTCAGCTTCAGCGACGGCGCCGGCGGGAAGATGTAGGTGCCGCGCGAGAGATATTCTTTCACGACGTCGTTCTGCGTCGTGCCCTGCAGCGCCTTGCGGCTAGCGCCGGTCTCGTCGGCGAGCGCGACGTAGAGCGCCAGCAGCCAGGCCGCCGGCGCATTGATCGTCATCGACGTGTTCATCTTGTCGAGCGGAATGCCGTCAAACAGCGCGCGCATGTCGCCGAGATGGCCGACCGGCACGCCGACCTTGCCCACTTCGCCGCGCGCCAGGATGTGATCGCTGTCGTAGCCTGTTTGCGTCGGCAGATCGAAGGCCACGGACAAGCCCGTCTGCCCCTTTGCGAGGTTCGCGCGGTAGAGCTTGTTGGACTCTTTCGGCGTGGAGTGCCCCGCATAGGTGCGGAAGATCCACGGCGCGTCGGGCGCGTGCTGGAAGGGCTTGCCGGAGGCGGTGTCGGCCATGTGCGTGTCCTAGGGTGAACCGGGGCAGCAGACCCGAAGCCATGCTGCACTGCAAGATCGGAGGCGCAAGCGGCGCGGTTCAGTTGTGCGTCTGCATCAGCCGCCCGCGCTCCCAGTGATGGCGGACGAGTTCGGCGAAGTGATCGAAGGGCACGCGAGACCCGGTGGGGCCGATGGCGAACTCGGGCAGACCCGCGATTTTGGCGGCGGCGCCGAGGACGCCCTTGGGGCGCGGCACGGACGCGTCGACATCGAGGGCGAGAAAATAGATGCCGCGGATGACGATCGGGTCGATCCCGCGCACGGCTCGCCACGGCACGAACCATTTCTGCGCCCCGTGCAGACTGGCGACGCCGACCTGATCCAGCCGGTAAAGCGCGTTGGGCCGCAGCAGCCGCCAAAGTCCCACGAAGGCCGCACCGCCGAAGATGACGATGCCCAGCAGTGCAAATCCCGCCACGAGCAACGGTGGTTCGGAAGTCATCATCAAGTGCGCCGTCTGCGGGATGGCCACCGCCATCAATGCGCCGCCCGCCATCAGCGCAATCATGTGGGCGCGGTTGGGCTTGATGAGGGTCACGCCCTCAGCGTCAGGGGTCGGCAGATCGGCCGGCAGAAGTTCAGCCGCGGCCATCACCGCGGCGCCGCCGAAGAATGCCATGCACAAGAGACCGACGCCCAGGCTGTCCCCGCCCTGACCCGCCGCAAACGCCCCGAGGGCGACGAAGCCGAGGGAAATCGCCAGCAGGGCGATAGAGCGAAGCCGTCCCATCCTGTCTCGTCCTGTCCAGCGCCAGCATTAGGCATGATTGTTGCGTTCCGCCACGCAAAATGTGGCCGTTGGGGCACATTCCGTCCGCGACGGGCCGGAAATCGGAGCGATGGCCGTTGCGTAATGCTGCAGTGCGGCGCAATCTGTGCGACTGCGAAATGAGGCGCAATCGGTCGCGCGCCCCGCGCGAACGCGGGCCGGTCCGACAAGCCCCGCGCGCGTGCTTTGGAGGGAAGTGATGGGCAGCACTCAGGCGAAGCCGAGCCTCGTGAAGGATCTGTACGAGGTCGGTGAAATCCCGCCCGCCTTCCACGTGCCGAAGACGATGTGGGCATGGGCGATCCGCCGCGAGCGTCACGGCCGTCCGGCCGTCGCCATGCAGCAGGAGGTCGTCGAGACGCCGACGCTGGGCGAAGACGAGGCGCTCGTTCTCGTGATGGCCGCCGGCGTCAACTACAATGGCGTGTGGGCGGCGCTCGGTCAGCCGATCTCGCCGTTCGACGGACACAAGCAACCCTATCACATCGCCGGCTCCGATGCGTCGGGCATCGTCTGGGCTGTGGGCTCGAAGGTGAAGCGCTGGAAGCCGGGCGATGAAGTGGTCATCCACTGCAACCAGGACGACGGCGACGACGAGGAGTGCAACGGCGGCGACCCGATGTTCTCCACCTCGCAGCGCATCTGGGGCTATGAGACGCCGGACGGGTCCTTCGCGCAGTTCACGCGCGTGCAGGCGCGCCAGCTCATGCCACGCCCGCAACACCTCACCTGGGAAGAAGCCGCCTGCTATACGCTGACGCTCGCCACCGCTTACCGCATGCTGTTCGGCTGGCGTCCGAACGTGCTGCGTCCGGGCCAGAATGTGCTGGTGTGGGGCGCCTCCGGCGGCCTCGGCGTCTTCGCCACGCAGCTTTGCGCCGTCAGCGGCGCGCACGCGATCGGCGTCGTCTCCGATGAGTCGAAAGTCGACTACGTGCTCTCGATGGGCGCGAAGGCGGTCATCAACCGCAAGGACTTCAATTGCTGGGGCCAGCTGCCGAAAGTGAACGGCGAGGGCTTCCCGGAATACATGAAGGAAGTCGGCAAGTTCGGCAAAGCCGTGCGCGCGATCACTGGCGGCAAGGACCCCGACATCGTCTTCGAGCACCCCGGTGAATCGACCTTCCCGGTCTCGGTGCGCGTCGTGAAGCGCGGGGGCATGGTCGTCATCTGCGCGGGCACGACGGGTTTCAATCTGACGATGGACGCACGCTATCTGTGGATGCACCAGAAGCGGGTGCAGGGCTCGCACTTCGCGCACCTCTATCACGCGAGCCAGGCCAACCAGCTTGTCATCGATCGGCGCATCGACCCCGCCATGGGCGAAGTCTTCCCGTGGACGGGCATCCCCGCCGCGCACGAGAAAATGCTCGATAACCAGCACACGCCCGGCAACATGGCGGTCCTCGTCAGCGCGCCGCGCAGCGGCTTGCGGACGTATGAGGACGTGCTGGAAGCGAGCGGCGCCGCCTGAGCGGGTTTGTCCCTCCCCTGCACGCAGGGGAGGGACCACGGCCTAGAATGTCCCGCGCACCCCGACGCTCACGCTGCGCGGGGCGCCGCGGAAGGCGTTGGGATCTTCATAGTCGGTGTCGCTGATGTTGCGGGCGACCGCGTAGAGCGAGAGCGCGTCCGTCACCGCGAAATCGAGAGCAAGACGACCCGTGTCGTAGCCTGCATTGCGCCCGGCGCCGGCGGCGAAGTCGCCGTTGTCGTCGTAGAGCACATCGATGCGCGAGGACGTCCACGTCCATCCCGCCGACAGCTTCAGCTTCTCCGTCACCTGCACGGAGCCATCGACCGACCACGCATGTGGCGCGCGCCGCGCGAGACGGGGATTGCCCGCCGCCGAGGCGTTGCGCGCATCGGTGAAGACGTAGCTGAGGCGAATGTTCGCGCGATCACTGAGCGATCCCTTCACATACGTTTCGAAGCCGTCGATGTCGGCGCGCCCGATATTGATGTTCTGCAGGCTGCCGAAATCGTACTCGATGAGGTTCTCGATCTCGGTGTCGAAGTAAGTGGCGCCGAACGAGAGGGCCTCGAACGGCGTCGCGTCGAAGCCGATTTCGGCGGACTCGCCTTCCTCGGGTTGCAGGTCCGGATTGCCGACGTTGAAGAAGTTCGTGCCGAAGCGCTCGGACAATGTCGGCGCCTTGTAGGATGCGCCCCACGAGGCGTACACGCGCACGGGCAGGTTGAACGCAGCGAAGTCCTGGCTGACGCCGAGCGTGTAGGTCGTCTGGTCGCCGAAGTTCTCGTTGTCGTCCCAGCGCAGCGAAAGCGCGACGTCTGTACCCTTGCCGAGGCGGCCCTGGCCGACGGCGAAGAGCGCGCGGTTGTCTTCTTCCGCAAAGAGCGCGTTGGTGAACAGCGTTGAGGAATTGTCCGTGCGCTCGGTGGCGTACTGCGCGCCGAAGGTGAGGGCGGGATCGCTGACGAAGCCGATCCGGGCGCGTGTCCAGCGCGTTTCCAGATCGACGAAATTGCGTTCGCCCTCGACGGTCGTGGTCACCACGCCGCCGTCGCGCTCGCGCCGCTCGTTCAGCACCTGCCCGCCGGAGAGGCGCGTGGTGAAGTCACCTGTCTTCAGCGAACCGCCGATGCGCCACACGGTGTAGTCGTCGCTGTCGATCTCGAGATCGGGATCGTCGGCGCGCTGGCTGAAGAACGGACCGCCCGAGAACGTGTCGAAGTCGGCGCGCGCGGTGCGGTGGCGCACGAGCGCATCGAGGCTCAACGCGTCGGTGAGGGCGTAGGCCATGCTGCCGGTGAAGGTTGCGATGTCGGCGCCGTCCTTGTCGCCCGTGTGCGTCACGAAGCGGTCGGGCACCTGGTCGAAGCCCTCGGTGCTGAAGGCGTCCACCGTCGCGCCATAGCTGAGCGCGCCGACCGATCCCGCCGCGCCGACCACGCCGCGCCACGTCTCGAAGGACCCGGCCGACACGTCGAAGTAAGGCGCGAACGCCTTGCCCGCGCCGCGACGGGGCACGAGATTGACCACGCCGCCGATGGCGTCGGAGCCGTACACCGAAGACGCCGCGCCGCGCAGGACTTCCACACGCTCAAGATCGCCCAGCGTATCCTGACCGAAGTCGTACTGTCCGTTGGGCGCGGTAGGATCGTTGAGGCGGATACCGTCGAAGAGCGCGAGCGCATGCTTGGAATTGGCGCCGCGCAGGAACACCGATGTCTGTGCACCGGGCGCGCCTGTGGAAACCACGGTGACGCCGGGCGCCTCGCGCAGCGCGTCGGCGAGCGAGACGAGGCCCTTGGACTCGAAGTCCGCGCGGTCGATGACTTCCACGCGCGCCGGCAGGCGGTCCGACTCGGTCGGCGTGCGCGTGGCGGTGACGACGAGTTCGCCGGCGTCGTCGGCGAAGGCCGGCGCGGCGAGGGCGAAGATCGCCGCGAAACCTGCGCCTGCAAGGAGGCGCGTTGAACGGATGGTCATGCTTCATGCTCCCGTGGGCGCCGCGCGGCCTGCGCATGTCGCGCCGCAAGACGTGGCGACGCGCACGGACCATCCGCGCGAGCCGGGCCGGCCTTCGGACGCCGCATCGACGGGAGTTTCCCGCTTGCCCTGGACTGGACCCGGTCCGGGCGTGAGCAGCTGCGACGGCAGGTCTCCTGGCTCGCGGGTCTTTGCTTTCCGCCGCCTTCCCGGGCTTTCGCCCAGTGGCTGGTTGGCGGATCGCTCGCCGCTGACAGTTGCGGGCACAGCCGCGGATTTGGAGGAGGCCTCCGCACCGCGTTCCCTTTTGCGCTTCCTCTCGGAAGACCGTCGCGACGCCGGTGATACCGTGCTGCGCCGCACACGCAAGGTCTTGCGCCGGACCCGATCACGCTGGCCCGAAAGCGCGGGCGGCGCTCGGTCGGAGAACAAATAATGAACTTTCGGGATTGCGTCGCGGCCCCGGGCGCGGGGCGGGGGAGTCGCCGCGTCTCCGACGCGCGGCTAGAAGGCGGCGATGACACACGATCTTCCGACCGCCGGGCGCTTCGAGGGGCGCACGCACTTCCTGCCGGTGCGGATCTACTACGAGGACACCGACTTTTCCGGCGTCGTCTATCACGCCAACTATCTGCGCTATTTCGAGCGGGGCCGGTCGGACTATCTGCGCCTGGCGGGCGTGTCGCACACGGAGCTGCTCGAGGGCGAAGCGCCCACGGCCTTCGCGGTGAACCGCATCACCCTCGATTTCGTGAGGCCCGCCCGCATCGACGACGCGCTGGTCGTGGCGTCGAGCTATGACCGGGTGACGGGCCCGCGCATCTTCATCTCCCAGACTCTTCGACGGGGGGAGGAGACGCTGGCGACGGCGGCCGTCGAGGCCTGTTGCATCGCCCTCAACGGGCGCCCGAAAAAGCCGCCGGTCCTGCTCTTGCAGAGGCTCCAGCCCTACCTGGAGCCCTGAGAGTCCATATTTCGTCAAACTGTTCGGGCCTAAGGCCCGGTTGATAACCTATGGCGGGTATCAGAGGGGGCCCTTCGCGGGCATGAGGCCGGGCGTCTATCGGACGGTCGGTGAACGGGCGCGGCGGTCGACCGCCGGCACATAACGGGAGCGTGCATGGAACCGGCGGTCCAGAAACTGTCCATCTTCAGCCTGATCGCGAACGCCGATCCCGTGGTGCAGGTCATCATGGCGCTGCTGGTGTTTGCGTCGCTGTGGTCGTGGACCGTCGCCTACGACAAGTGGGGGCAATTCGGCGAGATCGAGCGGCGCTCGCGCGAATTCGAGAAGGCTTTCTGGTCGGGCCGCGACGTGGCCGACCTCGACGATCGCGGCTCGGACAAGCCGGGCGCGGCCATGTCGCGCGTGTTCGCGGCGGGCGCGCGCGAATGGCGCGATGCGGAACGCATGATGGCGACGCCGGCGCATGTGCAGATGACGCAGGAGCGTGCGGACCGCCTCATGGGCGCCGCCGTACAGCGCGAGCTTGCGCGCGCGGGCCGCAGCCTGTCGGTGCTCGCCACGATCGCCGCGTCGACGCCCTTTATCGGCCTGCTCGGCACGGTGTGGGGCATCATGAACAGCTTCACCTCCATCGCCTCGAACAAGCAGACCGATCTGACGGTCGTGGCGCCCGGCATCGCCGAAGCGCTGATCGCGACCGCGCTCGGTCTCGCGGCGGCGATCCCGGCGGTGATCTTCTACAACAAGTTCGCAGGCGATCTCGATCGCCTCGCCGATCGCCTCGAAAGCTTCACGGACGAAGTCGGCGCGCGCTTCGCCCGCCGCGCCAGCGAGCGCGTGTAATGGGGGCGAGTGTCTCAGGCGGCGCGTCGCGTCGGCGCGGCAGGCATCGCCGGTCGGGCCGCATCGCTGAAATCAACGTCACGCCGTTCGTGGACGTGATGCTGGTGCTGTTGATCGTGTTCATGGTCGCCGCGCCGTTGCTCACTGTCGGCATCCCGCTTGATCTGCCGAAGACCGAAGCCAAGCAGCTCAGCGCAGAGGAAGCGCCGCTCACCATCTCCATCCGCGCTGACGGCGTGGTGTTCCTGCAGGAATCCGAGACCGGTGACGATCAGCTGCTGCCGCGCCTGCAGGCGCTCGCCAAGGAGGGCTATCAGAGCCGCATCTTCATTCGCGCGGATGAAGCGGCGAACTACGGCGACGTCGCGCGCGTGATGGCGAAGATCAACACGGCCGGTTACCGCAATATCGGGCTCGTCACCGCGACGCTCGATCAGCCGCCAGGCAAGAAGTAGAGACGCCCGAGGATGCGCACCGGCTGGATCGGCTCGCTCGTCACGCACGCGGTCATCGCGGCGGCGACGTTGCTTGCCTGGCCGGACAAGGATCGCGACATTCCCGCGCCGAGTGCGGTGGTGCCGATCGACATCGTCATCGGCCCGGTGACGAACGTGTCCGCCATTGCGCCGCCGCCGCCGGAGACGCCCGCCGAGGAAGCCGAGCTGGCGCCGGAAGGTGCGCCGCAGTCGATGGCGCCGCCGACGCCGGAGGCGCCCGAGGCGATCCAGGATCCGCGTCAGAAGGAAAAGAAGAAGGACGAGCCGCGCCGCCCGGTGACTGACCTCAACGACATCGCCGCACTTATCGACCGGTCCAAGAAGGAGCGGGGGCAGACCGCGTCGTCGAGCGATGCCGAATCCGGCGCAAACGCCCGCAACGCCGCCGGCGCAGGCACAGAGGTCACCGCTTCGGAAGCGGACGCCATTCGTTCGGCCATCGAGCGCAACCGCCAGAAATTCGTCGATCTGCCGGACTATGAGCGGCTGCGCGTGACGATCCAGATCCGGCTCAACGCCGACGGCAGCCTTGCGGAACAGCCGCGCGTGATCCGCACCAGCCTGCCGGCGTCGGACCCCTACATGCGCGTGGCCATCGACAGGTCCATGCGCGCCATCCTCACCTCGGAACCCCTGCCTGTGGCGCCGGACCGGACGCGGCGGGCCACATTCACGATCAATTTCTACGATAGATGATGCGAAAAGCCGCTAAGACGGCAAACAAGAACAGGTCGGAGCACGCGATGAAATTCTGGCGGATGGTAGCGCTTTGCCTGGCGGCGACGATGATGACGCCCTCGGCGGCCCGCGCCGATATCGAGATCGACATCACCCGCGGCCACCTCAATCCCATGCCCGTCGCGGTGCCCGATTTCATCGGGACGCAGGCGCAGGAAGTGGGCATCGGCCGCCAGGTCTCGGAAGTCATCCGCGCCAATCTCACCCGCTCGGGTCTCTTCCGCGTGGTCGATCCGGCCGCCTACCTGCAGCAGGTCGCGGACGTGAACACCCAGCCGCGCTTCGGCGACTGGAAGGTGACGCAGTCGCAGGCGCTGGTCATCGGACAGACGACGCTGCTGCCGGACGGGCGGGTGCGCATCGAGTTCCGCCTGTGGGACGTGTTCGGCGAAAGCGAGGCGCTCGCAAGCTTCTACGCGACGACGCCTGAGAACTGGCGGCGCATCGCGCACAAGATTTCGGACGCCATCTACAAGCGCCTCACCGGCGAGGACGGCTATTTCGACACGCGCGTCGTCTTCGTCTCCGAGAGCGGTCCGCGCGGCGCGCGGCGCGTCAAGCAGCTCATGATCATGGACCAGGACGGCGCCAATCCGTCGATCCTGCCCACGGGCGCCGCGCAGGTCATCACGCCGCGCTTCTCGCCGACGGCGCAGCAGATCACCTTCATGTCCTTCGAAACGGGCCGCCCGAAGGTCTTCCTCTACAATATCGAAACCGGCCGGCGCGAAGTGCTGGGTAATTTTGAGGGCATGAGCTTTGCGCCGCGGTTCTCGCCGCGCGGCGACAGCGTGGTGATGACGCTCGATCTCGGCGGCAATTCGGAAATCTTCCGCATGGACCTGCGCTCGCGCGCGACTACGCGTCTGACGAACAATCCCGCCATCGACACTTCGCCGTCCTTCTCGAAGGACGGGGACCAGATCGTGTTCAACTCCGATCGCGGCGGCTCGCGCCAGCTCTACACGATGAACGCGGACGGCTCGAACGTGCAGCGGATTTCGCAGGGGTCCGGCAGCTACACGACGCCGGTCTGGTCGCCGCGCGGCGATCTGATCGCCTTCACCAAGCAGGTGGGCGGGCGCTTCGGCATCGGCGTGATGCGTCCCGACGGCTCGGGCGAACGCATGCTGTCGGACGCCTATCTCGATGAGGGCCCGACCTGGTCGCCGAACGGCCGCGTGATCATGTTCTTCCGCGAAGCCCGTCCCGGCGCCGGGCCCAAGCTGTGGAGCGTCGACCTGACGGGCCAGAATCTGCGCCAGGTGCAGACGCCGGCGGACGGAAGCGATCCGGCGTGGAGTCCGCTCCTGCCGTAGAGCCGCAATTTTCCCACGGCGAACCAATGGGATAAGCCAGCCTGCCTTGCCTGAGGAGGTGGGCGCCGCCCATATAGCTTCCGGCGCGTCGCACGCGCTGCGAGGCGGCGTCTATAGGGGCGCTGTTGGGGCGAGCAGGGGTCGATCGTGGCGACGATAAACTTCACCGGTGCGGCGAACACCGGCGGCTTCAACATGTCGATCTGGAACGCGGGGTTCATTCTCGCGATCCTCAATGATCCTGCCGCCTCGGTGGTCGGCACGCCGACCCGGGTGACATACACTTCGCCGGGTACGACGCTCATCGGTGACGGCACGTTCGCCGGCTTCAATGCCTTCGGCGACCCGACCTCCGGCACGGTCACCGGTTTCCAGTACACGTCGAACGTCTTCGGACCCTCGGCGACGATGGCGATCACCGGGATCTCCATCGATGTGGCGACGCTCTTCAACTGGGTAGCCACGAACAACGCCGCAGCGCTTGAAGCCGCGCTCTTCGGCGGCGATGACGTGATGACGGGCGGTGTAAGCAACGAGACGATCTACGGTTACGGTGGTTCGGATCTCATCGACGGCGGCGCCGGCAACGACAGGCTGCTCGGCTTCGAGGGCAACGACACGCTTATCGGCGGTGACGGGGCGGACTCGCTGGAAGGCGGCGCCGGTCTGGATTCCCTCAGCGGTGGAGACGGCGACGACTGGTTCACCAACGACACCGGCGCTGCGAACACCGGCGCGGACACGATTGACGGCGGCGCCGGCAGCGACACGGTGGTTCTCGTTCGCACCGGCGCGACACCGGTCACCCTGTCGATGGCGGATCTCGCATCGGCCACAGGCGTAACGTTTGCGGACGGCACGGTCATCCGGAATGTGGAGAATATCCAGCTTTTCACCGGATCCGGCGACGACACGCTCTCCATCTTCCAGCCGGGGCCGTTCAACAGCGCGTTCCGCGCCGGCGCCGGGATCGATACGCTCGTCGCCGACTTCTCGGGGGTCGCGGACCTCACGGGCTACGTGCTGACGCCCGGCAACGCGACGACCCAGGGCATATTCGCCGGCTATCAACTGGAGAGCGTCGAGCGCTTCGACATCACCGCCGGTGGCGGGGCCGACATCCTGATCGGCGCCGCACTCGGCGACAGGCTGGATGGCGGCGCTGGGCATGACGCCATTGCCGGCGAGGGCGGCGCCGACACGCTCTTTGGCGGTGCGGGCGATGATACGCTCGAGGGCGGGGAAGGTCTTGACTCGATCTTTGGCGGCGACGGCGACGACACCGTGAACGCGCTCTCGGAGTCCAGCATTGGCGATACGCTGGACGGCGGCGCGGGGTTTGACTTTCTGCAGCTGGATCGCTCCGGCGCCACGTCCGCGATCATTCTCACGCAGGCAGCCCTGAATGCGCCGGGCGGCGCGGTGCTCGCGGACGGCACGGTCGTGCGCGGCTTCGAACGCTTTCAGATCAACACGGGCTCGGGGAACGACGTCGTCGAGTTCGTCGCGCCTTTCGGACAGAACCAGTTCAATGCCGGCGCTGGCGACGATCTCATCATACTCGATTTTTCGGGGACGGCCGTCAGTGCGATGCTGACGAACAATGCACCCGGCTTCAGCACGATGACGTCTAGCGTACCGGGCTTCATCCTTTCGACCACCGATGTCGAGCGCTTCCGCGTGTTGGGCGGATCGGCGGCGGACAACCTCACGGGCGACGCAGGTGAAGACACCCTTTCGGGCGGCGGCGGCGCCGACTTCATTTCCGGTGGCGGCGGCAACGACCAGATAGACGGTGGTGGCGAGAACGATACGCTCAGCGGCGCCGATGGCCGTGACACGCTGACAGGCGGCGCAGGTGCGGATTCCATCTTTGGCGGAACCGACGACGACCTTGTCTTCGGCGGTAGCGGCGTCGACGACATTGCCGGCAACGAGGGCGCAGACACCCTCTCCGGCGGTGCGGATAACGACACGGTCTACGCGGGAGCCGGCGCGGATTTCGTCTTCGGAGACGAAGGCGATGATATTCTGATCGGCGAAGCGGGCGCAGACCAGATTTACGGCGGTTCGGGTGCGGACTCGATCGATGCGGGATCCGAGAACGATACTGTGTACGCGGGCCTCGGCGCGGACTTTGCGCAGGGCGGCGCGGGTGCTGACGTGCTGATCGGCGAGGGCGGCAACGACGTTCTGTTCGGTGGCGACGACGACGATTCGATCGATGGCGGCGCGGACGACGACATCGTCTATGCCGGCGCAGGCGCCGACTTCGTGCGGGGTTCGGACGGCTCTGACATTCTCATCGGCGAGGACGGCAATGACCAGTTGTACGGCGACGCCGGCAACGACGGCGCCGACGGCGGAGATGGAAACGACACCTTCTACGGCGGCGATGGAAACGACTACGCCTTCGGTTTGGGCGATTCCGATGTGCTCATCGGCCAGGATGGGGCAGATTCGCTTTACGGCGGCGCGGCGGCCGACGGTCTCGATGGCGGCCTCGGCGTCGATCTTTTGGCGGGCGAGGCGGGCGATGACCTCATCTATGGCGGCGACGGCGACGACGCGATCGACGGCGGCGACGACAACGACGTCATCTATGCCGACGACGGCGACGACTATGCGCGCGGTGGGCTGGGGAATGACGCAATAATCTCTGGCGTCGGCAATGACCGCATCGACGGCGATGCGGGCGACGATTCCATGGACGGCGGCGTCGGGAACGACACCATCTACGGTGGCGACGGCGACGACTTCGGCCGCGGCGGCGAGGGGAGCGATCTCCTCATCGGCCAGAACGGCAATGACCGCCTCGACGGCGATGGTGGCGACGACGCCATCGACGGCGGCATCGACAACGACACCATCTATGCCGGTGACGGCAATGACTTCGCGATCGGCGGCGACGGTGCGGACGTGATCATCGGCGGGGCGGGCTTCGACTCGCTCTATGGCGGCACGGGTGCGGATTCGATCGACGCGGGCGACGACGACGACTTCGTCTATGCGGGAAGCGAAAACGACTTCGTGGCCGGCGGGTCGGGGAACGACACGATCTTCGGCGAAGGCGGCGCGGATTCGCTCTATGGCGGGGCGGGCTCGGACTATATCGTCGGCGGCGCCGGCGGCGACACGCTCTACGGCGAGGCCGGCGCGGACCGATTCGTCTTCGCGGCGGGCTCTGGCGCCGATGTAATCGCCGACTGGGAAGATGGAACCGACCGCATCGACCTCACGCTCTATGCGGGCGCGACCTTCGCCAACACCACCATCGTCCAGCAGGGCGCCAACACGCTCGTGACCCTCACGGGCGGCGAGACGATCCTGCTCATCGGCGTCGCCGCGACGAACATCACGGCGGGAGATTTCCTGTTCGCGTGAAGCGCTTCAGACCACCCTCGTAGCGAGTTCTTCACCGGCGAAGTGGCGGCGGAGATTTTCGAGAACGAGTTGCGCGCTTTCCATGATGGAGTCGCGCGTGCCGCCGCCGAAGTGGGGCGTGAGAGTAGTGTTGGGGAAATCCGCCCAGCGTGCGGCGGGGGTGGGTTCGGTTTCGAACACGTCGAGCCCCGCCGCGCCGAGTGTTCCCGACTTCAGCGCCGCGATCAGCGCATCTTCGTCGACGACGGAGCCGCGCGAGACATTTACAAGAATGCCTTCCGGGCCGAGCGCCTCGAGCACGCGCGCGTCGATCATCTTTTCCGTGCCCGGATCGGGACGCAGCGCAAGCGCAAGCACGTCGGCCCAGGTCGCGAGTGCGTGCAGGTCCGCTTCATAACGCCACTTCGCGTCCTTCGGACGGGGGCCGGTCCAGGCGATGTCCATGCCGAAGGCTTCGCCGCGCTGCCCGATCGCGTCGCCGATGGCGCCGAGTCCGACGATGCCGAGCTTGCGGCCGCGCAGACGCCTCGGCGGCGGGAAGGCGACGGGGCTCGTCCAACCGCCGGCGCGGACGAGTCGGTCGCCCTCGGCGATGCGTCGTGCGCAGGAAATGATCAGGCCCATCGCCACATCGGCCACGTCCTCGTGGTTGATGTTGGGGCAGTTGGTCACCGCGATGCCGCGCGCCCTGGCCGTTTCGAGATCGACGCCGTCATAGCCGACGCCAAAGGCGGCGATGAGCTTGAGATTCGGCAAGGCGGAGAGGATGGGCGCCGGCAGGCCGATCGAACCGATCACCACCGCCGCTTGCACCCGCGCGCCGTCATCGTGCAATACCTGCGCCCGCGCTTCCGCGTCCTGCGGGAGTTTGAGGATGTCGTACCGAGCTCCGAAGAGCGCCTCGAAGGCGCCGAGACCGGGATAGGCGATGATGGTGGGGTTCATGGCAACGGCATAAGGCAGGCGCGCGCCTGCGCAAAGCATTTGCTCGCCGGTTCTCCTATTCTCGGCGGAGAGCGGATATCCGTGTCATCACCAGGGGCTGATCGCATCCGCGACGCGTTGGCCCCAGCGCGGCTTCTGCACGGCGGAGATGTTGCCGCGTCCGCCGTACGAGATGCGCGCCTCGGCCATCTGGTCGTGGCGGATCGAGTTGTTCGCGGCGACGTCTTCCGGACGCACGATGCCGGCGACGGTCAGCTCGCGCAGCTCGCCGTTGATGCGCACTTCCTGCTTGCCGACGACCACGAGATTGCCGTTTGGCAACACCTGGCTGATCGTCGCGGCGAGTGTCAGCTCGATCTTTTCCTTCCGGCTGATCGCGCCGGCATTGGCGGCGCTGGAAGAGCCTTCGGCGCCGATGAGGCTGGAGGGATCGAACGTCCCCCCGAGCACATTGCCGAGCACCTGTTCCTGACCAAAGAAGCTTGAGACGCCGACTTCAGTGGAGCCGCCGCGCGTGCGGTTCGTGGAGTTGTCGAGCTGCGCGCTGTCGTCGATGGCGACCTTGACGGTTAGGATGTCGCCGACGCGCGTAGCGCGCTGGTCATTGAAGAAGGTGCGCGCGCCTGCTTGCCAGAGCGAATTCGGCGCTGACGCCTGCTGCACCTGCGCCGGCATCGGCATGACGACATTGTTTCCCGCGAGGGGCGCAGGATTGGACACCGGCGTCAGATGCGGGCCCGTCGCCGCGCGATGCGCGCTGCGATAGCCCTGACGCGCGAGATCGGCGCCCGCCTCCGCGACGGGGGCGGCGGCGTCGACGGCGCGATCCACGGTCGCGCAGCCGGCGAGACCGGCGAGAAGGAGAAGGGCTGGGGTGCGCATGGTGATGTCTTTCAGTTCGCGCGGGCGCTTGCGGCGCCGATGCCGGTGACGACCGCATCGACGGTGCGATTGGAGGTGAGATTCACGAGACGCACGCTGTCGCCGATGCTGGCGTCGCCGAGTGCGCGTGCGCGGGTGGTGAGTTGCAGACCCGGCGACACATACACGAGCGTGACCGTCTCGCCGCGTCGCACGGCGATGTCGCCGCTGGCGACGGATGCCGATGCATGCTGGAGGCTGGCGTTCTGGGACGCGGTGCTCTGGAAGCGCGGCGAGACGACGCCGGCCGCACCGCCGCGACCGGTGACGAGCACGGCGGTCATGCCATCGGGCGGCGTCCAGTCGAGACCAGCAGCGCGCGCGGCGGCCTGCAGGAAACGCGGCGAGAATGTCGCGGTGCGGCCCGCGCCCGGCGCCGGCGCGACAGCGCGCCCCGCTGCAGGGCCGGCGTTCTCGAAGAAATCTCCGAGCGTCACTGCGGGGCCTGATGATTCTATGGTGTTGCGCAGTGCGACGGGCGCCTGTGCGTGCGCGATGCCGGACGCGAGCAGCACGGCGGCGAGAGCGGCGGCGTGGAAGAGCGTGCGTTTCATCGTTCAGTCCCTCCGGTCTTCAGCGGACGTTCGACGCGGTCTGCAGCATCTCGTCGGATGCGGTGATGACCTTGGCGTTCATTTCGTAGGCGCGCTGCGCGACGATCAGCGCGGAGATCTCTTCCACCGCATTGACGTTCGATGTTTCCACGAAGCCCTGCAGCAATGCGCCGAAGCCTGGCGATGTCGGCGTCGAGATGTTCGGCGCGCCGCTCGCTGCGGTTTCAAGAAAGAGGTTTTCGCCCTGCGCTTCGAGGCCCGCCGGATTGACGAAGGCGGCCAGTTCGATCTGGCCGAGCTGCTGCGGCGCGGCCTGGCCCTGGATCGTGGCTTCCACCACGCCGTCGCGCGAGATCGAGACCGAGAGCGCTTCGTTTGGCACGGTGATCGCAGGCTCGAGCGGGAAGCCGTCGGAAGTCACGATGCGCCCTTCGGCGTCGATCGCGAGATTGCCGTCACGGGTGTAGGCGGTCGTGCCGTCGGGCATTGAGACCTGGAAGTAACCGCGCCCGCTGATCGCCAGATCGGTCGGGTTGTCGGTGCGTGCGAGCGCGCCCTGCTCGGTGACGCGCCCGATGGCACCGGCCTTCACGCCGACGCCGATCTGGATGCCCGTCGGCGCCATTGTGCCGGCGGACGAGGTGCTCGCGCCCGGACGTTCGAGATTCTGGTAGAGCAGATCCTGGAATTCCGCGCGCTGACGCTTGAACCCCGTGGTGTTCATGTTGGCGATGTTGTTGGAGATCACTTCCACATTGAGCTGCTGTGCCTGCATGCCCGTGGCGGCGATGGAGAGGGAACGCATCAGTCTTCTCCGTTAGCTTCAGGCGCGTCCGAACCGCTCGATCGCGCGCTGTCGGAGATCGTCTCCGTTCTTCACGATACGAGCGGCCGATTCATAGGCGCGTGAGATTTCGATGACGCGGGTGAGCTCCGTCACCGCGTTGACGTTGGATCCTTCCAGCGCGCCCTGGACGGCTGCGCCCTCGAAATTCGACGTGGGTTGCCCGGCGGCCGAGAAGAGATTGTCGCCGACCTTTTCGAGTCCCGCCGGGTTGGCGAAGTTCACGAGGCCGATGGCGCCGACTTCCGTGCCCGCGATGGAGATCGCGCCGTCGGCGCCGATCGAGGGACGTTCGCCCTGCGGGTCGAACACGATCGGCGCGCCGCCGGCGTTCAGCACATTGCGTCCGTCCTTGGTGACGAGTTGACCTGCGGCGTCGAGGCGGAAACTGCCGTCGCGCGTGTAGAGCGTGCCTTGTTGCGGATCCGATACAAGGAAGAAACCTTCGCCCTGGATCGCCACGTCGAACGCCTCGCCCGTGCGCCGGATCGCGCCCTGGCTGAAATCGCGCGAGAGGCCTACGTCGCGCACGAAGCGCACGTCGCGCGGCAGATCGACGGAGCGCGCGGGCCGCCGGGAATCGACTTCGGTGAGCAGGGCGTCGGCCTTGAATCCGTTCGTGGAGACGTTGGCGAGGTTGTTCGCCGCCGTTTCCATCCGTCGCTGGAGCACGCGCTGCGTCTGCACGCCGAGGAGTTGAAGGTTGTCCATCGCCGCAGACGCTGCAAAGGCGGCGCCACATGGTTAACGCTTGCGCGCCATGGGGATTCGCGCGCCGCGCCGCGCCGTTAACGCGGCAGAAAGCACCTTTTGCCCGGCAATAATTGCCGCCCCTCATCTTTCCTTAACCACGTTTGCGCGAAGTGCAGGATGCGCGAATCCGGATCGAACTGATGTCTGCGAAGAAAGAGAAACCACCCAAGCCGCCCAAGGCCGCAAAGGGCGCGAAGAAGGACGCGCCCGAGGCCGATACGGCCGAGGGCGAAGCTGTCGAGGGCGAAGAGGGCGCGCCGGCGAAGAAGAAGCTCGCGGGCAAGACGCTCATCCTGTTCGTCGTGTTGCCGGCGCTGCTGCTGCTCGGCGCGGGCGGCGGGGCTGCCTTCTTCCTGATGAAGCCCAAGGCCGAAGTGCACGCCGACGCCGGCGCCGCGCACGACAAGGCGAAGAAGAAAAAAGACGGTCACGGCAAGGCCAAGGACAAGGGCGGCCACGGCGCGAAGGGCGCGGCCGATCCGAATGCGCCGGTCGTGACGGAAGGAGACGGCGTCTATTACGTCGCGCTGCCGCAGCTGTTGGTGAACTTCTCCACCAATGACGGTCAGCCCGCCTATCTGAAGCTCAAGGTCACGCTCGAAGCGCCCGACGAAGACGTCGCGCACGCCGTCGAGCCCGAACTGCCGCGCATCATGGATCAGTACCAGGGCTTCCTGCGCGAACTGCGCATGGATGACATTTCAGGCTCCGCCGGCACGGCGCGTCTGCGGCTTGAACTGTTGCGCCGCGTGAATCTCGCCATCGCGCCGGCACAGATGAACGCCGTTCTCATCGAAGAAATGCTGGTGCAGTAGATATGGCGGAGACAGCAACCGCCACCGACGAAGACGAACTCGCCGCCGACTGGTCGACGACGACGGACGCGCCTGAAGAGGCGGCGCCGGTAAGCGGCAGCGGCGAACGCATCCTCAACCAGGACGAAATCGACAGCCTTCTCGGATTTGCGTCCGGTGAAGGTGAAGAGAACTCGCGCACCGGCGTGCGCGCCATCATCAATTCCGCGCTCGTCTCCTACGAACGGCTGCCGATGCTTGAGGTCGTGTTCGACCGCGTCGTGCGGCTGATGACGACGAGCCTGCGCAATTTCACGTCGGACAACGTCGAAGTCAGTCTCGATTCCATCTCGTCGATCCGATTCGGCGACTATCTGAACTCCATCCCGCTGCCGGCGATCATCGCCGTGATCCGCGCCAAGCAGCTCGACAATTTCGGGTTGATGACGGTGGATTCGAGCCTCATCTATTCCGTGGTC
Organism: Hyphomonadaceae bacterium; assembly: GCA_016791445.1. Lineage (GTDB taxonomy): Bacteria > Pseudomonadota > Alphaproteobacteria > Caulobacterales > Aquidulcibacteraceae > VFBF01. The sequence goes on along the minus strand of JAEUMP010000012.1, from coordinate 256,171 downwards.
GATGTGCTTCTCGGCGGGCGTCGCGGCGCGCCGCCGATGCGCGTGGAAGGCCGGCCTTACACCACGATCGAGCGCATGTTGATCACGCGCATGATCGAGGTAATGCTGGCCGATACCGGCCAGGCCTTCGCGCCGCTGACGCCGGTGGACTTCTCGCTAGACCGCATCGAGACCAATCCGCGCTTCGCCGCCATCGCGCGACCCGCGAACGCCGCCATCCTGATCAAGCTGCGCATCGACATGGAGGATCGTGGCGGACGCGTGGAGATGCTGTTGCCGTACGCGACGCTCGAACCGATCCGCAAACTGCTGCTGCAGCAGTTCATGGGGGAGAAGTTCGGGCGCGACAACATCTGGGAAGGCCACCTCGCGAGCGAGTTGTGGCGCACCAAGGTGGAAGTCTCCGCCGTGCTCGATGAAATGACGGCGCCTCTCAGCCAGGTGCTCAATCTCAAGGTCGGCGAAACGCTCATGCTCAACGCACCGCCCGGCGCGCATGTGGAGCTGAAGTGCGGCGCGGCCACCATCACGCGCGGCCGGGTCGGTCGCATCAACCAGAATGTCGCCGTGCGCGTCGAACAGCCGTTGCAGACGGCAGGTCGTCTCGCCGTGATGAAAGCCGGAGAAGGCGCATGAGCCCGATCACACTCGTCCTTGAAGGCGCTCTCGCGCTGCTGCTCGCGGCCTGCCTCTTCTATTGCTGGCGACTGGACAGGAAACTCTCCGCGCTGCGGGCGGGGCAGGATGGAATCCGTGACGCCGCGCGCGAACTTCTCGAAAGCGTCGCATCGGCCGAAACGGCAGTCCGCACAATGCGTCAGACGGCGCACGAAGCGGGACGCGATCTGCAGGGGCGCATCGATACCGCGCGCGCGCTTTCGGAAAAACTCGGTCTCGGAGTGGGCAAGGTGCGCTCCGCCGCCGACATCGGCAGGGGACGCTGATGTCCGCAAAGAAACCCGCCGCATCGCCGCGCCTTCTTCCGGCGATCATGGTGACGCTCGGCGTTCTTCTCAGCCTGAAAGCTGTGGCGTTCGCGGAGGGTGCGGCTGAAAGCGCACCCGCAGCCGCGACGCCGCCGCAACCGGCGCCGGGAGCCACGAAGGCGGGCGCGACGAGTGCGAATCCCAGTTGCCCCACATCGTCGTTCGCCGATTCCGCAGGCCTTTCGCCCAGCGAGGTGCAGGTCCTGCAATCGCTCGGCGCGCGACGCGAGTCACTGGATGCGCGCGCCGCAGAGATGGACACGCGCGAAGAACTTCTCGCCGCCGCCGAGCGGCGTGTGGAAGACCGCGTCGCGGAGCTGAAGCGCCTGGAATCGCGCGTGCAGGAGCTGATGGGGACGGTCGACGAGGAACAGACGCGCCGCATCGCGACACTGGTGGATGTCTATCAGCGCATGCGCGCGAAGGACGCCGCCGCCGTGTTCGATGCGCTGGATGAAGATGTGCTCGTCGATGTGGCCAGCCGCATGCGCCAGGCCAATCTCGCCGAGGTAATGGGTAAGATGGATCCGGTGCGCGCGCGCCGTCTCACGGTTCTGCTTGCACAGGCGCGTGCGGAGGAAGTCGCGGCGCTTACGCGTCCGGCGGCGGGTGCGCGTCCAGCAGCAGCCGCGCCGGCGGCGGCGCGCCCGAAGGCGGGCTGATGCGAAAGCGATGTGGGTAGTCCGCTACACCGCGCCGGCGATCCTGATCGCCGGGGTTTCGGCGATCGCAGTCGCGGCCGCCGCTGAAACCGCGCGGGTGGAATTCGGCGTCACCGAGGATGCAGACGGCGCACGCATCGCGCTGAAGAAGCAAGGGGATGCGCCGATTCCGCGCGCCAGCGCGCAGGTCGCCGGCGGCGTGCTCACCGTGCGCTTCGAAGCGCCTGTGGAAGCCGATGTCAGCGGCTTGCCGAAAGCGGCGCCGCGCACAATCGCCGCTGCGCGTCGCGAGACAGACGGCAAATCGGTGCGTATTTCGCTGCGCCGCGCGTTGCAGGCGCAGGTGACGCAGGGCGACGCCGAAGCGCTTGTCACGCTGACGCCCACGACGACGCCGATCACGGTGGAGGCTGTTTCCAGCATAGAGCGTGCGCCGCCGGCCACGAACGCCACGCTTTCCATCGGCTCGCGGCCTGACCTCACCCGCCTGTCCTTCCATTTCACCGGGCAGGTTTCGGTCACGCCCGTGCGGCGTGGGTCGCGGCTTGAGCTGCGCTTCTCGCGTCCGGCGGAAATCGATCTCGCGCAATTGCGTGCGACGCCGCCGCTTTTCGTGCGCGGCGCCGAGCGTGTCACGCAATCGGGCGGACGGCTCGTGATCGCGCTCACGCTCGAAGAGGGCGTGAAGGTCCGGCACTTCGTGGAAGGGTCGCGAATCGTCGTGGATCTTTCGCCGCCCGAAGGCGGCTTGCGACCCGCAGCGCCGCCGCCGCCGCCCCCGCCGCCGCCGCGCGCGTCGGATGATCCAGCGCCGCGCAGCGGCATCGTGCCGATCGGTGTCGAGGAAGGAACGGAAGAGACGCGTTTCACCGTGTCATGGGCGGGTCCTGCACGCGCCGCCGCCTTCCGTCGCGGCGATGCGGTCTGGCTGCTGTTCGATACGTCGGCGCAGTTCGATATCCGCGGCGCACGGCAGACCGTGATCACGCCCGTCCGCGGCGACAAGGTCGCCGGCATCCGCGTTGCGGCGCCGTCCTCGATGTCGCTGAGCGCGCGCGCGCAGGGCAATGCCTGGGTCTTCACTCTCGGTCCGCGTGTCGGACAACTGGATGCTGCGCCCGTGCGGCGCGATGTGGGTGCGGGCGGCCGGGGGCGCATGGTCGTCGATCTCGATCGTGAGGGCGTCGTCCGCAAGATTACCGATCCGGTGGTCGGCGATACGCTCACCGTCGCACTCACCGGCGGCGCGCCGCGCGGCGTGGAGTCGCGACGCGCGACGCCGGAAGCCGCAGTTCTTGCGTCCGCACAGGGCGTCGCCGTTGAAGTGCGTGGCGATCAGGTCGGCGCGGCGTTCGAAGGTCGTGCGCTCGTCATCGCCCGAGGCGCCGGCGAGGATGCGACGGCGACGCTTGATTTTGTTGCGCCACTCGACGCCACATCCTTCCTCGATCTGCGCCGCGAGTTTGCGGTTCCGGTCACTGAAGTGCTCGACCGCAAGGCGGCGCTTGAGCGTCGCGCGGCAGCGGAAGGATGCGACGAGGGCGCGCGCGTCGAAGCGCGGCTTTCGCTCGCCCGATTCCTGCTGGCGCACGAGTTGTCGGCGGAGACGCTGGGCGCGCTGAAGGTGGCGGCGATCAATCAGCCGCAGCTCGATATCGACCCCGGCTATCGCCTGATGCGCGCGGCGGCGAACGTGATGATGGGCCGCGTTCGCGATGCACGGGGTGATCTCGAGGCAAGCGCGCTCGCGGAGGATCCGGCGGCGGCGCTGTGGCGTGGCTATGCAGCGTGGTTGCAGCGCGACTGGGCGACCGCGCGCAAGGAACTGGAGCGCGGAAAGAGCGCACTCGTCGCGCAGCCGCCCGGTTGGCGCCCGAAGTTCGAGCTTGCGCTTGCGGACTCATTGCTCAACTTGCGGGATCTCGACGCCGCCGCCGCCGCTGCAGCGCGCGTCCTGGCGGCCAATCCGTCTCCCGAAGTCTCCGGCGACACGCGGATCGTGCAGGCCAAGATCGCTGAGGCGCGCGGCGATTCGCGGGCGGCCCTTGCATCGCTCAAGACTTTGACCGCAGCGCCGCAGGAAGTTGTGGCGGTGCGCGCGTCTTTCGAGGCCGCGCGTGTGGAGCGGACGCTCGGCGCGACGGAAGAGGCGACGATCGAACAACTGGAAGCGCTTCGTTTGCGCTGGCGCGGCGACTCGCTCGAACTCGAAGTGGTGCAGCAGCTCGCCGCCATCTATGCCGAGCGCGGGCGCTACCGCGAGGCGTTGATGGCGTTGCGCGGCGCGTCAGCGAAACACGCGAGCCACGCGCTCGGCCGCACGCTGCGCGCCGACATGTCGGAGATATTCGAGCGTCTCTACCTCAATGGCGAAGCCGACAAACTGCAGCCTGTGCAGGCGCTGGGTCTCTTCTACGACTTCAAGGATCTGACGCCCGTCGGTCCCAATGGCGACCGGATGGTGCGCAATCTTGCGGGTCGCCTCGTCGCGCTCGATCTGCTGGAGCAGGCGGCGACGCTGCTGCAGCACCAGGTCGAAGAGCGGCTTGAAGGCGTGGGCCGCGCACAGATCGCGTCCGATCTGGCGATGATCTATCTGCGCGACCGCAAACCCGAGAGGGCGCTGGCGGCAATCGAGCTGTCGCGACAGCCGGGCATGCCATCAGATTTGATGGCGGATCGGCGCATCCTTGAAGCGCGCGCGCTTCTCGATCTCGGTCGCACCGAACAGGCTGTGGAAATTCTCGAGCGGGACCGCAGCGCGGCCGCCCAGCGCATCCGCGCCGACGCCGCTTGGCGCGACCGCGATTGGCCGCGCGCGGCCGCCGAGCTGAAACTTGTTCTGGCGCAGCGACAACGCACGGCGCCGCTCGACCCCGCGGCGCGCAATGAAATCATGCGCACGGCGATCGCGCTCGTGTTTGCGGAAAATGCGAACGGGGTTCAGGCGCTGCGGAAGGACTATGGGGCTCTCATGGCAGGAACGCCGGACGCCAACGCCTTCGAGGTGGTGACGGCCGGCATCGACGCCAGCGGCGCGCAACTGCGAGAAATCGCACGCGTCGTGGCGCGAACCGATCTCCTGGACCGCTTCCTGCGCGATATGAAGTCGGACATGACGACGTCGCAGGGTCCGCAGGCTGCGACACCCGCGCCGCCGCGCGCGTGAGGTTTGACACCTCGTCAAAGGCGGGTGAAGTCAGGCCGTGATTTCCATCGTCATGCCGACGCTCAACGCGGCGCCTCACCTTGCGCGTTCGCTTTCGCCGCTGGTGCCGGCGGTCGCCGATGGTCTCGTGCGCGAGCTCGTCGTGAGCGACGGCGGATCGACGGACGATACATTGGCCATCGCGGAAGAAGTCGGCGCGCGTCTGGTGACGGGTGCGCGTGGAAGAGGCGCCCAGCTCATCGCGGGCGCTGCGGCGGCAAGAGCGCCGTGGCTGCTGTTCCTGCACGCCGATACTGCGCTTGAGGGGCTTTGGATCGACGCGGTTTCAAGGTTCATTGCACGGCCTGAGAACGTCCTGCGTGCGGCGGCATTCCGCTTCGCGTTCGACGACGCCTCTGTCGGCGCGCGCCTCGTGACTTTCTGGGTAGGCGTGCGCAATCGGGTGTTTGCCTTGCCTTATGGCGATCAGGGCTTGTTGATGTCGCGGGCGCTCTACGACGCGCTTGGCGGCTATCGTGCGCTGCCATTGATGGAAGACGTGGACATGGTGCGCCGTATCGGGCGCGCGCGCCTGCACCTGCTGGATTCGCGCGCGGTGACGAGTGCGGAGAAGTACAGGCGCGACGGGTTCGCCAAGCGCTCTTCGCGAAATCTCCTCCTGCTGGCGCGATACTATATGGGCGCCGATCCTGCGGCGCTTGCGGCGCAGTATGACTAGGACGCTCCTCATCATGGCGCGTGCGCCGGCGCTGGGACAGGGCAAGACGCGACTCGCGCGTGACGCGGGGCGTCTCTCAGCGTTGCGGATCAATCGGATGTTGCAGGCGCGTACAATGCGCTTCGCGCGCGACACGCGATGGAAGACGGTGCTTGTCGTCACGCCGGAGCGTGCGCGAGGCGTTTCCCTGCCGGGCGTCTGGCCGCGCAGCGTGCGCCGCGCAACGCAAGGGTGCGGCGATCTCGGGACACGTCTCGCGCGGGCTATGAATCGTGTGCGCGGCGCCGTCGCTGTGATCGGTACCGACAGTCCGGAAATCGGCGAGCGCGACATTGCTCTTGCGTTTCGCGCATTGGGTCGCGCGCCGGTCGCGATCGGTCCAGCGCGGGACGGCGGTTTCTGGATACTTGCGGCGCGGCGCAGTCGCGATGTGAGCCGCGCCTTCGAAGGGGTCAGGTGGTCGAGTGCGCACACGCTGGCGGATGTTGTCGCGCGTTTGACCGTCGATGTCGTGCGGCTGCGCACGCTCGACGATGTCGACACACTGGAGGACTGGCGCGCCTGGCGGGCGCGGTGGCGTCAGCGTTGCGCGGCGGCGAAGCTGTCGGAACGGGGATCCATCGGCTGATAGATCGGCGCCTTGCCGGACGCCATCGCGATGATCTCCACCGGCTGTTGCCCGTAGCGTTTGCGGCACAGCGCAAGGTGCGACATGACGCGCTCGGCGTAGTCCCGCGATTCGTGACGCGGAATGCTCTCCAGCCACAGCAACGGATCGTCCGTGCGCGGATAGCTCGCTTCCCAGCGTGTGAGCCAGCCGGGGCCTCCGTTGTAGGAGGCGAGGATCTTCGCGAGGTTGCCGCCGGTTTTGAAGTTCGCGTCGAGCCACTCGATATATTGCTGGCCAAGACGCATATTGATGCCTGGATCGTGCAGTTTCACCGGCGCGCGGCGGAATGCCTGTTCGCGGTCCATGTCCTGCGCAGTGGACGGCAGGAGTTGCATCAGCCCGCGCGCATTAGATGAACTGATGGCGATGGGACTGAACCGGCTTTCCTGGCGGATGACCGCATAGATCAGCGCGCGATCGAGACGAAAGCCGTCTTCGGGTTCGAAGGTGGTCGTGGGGCAATAGCCGGCGGCGACTTCCGGTCCGCCGCGTTCGGCGGCGCGCAGTTGCGCGGCGGGCGCCGCAAGCGCGATGGCGAGCGCGAGATAGTCGCTGTCGTCGGTCGGTGTGAGCCGGCCATGCAGTGCACGCAGTTCAAGTTCGACTTCGGCGAGACGTCCGAGTTGCGCGAGCGCGCTGGCGCGGTGCGCGGCGGGATGGCGTTGCAAGAGGGCGGTCGCGCTGCGTTGCGTGAGGGCGGGTTCTTCAAAACCGAGCGCCGTGTTGCGGCCGATCTGCGCTTCGCCGAGTTGTCCGTAGAAGGTCGCCGGTTCGCGCGCGGCGGCGTCGAACGCGCGCAGCGCGGCGGCGGCTTGTCCGGACGCCAGAAGTGCGCGTCCTTCCCAGAAATGGGCGGCGGATTTTGACCAAGCGTCCTGACGCTGCGCTTTCGAGGCTTCGGAGAACCAGTAAGCGGCGTCCGGATAGGCCTGCGCGCGGAACGCGATCAGCCCGAGCCACCACGCGGCGGCCGGACGGCGCGGCCCTTCGGCCATCTGCATCGCGCGGGTCCGGGCGCCCTCGAAATCGCCGGCGCCGAACAGGAGCGCCACTTCGGGCGCGGTGTCGGAAGGGCGACGGCCAGCGGCGTTGACGGCGCGTTCGCGCGGTTCAACGGCGGGCGGCAGGTTGCGCGCGCCAAGCTGTGCGCCGCGACGGCGGACATAGGGCGCGAGGATGTGATCGGGATTGCGCGACAGCCAGCCGGCGACGGCGTCGCGGCGCGGCTTGGCGTTGCGCGACATGAGCGCGCGCGCTTCGACGTGGGATGCGAGCGAGCGGTCTTCCACAGTGGAGATGGCGGCGCGCGCGGCGCGCCAGTCGCCGGCGTCGGCGGCGTCGAACGCACGGGCATAGGCAGCCTCATCCTGCGGCGTGAGCACGAGGATACGCGGGCCGGCGTGCGCCACGCCGGAAAGAAAGGCGACCGCCAGGACGGCCGCTGCTAGCACTCGCACGTCAGCCCCCGGCAATTCTTGCAGGATACCTGAACCTTGGGTGCGAACCCGGACCTCAGAGGCCGGTTCCGCGCTGGATGCCGAGTTCGTCGGCCCAGTCGGCCAGAGCGAGGAGATCCGCCCAGGCCAGCCGCTTGTCCTGCGGCCTCCGGAGCAAATATGCCGGATGCAGCATGACCATCGCGTGAAGCGGTTCGGTTAACGCCGGGAGCGGGCACGTCAACCTTTTCCCCCGCAGCCGCATGACCCCGTCATCGCGCTTCAGGAGCGTCTGGGCGGCGAACCCGCCCGAGAGAATGAGGATTCTCGGCTTCGCCAGCACGACCGCGCGTTCGATGAACGGCAGGCAAGCGGCGATTTCGCCCTGTGTCGGGGGGCGATTTCCGGGGGGGCGCCAGAAAATAACGTTGGAAATGAATGTGTTGTCCGAGCGCGAGAAGCCCACGGAGCCCAGCATACGATCGAGCAGCTGGCCGGAACGGCCCACGAACGGACGGCCTTCGGCGTCCTCGTCCCGGCCCGGCGCTTCGCCGACGACCATGACCGGCGCGCCCTCGACGCCATCGGAAAAGACGGTCTGGCGGGCGGTGCCCTTCAGGGCGCAGCCCTGAAACGCCTCAAGCGCGGCGCGCAGTTCCACGAGGGTCCCGGCCGCGTCCGCGGCTCTGCGGGCGTCCTCTGGCGCGCTCGACGGCGGCGGCTTGGAGGCCTTCCGGACGGGGGGCTTGGGCGGGGCTTTGGGTGCGGCGCGCGCGGCAGGTTCCTGCATCGCCGGCGCGGCGAGGATCGCCGCAGCCTCCGCAGAGTCCACCCCCGCTTCGGCCCACCAGCCCAGAAGCGCCCGCAGCGCCCGCTCGTTATCGACTTCCGCGACCATTCATCCGTCCGCCGCCCGGAATCGCCCGGGAATCGGCGCGAGCCTTGCGGCCCCGCAACCTAGCCTCGATAACGCTTCGCGAACATTGTTTCAGTAGGGGCGCCCCCAGGGGTCAATCTTGAAGGGCTGAAGGAAGCGCGCATGTCCGAGGACGCGATCGAACGCGAGTCGATGGAATACGATGTGGTGATCGTCGGGGCCGGCCCTGCCGGTCTCGCCGCCGCCATCCGGATCAAGCAGCTGGCCGCCGAGGCAGGCTCCGAGATTTCGGTGGCCGTGCTGGAGAAGGGCTCCGAGGTCGGCGCTCATATCCTTTCCGGCGCGGTGATCGATCCCATCGCGCTCAATGAGCTGCTGCCGGAATGGAAGACGATGGGCGCGCCCATCCAGACGGAAGTCACCGACGACCGTTTCTACATCCTCGGCCCTGCAGGCTCCGCGCAGCTGCCAAACTTCCTGCTGCCGCCGCTGATGAACAATCACGGCAAATATATCGTCTCGCTCGGCGAGGTCACGCGCTGGCTGGGCCAGCAGGCGGAAGCGCTCGGTGTGGAAATCTATCCGGGCTTTGCGGCGGCGGCGCTTGTCTACGACGCGTCCGGCGCGGTGAAGGGCGTGCAGGTCGGCGATCTCGGCATCGGCAAGAACGGCGAACCGAAAGGCGATTTCACGCCGGGCATCGAGATCCACGCCAAATACACATTCATCGGCGAAGGCGTGCGCGGCTCGCTGGCCAAGCAGCTCATCCGAAAGTTCAAGCTCGATGCGAAATCGCAGCCTCAGAAATTCGGCATCGGCCTGAAGGAATTGTGGGAGGTGCCGGCGGAAAATCACAAACCGGGACTGGTCGTCCACACCACGGGCTGGCCGCTCGATGACAATACGGGCGGCGGCTCGTTCATGTATCACTTCGGCGATCGCCTCGTGTCGATCGGCTTCGTGGTGCATCTGAACTACAAGAACCCCTACCTCGCGCCGTTCGAGGAATTCCAGCGGATGAAGACACATCCGGAAGTGGCGCAGTGGTTGAAGGGCGGCAAACGCCTTGCTTACGGCGCGCGCGCCATCACGGAGGGCGGCCTGCAATCGGTGCCGCAGCTCTGTTTCCCCGGTGGCGTGTTGATCGGTTGTTCGGCGGGTTTCGTGAACGTGCCGCGCATCAAGGGCAGCCACAACGCGATGAAGTCCGGAATGCTCGCGGCGGAAGCGGCGTTCGCGGCGATCGCTGCGGGACGTCAGCACGACGAGCTGAAGGAATACGATGCCGCCGTGCGCAAGAGCTCGATCTGGAAGGATCTGAAGCCGGTCCGCAACGCCAAGCCCATCCTGTCGAAGTATGGCACCTTCGTGGGCGGCTTCCTCGGCATGATGGACATGTGGACGAACACGCTGCTCGGCGGGTTCTCCTTCTTCGGCACGATGAAGCATGGCAAGCCGGACTACGCGTACACAGAGCCCGCGTCGAAGCATAAGCCGATCGCCTATCCGAAGCCGGACAACGTGCTCACCTTCGACAAGCTCTCCTCGGTGTTCCTGTCGAGCACCAACCATGAGGAGGACCAGCCGGCGCACCTCAAGGTGCTCGATCCGAAGATGCAGCGCGACAGCGAACTCGGCGTCTATGCGGGTCCGTCGAACCGCTACTGCCCGGCGGGCGTGTACGAGTGGCTGGACGACGCGGCCCAGCCCGGCGGCAAGCGGTTCCAGATCAACGCGCAGAACTGCGTCCACTGCAAGACCTGCGACATCAAGGACCCCAACCAGAACATCAACTGGACGACGCCGGAAGGCGGCGGCGGCCCCAATTATCCCAATATGTGACGCCACGGTTTGCGCTGCAGCACACCGGCGCATAACGTGCCCGGGAAGCTCTTGAGCCAATGACCGTGCGGCCCGCGCCGCGCGAGCCAAGTGGGGTACACATGAACGTGAAACGTGCGATCGCCGCGACCGCCCTGATGGCCGCGCTTGCGGGAGGCATGGCCGCCTGCGCCACCGGCGGCGGCACGGATGCAGCGAGCGCGCGCAATTCGCCGGCCGTCCGCGCGACCGCCGCGCCCGGCGCGCGCGCCTACGAAAAGACCACCGACGCCATTCTCGCCGCCGATCTGGATTCTGTTGTCGCGCGGGCGCGCGCCGCCGGCAGCGGCGGGCCGTCCAACGCGGCGGTCGCTTCGATCGTCGTGATGGATGAACTCGCTGCGGGCCGTCCGTCCAGCGCGCGCGCGATGATCGATACGCTGCCGGACCGCTATCGCGGCGGCGCGGGCGATCTTCTGGAGCCGTGGGTCCTGTTGGCGGAGGGCGACGCTGCGAAGGCGGTGTCGCGCGCCACGGAAGGCGCGCCGCGCCTGCCGGGCCGTCTCGGCAATGTGATGGTCGCACTGGTGCAGGAAGCCTCCGGCGATCTCGCCGCGGCCGAACAGACCTATGCGCGCATCGAACAGACGCTCGACGTCGCAAAGCCCTCGGAAGACGAGCCGAACAATCTCGAAGAAGCGATTCGCCAGCTCGCCGCACCGCAGACGACGCACATCCTCTATCGCGCGGCGCTGGTGAAGCATCGTCTGGGCAAGAAGGAAGACGCGCTGCGTCTGTACGGTCTCGCCGACCAGTTTGCGCCGAATTCGCCAGACATCGACGTAAACGAAGCGCGCGTGTCGGCCGGCCAGCCGCCGTTCGAACCTGCGCTCGATCCCACGCGCGGGCTTGGCCGCTGGGCGCTGTTCTTGTCCGAGGAGTTCGGGCGCACCGAAGGCCTCGCGCAGGCGCTGAGCGATCCCACGCCGCAGGAGGGACTGGTGTCGCCGTCTTCGGCGCTGTTTGCACAGATCGGCATCGCGCTTGATCCGTCGGCGACCGACTGGACGCTGGGCGCCGCGTACACGCTGATGGGTGCGAAGGGGTATGCCGGCGCCGAACGTCTGATCCGCCGTGTGCCCGCAGGCGATGTCTATGCGCCTGACGCCGCCGTCGCGCTCGGCGAGCTGTTCGTGCGTCAGGACCAGAATGCGAAGGCCGCCGCCGAGGCGCAGCGCGCCATGCGTCTTGCACCCGATCGCTGGACCATCGCGCTCTCCGCCGCCAGCGTGCTGACGCGCGCCGGGCAGGATGCGCCGGCCATCGCCGCCTATGACGCCGCTTTCGCGAAGGCGACACAGCCGCGTGATCGCGCCACCGTGCTCATCGCGCGCGCATCGGCGCACCACTATTTCGGTCGCGTGGAGAGCGCCGTCGCCGACGGTCGCGCCGCCATCGCCGCCGATCGCCGCGCCGATATCCGCATCGCCGCCGTCAGCTATATGCTGGACTATCCGGACGGGTGGACGGAAGCGGTGCGTCTCGGTCGCGAACTGCTGACGGAAAAGCCTGAATCGGTGAGCCGCCTCAACCAGCTCGGCTATACGCTCATCCATCGCCCGGAAGGACTGGAAGAAGGCTATCGCCTGCTGAGCCGCGGCGTCGCACTGGGGCAGCACGATTACGCCGTCATCGATAGCCTGGGCTGGGCCTATTACCTCTATGGCGACTACGAGCAGGCGCTCGCGCTCATCGAACGCTCCAATGAACTCAGCCCGCAGCCGAACGCGGAGATCCTCGACCATCTCGGCGACGTCTACTGGCGCCTCGGCCAGCATGACGATGCGCGCGAGACGTGGAAGAAGGCGCTCGCTGCGAAGCCGGAGGCGCGTCGCCGCGCGACGCTCACCGCCAAGGTCGCTGAGGGTCTGACGACGCCCGCGCCGGAACGTCGCCGTCCCCCGACGCTTGAGCCGTTCACGCCCCGTCAGCGCTCGGATACCTGATGCGACGGATGCTGATCGCCTCCCTAGCCGCAATCGCGGCGTCAGGGTGCGCGACGGGTGCGGCGCAGTCGGGCCCGCGCGCGACATCCTATGCTGACTATCTCATCGGTCGTTACGCGGATCGTTCGCGCGATCCGGTGACGGCGGCGGATCGCTATGCGGCGGCGCTGCGCAAGTCGCCGCGCGATTCAATGTTGCTTGAAGGCGCGACGGATGCGGCGCTGGCGTCAGGGGACGTGGCCGCAGCGGCGCGCTTTGGTCGACAGGCGGCCGCGCAGGGCGTCGAGGTCGCAAGCGGCAGGCTGGCGCAGGCGGCGATCGCGCTGCGCGACAATCGCTTCAAGGACGTGCATGCCGCCGTTCACGATATAGATGGCGCGCCGGCGCAGATGCTTTCGGCGCGTTTGCTGACCGTCTGGGCTTTCGCGGCGCAACGGGACGGCGCAGCCGCGCTCGCCGATCTTGGCGACGAAGGCCTGCCTGTGCGCTCACCGTGGACGGCGATGCAGTCCTATCAGCGCGCCATGGTGCTGGATTATCTCGGGCGTGAGAGCGAAGCGCTCGCCGCATACGCGCGCGGCGATGCGACGGGCGGCGTGCGCATCGCGCAGGTCGTCGTGCATCACGGCCAGTTGCTCGAGCGCGCCGGCCGCAAGGACGTCGCCGCAGCGCTCTATCGGGACTTTCTCGAAGAGGTCGACAATCCCGGCGTTCTTGCCGAGCTGACGCGGCTCCAGACGGGCGGCGCGCCGCCGCGTGGTCTGACGTCGGCGCGGGGTGCTTCGGTCGCGCTCTTTTCGCTGGCGGTGCTCGTCGGACAGGATCCGATGGGACGCGAGCAGCTGGGCCCGCTGTCGCTGGCCATGGCGGTCGACCCGACGCTCGAAGCGCCGCGCATCGCCTTTGCCGACGCCATGCGCGGCCTGCAGCAGGGGGCGGCCGCGCGGCGCGCGTTGACGGATGTCCCGCCGTCATCGCCCTACTATGAGACTGCCCGCGCGCAGATCGCGTATTCTTTGCGCGCGGAAGGTCGCGACGACGAAGCTGTCGCAACGCTGAAAGCTGTCGTGGAGCGCACGAACGGGCGGATCGCACGGCGTTCGCTGGCGGATCTCTATCGCAATCTGGAACGCAACGCCGAAGCAGCGCCGCTTTATGCGGGGCTCGTCGCCGAACTCGATCCGCCGACGCGGCGCGACTGGCGGCTCTTTTTCGCGCAGGGCGCGACATTGGAGCGGCTCGGCCAGTGGCCGGCGGCGGAGGCGGCGCTGCAGCAGGCGCTGCTTGTATCGCCGGACCAGCCGGAAGTGCTGAACTATCTGGGCTACACTTGGGTCGATACCGGCGCGAAGGTGCGCGAAGGGCTCGCAATTCTCGAGCGCGCCGCCGCACAGCAGCCGAACGAGGGCTACATCATCGACAGCCTCGGCTGGGCGCACTTCAAGCTCGGCAATTTCGGACAGGCGGTGGAATTGCTGGAGCGCGCGGTGGAGCTTTCGCCCGGCGACTCCACGCTCAACGACCACCTCGGTGACGCCTATTGGCGTGTCGGGCGGCGCATCGAGGCGCGCTATCAATGGCGCCGTGTGCTCACGCTGGATGGCCCTGCCGCAGAGCGTGCGGCGGCGGAGCGCAAGATCGCCGAAGGCCTGCCCCCGCTCGCGCCATGACGATCACGCGCTTCGCGCCCGCGAAGGTGAACCTTTTCCTGCACGTCGGGCCGCCAATGCCGGACGGTCGTCATCCGCTCGACAGTCTGGTGATGTTCGCGGCGGACGCGGGCGACGTCGTCACCGCCGTCGCGGCGGCGGACCTCTCCCTGCACATCGATGGGGCGTTCGCGGGCGCGCTCGGCGACGGCGACAATCTGGTGCTGCGCGCGGCGCAGCTGCTGGCGGCGGAAGCGGGGATCGCGCCGCGCGCAGCGCTGACGCTGCAGAAGAATCTGCCGGTCGCGTCGGGTATCGGCGGCGGTTCAGCCGATGCGGCGGCGGCGCTGCATGCGCTCAACTCACTTTGGAAATTGGGCGCGGACACAGCGCATCTCGCACAGATGTCCGCACAACTCGGCGCCGATCTTCCCGCCTGCGTCTACGGCCGCACGGCGTTGATGCACGGCACCGGCGAGGCGACGACGCCGGTCGAGGCGCCGGCGCTGCATGCGGTGCTGGTCAATCCGGGGGTCGAGGCGTCGACGCCGGCGGTCTATCGCACTTTCGACGCCATGGGTCTTGGCCCGGACTTCGCGCCGGCTGGAACGCCGCCGTACGCGCGCGACACGTTTCACGACTGGCTGGCGCAGCAGGGCAATGATCTGGAGGCGCCCGCGCGGCGGGTGGCGCCGGTGATCGGCGAAGTGCTCGGCCTGTTGCGGGAACATGCGCCCGGCGCTCTCGCTCGCATGTCCGGCAGCGGCGCGACCTGCTTTGCGATCGTCGAAGACGCCCCTGCGGCGTCGGAACTCGCAGCCGCGATCGCCGCCGCCCGGCCGTCCTGGTGGGTTCGCGCCACGCGGCTCGGCTGAGGCGCCCGCACCGCGTCTCGACGTTGACCGGTCCGGGAGCGGGGGCTAACCCGCGCCGGTGCTGATCGAACTCCTCCTCGCCGCCGGGCTTGCCGCCGCTGCGTCCGCGTTGCTGACGCCCGTCGTGATCGCCGCAGGGCTCTGGGACAATCCCGACAGCGCGCGGAAGGACCACCGGGCGCCGACGCCGACCGCGGGCGGCCTCGCGGCTGCCGCAGGCTTCGCGCTGGCGCTGGCGGCGATTGCATTCTGGCCGGAAGCACGCTGGGCCGACTCCCTGTCCAGCGACGTCATACTCCGCACGGCGCTCGCCGTCGGGGCGGCATTCGCGGCGCTGGTGCTCGGGCTGTTCGATGACCTCAACAATCTCGGACCGCGCTTGAAGTTCGGGCTGATGACGGGGCTTTCCCTGTTCGTGGCCATCTTCATCGCGCGCGCGCAGGTGTTTCCGCTCGCGGGCGATATTGCTTTCGATACGGGCATCGTTTTCGGCGTGCTCGGTTCGGCGCTCTGGGTCTTCACGATGGCGAACGCGGTGAACTTCATCGACGGCGCCAACGGCCTCGCGATGGGTTCCATGGCTGTGGGACTGACGGGGCTTGCGCTGATCGCATGGGTGCACGACGCGCCGCACGCCATGGCGCTCGCGCTGTGCGGCGTGGGCGGTCTTGTCGGACTACTCGTGTGGAATTTTCCGTCGGGCAAGGTTTTCGCCGGAGACGCAGGCGCGCTCTTTGCCGGCGTGCTTGCGGCGACGGCGGGGCTGCTGCTGGTGCGCGATGGCGGGGTGTCGCCGGTCATTCCGCCGCTGCTCTTCTTACCGATCCTTGCCGACGTGCTGCTGACGCTGGCGCACCGGGTGAAGAAGGGCCGCCATCTGCTGGAGGCGCACAACGACCATCTCTACCAGGTGGGCCGTCGCGCTGGCATGAGCCACGCGCGCGCGGCAACCATCTACTGGATCGCGACGGCGCACTGCGCGGCAATCGCTTTCGTGGCCTCCTACGCGCCGCGCATTGCGCCGCCATCCTTGCTGGAGCCGCAACCGGGAGATGTGCCGGCGGCGACGGTGCTCATGGGGCAGGTCGCGGGCTGGACCGCGGCGCTCGCGCCCTACATAGCCATGGTGGTGCTCGCGCTGGTGGCGATGAAGGTGTCAGATCGGGTGCGCCGCTTCGCGGAGGCGCGCGGCATCGATTTCTGAACTAATGCGCGCGATCGACGACGAAATCGACGAGATCGACGAGCGCGTTGCGCCACGCAGTATCCGGCATCGCTGACAGCGCGTCGCGCGCCGCATTGGCATAGACACGGGCGAAATCGATGGTGCGGGTGATGGCGTTACGTTTGCGCAGGATCGCCACCGCGTGCTCGAAGTCGGCCGGCCGGTGTTCGCCCCCCCCCATGACGCGGCGCCAGAAGGCGCGCTCTTCCTCGTCGCCGGTTTCGCGCGCGAGGATGACGGGCAGCGTGATCTTGCCTTCGCGGAAGTCGTCGCCTGCGGTCTTGCCCATCACGGCGCTTGCGCCGCCATAGTCGAGTGCATCGTCGACGAGCTGGAAGGCGAGCCCGAGATTCTTGCCGTAAGCTTCGAAGGCGTCGGCCTCCGCGGGCGTGCATTTCGTCGACATGGCGCCGACGCGTGCGGCGGCGGCGAAGAGTGCGGCAGTCTTGGCGGAGATGATCCGCATGTAGTGGTCCAGGGAGGTGCTGGCGTCGTTGGTGCTGGAGAGCTGCAGCACTTCGCCTTCGGCGATCGTGCTCGATGCGTCAGCCAGCACGCTGAGAACGGCGAGATCGCCCGCATCGACCATGAGTGTGAAGGAGCGCGCGAAAAGGAAATCGCCGACCAGCACGCTCGCGGCGTTGCCCCAGATCTTGTGAGCAGACTTCTTGCCCCGGCGCAGGACGCTTTCGTCAACGACGTCATCGTGAAGCAGGGTCGCCGTGTGGATGAACTCGACGGCCGCCGCCAGCATGCGCGTCCCGTTGGTCGCCCCGCCCAGCGCGTTGGCCGCCGCCAGCGTGATCATCGGGCGGACGCGCTTTCCGCCGGCGTCGATCAGATAGGCGGCGAGATCGGGGATCAGGGCGACAGAGCTGGAAAGCCGCTCGTGGATGATGACGTCCACGGCGGCGAGATCCGCGCCGAGCAACTCGGCGAGGGCGTCAGGAGTGGTCGGCGCGTCGCGCTCGATCGCCTCTGGCGTCGCTCCCGGTCCCAATCGACTACCTCTCCGCGCGCCATTCGCCCGCCGGGAGACGATGGTTTCCGGCGCGTCCCGGGTCAAGGCGCACGGACCAAGGGTCGCAGCGTGTTGCGCGCCCGCCGCAGCCGTTCCCGCTTGCGGAGCCGCGCCCGCGCATGGCCTGCTGACGCCATGCGCGCCGTCTTCCTGAGCAATGATCCCGTGGCCCTCAACTTCGCCGAAACGGCGCTGCGGGCCGAGGGACTCGATTGTCTCGTTCTGGACGCGGCCACGAGCGCGGCGGAGGGGTCCATCGGGGCCATTCCCCGCCGCCTCGTTGTTTCCGCTTCGGACGCGGGCGCCGCGCGGAACCTGCTGCGCGCTATCGGGCTGGAACCCTATGAAGGGTGACACGACCGACGACCGCTTCCTGGATGGACGATTGGTCATCCGGCAGTCGGCGCAGGGCTATCGAGCGGGGATGGACGCACTTCTGCTGGCCGCCGCCGTGTCGCCGGCGGAAAAGCTGATGGAAGCGGGCTGCGGGCCGGGCGCTGCGCTGCTGGCGGCCGCGCTCAGATTTCCCGCAGCGCAGCTCACGGGGGTCGAGCGCGATCCGGCGGCGGCTGCGCTGGCGCGGGACAACGTGGCGGCGAACGGCTTCTCGGACCGCGTGCGCATTGTCGAGGGTGACGTCTTCAGCGCCGCGATCGGCGCCTTCGAGGGCATTTTCCTCAATCCACCGTATGCGGAGGCCGGCGAAGGCATTGCGCCAAAACCGGCGCGTCAGGGCGCGCATGTTACTGAGCAGCCCCTCGATGTGTGGATCGCCCGGCTCAGCAATCATCTCACGGGCGGTGGCGTGCTGACGCTGATCCACCGCGCCGACAAGCTTGCAGCGATCCTCGCGGCGATGGACGGGCGTCTCGGCGCGGTGGTGGTCCACCCGCTGCGACCGCGTGCAGACGCGCCGGCATCGCGCGTGCTGGTGCGGGGCGTGAAGGGCTCGCGCGCGCCGCTGACGCTCCTGCGCGGACTCGACCTCCACGACGCGTCCGGCGCGAAGTTCTCACCGGAGGCGGAGGCGATTTTCCGGGGACGTGCGACGGTCGACTGGTGATCAGGCCGACGCGGTCTTCGCCCGCGCCTGCACGCATTTCACGCACCGGCAGCCATGCGGTTTGATGAAATTGTCGAAATAGTCCTTGCCGTAATTGTACGCGAGTTCCTCGCCCGGCTTGATGTTGCGCTTGGCGAAGATGAAGACCCGGCCCTTGTGGATCTCGGGTTCGCTGTTGGGGCGACAGGAATGGTTGATGTAGCGCGCGATGTTCCAGCGCGGCGAGCCGTCGATCGTCTTCTTCGCACTGACCTCGAAAAGATACTTGCTGCGCGCGGTGAACTCCTCGCCCGGCTCCAGCGTGCGGCCAGTGTATTCGATGATGCAGGCCCCCTTGGGAATCGCCTCGTTTGCAAAGAGTCCGAAGCCCGCGGAGGAACGCTTCACCTGCAGGTCGAAGTCGCCGGGCGTGTACTTGCGGCGCACCGTTGCGGGCGCCTTCTTCGTCGTCGTCATTGGAGTATCCCCATAACATGGTCTGCGCGGGCGTCCTTGGCGGCGAGCGCCGCAGAGACTTTCGCGGAATCGAGCAGGCCGTCGGTGGTCAGCGCTTCGCCGTGCATGCCGGACGCGATGAACAGGCAGTCTATGTCGGCGTGATTGGCGCCCTTGATGTCGGTGCCTACGCCGTCGCCGATGGCGAGAAGGCGGCGGCGCTCGATCGGCCGGCCGGCGAGGTTCTCTATTTCCTCCAGTGCGAGGCGATAGATGGCGGGGTGCGGCTTGCCGGCCATGATCACGCGGCCGCCCAGCTTTGCATACTGCGCCGCGATCGTGCCGGCGCACCACATCAGGCGCTCGCCCATCCGCACGACGAGGTCCGGGTTGGCGCAGAGGAACTCAAGATCGTTCCCGGCGGCGGCCTCGAGGATCTCGGCATAGTCGAACGGCTTTTCCGAAAAAGGATCGTCGACACCCGCCATGGCGAGAAACGCCGCTTCCTCCACATCATCCGTCAACTCAAGCCCAAGACCCTGCCAGAGTATGTCGTCGTCGGGCGGGCCGAGCTTCAGCATCGGGCCCGGGGATCGCTCCGACAGTTCCGCGCGGATCGCATCACCGGAAGTCACGATGGCGTCGTACACGCCGGGCGGACAGCCGAGACGCAACAGTTGCGCCGGTATCGGATCGCGAGGCTTCGGCACGTTCGACACCAGCGCGACGATGCCGCCGCTCTCGCGGTAGCGCATCAGCGCCTGCGCCGCTTCGGGAAACACGCCGCGCCCGTTGTGGAGCACGCCCCAGATATCGCAGAGCACCGCGTCGTAGCGGTCCGCGAGGGAGTCGAGACTGTCGGGGAATTGCGGCATCGGACGCCGGATGTGGCGCGCGCCGCCGGAGGGGTCAAGCGGGTGACCCTGCAGGCGATGCGGGAGGCCCAGCGGATGGGTCGCGCATTGAAAGCCGGGGTGGGGCGCTATAGACCAGCGCCATGCCAGCCGATCAGGGCGTTCCGCCCCCCCTCGCCGTTACCTTCGATGATGTCGCACGGGCGGCGAAGCAGATTCATGGCTCCGTCGAACGCACGCCGCTGCGCCATTCGCGCACGCTCTCGGAGATCACCGGCGCCGACGTCTGGATCAAGTTCGAGAACCTCCAGTTCACCGCCTCCTTCAAGGAGCGCGGCGCGCTGAACAAGCTCCTGTCGTTGACGCCGGCGGAGCGCAAGGCGGGCGTGATCGCAATGTCCGCAGGCAATCACGCACAGGGCGTCGCCTATCACGCGGCGCGTCTCGGCATTCCGGCCACCATCGTGATGCCGCTCGGCACGCCGTTCGTGAAGGTGGAGCACACGCGCAAGCACGGCGCGCGCGTCCTGCTTCACGGCGAAGGCGTGGCGGAGGCCGCCACCTATGCTTACCAGGTCAAGGACCGCGAAGGGCTCGTCTTCGTCCATCCTTATGACGATGCGCACGTCATCGCGGGACAGGGCACCATTGCCGGCGAGATGCTGGAGGATGAGCCGGGCCTCGAAGTGCTCGTCATTCCCATCGGCGGCGGCGGGCTCATTTCCGGCAACGCCATTGCGGCCAAGCACTTGAAGCCCTCCATCGAGATCATCGGCGTCGAAGCGCGGATGTATCCGTCGATGCACGCGATCATGCGTGGCGAGGAACCTGTCTGCGGCGGTCAGACCATTGCCGAGGGCATTGCGGTCAAGCAGGTCGGCGAAATGACGCGCGTGATCGCGCGCGCGCTGGTGAAAGATGTGCTGCTGGTCGACGAACCGCATCTTGAGCAGGCGGTGAACCTTTTCGCCAATGTCGAGAAGACCGTTTCGGAAGGCGCCGGAGCCGCAGCGCTCGCGGCATTGATCGCGCATCCGCATGTGTTCCAGGGGCGCAAGGTCGGGCTCGTTCTCTGCGGTGGCAATATCGACCCGCGCCTGCTGGCGTCGGTGTTGACACGCGCGCTGGTCCGTGAGGGTCGCATTTCGAGTCTCCGCCTGATCGGTGATGATCGTCCCGGCCTTCTGTCGAAGGTCTCCAAGATCATCGGCGACATGGGCGGCAACATCATCGAAGTCGCGCACAACCGGTTGGCGCTCGATGTGCCGGCGAAGGGCGCGGAGTTCGATCTGCTGATCGAAACGCGCGACGCGCAGCATACGCAGGAAGTCGTCGACGCGCTTGCGTCGGCCGGCTATCCGCCGCGGCGTCTGTAGGGGGTCCCGTGGCGCTTCCGCACCTTTTCATCGGCAACAAGAACTATTCGTCGTGGTCGATGCGTCCGTGGCTTGCGCTCAAGTGGGCGGGCCTCGCGTTCGAGGAGACAGTGCTGCCGCTCGGCGGTCCGGGCTACGGCAAGTCGCGCATCAAAGAGATTCTGGATGTGAGCCCTTCAGGCCGCGTGCCGGCCTTGCATGTCGGCGATCTCGTGATCTGGGACAGCCTCGCCATCGCGGAATGGGCTGCAGAGCAGAAGCCCGACGCCCACCTCTGGCCGCTCGGCGCCAACGCACGCGCGATCTGCCGGAGCGTGACGGCGGAGATGCACTCCGGATTCGCCGCGCTGCGGCGGGACGCGTCCATGAATGTGCGCCGCCGCGCAAACACGCGGGCCTGGGCCGAAGACACACGCGCCGATATCGATCGCATCCAGGAATTATGGGGCAGCGTGCGCGCGGAATTCGGCGGCGCCGGCCCCTATCTCTTTGGCGCGCGGTCGATCGCCGACGCATTCTATGCGCCCGTCTGCACGCGCTTCCGCACCTATGGCGTGAAGCTCGACGATGTCTCGCAGGACTACTGCAACACCATCTTCCTCGATCCCGCGTTCCAGGAATGGGAGCGTGCGGCACAGACTGAAACCTGGACCCTTCCGCAGACTGATGCGCTCTAAGGGGCGCCTTATCGGAGACTATTGAATGCGTCGCGCCGTATTGCTTGGAATGCTGTCGCTTGCCCTTGTCGCGTGCAGCGATGGCGGCGTCATGGGACAGATCAAAAGGGCCGAAGCCGCGCGCGACGCACAGGTGCGCGAAATCGCCGGCAAGAGCCAGAAGTTTCTCCGGGAGAACGCCGGCAAGCCGGGTGTGCGCACAACGGCAAGCGGACTGCAGTACTCGGTGACGCGCGCGGTGCAGGACAACCTGCCGCGTCCACAACTCGGCGATCAGGTGCTCGTGCACTACGAGGGCAAGCTCGTCGACGGCACGAAGTTCGATTCAAGCTATGATCGCGGCCAGCCGGTGCCGTTCACGCTCGGCGAAGTGATCCCCGGCTGGAACGAAGGCGTGCAGCTGATGAAGCCGGGCGAAGAGTACCAGTTCGTCATTCCGGCCGAGATCGGCTACGGCGCGCAAGGCAATCCGCCGGATATTCCGCCGAACGCCGCGCTGGTCTTCCGGGTTGAGTTGCTGATGTTCCAGAACAAGGACGGCGATATCGTGCGTCCGCCTGGCGTTCCGGCGCCGCCGCAAAAGAAGTGAGCCCGGCTGTCGAGATTCTGGCGAAGCTCGTCGCATTCGATACGACGTCGCGCGAGTCAAATCTGGCGCTGATCGAGTGGGTCGAGGCGTTTCTCGGTGCGCGTGGCGTGACGTCGGTGCGCGTTCCCAACGCTGATGGCCGCAAGGCCAACCTCTACGCGTTGATCGGTCCGACTGTCGAAGGCGGCGTCGTCCTGTCGGGACATACCGACGTCGTCCCGGTCGACGGCCAACCCTGGACCTCCGATCCCTGGACGGTGACCGAGCGGGACGGGCGTCTCTACGGTCGCGGCGTGGCGGACATGAAGTCCTTCCTAGCGCTGGCGCTCGCGCATGTGGACGCTGCGCGCGCGGCGGATCTGAAACGTCCAATCATCCTGGCTTTTTCGTATGACGAGGAAGTGGGCTGCCTCGGCGCGCCCGGTCTCATTGCGGCAATGGGCGATCTTCCGCCGCCGGCGGCAGTGATCGTGGGCGAACCGACACTCATGCGCGTGGTGTCGGGACACAAGGGCATCTCGACATTCGTCGTCACGGTGGAGGGCCGGGAAGCGCATTCCAGCCAGACACAGCAGGGCGTTTCGGCGGTCATGGAAGCGCTGCCGCTGATGCAGCTCGTTGCAGACATGGCGCTCGAAGCCGAAGCAGAGGCGGATCGGTCCGCGCCCTTCACGCCGCCGCAAGCGACGATGACCGTCGGCATGGTCAATGGCGGCACGGCGGTGAACATTCTCGCGCGTCGGTGCGAGTTCATGTGGGACCTGCGCTGCCCGCCCGAAGTTGATCCGGAGATCTATGTTTCGCGTTTCATGACCGCCGCTGCCGCAGCAGATGCGCGGATCAAGGCGCGCGCGCCAGAGGGCGGTGTCACCGTGGTGCGCCGCTCGAGCACGCCGGCGCTACGGATCGCACGCGATAGCGACGCCGAAATGCTCGCGCGGGCGATCACCGGCGACAACGGCATGGAAGCGGCGGCGTATGCGGCGGAGGCGGGATTGTTCCAGCGCGCCGGCATGCCGGCGGTGATCTGCGGCCCCGGCTCAATCGCGCAGGCGCACCAGCCGGACGAGTGGATCGAGATCGACCAGATCGCGCAGGGCGCGCGCTTCATGCGCAAGCTGATCGAACGCCTCAGCGCCTGATCGCCGCGCGTGCGGCTTGCTCGGCTGCAGCGCCACCGAATGCGATGACGCCATCCAGTTCGAAATCCTCGAGCGCACGGCCATAGACGAGTTCGGAACCGTCAATGCGGACAACGCCGCCGCCCGCCGCGCGCAGGATGGCGTGGCCCGCCGCAACGTCCCATTCACACAGCCCGCCGAAGCGCGGATAGATGTCGGCGCTGCCTTCGGCTACGCGGCAGAATTTGAGCGACGAGGACGCCGAGGACGTCTTGCCCGCGCCAACGGCCTTAGCGAAAGCCTTGAATTTTGGGCCGTCGAAGCTGTGGCTGCCGACCAGTACGAATTTTTCGGTCGCATCGGAAACACGAAGGGCGGTACGCACGCCGGTTTCTTCGGCGGTCGCGGTATCGCAGCTGGACTTCCATGCTTCGCCGTTCCCGCCGGCATAGAGATCGCCCGTGGCCGGCGCGTAGATCACGCCCATTACCGGCACGTTGTCGACGATGAGTCCGATGTTAACGGTGTAGTCGGGCTTGCCTTCGGAAAAGCCGCGCGTGCCGTCGAGCGGATCGACGAGAAAGAAACGACGACGAACCGACGGCGTGCGCCCGGCGGCGGACTCTTCTTCGGCGATAACGGGAATATCGGGCGCCAGCACGTTCAGGCCTGCGAGGATGATCGCCTCGGCGCGCTGGTCGGCAATGGTCACAGGCGAGCCGTCGAGCTTGGTCGTGACCGTCACGCCCGCTTTCCAGACAGCGTAGATTTCGCGGCCGGCTTCGCGCGCCAGCGCTGCGAGGTCATCAAGAGTCATGACCCGGCGCGTGCGGCGGCGATGGCGAGTTCTTCCGCAAGTGCTGCGCGGGCGTCAGCGCTGAACCCGCCGTTGGCGAGCGCGAGCGCCGCAGTCGCGCGCAGATAGCCGATCTTGTCCCCGCAGTCGTACACGCGGCCCTGAAACTCGACGCCGTGAAAGGTCTGCTGCGCCATCAGCTTGTGCATACCGTCCGTGAGCTGGATTTCTCCGCCCGCGCCGCGCTCCTGCGTTTCGAGGATGTTGAAGATCTGCGGCTGAAGGATGTAGCGACCGTTGATGTAGAGGTTGGAGGGCGCTGTGCCTATCGCCGGCTTCTCGACCATGTCGGCGATTTCAAAGCCCTGAGTCTTCTTCGCGCCGACAGCGACGATGCCGTACTGGTGCGCAAACTCCGGCGCGACGGCGCTGACGCCGATGACATTGCCGCCGTGCGCTGCGTGCACATCCATCATGGCTTCAAGGCAACCCGGCGCACCGGAATCGGGAACCATGATCATGTCCGGCAATAGGAGCGCGAAGGGTTCGTCGCCGATGATATCGCGTGCGCACCAAACCGCATGGCCGAGCCCGTTGGGATATTGCTGTCGCACGAAACTCGCGGCGCCCGCCTCAAGCCTGGTCGGCTTCAGGTCTTCGAGTTGCGCGGTCTTGTTCTTCTGGCGCAGCGACTCCTCGAGTTCGTAGGCGACGTCGAAATAGTCTTCGATCGCGCTCTTGTTGCGGCCGGTCACGAAGACGATGTGCTCGATCCCCGCCGCGCGCGCCTCATCGACGACGTACTGGATGGCGGGCCGGTCGAACACGGCCAGCATTTCCTTCGGCACGGCCTTCGTGGCCGGCAGGACCCGCGTGCCGAACCCGGCGACCGGCAGGATGGCCTTGCGAATCTTGGCGCCCATGCGTTTTCCTTGCCTTGTGCTGACCTGGCCCGTGGTGGTGAAGCCGTCGCGCGCTCGTCGCATTGGGCGCCGCCGGAACGCCTTTACGCAAGCCTCGAAACTCGCCACCCTTGGACCACGATGTTCTCACAAGGTCCAGCCGTCCAGATGTCGCTGCCGTTTGCTGAAGTGCGCCGCTGGCTGTTTGAGGAAGCGCTCCCGTTGTGGGCCGATGCCGGTCTCGATCGCGTGA
Source organism: Hyphomonadaceae bacterium (assembly GCA_016791445.1). Lineage (GTDB taxonomy): Bacteria > Pseudomonadota > Alphaproteobacteria > Caulobacterales > Aquidulcibacteraceae > VFBF01. The sequence goes on along the minus strand of JAEUMP010000012.1, from coordinate 230,990 downwards.
ATGGCGGTTTCCACGAAACACTCGATTTCGCGGGCGCGCCGGGCGGCGGCGCGTTCAAGCGCGTCCGCGTGATCGCGCGCCAGATCTATGTGTATTCGCACGCTGGCGTGCTTGGATATGACAAGGGCGCAGCGATCGCCGATCACGGCATGCGGTTTCTTCTGGAGAAGGCATGGCTCGGCGACGCCGGATGGGCGCGCACGCTGACGCCGGAAGGCGCGGTCCGGGACGCGACGCCCGACCTCTACGATCAGGCCTTTGTACTTTTTGCGCTGGCGTGGCGCTACAGGTCGAGTGGTGATGTGGAGGCGCGACGCTTTGCGTCCCGCACGCTCGACGTCATCGAGGCGCGCTTCCGCCATGCCGGCGGCGAGGGCTATCTCAATGCAATTCCTCCGGACGGCCCGCGTCAGCAGAATCCGCACATGCATCTGCTCGAAGCGTGCCTTGCCGCATACGAGGCGTTCGGCGATGCGCGTTTTGCGACGGTGGCGGAGTCGCTGACGATTCTGTTCACACGCCGTTTGTTCGACGACGCGACGGGCACGCTCGCGGAGTTTTTCGAGGAAGACTGGTCGCGGGCCGCCGGCGAGGCGGGTCGGCGCGTGGAGCCTGGCCACCATTTCGAATGGGCGTGGATCCTGAACGATCGCCAGCGTCTGCTCGGTGGCGACATGACACGCTACATCGAGGCGCTCGTCGCCTTTGCGGAGCGTCACGGCATTTCGCCGACGGGGTTTGCCGTCGATGCCTTGCGGGACGATGGGGCAGTGGTCGAGGGCGGCTCGCGCACCTGGCCGAACACAGAGCGCATCAAAGGGCATCTTGCCTTGTTCGAACGCACCGGCCGCGATCCCTCGGCGCCGGTCGCGCAGGCGACGCGGCTACTGCTCGACCGCTACTTCGACGTGCCGGTGCGCGGCGGCTGGATGGATCGATTCGATGCGGGCGGCACCGGCGTCGCCAAGGACATGCCAACATCAACCTTCTATCACGTGTTTCTGGCGTTTGCGGAGTTGCTGCGGCTGGAGCCGCGTCTCACTCAACAGTGACGGATTTCGCGAGATTGCGCGGCTGGTCGACGTCCGTGCCCTTCGACACCGCGACATGATAGGCAAGCAACTGGATCGGCGCCGCGTATACGATCGGCGCCACGAAGCCATGGCAGGCTGGCGTCTCGACCGTCGCCCACGGCGTGTCCCCTGCCGCGATCGCGCCCGCCGCGTCAGAGATTAGCAGCACTTTGCCGCCGCGCGCAGCGACTTCCTGAAGGTTTGACAGTGCCTTTTCGAAGATCGCGTCGTGCGGCGCGATCATCACGACCGGCGTATGCTCATCCACGAGCGCGATGGGGCCATGCTTCAGTTCGCCAGAGGCGAAGCCTTCGGCGTGGATATAGCTGATCTCCTTCAGCTTGAGCGCCGCTTCCAGCGCGAGGGGGAAGAAGCTGTCGCGGCCGAGATAGATGGCGCTCGTCGCTTCCGCGATCTTGTGGGCAAGAGCGATAATCCCGTCTTCTGACTTGGTTGCCTCCGCGATTAGGCGCGGCGTCTCCAGCAGCGCGCCGGTGAGTTCGACTTCTTCTTCGCGGGTGAGCTTGCCGCGCTGGCGGCCCGCGAGGATGGCGAGTGCTGCGAGTGTCGTCAGTTGCGCGGTGAAGGCCTTCGTCGAGGCGACGCCAATTTCGGGGCCCGCGAGCGTGGGTAGGTTGACGTCGCACTCGCGCGCCATCGAGGAGGAGGGCACGTTGACCACGCCAAGCGTCGTGACACCCGCTTGGGCGCAGAGGCGCAACGCAGCGAGTGTATCGGCGGTCTCACCGGATTGCGAAATGACAAGCGCGGCGTCACCCGCTTCGATCACCGGCTCGCGGTAGCGATATTCCGAGGCGACCTCGCACTCGACGGGTAGCTTCGCATAGCGCTCGAACCAGTACTTCGCGATGCGTCCTGCATAGTGCGCGGTGCCACAGGCGATGATGTGCAGGCGACGCATGTTTGCGAAGTCGACAGCCTTGCCTTCCGGCAGCTCGACGGCCTGATGCAATGGGTTGACGTAGAGCGCCACGGTGCGACCGATGGACTCCGGCTGCTCGAAAATTTCCTTCTGCATGAAGTGGCGATAATTGCCCTTCTCGATGGCGCCCGAGATCGCCGGGACATCCTTGACAGTGCGCGTCACGCTCTTGCCGTCGGCGTCGGTGACTTCCGCGCCGGCGCGCCGCAGCACCACGACGTCGCCCTCTTCGAGATACATAATGCGGCTGGTGAACGGCGCGACGGCGATGGCGTCGGAACCGAGAAAGGATTCACTGTCTCCAAATCCGGCGACGAGCGGACTGCCGCGTCGCGCGCCGACGAGGAGGTCCTCCTGTCCCTCGAACAGCGCCGCAATCGCGTAGGCGCCGCGCATGCGCTGCACCGCGTCGCGCATGGCGTCGCCCGGCGTGCGCCCGCGCTTGACGCCATCGGCGATGAGCGCGGCGATGACTTCGCTGTCGGTCTCGGACTCGAAGTGGAAGCCGGCTGCCTGCAGCTCTGCCCGCAGGTCGCGAAAATTCTCGATGATGCCGTTGTGGACGATGGCGACCGGGCCGGCCTTGTGCGGGTGGGCGTTCGTCTCGTTCGGCGCGCCGTGCGTGGCCCAGCGCGTATGGCCGATGCCGTTTACGCCCTTCAGGGCCGCCTCGGTGAGCACGGCTTCAAGATTGCGGATCTTGCCAGGCGCGCGGCGGCGCTCGATCTTGCCGCCCTCAAGCGTGGCGACGCCCGCGGAATCATAGCCGCGATATTCGAGACGCTTCAGCGCGTCGACGAGCCGGGGCGCGGCGGGCTCGCCGCCAAGGATGCCGATGATGCCGCACATGGGAGAGATCCTTGATTGACGGGCGCTTCTTGCCGACACGGCCGCCTTTTGGCGAATGAAATGATCTTGCCGACTGCGACAGGCGAAACCATGGCGATCAATGTGCGTCGAGCCTTGGAAAACCTGCGCCTGGACCGCTAGATAGGCGCCGAAGTGACGCCGATTGACGAAAGGGCGAGGCCGGATATGGAACGCGGCTATTTCGGTACGGATGGCATCCGCGGGACGGCGAACCGTTTCCCCATGACGCCGGAAGTGGCTCTGCGCGTCGGCATGGCCGCAGGCAAGCGCTACCACAGCGGCGGGGATCGACGGCATTCCGTTGTGATCGGCAAGGACACGCGCCTTTCCGGCTACATGATCGAGCCGGCGCTGGTGGCGGGATTCACGTCCGTGGGAATGGATGTGGTGCTGTTCGGACCGTTGCCGACGCCCGCCGTGGCGATGCTGACGCGATCGCTGCGCGCCGATCTCGGGGTGATGATCTCGGCGTCGCACAACAAGTTCACCGACAACGGCATCAAGCTCTTCGGTCCGGACGGCTACAAATTGTCGGACGTGACCGAGGCCGAAATCGAAATGATGATGGGCATGCCGCTCGACGAGGGCCTTGCGGACAGCGCCGACCTCGGCCGCGCCAAGCGTATCGACGACAGCCAGGCGCGCTACATCGAGATCGTGAAGTCGACCTTCCCGCGCGGTCTGCGTCTCTCCGGGATGCGCATCGTCGTCGATTGCGCCAACGGCGCCGCCTATAAGGTCGCGCCCGAGGCGCTCTTCGAACTGGGGGCTGAAGTCATCTCCATCGGCGTCGAGCCGAACGGCTTCAACATCAACCAGGAAGTGGGCTCCACGGATACGCGCGCGCTCAAGGAAGCGGTGCTGAAGTATCGCGCGGATCTCGGCATTGCGCTGGATGGGGACGCAGACCGCGTCGTGCTCGTCGATGAGCGCGGCGCGACTATCGACGGCGATCAGCTCATGGCGCTCGTCGCCACGTCCTACAAGAATGCAGGTGCGCTTACGCAACCGGGCATTGTCGCGACGGTGATGAGCAATCTGGGTCTCGAGCGCTATCTGAAGAAGCTCGATCTGACGATGGAGCGCACCAAGGTCGGCGATCGCTATGTGGTCGAGGCGATGCGTTCCAAGGGATACAACGTCGGCGGGGAGCAATCGGGCCACATCATCCTCTCGGATTTCTGCACGACGGGCGACGGGCTCATAGCGGCGCTGCAGGTTCTTGCGGTTCTGGTACAGGCGGGAAAGCCGGTGTCGGAGGTTTGCCATCTTTTCGAGCCGGCGCCGCAGGTGCTCGAGAATGTGCGTATCGAGATGGGCGCCAAACCGTTGGAAGTCGATTCCGTGAAGGCGGCGATCAAGGCTGCGGAGAAGCGTCTCGGCGCAAAGGGGCGCATATTGGTCCGGCCATCCGGCACTGAGCCTTTGGTGCGTGTCATGGCCGAGGGCGATGACGAAGGCGTCGTGCGCGAGGCCGTGGGGGAGATCGTGCAGGCGGTCCAGAAAGCCGCCGCAGCGTGATCCGCGTCGCGCTCTGCGCGTTCGTCGGCCTCCTCTGCGCGACGTCGGCGAACGCGGAAACCGTTCGGCTCGAATACGAGGCGTCTGTTCTCAATCTGGTGACTCTGGGCCGGGCGGGCATCTCGGCGCGCATCGACGCATCGGCATATGCGGCGGACGGCTCGGTCGCGACGTCAGGCTTGGCCGCGCTTTTCGACGACACCCGGATCACCGTCCGCGCCGGCGGACGCGTTTCGGGCGCAGCGCTCGGCTGGACCAGGTACGACCTTGAGCACGCCTACGCCCGCAAGTCCCGAAACGTCGCAATGCGTCGCGCCGGCGCCCAGGTGACGTCGACGATCACGCCGCGCTTTGGCGACATGGGGTCGCCGCCGGCGAGTCCCGCGCAGCAGGCGGCATCGCATGATCCGCTCACGGCGCTCCTCGCCATGAGTCGCGCCATCGGACGTGGACGGATCTGTGCAGGCGCGTTTCCTGTGTTCGACGGTCGCCAGCATTATCAACTCGTTCTGTCGCCGGCCGCGCGCGGGCGGTACCGCGGCGGCGGTTACGACGGCGAAGCCATCGTGTGTGCGCTGCGTTACCGGCCGGTGTCGGGGTTCAAGCCAATGAGCGCGGAAGAGCGCGCCCGGATTCCCGAGGCCCGGATCTGGTTCGCCGATCCTGCGGTCGCCGGCTTCGCGGCGCCATTGCGCATTGCTGTTCCGACGCCGTTGGGAGAGGGCCGCATCGACGTGAAACGCTTCGAGGTGCGGCCCTAGAGCTTGTCCGTGCGCCCTGCCGCCGCGAGTGTCTCGACAATCTTCTTCACGTCCTGTGCGCGTTCGCGCGGGAGGATGAGTACCGCATCCTCGGTCTCGACGACGATCACGTCGTTGACGCCGACGAGCGCGACGAGCCGCTTTTCGGCGCGCACATAGGAGCGTTTGGAGTCGATGGCGATCACGTCGCCGATCGCGACGGTCTCATCGCCGGTGGCGGCGATTTCGTGGAGCGCAGCCCACGACCCCACATCATTCCAGGCCATGTCCACCGGAACGACCGCGGCGCGGTCGGTCTTCTCCGCCACGGCATAGTCGATGGAGTCCGCGGGGCATTGCGACCACGCCGCGCGATCGAGCAGTCGCACGTCGCCTTCGCTGCGTCCGCCGTTCCACGCGGCCTGCGCGCCGGCGAGCATTTCCGGCGCCAGCCGATGGAGCTCCTCAAGATAGAAGCGCGCCCGGAACATGTAGATGCCCGAGTTCCAGAAGCTGCCGCCCGCGGCGAGCAGCTCCTTCGCCTTGTCGATCTTGGGTTTCTCGACAAAGCGCGCGACCGCGAAACCGCCGCCCTGCGGGGTTCCCGCGGTGATGTAGCCGTAGCCGGTGTGTGGTTCGTTGGGCTGAATGCCGAAAGTGACGATGCGGTCGTCGGCGGCGAGCGCCGCCCCGGTCTCGACCGCCTTGCCGAACGCGTCGAGGTCGCCGACATGGTGGTCCGACGGCAGCATCAGTACGATCGCATCCGCGTCGATATCGAGCGCGGCGAACGCCGCCAGCGCCGCCGCCGGTGCGGTGTTCTTTCCCTGCGGCTCAAGCACGATGCGCGCCCCGAGCATGCCGGCCTTCGACGCCTCTTCGCGCGCGAGGTCGCGCATCGACTCACCGGCAATGAGAACCGCCCCCTTGCATCCCGGCGCCGATGCGCCGCGCAACAGGGTCTCGACGAGCAGGGAGCGCTCCGTCGTCAGCGGATGAAACTGCTTGGGCCGCGCCGTGCGCGACAGCGGCCAGAGTCGCGTGCCCACGCCGCCGCAGAGGACCGCCGGAACGATGACGCTCATGATGACATCTCAGGGCCGACCGATGCTGACATAGGTGAAACCGCGTTCGCGCATCTCGTCGGGTCGGTAGACATTGCGCAGATCGACGACGACCGGCGCCTTGAGCAGCTCCTTCATCCGCTTCAGGTCGAGCGCGCGGAACTGGTCCCACTCGGTGACGATGGCGACCGCGTCCGCGTCCTTGACGCAATCGTAGGGGCCGCTCGCAAATTCCACGCCCTTCAGAAGGTGCGCAGCTTCTTCCATGCTTTCGGGGTCGAAGGCGCGGACCCTGGCGCCCGCCTTCTGCAATGCGGGCACGATGTCGAGCGAAGGGGCGTCGCGCATGTCGTCGGTGTTGGGCTTGAAGGCGAGGCCGAGCATGGCGATCGTTTTGCCCTTCACGCTGCCGCCCACGGCCTGGATAATGCGGTCCGCCATCGCTGCCTTGCGGTCATCGTTGATGGCGACGGTGGTCTCGATGAGTTTCACCGGCGCGCCGTATTCCTGCGCAGTGCGCACGAGGGCGAGCGTGTCCTTCGGAAAGCACGACCCGCCGTATCCCGGACCGGCGTTCAGGAATTTCGACCCGATGCGGTTGTCGAGGCCGATGCCGCGCGCGACCTGCTGCACGTCCGCGCCGACCTTCTCGCAGAGATCGGCCATCTCGTTGATGAAGGTGATCTTCATCGCGAGGAACGCGTTCGCGGCGTACTTGATCAGCTCCGACGTGCGCCGCTCGGTGAAGACGATCGGCGTCTCGTTCAGATAGAGTGGACGATAGAGTTCTTCGATGACCTTCCGCGCGCGTGGATCTTCCGCGCCACCGACGACGACTCGATCGGGCCGCTTGAAATCGTTGATCGCGGCGCCCTCGCGCAGGAATTCCGGGTTGGAGACGACGGCGAACTCCGCATCCGGGCGGCGCGCGCGGATGCGGTTCTCCACCTCGTCGCCGGTGCCCACCGGCACCGTCGATTTGGTGACGACCACCGTATAGCCCTGCATGAGATCGGCGATCTCTTCGGCGGCGGCGAACACGTAGGAGAGGTCCGCGTGGCCGTCGCCGCGGCGCGAGGGCGTGCCAACGGCGATGAACACGGCGTCGGCGTCGCGGATGGCCTGCGAGGCGTCCGTCGAGAACGAGAGCCTGCCTTCGCGCACGTTCTGCGCGACGAGTTCATCGAGACCGGGCTCGTAAATCGGCATCTTGCCGTCGAGCAAGAGGGCGATCTTCTTCTCGTCCTTGTCCACGCAGACGACATCGTGGCCGAAGTCCGCGAAGCAGACGCCGGAGACGAGGCCCACATAGCCGGCGCCAATCATCGTCACGCGCATGCGATCAGATCTCCTGGTTGTACGCGCCGACTTCGGCGTGCTTGCCGAGGCGCGGCTTCACTTCTTCGCGGAAGAGCGCGCGCATGTCGGCGTCGCTCTGCATGCTCTCCACGACGACGACGAGCTCGGGCTTGTTCGACGAGGCGCGCACCAGCACCCACGACCCGTCCTCGAGCGTCACGCGCGCGCCGTTGACGGTGTTCACGTCGCGGATCGACCGGCCGGCGATCTTGCCGCCTTCCTTCGCGAGCTTCTCGTATTCGGCGACGATTTGCTCCACGACGCCGTACTTCTTCTCGTCGTCGCAGTGCGGCGACATGGTCATGGAAGTGAACGAGACCGGCAGCGCCTTGCGCAGGTCGGAGACCTTCTTGCCCGGATTGCGGTCCAGCATGGCGAGAACGGCGATGCCGGCGACGAGGCCGTCGTCATAGCCATAGCCGATGGGATCGCGGAAGAAGAAGTGGCCGGACTTCTCGAAGCCTGCGAGGGCGTTCAGCTCCGTCGTGCGGCGCTTGATGTAGGAGTGGCCGGTCTTCCAGTAGTCGACCTTGGCGCCATTGGCCTTGAGGACGGGATCGACGGCGTAGAGGCCCGTCGACTTCACGTCGACGACGAAGGTCGTATTCGCGTGCAGCGCGGAGAGATCGCGCGCCAGCATCAGACCGATCTTGTCGGCGAAGATTTCCTCGCCCTCGTCGTCCACCACGCCGCAGCGGTCGCCGTCGCCGTCGAAGCCGAGCGCCAGTTCCGCGCCGTGCTTGCGCACCGCGTCCGCCATGGCGTGCAGCATTTCGGCGTCTTCGGGATTGGCGTTGTAGTTCGGGAAGCGCCAGTCGAGATCGCAGTCGACCTCGATGACTTCCGCGCCCACGCGGCGCAGCGCTTCCGGCGCGAAGGCGCCGGCCGTGCCGTTGCCGCAGGCCGCGACCACGCGGATCGGGCGCGTGAGCTTCACCTTGGACGTCACGTCCGCAAGGTAGCGCTCCCGCATGTCGGCGACGTGGCTGAGCGATCCGCCCGGCCGGGGTTCGAACTTCGCGTTGAGGACGATGTCCTTCAGCTGGGTCATTTCATCCGGGCCGAAAGTCAGGGGCTTCGCCGCGCCCATCTTCACGCCGGTCCAGCCGTTCTCGTTGTGCGAGGCCGTGACCATCGCCACCGCCGGCGCGTCGAGCGCGAACTGGGCGAAGTAGGCGGTCGGCGAGAGCGCGAGACCGATATCGACGACTTCGCAACCCGCTTCGAGAAGGCCGAGGATCAGCGCCTGCTTGATGGAGAGCGAATAGGCCCGGTAGTCGTGGCCGACCACGATGCGCGGCTTCACGCCCATCTTATGGATCAGCGTGCCGAGGCCGAGGCCCAGCGCCTGAACGCCGAGCGCGTTCAGTTCCGGCGGCTTGGAGGAGCCCGGCGCCCCGAACCACCAGCGCGCGTCGTATTCGCGGAAGCCCGTGGCCTTCACCAGCGGCGTCGTCTCAAAGGCAATGGAATTGGCTGCGACCTCGGTCGCCGGTTTCGGGAACATGGGAGTCCTGTGTCGGAAGGTGGCGCGGTTCTAGACGGGCCCGCCCTCCCGGGCAACGCAGCGTGTTGCAGGCGCGAAAGGCGAGGATGTGGCGCCGCGCGGCTGGCGTGGGACGTGCCGGATTCGTACAGTCCGCCCATGGTCCGGACGGTGGCGATCTACGGGTGCGTGCTGGCGCTGGCCGCCATCGCCCTGCAATGGGTCGAGTACCAGTTCTGGGCGCGCACCCATCCCGGGTCCGTCTACATGGCGCTCATCGCCGCCGGCTTTCTCGGGCTGGGCGTCTGGGTCGGCGCGAGACTGTTCCGCCGCGCGGCGCCGGCGGCGTTCGAGCCCAATGTGAAGGCGCAGGCCTCGCTGGGCATAACAGATCGCGAATTCGAGGTGCTGCGCCTGCTTGCGGCAGGCAAGTCCAACAAGGAAATCGCTCAGGGCCTGACACTGTCGCCGAACACCGTGAAGACTCATGTGGCGCGGCTGTTCGAGAAGCTGGCGGCCGCCCGGCGAACCGAAGCCATCCTGAAGGCGCGCGAACTGGGCCTCATTCCCTAGAAAAAGCGGGTGATCTCGTCCGGATCACCCTTTTGGGCGATTGTTCTTCGGCGCGATTTCGACCCGGTCTGGTCCCGCAGCCAGCAACGGAGCCTGCCATGAACCGCATCCTGACCTACGGCCTGATGGCCGGCCTGATCGTCGCCATACCCATGTTCTCGGCGTTGGTGATCGAACCGAGCCCTGAATTCACAGCGTCGTCCCAAGTCCTCGGCTTCACCATCATGATCGTGGCGTTCAGCCTCATCTTCGTGAGCGTAAAGCGGTTGCGGGATCGGGAGCTGGGCGGCGTGATCCGGTTCATGCCCGCCTTCGCCCTCGGCCTCGGCATCAGTGCAGTGGCCTCGGTCATCTATGTGGTCGGTTGGGAAATTACGCTGCACCTGACCGATTTCGGCTTCATGGAGACCTACGCCCAAGGCGTGCTCCAGAAGGCGAGGGACGCCGGCGCCACCGCAGCGGAATTGGACAAGAAGGCGGCTGAGTTGGCCGCATTCCGTTCCCAGTACGCCAACCCGCTGTTTCGCCTGCCGGTGACGTTCATCGAAATCTTCCCTATAGGCGTGATTGTCTCGCTTATCTCCGCCGCCGTGCTCCGCAATCCGCGCGTCCTTCCGGCGCGTCCTGCCGTCGCCTGAAGGAGCCCGCACCATGTCCGCACCTATCGTTTTCTTCGACATCGCCGGCCCAGACCCGGCAGCGCAGGCAGCCTTCTTTTCCGGCGTGTTCGGCTGGACTGTCGGCGCCGGGGGGCAGCTCTCCGTTTCGACGCCCGGGCCTTTGCCCGGGACGCTCCGCGCCGACCCCGCCGACAAGGTCCTTTATTTCGGCGTGGAGGATGTCACCGCGACGCTTGAAACCGTCGTGGCGCACGGCGGCGCGGTCGAGGCGCCGCGTTTCGAGGTGCCCGGCGTGGTCGTCCTTGGCCTGTTCAAGGACCCCGCCGGCAACCGGCTCGGACTCGTGGAAATCAAGGACGGCGCGCCGGTCGTGCCCTGACTTCGCCCGTTACGGCGCCGCTTCTTGACGGATCGGCCGGCCGTGGCGATGAGGGCCGATGCCTTATCTCGCTCTCATTCGCCACGGCCAGAGCCAGTGGAATCTCGACAACCGCTTCACCGGCTGGGTGGACGTGAACCTCACCGCCGAGGGCGAAGCGCAGGCGCGCCGCTCCGGCGAGTTGCTCAAAGCTTCGGGCGTCGCGTTCGACAAGCTCTACACCTCGGTCCAGACGCGCGCGATCCGCACGGGCACGATCGCCATCGAGGCGATGGGCGAGGCCTGGCTGCCGGTGGTGAAGGACTGGCGGCTGAACGAGCGCCACTATGGAGGTCTCACCGGCCTAGACAAAAAGGAAACCGCCGAGAAGCACGGCGAGGCGCAAGTGCTTGTCTGGCGCCGTTCCTACGACATTCCGCCGCCGGTGCTGGAAGCGGGAAGCGAGTTCGATCTCTCCAAGGATCGCCGCTACGCCGGCGTCGCTGTGCCCGCCACGGAGAGCCTCAAGGACACCCTCGCCCGCGTCATGCCGTACTGGGAGGGCGTCATCGCGCCGGAGCTGAAGGCGGGCAAGAACCTGATGATCGCCGCGCACGGCAATTCGCTGCGCGCCATCGTGAAGCTCCTCTTCAACGTGCCGGACGACAAGATCGTCGGCGTGGAAATTCCCACGGGGAATCCGCTCCTGCTCGACCTCGACGGCGCGCTGAAGGTGAAGGGCGCCCGCTATCTCGATGAGGCGCGGGCGCAACCGATTCCGGCGGTCGCATGACGGATGAGACCTTCATGCGCGCCGCACTCGAACGCGCGGCGGTGCTGAAGGGACGCACGGGCGTCAATCCCACGGTGGGCTGCCTGATCGTGAAGGATGGCGTGGTCGTTGCCGAAGCCGCGACCGGCGAAGGCGGACGTCCGCATGCGGAGGAGGTCGCGTGCGATGCGGCGGGCGCGGCCGCGAAAGGCGCCACGGCCTATGTCACGCTCGAGCCCTGCGCGCAGCGCTCGACGGGCGCGGCGAGCTGCACCGATCGCCTCATCGCGGCGGGGGTCGCGCGGGTCGTGATCGCCGTATCGGACCCGCATCCCTTCGCCGACGGCGCGGGCGTCGCGCGGCTGCTGGCGGCGGAGATCGATGTGGAGATCGGCGTCTGCGCGGCGGAGGCTGCAGACATGAACGCGGATTTCTTCGAGCGGATACGCGCTGCCGGAGCCTAGAGGGGCCTGCGCGCCCGCTTCGCCGAAACACTGCCGAACTGCGCCAGACTCTGCCGGACACGCACGAACCACCGCCAGACTGCGACACTCCCACGGGCGGCATTCGTCATGAGGTGCGCCGGACTGCGCCAGACTGCGCCAAAAAAATGAGGGTAGCGATGCGGATTGCTTTTCTGGAACATTTTCCTATCACGACCGACCGCACGGCGCAATACTTCTGTGCGGCCGGGCCGATTTTCCTCCTCCGTGCAGCGAAGCGTAAAGGGGGAGGTGGCTCACGCGAAGCGTGAGACGGAGGGGGCTAAGGCGCCTGCCCCCATCCCCCGGCTTGCGCCGGGTACTTCGCCCGCAGGCGGGGGAAGAAAAATCAGTGCGCTTCCGGCGAGCCGCCGCGGATCTTCTCGTAGAGCGCCATGGCCGCGCGGACGAAAGCCTGCTTCGTGAACCCGGCCTCGTAGGCGCGCTTTCCGTTCGTCACGAGATTGCGGGCCAGCTCGGCGTCTTCCAGCACGCGCTTCAGCGCATCGCGCAGCGCGTCCACATTGTCCTTCGGCACGAGCAGCGCGTTCACTTCGTTCGTCACCGTCGCCGCAGGGCCTGCGGCATCGGCGACGACAAGCGGCTTGCCCGCGGCCCAGGCTTCCACCGTCACGGTGCCGAACGGCTCGTACCGTGAGGGGAACGCCACCGCGTCGCACGCGCCGAGCAGCGCCGCGCGATCCGTGCGCCAGCCGAGCCAGCGCACCCGGTCATCGATGCCGAGTGCCGTCGCACGCTGCTTCAGTTCGTCTTCGAGCGGTCCCGAGCCCGCGATCCAGGCATAGACGCCCGGCAACTGCGCGACGGCGTCGAGAAGCGTGTCGATGCCTTTTTTCCAGTGCAACCGCGCCAGTGCGAGCACCACGGGCGCGTCCGCCGGCGTGTTGAATTCGGCGCGCGAAACCTGCGCCGCTTCCTCGATGGCCGCGAAGGTGTGCAGCGTGCTCACGCGCTCCGCCGGCGCGCCCTGCTCGACGATATGGCGCGCGATGTCCTTGGTGACGCCTGCCTGCCAAGCGCAATTCCTGAAGCGGCTGAGTTTGTAGTAACCGCCGTACCAGCCGAGGCTGCGTTCCCGGTAAGCCGCCGGCGCAAACATGCCGGCGCGGCCCATCCAGTAGTGGATGACATCCGGGTTCAGCGCCTTGATGGCGCGCGTGATCTTCGCCTGCGTGGGAAAGCGCCAGATCTTGTCGAAGGACGCTTCGTCGACGGGCACACCCGCCGCGCGGATCGCTTCGATGCGGGTCTTCTCGCCGCGCGTGACGACGCGCTGATCAACACCGGCTTCGGCCAGCGCGAGCACGCCGTCGAGCATCATTGTCTCGGCGCCACCTGCATCGGCGCCGGCCATGACGTGCAGGACGCGCATGGTCAGAGCGGGCGGGATTTCGCGAGCTTGTCGAAGGCCATGAGGTCGTCGATCAGCTTCGGCAGTTCAGCGAAGGGCACCATGTTCGGGCCATCGGAGGGCGCCTTTTCGGGGTTGGGGTGCGTCTCGATGAACACCGCCGCCACGCCGATGGAAATGGCCGCGCGCGCGAGCACAGGCACAAACTGACGCTCTCCGCCGGAGCTGTCGCCCTTGCCGCCGGGCTGCTGCACGGAGTGCGTGGCGTCGAACACCACCGGCGCGCCGAAGCCCTTCATGATCGGCAGCGCGCGCATGTCGGAGACGAGCGTGTTGTAGCCGAAGGTCACGCCGCGTTCGCAGGCCATGACGTTCGGATTGCCGGACTCCGTCACCTTCGCGAGGACGTTCTTCATGTCCCAGGGGGCGAGGAACTGGCCCTTCTTGATGTTGATCGCCTTGCCGGTCTCTGCGGCGGCGACGAGCAGGTCCGTCTGGCGGCAGAGATAGGCGGGGATCTGCAGCACATCGACGACGCTGGCCACGTCCGCGCACTGGTCCGGCAGGTGGACATCTGTGATGACCGGGATGCCGAGCTTGCCCCGGATTTCCTCGAACACCGGGCCGGCATAGCTAAGGCCCGCGCCGCGCTTGCCGGAGAGGCTGGAGCGGTTCGCCTTGTCGAAGCTCGTCTTGTAGATGAAGCCCGCGCCCGCCTTCGCGAAGACGCCTTTCAGATGCTCGGCAGTTTCGAGCGCGTGTTCGCGGCTCTCCATGGCGCAGGGGCCGGCGAGGAAGACGAGCGGGAGGTCGTTGCCGATCTTCAGATCGCCGACGCGGATGGCGGCATTGGGCTTGGTCATGCCCGCCAGATAGAACTTTGGGGCGGCTTGAACAATGGAGCGGCTGCCGCAGGACAGGCGCCCGCGCTAGGATGTGTCGAAATCCGCGGGGCTCGCCCGTCTAGGGGGCGGAGGACGGCAGGTCGCCGTCCCGGAACGGGAGCAGATCGATGAAATACATGGTCCTCATCTTCGCCGACGAGAACGGCTGGGCCGCCATGACCCCGGAGGAACAGACCCAGGCCTATGGGGCCTATGTGGCCTACGGGGAGGCGCTCCAGAAAGCCGGGAAGTTCATCCAAGGCCACGAACTGCAGCCCACCGCGACGGCCAAGACCATCGCAGTCCGCGACGGCGCGGCGAAGGTCGTCGATGGTCCTTACGTCGACATCAAGGAGCAGCTCGGCGGCTACTACCTCATCGAGGCGACCGACGAGGCCGACGCGATCCATTGGGCGAGCCAGTGCCCCGGCGCCCTCCACGGCACGGTCGAGCTCAGGCCCTGCATGGAAAGCATGTGATGCACCCCGCCGAGCGCGTCGCGCGGGAAAGCTACGGCAAGCTCGTGGCCTGGCTCGCGGCGTCGTCGCGCGATGTCGCGGCGGCGGAAGACGCGCTCGCGGACGCCTTCGCCGCCGCGCTCGGCACATGGCCGACGCGCGGCGTGCCCGACAATCCCGAAGGCTGGCTCTATGCGGCGGCGAAGCGGCGGCTCATCGATGCGGCGCGTCATCGCGCGGTCGTGCGTGACGCTGAACCACGCGTGGCCGCCGCCGCAGAAGAAATAGACGAGGCGATGCGCGAGAACGCCGACATTCCCGACCGACGGCTCGGACTGCTGTTCGCCTGCGCGCACCCGGCGATCGATCCCGGCGTGCGCACGGCGCTGATGCTGCAGACGGTGCTGGGCTTCAACGCGGACCGGATCGCGGCCGCGTTCATGGTCGAGCCGCAGGCGATGGGGCAGCGTCTCGTGCGCGCCAAACGCAAGATCCGCGATGCGGGCGTCGGCTTTGAAATCCCCGCATCGGAAGATTGGCCGACGCGCATCGGCCCGGTTCTGGACGCCATCTACGCCGCCTATGCCGAAGGGTGGCGGGACGCGGACGGCTCGGAGGGTGCGCACCGGGAGTTTGCGGAGGAGGCGATCTGGCTGGGCCGCGTACTCGTGCGCGCCGCGCCGCAGGACGCCGAAGCGATGGGCCTGCTTGCGCTGATGCTGCATCTCGAAGCGCGCAAGGCCGCGCGGCGCGATGCGTCGGGCGCCTATGTGCCGTTGAAGAAGCAGGATGTGTCGCGATGGAACGAGGCGCTGATACAGGAGGCCGAGACGCTGCTGTTCCGTGCGGCGGGCCTGCGTTCGATCGGTCGGTTCCAGCTGGAGGCCGCGATCCAGTCGGCGCATGCCGCGCGTCGGCGTTCCGGCGTCACGGACTGGAAGGCGATCGTCGGGCTTTATGATGCGCTCGCGACCATGACCGCGTCGCCCGTCGTTCTGCTGAACCGTGCGGCGGCGGTGGCGGAAACAGGCGATGCGGCCGCTGCGCTGGAGGCCTGCGACGCCCTGTCGGGCGCGCTTGGCGATTATCAGCCCTGGTGGGCGTTGCGCGCGCATCTCCTCGACGTGCTGGGGCGCGGCAGCGAAGCGCGCGCGGCCTATGCCGAAGCCATCGCGCGTGAGCACGACCCGGCGGTCATGAAATTTCTTGCGGAAAAAGCGGCGGGCGGCGCCGCGACGGTCGAATAGGCGCAGCAGTCCGCGTCATGGACCGGAGCGCAGGGCTATCGATGGAGAAACACCGATGAAATACGCCATTCTCGTCTATGAAACCCCCGAGGAGTTCGCCGAGCGGGACGATGACGCCGCGCGCGCGACGTATTGGGGCGCCTACACCGCCTACGGTCAGGCGCTCGGTCAGGGCGGCGTCGCCGCCGGCGGCGCAGGTCTGCTCCCGCCGCAAACCGCGACCACCGTGCGCGTCCGGGGCGGCTCGCGGCAGGTGCTCGACGGTCCTTACGCCGATACCAAGGAACAACTCGGCGGCTTCTTCCTCATCGAGGCCGCCGACCTCGACGCCGCCATCGCCTGGGCGGAGAAATGCCCCAGCGTGACCCGCGGGAGCGTCGAGATCAGACCCGTGATGACAATGTAGATGTGCGGACGCGCGGGGGTCAGCCGCCGGATTTGGCGCTGACTTCCGCGCGCGCGGCGTCGAACAGGGCGCGCGTGCCGGGATCGGCGTGCATCCGTGCGACGGCGGCGGCGCCGAGCGCGTACGATGCGGACACGTCGCTCGACCAGTGCAGGCCGCACACGATCCGGCTCTGGCCGTAGTCGAATCCGCGCTTGAGAAGGGCGTCCGCCCTCGCCGGCGCGATTTCGGCAAGCACGAGACCCCACGCCCATCCGAGCGTCGCGTGGCCGGAAGGATAGGCGCTCATGTTGCGGATGTAGTCGGTGGGTGTGATGCAGGTCGGGTGGTTCGGCATGGCCACGAACGGGCGCGGCCGGAATGTTGCGGCCTTCGTCTGGCCGATGGCGGGACCGGCGACAGCCATCACCTGATCGAACAGCGCTTTCGTCGCCGGATAATTCGCGGCGGTGAAGTCGGCGCCCATCACGCCGGCGAACGCCTTCCAGGGATCGACAGCGTCGTCGGCTGTTGCCTGTGCGATGCGTTCGGCGCTCCACGGGCCTTTGGAGATCGCCACATCCGCGGCGTGCACGCCCGAGGTCGGGGTCGGCGCCGGTGCGATGACGGCGAGGCCGTTGAAGGGCAGCGCGACCGGCGCCGGCGGCGCGGCGGGCGCAGGCGTTTCCGTTACGTCGATGGAGACGCACGCCGAGGCGCAGAGCGCGAAGGCGGCGGCGAGGATGGCTTTCTTCACGGGCGGAACTCCGGCGCGCGGCGACTGGGAGCCGCCGGTATGACTCCGTCATAACCGGCAGCGCAACAACCTTCCCACGGCGCGGCGACCAAGGGTAAGCCGGCCTCAACAGGACAAACGCGATGACGATCACCATCACTGTCTTTGAACGCGCCTTCGATGAAGGCCGTGGCCTCGCGCGCGACATGCGTGTCCGCTGGGCGCTTGAGGAGGTCGGCCAGACCTACGAAGTCCGCCCCGTGCCGTGGGAGGGGTTTCGCGAAGCGGCGCATCTCGCGCGCAATCCCTTCGGCCAGATCCCGACCTATGAGGAAGGCGATCTGACTCTGTTCGAGTCCGGCGCGATCGTCTTTCACGTCGCGCAGAAATTTCCTGGCTTGCTGCCGGCGGATGCCGATGCGCGGGCGCGCGCGATCATGTGGATGTTCGCGGCGATCGGCGCCGTGGAGCCGCCCATCGTCGACCGCGACATCGTGGAATACGCCGAGCGCGACAGGGACTGGCAGGGCGAGCGCTTCGCCATGGTCGATGCGCGCATTCGCGGCAGGTTGTCGGAACTCGCGGCGAGCCTCGCGGACAAGCCTTGGCTCGACGGCGATTTCAGTGCGGCGGACATCATCATGGTCCACGTCCTGCGACGGCTGGAAGGCGGGCCCATTCTCGCGGAATTTCCATCACTCACGGCGTATATCGCCCGCGCCGAAGCGCGACCGGCCTATCAGCGCGCCTTCGCGGCGCAGTTGGCGCTCTGGGAAGCGAACAAGGGGTAGTCATGGCGACTTTTGTCTTCGGAATGAACATGTCGCTGGACGGCTTCGTCGACTACGACAGGTTCGCGCCGGATCCGGCGCTCTTCCGCTACTTCATCGAGCAGACGCGCAAGACGGCGGGCAGCATCTACGGGCCGCGCCTGTATGAGCTCATGCGCTACTGGGATGGCGATGATTGGGCTCAGGGCGATCCGGCGATGGACCATGCCGGTTCGCGAGAGGCGCTGCGTGACTTCGCGGAGGCGTGGCGGGCGCTGCCGAAATGGGTGGTGTCAAAGTCGCTGAAGGAGGTCGGCCCGAACGCGACGCTCATCAGCGAGGATGTTGAATCGGCGATCCGCAAGCTGAAGGCTGAACGAGACGGCGAGATCGAAGTCGGCGGGCCGAAGCTTGCGGCGAGCTTGGCGAAGCTCGGCCTGATCGATGAATATCACGTCTTTTTGCATCCCGTGGTGCTCGGGAGCGGCGAACCGTTCTTTGCTGGCATGACGCCGAAGTTTCGGTTGGTGGGGAGCGAGCGCATTGGAGAAGGTGCGCTGAAGCTGACATATGTGCCGATTTAGACGGGCTGGCACGAGCTGCATCTGCGCGTCGTCACGTCGCAGTCACTCTGACACAATCAGCGACATGCGAGCGATTCGCTGCCGTTGAGTACGAGGATGTCGAAGATTGGAAGGAATGCGCCGTGCCCGTGTGGCTCCGGGGCGAAGTACAAAAAGTGCTGCGGATCGGTATTGAAGACCAGCCCATTGGAAGAGGCCATGGCGCGGTCGGGCTTTGCAGGGCCGCCGGGTGCGCTGCCGATGCTGCCGACCGCGGTGTCGCTCGAGATCGAGCGCCAGATGCATGAGCAGATGCTGAATCGCGACGCACGCGAGCAGCGGCGACGCGAGATGCAGGGGCTTGGCGCTCCGATCATCTCCGTTGAACACGCTGGGCACCGGCTGGTGGCAGTTCGCAACCGCCTGCATTGGTCGAAATCGTGGAAGACGTTCGAGGACTTCCTCTTCTATTACATTCAAAAAGCGCTCGGCCCCGACTGGGGCACGGCGGAACTAAAGAAGCCCGAGGGCGAGCGGCATCCACTGCTCCGCTGGTACACGCGGCTTTGCGAGTTTCAGCGCGCCAACATGACCGGTCCACCGGGATCTATCCATCACGCGCACATGTCCGGCGCCGTGAAGGCGTACTTGCATCTCGCGTACGACCTATACCTGATCGACCACAATTCCGAGCTTCAGGCGAGCCTGATCGCGCGCCTTAAAAGTCACGACCATTTCGAGGGAGCGGTTCACGAGGCGCATGTCGTCGGCATGTTCGCCAAGGCCGGCTTCGATATCGCGTTGGAGGACGAAACCGACATCACGCGCTCGCACGTCGAGTTTGTTGCAACGCATCGTGAAAGCGGAAAAACGCTCGCCGTGGAGGCGAAGGCGTTCAAGACGACCTCGGGCAAGGCCTCCGATCTCGCCCGGACTCCTACGATCCGCGCAAAACTCGAGGATGCGTTAAGGAAGAAGACTGAGCATGAGCGGTTTGTGGTCATTGAGCTCGCGCGGCCGGAGTATCTCAACGAAGACGCCCATCCCGGATGGTTGCCAGCGCTCGATGCCGAGGTCGAGCAAGCTGAGCGCGATATGTTCGTACGCGGAAAGCCCGCGCCGCCGGCTTACGTGTTGGTCACCAACCGGCCATGCGTGTGGGCTGACAACGAGCGCGCCGTGCCGGACTTCGCGCTCGCATACGGGTTCAAAATTCCCGATTTTATGCCGCGCGCGCCGTTTACCTCGATCCTGTCGGCGGTGAAAGCGAGACGCAAGCACGACGTAGCGGAGAAGGTGTTCTACGCCGTCCGCGACTTCGCCTCGATTCCGAGTACGTTTGGCGATGATCTGCCTGAAGAGCGCCTAGCAGCGGAGGGAGCCGGTGATCGGCCCCGGATCGGCGCGCGCTACCTCGTTCCATCCGAAGCGAATGAGCATCGCACCGGCGTCGTCGTCGATGCGCTGTTGATGGAGTCCTGGAAACAAGTCGTGCTCACGATCCGTCACGATGACGGCAGCGGAGATGCGCTTTACAGCGCACCGATTACCGAAGAGGAATTGGCTGTCTATCGCGCCTCACCCGACACTTTCTTTGGCGTCCTGCGTCCTGTCCCAAAGGGCATCAAGACGCCGCTGGACGCTTTTGATTTCTTCTATCGGGCCTACAGAGAGACCAGCCGCGAACGATTGTTAGAGTTGATGGCGAACTGGCCAGAAATCGAGTCCGTGCGGCAGATGTCGGACGACGACGTTCTAGACCACTACTGCGATCGTTGGGCGACGCACATGTGGCTGCAAGGGCAAAAGAAGTCGGCGTAGGGAAGGCCGCCCTTTTCAGAGCAGCCTTCCTTTTTTCTGCGCTGCGCGCCGGCCCTACTTGAACAGCTTCGCCCAGTTGCGCGCCTTGCGCTTCTTCCAGGCGCCGCGGTGATACGCGTCAGAGACGATGATCGGCGCGACGGAAGTCGCTTCGGCGAACACCATCTGCTCGTGGACGGTATCGACCTTGCCCCAGCTCGCGGCTTCCTTGAGCGTGGACGAGGAGCAGGCGCCGTCGCGCACGTCCGCCACCGTGATCTGCACGGCGTACTTGTGCATTTCGACGTCCTCGTAGCCGAGGATCTCGGCGCACACGACGGTGTCCTGCGCGAAGTTCTTCGGCACGCCGCCGCCGACCATGAAGAGGGCGGTGGTGCCGGCGGCGAGCTTGATCTCCGTCAGCTCGCGGAAATCGCCGCCGGAATCGATCGTGAGATAGGGCTTCTTCGCCTTGCGACGCTCGACCTGGTGCTTGACGATGCCGAAGCCGGCCGAGCAATCGGAGAACGCCGGCACGAAGATCGGCACGCCCTTTTCGTAGGCGCGCTGGATCAGCGAATCCTTCTTCTTGGCGTTGCCGGCGGCGAGCCACTTGCCGATTTCCCAGATGAATTCGCGCGAGGTGTAGGGACGCGGCTCGAGGCTCTCGCAGATCTCGTAGATCGTGTGATCGACGTGCTGGAGTTCTTCCTCGTCGATATAGGTGTCGTAGATGCGGTCGATGTAGAGCGAGCGCAGGGTGTTGTCGTCGGGGATTTCCTTCGCCTGGTAGTGCTTGAAGCCGAGGGCCTCGAGGAAATCCATGTCGATGATCGAGGCGCCGGTCGCGACGATCGCGTCGGCCATGTTGTACTCGACCATGTCGCGCCAGACGTGCAGGCAGCCGCCCGCGCCCGTCGAGCCGGCCATGATCAGCCAGGTCGAGCAGGCCTTGTCTTCCAGGGCCATGTTCAGGATCTGCGCCGCGCGCGCGGCGTCGCGGCTCGTGAAGCTCATCTTGCCCCAGGCGTCGATGATCGGGCGGGCGTCAAAGCTCGTGATGTCGATATGCTCGACAGGGCTGGAAAGCAGTTCGGCTTTCCGGTTGTCGCGCTTTTTCGCTTTCGGGGCGGCGGTCTTTGCCTTGGCCATCGTCGTGACTCCTCGTCGCATTCGGCGGCGTCGGTATGGGATCGGGCCTCGCGGACGCTCCGCCGCACGCGAGACCGGGTTGGTTTGACCGAAATATGTGTCGGATTCAATCAGGTGGCCGGAGCGGGGACGATGCGGTCCCCGCTCCATGCCGATCCTATTTCCGCGGCTTGCGCTTGCGGTCGGCGAGGCGGACCACGCCCTGCTGCGCCGCTTCCGGCTTTGCCTCGGCGACAAACATGGACTGCCACGGGGCATCCGCGCTCACCACGGTCGTGGTGTCGCCGAAGCCGTTGAAGCCCGTCGACATGGCGACGCCATAGGCGCCGAGCATGCCGATCTCGACGTGGTCGCCTTCGCGGATGTCCGCCGGCAGCATGAACGGACCCTGGGCCGCATCCATGGAATCGCAGGTCGGTCCGTAGAACTTGAACGGCGCGAGCTTGGCGCGCGAGCCGCCCTCGCGGATCATCTTCACCGGGAACGGCCACTGCACATGCGTCGCGTCGAACAGGTTCCCGTAGGCGCCGTCGTTCAGATAGAGCGCATCGCCCTTGCGCAGGTCCACGCGCGTCACGATCGAGCCCGCTTCCGCGACGAGCGCGCGGCCGGGTTCGGCCCAGAGGACCGCGTTCTGCGCGACGAACATCTCTTCGAACGTCGTGCGGATCTCGCGCATGTAGGCGCCCATCTCGGGCGGCTCCATGCCGGGATAGATCGCCGGGAAGCCGCCGCCCACATCGACGATGTCGACGACGACGCCCGCCTTGATGATCGCGCGATTGGCGTCAAGCATGGCGGCCTTGAACGCCAGCGGGCGCATGCACTGCGAGCCGACGTGGAAGGAGATGCCCATCATCTCTTCCGTCGCGCCGCGCGCCTTGCGCAGCAGCTCCGGCGCGTCCTGCGCCGAGGCGCCGAACTTCGAGGCGAGCGGAAGCGAGGCGCCGTCATTGGAGACGGCGAGGCGGACCATCAGCGTGAGGTCCTTCGCGCCGTTGGTTTCGACGAGGATCTTCTGGAGCTCTTCCTCGGTGTCGAGCACAAAGGTGCGCACGCCGTGATCGAGATAGGCGCGGCCGATCGCGCGGCGCGACTTCACGGGATGCATGAAGGCGAGCTTGGCGTCCTTGCCGAAGCGCTCAGAGATGAGACGCACCTCCGCTTCCGACGCGACGTCGAAGCCGCGCACGCCCGATTCCCAGAGCGCATCGAGCACCCAAGGGGAGGGATTGGCCTTCACGGCGTAAAAGATTTCGCCCGGAAAATTCTCGCGGAACCAAGCGCCCGCGGCTTTCACCCGGTGCGGACGCGCGATCGCCAGCGGCCCTTCGGGCGCGAGCGTGCGGACAGCGTCCGACGGCGACGGGAAAATCAGCGACTGGATGTGATCCATCCGGCAGCCCCCATAAACCTCGAAGCCCCACGGACGCGACTGTCCTGTCGTGTGGGACGATGTTGAACCCAGGCCGGCGTTAGTCGGACATGCCTAATGTCAGGTCCGCTTCCTTCGCCGTCCGGAGACGGGAGCTTACGCCGGGAGGCCGTGCCGCAGGCTTTCACGCCTGAAGTCGGTCCCCCGTGTGGCCTGGGCCGAGGGGAGCGTTAGTGGACGCTGTTTCCAGGTCCGCCGGTGAGCGGGGCAGATAGGGTTGTTGGACCCCCTTGTAAAGGGGAATTTTCGCCGTTGATGGATGTACTCCCGCCCATGGCCGCCAAGGGTTCGGCGCGGGAAATTGGTTGCTGTTCCGTAAACGGCCCGCTGACGCGCCGAACATTGCCCGCCAGGCCCGTGCGACGCCATCGCCAGTCCGGCGCCGCGAAACCGAAAACACTTGGCGCGCAAGGCGCAGCGGCGGACGTGGCGTCCGACTGTCACCAAACTGTCACAAAACATTCACGCGACCGTTGCGTGCGCTCCCTATCGGATCGCGCGTCGCGATGAGCGCCCGCGTGATTCCCGGAGCGCCGACCTCAGATGGGGGCAGATTTGCCGAACAAGTTCCTTGCCGTCGCCGCAAAGGGCGCTGCCTGCGCGCTCGTCGTGAGCTTCCTCGCCGCGTGCGGCGATGGCGGCGCGCCGAAGAACAGCGCTGCGAAAGCCGGCGTGTTCACCGTGGTCGTCGACGGTTCGTCGACGGTGTTTCCGATCTCCGAGGCTGCGGGTGAAGCCTTCCAGGCGCAGCAGAAGGGACGCGCGCGCGTCACCGTCGCGGAATCCGGCACGGGCGGCGGCTTCCGCAAATTCTGCCGCGGCGAAACGCACATACAGGGCGCGTCTCGTCCCATCCTGCAGTCGGAAATGGAAGCCTGCGCCGCCGCCGGCGTGAAGTTCATCGAAATTCCCATCGCGTTCGACGCGCTGACGGTCGTCGTGCATCCTGACAACCCTGTCACCTCGATCACGTCCGCTGAACTGAAGAAGGCGTGGGAGCCCGCCGCCGAAGGCAAGATCACGAACTGGAACCAGATCAACCCGTCGTTCCCGAACATGCCGCTGAAACTCTACGGCGCAGGCACGGCCTCGGGCACGTTCGACTATTTCACCGAAGCAGTCGTCGGAAAGGCGAAGTCCTCGCGTACCGACTACACGCCCACGGAAGATGACAACGTCACCGTGCAGGGCGTCTCCGGCGATCGCGGGTCGATGGGCTATTTCGGCATGGCCTATCTGCAGGGCAATACATCGCGCGTGCGCGCGCTGACGATCAGCCATGATGGCAAGCCGCCCGTGGCGCCGTCCACTGAAACGGTTATCGCCGGTGCGTACCAACCGCTCGCGCGTCCTGTGTTCCTCTATCTGAACGCCGATGCGCTCGAACTCGCGCCTGTGCGCATGTTCATGGACTTCTACGTCACCGGCGGCGCCCGTTTCGCCACGCAGGTCGGCTATGTGCCGTTGCCGGCGGAATCCTACGCCGAGCTGGACAAGCGCATCACCGATCGTCGCATCGGCACCGCATTCGGCGGGCACCAGTCGGTCGGCGCGACCATCAGCGAAATCCTTGCGCGCCCGCTGGTCGCCGCGCCCGAGACGAAATCCGAGTAACGCGATACCGGGAGAGCCGTCGTGGCCACGCCGATCACCCGCGACTTCACGGTCAAGCGGCCTCGCTACGGCGAGCGCCTGATCGAGGGCGCGCTCTTCCTCTCCGCAGCGGCGGCCGTGTTCATCACGATCGCGATCGTGTTCACGCTGCTGAAGGAATCCGCGATCTTCTTCTCGCGGGTGTCGGTGATCGACTTCCTGACGGACACCGTCTGGTCGCCGCTGTTCCAGAATCCGCGCTACGGCATTGCGCCGTTGCTGGCGGGCACCTTCCTCACGACATTGGTGGCGCTCTCGTTCGCTGTGCCGGTCGGGCTCGTGGCGGCGATCTATCTCTCCGAGTTCGCTTCGCCGCGCACGCGTGAGACGGTGAAGCCGGTGCTCGAACTGCTCGCGGCGGTGCCGACCGTGATCTACGGCTATTTTGCGCTCACGCTCGTCACCCCGTTCCTGCGCGCAACGATCCTGCCCGATCTGCCGACGTTCAATATGCTGTCTGCGGGTCTCGTCATCGGCATTCTCATCGTGCCCTACATCGCCTCGCTTTCGGAGGACGCCATGCGCGCCGTGCCGGCGTCGCTTCGGGAAGGCTCGCTCGCCATGGGGGCGACGCGGCTCGAAACCTCGATGAATGTCGTGCTGCCGGCGGCGATCTCCGGGATTTCCGGCGCGTTGGTGCTGGGTATGTCGCGCGCGGTTGGCGAAACGATGATCGTCGCCATCGCCGGCGGCCAGCAGCCGAATTTCACGTTCGACCCCACCGAGTCCGCCGCCACCGTCACGGCCTACATCGCGCAGGTCGCCATCGGCGACGTCGCGGTGGGCACCATCGAATACTATTCGATCTTCGCGGCGGGCTTCGCGCTCCTCGCGGTGACGCTGGCGTTCAATCTCATCGCGTTCTGGCTGCAGCGACGCTATCGCGAGGCATACTGACATGGCCGTCACTGACGAAGCCGCCGATCCTTTCCGCGCACCGCCGGGGCTGGCGCGCCGCAAATTCTTCGACCGCAGCTTCACGGTGTGGGGCATCCTCGCGACGATGCTCGGCCTCGTCGTGCTTGCAGCCCTCGTGTTCGATCTCCTGCACACCGGCCTGCCGAAGCTCGATCTTCGCTTCTTGACCAGCTTCCCTGCCTCCAGCGCCGCCGAAGCGGGCATTCTCTCGGCCTGGGTCGGTTCACTCCTCGTCATCTTCACGACGGCAGCGATCGCCATTCCCGTGGGCGTGATGGCGGGCGTCTATCTCGAGGAATACGCAGGCAAGAACCCCGTGACGTCCGTCATCGAAGTGACGGTGAACAATCTCGCCGGCGTGCCTTCGATCATTTACGGCCTGCTGGCGCTGGGTCTCTTCGTCTATGGACTCGGCGCGAACAGCGCGATGTTCGGGCAGACGATTCTGACATCGGGGCTGACGCTGGCGTTGCTTGTGCTGCCGGTCGTGATCGTTGCGACGCGCGAAGCGGTGCGCGCAGTGCCCGCGGGCATTCGCGAAGCGGCTCTGTCGATCGGCGCATCGAAGTGGCAGGCGACCTCTCATCACGTCGTGCCCTACGCGACGCCGGGCATCATCACCGGCGTGATCATCGCGCTCTCGCGCGCCATCGGCGAGACAGCGCCGCTGATCCTCGTCGGCGCGCTGACCTTCGTGGCTTTCCTGCCCTTCGTGACGCCGGGCGAAGTCGGCCACGCCTACTATGACGCAGCCGGCAATGAATCGACGATCACGACGACGGACATGTTCCTGAGCTGGCTGCCGTGGGCGCCGGACGGGCAGGGCTGGCTGTCGCAGTCCTTCACCGTGCTGCCGATCCAGATGTTCAACTGGACGAGCCGTCCGGAAAAGGAATTCCTCGAGAACGCGGCCGCCGCCGGCGCGGTGCTGCTGTTTGTGACGCTCCTGCTCAACGGCTTCGCGATCTGGCTGCGCTACAACCTGCGCAAGAACATCCGCTGGTAGGCGTGCGGGCAGGCCTTCGGGGCCGCTAGGGCGCCTGCGGCGGCGGCGCGGAACCGCCGGGGAAGATTCCGCCGGGCGCGACGGGCTTTGGCTTCTTCTTGCGCAGCGCGCGCAGGCGGCGCCAGAAGCGGACTTTCTCAGGTTTCGGCAGCGGCTGCAGATTGCGCAGGAAATCCTCCGCGCAGGCGCGCCACGAGAATTTCTCCGCGTATTTCCGTGTCGTCTCGCGATCGCACTTCAAGGCTTCCATGCACGCGATCTTGAGATCGTCGTTCACGGCGCCCGCGCCCGAACCGGGGATGATGTCCTTCGGACCCGGCGCCATGAAGCCCGCCACCGGCGTGCCCGCGGCCATTGCTTCCAGGATCACCAGACCGAAAGTATCGGTGAAGCTCGGGAAGACGAAAACATCCGCATCCGCATAATGCTGCGCCAGCTCGTCGCCGAATTTCGGGCCGGTGAACTTTGCGTCGGGATATTTTGTCTGCAGCTCTTCCAGAAGCGGCCCGCCCCCGACGACCACTTTCGTGCCCGGCAGATCGAGCTTCAGGAACGCCTCGATGTTCTTTTCCACCGCGACGCGGCCGACATAGGCCCAGACAGGTTTCGGAAGGTCCTTGTACACGCCGCCGTCGATGCCGCGCTTGGAGGGATGGAAGAGCTCCGTATCGACGCCGCGGCTCCACGCCGTGATGTTCTTCATCCCGCGCGATTCCAGACGCTCCATCATCGACGGCGTGGCCACCATCACGCGGCCGCTCTTGTTGTGGAAGGCGCGCATGTAGGCGTAGCCCGCCCATGTCGGAATCCACCAGAACCGCGCGTGCACATATTCCGGGAATTGCGTGTGATAGCTTGTCGTGAACGGAAACTTGTAGTCGAGGCAGATATGGCGCGCGTCCCAGCCCAGCGTGCCTTCGGTGGCGATGTGCACGGCGTCCGGCGCGAAGGCCTTGAAGCGCTCTTCCACATCGTCGCGTGCGCCGATGGCCAGCTTGATCTCCTCGTAGGTGATGAGCGGCATGGTCTTGTAGCCGTCGCTCGGCGAGACGACCTCAACCTCCACGCCCATCTCGCGCAGTTCCTTGATGACGCGCGACAGCGTGCGCACCACGCCATTGACCTGCGGCTCCCACGCGTCGGTCACGAGCATGAGTCGGGTGGGGTCCTGGTCCGGGGCGGCGGGAATCAACGGTCGATCCTGTTGGGTCATTTCTGGGCCGTCTGGAGAAGGGGCGGTATAGGGGCGCCCACGCGCCAAGTCACGCGCCGCCGTTCGCCGCACCGGACGGGCACGCGGGCGGCCGCCGATAGAACGTGACATCTCCTGCCCCTGCGGCCAAATTCCGGCGGCTCGATTGCGATGGAGGGTGGGTTGGCGGTGATGCGTCTGGTGTTGGCTGCGGCGATGGTCTTGTGCGCCACTACGGCATGGGCGCAGCCGAGGCGAACGCCGCCGCGCGCCGCGGAGCCGGACATGAGCGCCATGCTGCGCGACGCGCAGAACTACACCGTGAAAGTGCGCTCGACCGTGATCTGGCCGCTGGGCGCGGACCGCTTCGGCACCGGGCAGGGTACGGGATTTTTCATCGACAAGGGCAGGGGCTGGATTCTCACCAACGCGCACGTCGCGCAGAGTTCGCCTGCGACTGTCGAAGTGGCGTTCGGCGACGCCGAGTCGGTGTGGCTCCCGGTTGAGCGAATCTACGTCGACAATCACCTCGACGTTGCGGTGCTGCGTCTGCCGCCGGACAAAGTCCCGACGACCGCGACACAGGCGCGACTCGGTTGCACGCAAAAAGTCGTGCAAGGCTCGCCGGTGGTCGCATACGGCCATCCGCGGGAGCTGAATTTCACGGCGACACGGGGGATCGTCTCGAGCATTCGCACGCTCGGCAATCAAGAATATGTGCAGCTGGACGCGAGCCTGAATCCCGGAAACTCGGGAGGCGCCTTGCTGTCGGTCGATGCCGGCCAAGTGATCGGCATCAGCACCGCGACCAGCGGCGGTGGCCTCGGCTTCGCCGTGCCCATGAGACATGTCTGCCCGATCATCGATTCGCTGAAGAACGGCCTCGATCCCACACTGCCGAACTTGCCGGTCTACTGGCTTCGCAGCGCCACCAGCGAAACGCTGACGGTTGCGCGCGCGTTTCCGAACGCGCCGGCGGACTATCCGTTGAAGGGCGGCGATGTCGTTCTCGGGCTCGCGGGCGGCCCCCGTTTTGAAGGCGTTCCCGACCTGATGACCGCACTGCGCGGGCGCCAGAAAAGCGTACGCCTTGCGGTGCGTCGCAACGGCGTCGAGACCGAGATCGACGCGCCCGTCATCGCCTCGCAGTCGCCGCTGATGAAAGAGGCGGTCGTTGTGTCGGGCATGCTGATCGACGAACAGGACATGGCGGACGCCGAAGCGAGCTCGATGCCCGCCCTGCAGATCATCCACATCAAGCGGGGCGAAGCGGCCGAGCTCGCGGGATTGCGCGTCGGTGACATGATCGATGACGTAAATGGACGCCGTTTCGATACCGTCCGTGACCTGCATGCCTGGCTGAGCGCGCGCCCGGACGGCGAGAGCGTGAAGCTTCTTGTCCGCCGGCGAGCGTTTTCCGCCTCGCGCCGAACGAGCGCCGATTATCTGCGTCTCGAAGTCGCGCTGGACGACGTGACATTGCTGCAGGCGCGCCGATGAACGGCTGGTGACGACGGCGTCGTTGTGAGGCAAGGGGAAGCTTCCGCACAACCTTAGGATCGCGATGATGTCGCCGCTGACGCACAACTGGGACGCCCTCGACGCCGGACGCTATGCGCCGGAGGATGCTTCGCTGGCGGCGCTGCTCGCGGCGTCGCCGCTGGACGGCGCTGCGCGCGCGGGCGTCGAGGCCGAAGCGCGCGCCGTGGTGCGCAAGGCGCGGGCGCTGAAGCGCCGCAAGGGCGTGATGGAGAGCTTCCTCGAGGAGTTCGGGCTTTCGAACGCCGAGGGCCTCGCGCTCATGTGCCTCGCCGAAGCGCTCCTGCGCGTGCCCGACGACGACACCGCCGACCGCCTCATCGCGGAGAAGATCAAGTCCGGCAAATGGTCCGAACATCTGGGGCACTCCGATTCGTGGCTCGTGAACGCCGGCACCTGGGGCCTGATGCTGACGGGGCGCGTGGTGTCGCTTTCGGAGGACCTGAAGGGCGATTTCTCCGGCTTCATGAAGCGTTTCGTCTCCCGCGCGGGAGAGCCTGTGGTGCGCGCCGGCGCGATGCAGGCCATGCGCATCCTCGGCGAACAGTTCGTGCTGGGCCGCGACATCGATGGCGCGATCAAGCGCGGTCGCGGATTCGTGAAGGCGGGCGAGGCGTCCTTCTTCTCCTTCGACATGCTCGGCGAAGGCGCCCGCACGGCGGCCGACGCCAAGCGCTATCTCGAAAGCTACGCCAACTCGATCCGCGCCGTCGGCGCCGACGGCGGCGGCGCACCGGAAGCGCGTTCGGGCATTTCGGTGAAGCTGTCCGCGCTGCATCCGCGCTACGAGGCGCGCAATGAAGAACGCGTCTTTGCGGAGCTTTACGGCGACGTGCTCGAACTGTGCAGGATCGCGAAGTCCGCCGACATCAATCTGTGCCTCGATGCAGAGGAGACCGAGCGTCTCGTCATCTCGCTCAAGATTCTGGACCGCCTTGCGTCTGAACCGTCGCTGAAAGGCTGGAGCGGACTCGGCCTCGCCGTGCAGGCCTACCAGAAGCGCGCGCGCGCCGCGATCGCGATGATCGGTGATCTCGCCCGCACGCGGAAGATGCGGATCATGGCGCGGCTCGTGAAGGGCGCGTACTGGGACGGCGAGATCAAGCGCGCGCAGGTGAACGGCCGCGCGGACTATCCGGTGTTCACCACCAAGCACGCGACTGATCTGAGCTATCTCGTCTGCGCGGACGATCTCCTCGGCGCCGGCGGGCACATCTATCCGCAATTCGCCACGCACAACGCCCATACCGCCGTGGCGGTGAAGCGGATGGCGGAGGCGCGCCGTTTCAAGGAGTACGAATTCCAGCGTCTGCACGGCATGGGGGAGGCGCTCTACGCGGCGGCCGAGTTTGCGGCGCCTGTCCGCGTCTACGCGCCGGTGGGCGGGCATGAGGACCTGTTGCCCTATCTCGTGCGGCGTCTCCTGGAGAACGGCGCGAACACGTCCTTCGTGCATTCCTTCCTCGACGACGATGTATCGCCCGATCTCGTCGCCGCCGATCCCGTCACGCTGGTGGAGGCCGCGCCGCGCCGTCATCCGCGCCTGCCGCTGCCGGGCGGCCTCTTCGGGGCCAGCCGCCGCAACTCAACGGGACGTGACCTCTCCATCGCCGCCGATCGCGCGGCGTTCGAAGCGGCGGTCGCGAAGATCGACGCGATGCAGTTCGTCGCCGGTCCGATCATCGACGGCGTCGCGGCGAAGGCCGCGGACAAGGACGCCGCGAGCAGCGTCCGCAAGGCGCCGGCTGCATCCGCCCGGACGATCGGCACGGCGATCGACGCAAGCGTCGCGCAGGTGCGCGCAGCGATTGCTTCGGCGGAAACGGCGCAGCCGGCGTGGAATGCGCTGGGCGGCGCCGCGCGCGCGCAGCACCTGCGCGCGATGGCGGATGCGCTGGAGAACAACGCCGATCACCTGATCGCGCTGATCGCACGCGAGGCGGGGCGTACCTTCCAGGACGGCATCGACGAAGTGCGCGAGGCGGTCGACTTCTGCCGCTACTACGCCGCCGAGGCCGAACGGCATTTCGGCGGCGCGCTTCGCCTGCCGGGACCGGCGGGAGAAACGAACGCCCTCGAACTCACCGGGCGCGGTGTCTTCGCCTGCATCAGTCCGTGGAATTTCCCGCTCGCGATTTTCACAGGGCAGATCGCCGCCGCGCTGGCTGCGGGCAACACCGTCATCGCCAAGCCCGCGGAGCAGACGCCCATCATCGCGGCCGAAGCGGTGCGCCTCTTTCTCGAAGCGGGCCTGCCGAAGAACGTGCTGCATCTGACGCCGGGCCCCGGCGAAACTGTCGGCGCGGCGCTGACGGAGGACGAGCGCGTGTGCGGCGTCGTCTTCACCGGCTCCACCGAAACCGCCAAGCGCATCAACCGCACGCTTGCGAACCGGCAGGGCGCCATCCCGGTGCTGATCGCCGAGACGGGGGGCCTGAACGGCATGTTCGTCGATACGACGGCGCTCGCCGAGCAGGTCGTCGACGATGCGATCCTCTCGGCGTTCGGCTCGGCCGGGCAACGCTGCTCGGCCCTGCGCCTTCTCTTCCTGCCGCACGACACGGCGGACCTCATCATCGAAAAGCTCATCGGCGCCCTCGACGAGCTGCGCATCGGCGATCCCGCTGACGCGCGCACCGATGTGGGGCCGGTGATCGACGCGGACGCGCGCGCCATGCTCGACAAGCACATGGGTGAGATGCGCCGGAGTGCGAAGGTGCTCGCGCAGCGCAGTGTGGACGGGCTCGACGGCTCCTATTTCGGCCCCGCCATCGTGGAGCTGGCCTCGCTCGACGGCATCGACCGCGAGATCTTCGGGCCGGTGCTGCACGTCATCCGCTATACGCCGGCGGAGATCGCCAAGGTCGGCGCCGCGCTGGCGCGGAAAGGGTATGGGCTGACGCTCGGCGTCCACTCCCGTCTCGAAAGCTTCGCAGAAGCGGTGCAGTCTTCCGTTCCGGCGGGGAATACCTATGTGAACCGCTCGATCATCGGCGCCGTGGTGGGCGTGCAGCCGTTCGGCGGTCTCGGGCTTTCCGGTACGGGGCCGAAGGCCGGCGGGCCGCACTATCTGCCGCGCATGGCCACGGAGAAGACGGTGACGGTGAACATCACGGCGCAGGGCGGCGATCCGTCATTGCTGAATCTCTGAGGGACGCGGGTGAACGATCTCAACAATGTGACGCCCTTCAAGCGGCTCAAGGAGAAGAAGCCGCTGTTCGATCCGCGCGATCCGAAGGCGCAGGTGTCGCTCGTCTATGGCCTGTCCATCGCGTCCTTCGCGATCATGCTGTTCGGCAACCAGTTCGTGGACTGGATCGGCATGGGCCTCGGCGTCGCGGCGCTCGTCGTGTCCGCGTCGAAGCGCGACGAGGGCGTTTTCTGGGCGCGCTCGCACTTCGAGTTCGCCTTGCGCACATTGATCATCGGCGCCGTCGGATGGCTGCTGGTTTCACTGGTGGGCCTGATCATCGGGCTCATTCCGTTTCTGGGGCCCGCCGTGCTGTTCATCGCCAAGGCGGTGATCCTTGTGTGGGTCGCGGTGCGCTGCGGCTTCGGCTACCTCAAGGCGGCGGACACCAAGGTGATCGAAAATCCCGTGACCTGGCTGATCTGATCGACGAACAGACGAGACGCTGCCCGTCACGCATCCACGATCGCGTCCCTGAAATCCCGGTCCCGCCGGGGCAGGGCGAGATAGTCCGCCGACCGCATCTCCATCAGCCGCGATACGGTGCGTTCGAACTCGAAGCTCATGTCGCCGGCGGGATAAAGCGCTTCAGGCAACGCGTCGGCGGACGCCACGAGCTTTGTCTTGGCCTCATACAGCGCGTCGATCAGCACCCGGAACCGCGCGGCCTCCTCACGCATGGACGGCGAGAGCTTCGGGATGTTTTCGAGGATCAGCGTGTGGAATCGTTCCGCGATTTCGAGATAGTCGGCGGCGCCGAGCGGCCGCGCGCACAGCTCCTCGAACGTGAGCCGGGCGCAGCCTGCCGCTGCGCGGTCGATGACGAGCCTGCGCCCCTGCACTTCGAGCGTCACCGGATGCGGCGCGGCGTTGACGGTGAGCCGGTCCCATGCCGCGTCGAGCGCTTCTTCCGCGGCGGGGCCGAGCGGCGCGTAATAGACCGGCGCCGCCATCAGCCGCTCGAGCCGGTAGTCGCGTGCGGCGGCGATCTCCACGACATCGAAGCGCGCTTCGATGAGATCGATGAAGGGCAGGAAAAGCTGACGGTTGAGTCCGTTCTTGTAGAGATCGCGCGGCGGGCGGTTGGAGGTGGCCACCACCACCACGCCCATGCCGAGCAGACGCTCGAACAGGCGCCCGAGAATCATCGCGTCGGCGATGTCGCTGACGGCGAACTCGTCGAAGCACAGCAGGCGTGCGCTGTCGGCCACCGCGTTTGCCGCCGCCGTGATCAGCGCGTCATTGCCGTCGTCACGCCGTTTGCGCGCCTCGCGCATGAAGGCGTGCTGGGACAGCATGAACTCGTGGAAGTGCACGCGGCGCTTCTGCTTCACGGGCGCCGCTTCGAAGAAGAGGTCCATCAGCATCGACTTGCCGCGACCGACGGCGCCCCAGAGATAGACGCCCCTCGGTGTGGGTGACGCCTTGCGGAGGAAGCCGCCAGGCTTCCACGCGGCAAGCGCTTCTGCAAGGGCATCAAGGCGCACCGCCGCACGCTGCTGCGCGTCGTCGGCTTCGATGGCGCCGGCCACGACGCGCGCGCGGTATAGGTCCAGCACCTGCCCCATGAACGCCGGTCAGCTCTCCAGCGCGAGGTCGCGCCGCACCTGGTCGAGCGAGGTGCGATTGCCGTTGGTCACCACGCGCCATTCCGGTCCGCGCCGCCAGATGAGGATCGGCAGCTTGGGCTCGACGCCGTTTTCACGCAGCACCGCCGCCACGCGGTCGTAGGACGCGCGACCCCACTCGGCGTAGCCTTCGCGCGCGGCGCTGTCGGTGGTGGTGAGTTCAAGCGGCGCGTGCTTCGACCAGTCGCGCAGGGTGTTCCAGTCTCGGGCGTGGGCGAGGCTTGCGGCGCTGTCGAGCGCGTTGGCGCCGGCGCCGTCGCGCGCCGCCACCGCGACCACGCGCACGTCGATCTCTTCCTCTGCGAGCGCGGCGACTTCCGTCGGAGGCAGTGCGCCGCAGTCTGCGCAGTCGGCCTTCGTCAGCGCCCAAACCACAGGGCCGCCGTTTTCGGGGCCGAGCCAAGGGGCGTCGAGCAGGGCGTCTTCCATGGTTTCCGTGCCGGCCACCAGGATCACCGGCCCCGCCAACTGCGCCTGATGGCGGCTGAACAGCCCCCCACCGGCGGCGAGTGCGCTCACAAGGGCCATGCCCGCCATGACGACGAGCAGTCCGGGGCGTCGCACGCGGCGAATAGCTTCGTTCAAACTTCCCTCCGGGGATGCCGGCCCCAGTCCCTGCAGTCGCCAGAAAGCCTCTCCGGGCGGGAATCGCAAGCGTCGCGCGCAACCGCTTCCCAGCGGGCGCGGCGCGTGGTCTCTTCCGCCGCCGAGACAACAGCGGAAGTCCCCATGAGAGGCGAAACACCCGAGCCTGCATCCGCCGACAAGCACATCGTCGACATTCTCATAGAAGAGCGCGCGCCAAAGCTGGCGAACGGACCGTCCTGGCCGGTGGTGAAGCCTGCGCTCTACCGGGCGCTGCACTACAAGGAGGCGCGCCGCATGGCCGATGACATCGCCCCGCTCGGCGGGCGCGAGGCCATGGAACACATCTCGAAGCTGCTCAGCGTCCGCATCGATCTGCGCGGCGAGGAACGCATCCCGAAGAATGGGCGCTGCGTGATTGTCGCCAACCATCCCACCGGCATCGCTGATGGCGTGGCCATGTACGACGCGCTCAAACGCACCCGGCCGGACGTGATCTTCTTCGCCAACGCCGATGCGCACCGCGTGTGTCCGCGCTTCCACGAAACGCTTGTCGCGGTGGAGTGGGTGACGGCCAAGCGCACCATCGAGAAGACGAAGCAAACGCTGCGCGCCGCGCACCAGGCCTTCGCCGACGAACGCCCGGTGATGATTTTCCCGGCGGGAAAACTCGCGCGCATCATCGACGGCGAGATCCAGGATCCGCCGTGGGAGCCGTCCGCCGTGTCGCTCGCGCGCAAGCACAATGCGCCGGTGATCCCGATCTGGGTGGACGGGCCCTATCCGTTCTTCTTCCACACCTTCAACGGCATTTCGCCGGAGCTGCGCGACATCACCCTGTTCCACGAACTGCTCAACAAGAAGGGCAAACTCTTCACGCTGAAGGTCGGCCTGCCGATCGCGCCCGCAACGCTCGCCGGCAATGCGGATGACGTGACGCTGCAGCTGAAGCGCTATGTGGAGCGGGAACTGCCGCGGGACATGAACAAGGCGTTTGCGCCCGTGAAGTAATCTCCCTTCTCCCCCTCGCGGGGGAGAAGGGCGTCACATCTTCAATGTCGCGATCACCTCGGGCCGCGCGATCACGAAGTCCGTGTGCGAAGTGCTTTGAACTTCCTTCGGCTCCACCGCTGTCAGGGTATAGCGCAGCGGCCGCATCATCGACTTAAGGTCGGCGTGCTGCTCGAGTGCGTGAAAGCGTGCGCCCCGGTCGAGCAGCGGGGCGACAAGCGTTTCTATCGGTGCGCCGCGGCGCACGAGCAGTTGCGGTTCCGTTTCCACGATCAAGACCGCATCGTCGGGTAGCAAGGACAGAATGGACCCGAGTCCGCGCAGCACCTTGTCCTCCGCGCGCTCCACGTCGATCTTCATCAGCCGGGTGCGCTTCCAGTCCTCCGGCGCGCAGGCGTCCGCTGCGACGATCGTCTCGATCTCCGCGCTTTTGCCGACGCCGGCCACCTCCGCATCCATCGTCGCGCGTCCGCGCGTGCCGTCGGGGCCGGCGAAGAGCGATGCACGGCCCGCTGCGTCGGAGGCTGCGACTTCGAGCACCTTCACCTGCGTCAGCGCATTGATCTCTACATTGCGCCGCAGACGCGCGGCGGTGGTCTTGCCGGGTTCGATCGCGGTGACGAGGCCGCCCGCGCCGACGGCCTTCGCCATGGTCAGCGTGTGCGCACCGATATTGGCGCCGATGTCGACGGCGCGGTCGCCGGGTTTGAGATGCGCGGCGATCAGCGCGCCAAGCGCAGGCTCCCATGCGCCGAAGTGGCGGAGGTTGAAATCGATGACGTCGGCCTCGTCGACCTCCATCAGAAGCCCGTCCGTGCGCGGCGCAATGCGCGGCGGATCGGTCTTCGCGCGCGCGCGCTTCTGGCGCCAGCGCAGCCAGCGGTAACGCAGATAGGGCAGAGGCAGCGATGCCGCGAAGCGACGCTCCGCGACGACGGCGGGATCGACGGCGTTCATCGGCGGGGGCGTACCATGCGAATTATCCAGTGCCTACGGGCGCGCCGGTTTCGCTGAGCACCACCGTCTCGCCTTCCTCCACGTCGAGCGCATTGGCCGTGGCGATGGCGCCGAGGAGCGCGGCGCTCGGCTTCACGAGACGCTTCTGCGTCGTGCGGTCGACGGCGATGATGCCGAACTTCTGGCCGTAGCCGCTCATCCATTCGAAATTGTCGAAGGCCGACCAGTAATAGTAGCCGCGAATGTCGACGCCGTCGGCGATGGCCTTGTGCACGCCTTCCAGTGCGCCCTGGATGAAATGGCAGCGGCGCGCATCGGCGCCGGAATAGCCGCTCTCGGTGATGAGGATGGGCACGCCCGTCTTCGCCGCCGCATCGCGGCACGCGGCGGCGAGCGCCTGCGGGCGATACTCATAACCCATCGCTGTCTTTTCCGCCCCCTTTGGCCGGCCCGTGCGGCCGTCGCGGAACGTCATCATGCGCGTATAGGTCTGTACGCCGACGAAGTCGTCGTCCTGAGCGGCATCGTAGAAGGGATCGTAGATCGCGGCGCGGCGTTCCTTCAGCGCGGCGCGCGCATTGTCGTCGTCCTCGGATACTTCTTCCTGGATCGAGATCGTCATGCCGACGGCGAGATCGGGCGAGGCCGCGTCGATCGCCTCGCGCGCCTTCCGGTGCGCGTCGATGGCGCGCTCAGCATAGCCTTCGGTTCCGGCAAACATGAAGAACACTTCGGGCTCCGCGCCCAGCGCCTCGCGTGCGGCCTTGCGGTGCGCTTCGGAGAAGTCCGGCAGCATGCGCGACCGGCGCACGAGGGCGGGGATGTTTATCTCGTTGATCGTGGCGGCGCTGGCGAGATCGTCGCCCACATGCTCGGCCACGACGCCGCAATAGCGCGCGAACGCGTCCGCAATCTTCGGCGAGGTCCAGCCGCCCTGGCGCGCCATCCAGCGCGGCGTGGTGAAGTGATGCAGCGTCGCGCTCGGTTCGAGGCCGCGCGTCCAGCACGCTTCGATGAGGCGCTTGTAGTGATCGAGCGCGGCCATGGAGATGACGCCTTCCTCCGGCTCCACCCGCGCCCACTCGATGGAGAAGCGGTAGGCGTTCAGCCCCAGCGCCGCGAGGATCGCGAGATCGTCGGCGTAGCGTCCGTACTGGTCGATGGCGTCCCCGGAGGGTTCGGCGAAGACGGAGGGGTTGGCGTGCTCCAGCGCCCAGCAGTCGCTGCTGCTGTTGCCGCCTTCGACCTGGTGGGCCGCGGTCGCTGCGCCCCAAACGAAACCTTCAGGAAAGGCGCGCATTGTTTCCTCCTTGCCGGCCCGGCGCCCATTGCGCGCAGCACTGGGGCATGTGCGCAAGCCGGGAGTTCGGTCTATGAGTGTCGCCCCGCCGCATACCGCCGCAACGGAGCCCGCCTTGGTCGGTCCGCGCAAGATGCGCAAGGTCGAGAACATCGACAGCCTGCTCGACAATATCTGCGGGCAGGTGGACTGCGCGCTCAATCCGCTCGCCAAGGACGAGGTGACGGTGCGCGAGCTCTTGGCCACGGTCGGGCGGCGCTCCTACGGGCCGCTCCTGCTGCTGGTCGGGCTCATCGCCATTTCTCCGATCACCGCCGTGCCGGGGCTGACCTGGGCGACGGCGGCGCTCACATTTCTCATCGCCGTGCAGATGCTGGTCGGCCGGCGCACGCCGTGGCTGCCGAAGCGCGCGCTCGACGCCACGGTGTCTCGAACGCTGGTGGTGAAGGGCGTCACCGCGGCCCGGCCCTGGGCGCGGCGCATCGACAAGCTGCTGAAGCCGCGGCTGACTTTTCTCGCCCTGCAACCGTTCGTGAATCTCATTGCGCTCGCCTGCATCGGCGCGGCGCTGATTACGATACCGCTCGGCTTCATTCCGTTCGCGCCGATGATTCCGTCGCTGGCGATCGTGCTGTTCGGCCTCGGCATGACGGCGCGCGACGGCTTCGTGCTGCTCTTCGGCATGGCGGGCGTCACGGCGACGGCATGGTTTTCCTGGCCGCTGATCGCGTCCTTCGTGCTGCCGCTGCTGCGCTATCTGCCGGTTTGACCGCGCGGGTCAGTCGCTGCCGCCTGATGGAGCGGCGCGCTGTTCGGGAACCGTTTGCGCGGCGAGACGCGGTCCCTCGCGCGAGGGCGGCGCGACGGACGCTATCTCGTATGACACCGCCGTCGGGAAGGGGATTTCGATGTCCGCGGCGTCAAGCGCTTCCTTCACCGCCTTCGTCAGATCGAGGCGCATGTGCACGGCGTCCGATGCGCGACACCATACATGCGAAAGCAGCGTCACCGAGTACTCGCCCAGCGCAGAAACCTTCACGAAGGGCGCCGGATCGGCCAGCACGCGCGGATCGGCGACGATCACATCGCGCACGACCTTGATGGCGTCATCGAGGTTGGTGGCGTAGGCGACGGAAAACGTCATGTCTATCATGCGTGTGCCGTTGAATGTGTAGTTCAGGATCGGCGCGCCCCAGCACTGGCCGTTCGGCAGCGTCACTTTCACATTCTGCGGCGTGGACAGTTCCGTCACGAAGAGATTGATGTCGCGCACCGTGCCGCGTTGTCCCGCCACCTCCACGAAATCGCCGATGCGATAGGGCCGGAACAGGATGAGCATGACGCCCGCCGCCACGTTCGAGAGCGTGCCCTGCAAGGCAAGACCGATGGCCAGCGTCGCCGCGCCCAGCACGGCGATGATCTGCGTCGTCTGCACGCCGAAGCGGTCGAGCACCGCGATTATGACGAAGGCGAGCAGCGCATAGCGGACGATGGAGGCGAAGAAGGTCGCGAGCGTGGTGTCGATGCGCGAATGCTTCTGCGCGAGCCGCTTCACCGCTCCCGCCAGCCAGCGCGTGATCCACACCCCAGCCAGGAGGATCGCGAAGGCGGCGATGATGTTGAACGCGCCTTCGATGAAAGCGGACCCATAGCGCTCCCAGATCGCTTCGGGCGTGAATTCGGTAAGGGCGGCGGATGTCGGCATGGGCATGTCTCCGACGACCCGTCTAGGGGGGATTCGCGCGCAGCGGAATCGCCGTGTCGGAAATTTCGGGTGCGGTGAACCGGCGCCATGGTTCCGCCGCGGACATTGCTGTAGCGTCATGTCCATGATCGAGGTCGAAGACGTCGTTTACGACTACCCGACGAAGCGCGCGCTGCGCGGCGTCCGGTTCACCGCCGAACGGGGCCAGGTACTGGCGCTCGTCGGGCCGAACGGCGCGGGCAAGACGACGCTGTTGCGCTGCCTCGCCGCGCTCGACCGCCCGTTTTCCGGCACCGTTCGCATCGACGGCGTGGACACGCAGGACGATCCGCGCCGCGTGCATGAAAAGGTCGGCTATCTGCCGGACTTCTACGGTCTCTACGATGAACTCACTGTCGAACAGAACCTCATCTACGCCGCTAACGCGCGCCGCGTGACGGGCGCGAAGGCTCGCGAGGCGGTGCAGCGGACGGCGGCGCATGTGGGCCTCGAAGACCGCCTGAAATCCCGCGCGAGCGAATTGTCGCGCGGTCTTCGCCAGCGCCTCGCCATCGGACAGACCATCGTCCACGATCCGGCGGCGCTCCTGCTCGATGAGCCTGCGGCGGGCCTCGATCCCGAAGCGCGCCGCTCGCTGTCGGATCTCATCACCGGCCTTGCAAAGGGCGGCATGGCGATCATCGTCTCCTCGCACATTCTTTCGGAACTCGAGGACTATTCCACCGCGATGCTGGTGATGCGCGATGGCGCGCTGATCGGCGACGGGCCGGTGGCGGCGGGCGGTGCGGTGCGCGTGCGCCTTTCACTGGCGCGGCCCGACGGGCGGTTGCCGACGGCGCTCGCCGCACTCGGCGTGCGTCAGATCGAAAGCGCCGATGACGCCGGTGCGCTCGTGTCGCTCGACGGCGGCGCGGAGGCGAACGCGGCGCTCCTGCGCGCGCTTGTGGTGGACAATTTCCTCGTCGCTTCATTCGCAGAAGAGCGCGTCTCCCTCGAAGACGCCTATCTCGCTGCACAACAGGGAGGTCGCGCATGAACGCCGAGTTCAAACGCAATCTCTGGCTGGAGATTTCGCCGTCGCGCATTGTGTTGATGACAGGCGTTCTCGCGCTTATCTTCGGCATTGCCTGGCTGTCAGCCGGCGTGGACGACAAGGCGAATGCAGTCGCCGGCACGGGGCAGTTCCTGTTCGGCGTGATCGTTGGGTTGTGGGGCTCCTACAAGGCGGGGCGTTCGGTTTCCGACGAGATCAAGGAGCGCACCTGGGACTTCCAGCGGCTGTCGGCGCTCTCGCCGATGGCGATGACGTTCGGCAAGCTCTTCGGCGCGACAGCTTATGTCTGGTATGGCGGCCTTATCTGCGCGGCGGCCTACGGCCTTGGAACCGCGCACGCCGAAAGTCTCACGCAGACAGCGTTCCAGACGGCGGGTCTCGTCGTCACCGGGGTCTTCGCGCACGCGGTGGCGTTGTTCGTCAGTCTCGGCGCCGTGCGGCGCGGGCGCGGCGACGGGCGCGTCGATTCCTTCGTCTATACCCTCGCCGGCATCGCGGCGTTCCAGACCGGCGGCGCCATCAGCGGCCGCACCTTCGACATGCTCCGGCGCGCCGTCGATCCAGAGGGCCCGATCTCCGAAACCACCGTCTGGTGGGGCGCGACGTTTCCTGCGCAGGCGCTGGCGTTCGCCTTCGTGTGCGTGCTGGCGGTGTGGGCGATCGTCACCGCATGGCGGCTGATGCGCGTGGAACTGCAGGCGCCGGCAAATCCGTTGTGGTTCCCGCTGTTCCTGTTGGCGCCGGCGCTGTTGCTCGGCGGGGCGGGCGATGAGTTTTTCCAGCGCGCGGCGACGACGTATTTCGTCACGCACGGTCTCGTACTTTTCACGCTCCTCGCGGAACCCAAGGACATTGTCGCTTGGCGCGCGCTCGCGGCGCGGCAGAAGTCACGCGATGCGGGACGCTTCTGGCCGGCGTCGCTGACGGGGCTGATCGTCGCCTTCGTCGCGGCGTGCGGGGTGGCGGCGGCGTACGCGATGTCGCAGGAACGGGGCGACGAAGTCTCACCGCTGATCGGTTTCGCCGCGTTCGCCTTCCTGCTCCGCGAGACCGCGATCTTCGCCTTCTTCCATCTCGGTGCGCGTCAGCGACGCGGCGATTTCGGCGCGTTGGTGACCATCGCGCTGCTGTGCTTCGCGGGGCCAGCCATCCTCAATGTCGCCAATCTCGGGGAGGGCGTGGGACTCTTCATCGTCGATATGCGCGGCAACCAGATCTCGCACCTGCTCTCAATAGCATCGGGCCTCGTGCAGGCGGCGATCTTCGGCGTCATGGCTCAGGCGCGCTGGAAGGGCCGCGAGAAGGCGATCGAGGCGGCGGCGTAGCCCAGCCACTTCTCCCCCCTTGCAGGGGGAGGGAGAGGCGGCGCCGCTATGGCAGCAGTTTCTCCAGACTCTCCAGGGTGTCCGCCTCCGCGCTTGGCTTGTCCCAGCGGATGCGGCGCACGCGGGGGAAGCGCATGGCGACGCCGGACTTGTGCCGCTTCGAGCGCTGCAGCCCCTCGAATGCGATTTCCAGAACGAGGCCGAACGCACGGTCGGCGCGCACCGCACGCACGGGGCCGAAGCGTTCCGTCGTATGCTCGCGCACGAAGCGGTCGAGCTCCTTCAGCTCTGCATCGGTGAAGCCGAAATAGGCCTTGCCCACCGGCGAAAGCACATCGTCCTTCCAGACACCGAACGTGTAGTCGGAATAGTACGAGCTGCGCTTGCCGTGCCCGCGCTGCGCATACATGAGCACGCAATCGACAAGGAACGGTTCGCGCTTCCACTTGAACCACAGGCCCTTCGGCCGCCCTGATTCATACGCGCTGTCCCAACGCTTGAGTATCAGCCCTTCGACATTGTCGGTCGGCGGCGCGGCGCGTGCGGCGGTCAGTGCTTCCCATGTGTCTGCTGCGACAAGCGGCGATAGATCGATACGCGGATTGTTCGCGCGCACGATGAACGCGTCCAACCGCGCGCGGCGTTCGCGGAACGGTAGAGCGCGCACGTCCTCGTCGCCGTCGAACAACAGGTCATAGGCGCGGATGAAGGCGGGAAACGCTTCGATGAGCTTTCTGTCGACGGTCTTGCGGTTCAGCCGCTGCTGCAGGTGGTTGAAGGTCGCGACACTGCCGTCCGCCGCGCGCACCAGCAATTCGCCGTCGATGGCGCCATGAAAATCGAGCGCGGCGACGAGATCGGGAAACGCCGCCGAAACGTCTTCGCCTGCCCGCGAATAGAGTCGCCGCACATCGCCGTCGCGCGCCGCTTGCACGCGCACGCCGTCCCATTTCCATTCCGCCGCGAAGTCGCGCGCGTCGAGTCCTTCCATATCGGTTTCATCGAGCGCATGTGCGAGCATCACTGGTCGGAAGGGCGCCGCCGCGCGATGGCTCGGCCGTTCGCCGCCGTCGATCCAGGCGAACAGTTCCGCGTAGGGCGGCGCGAAGCCGTGCCAGAGTTCATCCACCTCGCCGACATCAACGCCGCGCAGGTCCGCCAGCGCCTGCTTCGCCAATCTTGCGCCGAGGCCGATCCGCAGGCCGCCCGTCACCAGCTTCAGGAGGGCCCATCGCGCGCTCGGCTCCAGCGCATCGAGCCAGCGTGAGATGAGCGCGGGCGCCTCGCCGCGTTTGGCTTCGTTGAGCCCGTCCACCACGTCGGACAGCGATGGCGCCAGGTTTGCGCCGGGCCGCGCCGGCCAGATCAACGCGATCGTCTCCGCCAGATCGCCGACATAATCATAGGAGAGGCGGAAAAGCTCAGCGTCCACGCGCTCTTCGGTCAGCGCCCGCAGCGCCGCAGGCTTCGCCGCCGCGAAGGAGAGCGTGCCCGCTATCGCCGCCAGCGCCCAGCCGCGATCGGGGTCGGGCGTCTCGGCGAAATAGGCTTTCAGCAGTGCGAGCTTGCCGTTGCGCCCGGGCGTCAGGATCAGGCGGTCGAGGAGATCGGCGAAGGCGCGCATCGCACGGAGATATGGGGCGCAACGTCGCCGCCGCGAAGGCCGTTTCCCTTTCCGCGCGCGTCGGGCTAAGTCGGCGGCTTGCGGCGCCTCATGGGGATGAGGCGGATCAGGGACCCATGGACCTCATCTTCAGCCTCCTGTTCACGGCGGCGTGCCTCGCGGGCGCCATCTACTTTCTGGGCAGCGCCCTGAAGGACTGGCGCGCGCGTCCGCCCGCGCCGAAGCGTGCGCCGTCGACCCTGCCGCGGAACGCGCCGCCTCCGGCCGCGCCGCCGCCTGCGCCGGAACCCTATGAGGAGGACGTCGCCGCCGGTCTCGCACCGCGCCCCGCCGCCTTGCCGGTGCGGCGTGCGCACCCGAACGGCGCCGGCGGTTCGCTTGCGCGCGCGCTGGGCTGGGGCATCGGTCTCATGGTCGTGCTCGGCACTTTGGTGCTGGTCGTCGTCGCGGTGACGGGCGATCCGAAGGGCGATGCGAAGCAGGCTCCAGCGGAGAAGGCGCGCCGCGTGTGTCCGCCCGTAGTGTCGATCCCGCCGCGCGCCGTAGGCTATCCGGGCGATGACATCATGGGCGTGCGTTCCGGCATGACCTGGCGCGACGCCGAAGAAACGCTGAAGTGCGTGTCCGAGGACTATGACATCAAGCGCGTCACGCACACCACGACCGTCACCGGCAAGGGCAAGCAATCGCGCATCGTCATGCGCGCCACGCGCGATGCGGAGACCATCTCCGTCGCCTTCTTCGGCCCTGAAGGGCAGGAGCGCGCCGCCGCCATGTGGCAGGAAAAATACTACGACGCCGGCGCCGGCCCCGCGCGTCAGCAGATCGAGGGCGAACTCGTCGCGCACTACGGCACGCCGCATGAAGATCGCGATCCCAGCGCGAACGAACGCGTGCTGCGCTGGAATTACGGGCCGGACGGCCATCCCCTGCGCGTGAAGCCGAAGGACGGCTCGGCCGGCTATCTCATCGACATGGCGAGCTATATGGCGGCGGGCTTCACTGTGGCCGCGTGCGCCAAGAACGCCCAGCTCGATCCGACGAAGCAGCCGGCGTGGGACGGGCGTTGCGGCCTCACCATCCTCGCCGAGATCGACGCGGCGATGAGCACGCCGCAACGCACCGCGCGCTTCCGGGTCGTGGTTCTCGACCAGCAGGCGCTGGCGCGGTACGCCGCGCCGCTTCGCGCCGTCGCCGCGCCGGACAAGGCGAAGTAAGGACACAGGACGATACGCTTGCTCTCGCGCGTCGCCGCCGCCTGCGCGCTGCTCGGCGTGGCGTTCGTCGTGGTCGATGGGCGTCGCATCAAGCCGCCGGATTTCGGCGCGCTCGCGGATTATCTCGCGATGGTGACGCGCGCACAGGTCCGGACACCGATGCGTCGGCGTTTCCCACGATCCTCAA
Organism: Hyphomonadaceae bacterium; assembly: GCA_016791445.1. Classification (GTDB taxonomy): domain Bacteria; phylum Pseudomonadota; class Alphaproteobacteria; order Caulobacterales; family Aquidulcibacteraceae; genus VFBF01. The sequence goes on along the minus strand of JAEUMP010000012.1, from coordinate 186,236 downwards.
TCTGTTCGATCCGCCGGAAGGGCAGAGTGCGCCCGATGCGCTCACCGATCGGGACATGGCCTACGTCGCAATAAGCGCCACGCGCGAACATGAAATCGCAGTAGGGGGAAACTCGAAGGCTATTCCCCTCGCCGCAAGGACCGCCGGCGCCCCGCCGGCAAACCGCTTCCCCTTGGCGCACAAGGAGGCCGGCGAGGGCGCCGGCGGTCCTCGACACAAAAAACAGCAAAAATATCCGACCGGGTCGAAAGCCATGAAACGCTGCTCCCACGTCGCGTCCGGATGGTCCGGAGGCCACGGAGAGGAGCACCGCCATGCAGTTCGTGAGAACGCCGGATTTCACCGCGCAAGTCGCCGAAGCGCTGGCGGCGCTCCGTCTGTGGGTTCTTCAAATCCTGGCGTGGGTCGCGGAGTACGCACCCTTGCCCCGCGACGCGCGTCTCTGGATGCAAAGCCAGCTCCGCCGCGTGCGCAGCGACATCCGCCTCCTGATCGCCGCCGCCGTCATATCGCGGATGCGCAAGGTGAAGCGTGCGCGCGTGCGCATCCATAAACGCAAACTGCCCCGCGGCTACCGCTGGGCGGCGCGCCGCTCGCCAGCGATCGGCTGCATCACGCGCGGCATCCGTCTGCGCACGCTCGCCGACATGCGCCGCGCGCTGGATGATTTTGAAAAGATCGTGGACCGCGCGCTCGCCAACCTGCCGCGCGTCCGCCGCAGCGGCGTGCTCGTGCTGACGCACGCGCAGAAGGCCGCACGCGCGCCTTTCTTCATCGCACCCGCGACGGAAGCCGCAGACACGTCATGACCAGCCACGCCGGACCGCGCGGCTCCCGCCGCGCAACCCCATGCCGAAACAACGCGAGATTCCCCGGAGTCTGGCGGCGCCCGCGCTTGCGCACCGGGAGGTGCGCGGTCCGGCATGGATCTCCCGCGATCGCCCGCGGCTACTTCGCCCGAGGTCGCGACTCCGTCGTCTTCGCGACGCCTTCGCGGCGCGGGTCGGCGCCGCCGTCGAAGCCGGTCTCGGTGATGCGGATGCCATGCAGGCCGCTCGCCTCGTTCTGCGTGGGCCGCAGCGTCCAGCCGCGCGCGGTCAACGCGTCGGCGACGCCCGGCGGCAGGCGGTTGACCTCCGTCGCCGCTACGCCCGTGCGCGCGGTGATGTTGGCGAGATTGATCGCCTCCTGCATCGGCAGCTTCCAGTCGATGACGCCGATCACGGTCTTCGTCACGTATCCGATGATCGCCGATCCGCCGGGCGAACCGATCACCGCATACAGCCGTCCGTCGCCATCGAGGATGATCGTCGGCGACATCGACGAGCGTGGACGCTTGCCGGGCGCCGGCGCGTTCGCCACGGGGCGGCCGTTCTTCACCGGATCGAGCGAGAAATCGGTGAGCTGGTTGTTGAGCAGGAAGCCCGCGGCCATGCGCTGCGATCCGAACACGCTTTCGATCGTCGCCGTCAGCGCCACGGCGTTGCCGTCGCCATCGACCACCGACATGTGCGTGGTGCCCGCCATTTCCGCAGTGCGGTCGCGGCCCCAGCGGTCGAGCAGCGAAGGTCCGCCGACCGTGATCGACGGATCGCCCGGCTGCAGCGTCGCCGGCGGCGCCTTCGCCACGTCGATCTCGCGCGCGCGGACCGCGAGGTATCGCGGATCGGTGAGCGCGGCGGTCGGCACCGGCACGAACTGGTCGTCGGCGGCGTAATGATCGCGATCGGCATAGGCGATGCGGCTCGCCCACATGTAGGCGCTCCAGTCGTCGACGCTCGACGGGCCTTCAGGCGCGGGCCGCGCGCGTTCATAGAGTCCGAGAGTCGAGAGCGTGGCGATCGCGCCCGAACTCGGCGGTCCCATGCCGCACACGCGATAGACGCGATAGGGTCCGCACACCGGCTCGAGCCGGCGCGGCGTGACATTGCGCAGGTCCGCATGGGTCATCGATCCGCCGCGCGGCGCGCGCTGCACCTGCGCGATGATCGCGTCGGCGATCGGCCCTTCCTGCAGCGCGCGCGCGCCGCGTTCCTGGATCGCGCGCAGCGTCGCGGCGTAGTCGGGATTGGTGCGGCGTGCGCCGACGGCGAGCGGTGCGCCGTTTGCGTCGTAAAAATACTTCCCGGCGACCGGATCCTGCTTGAGCGCGCTCTGCGGTCCCATCATCTGCAGGAGGCCCGCAAGGCGCGGCGCGACGATGAAGCCTTCTTCCGCCAGCTTGATCGCTGGTTCGAAGAGATCGCGCCAGGGCAGGCGTCCGTGATCGGCGTGCGCCTTCTCGAACATCGCGATCATCGACGGCGCGCCCGTCGAGAGCCCGCTCCACACCGCGTCACGATAGGGCAGCGGCTTGCCGTCGGCGCCGAGGAACAGGTTCGCAGTGGCGCCCATCGGCGCGCGCTCGCGGCCGTCATAGGCGTCGATGTCCTTCGATGCGCGATCGTAGTTGAGCAGGAACGCGCCGCCGCCGATGCCTGCCGACTGCGGCTCCACGAGACCGAGCACCGCCATCGTGGCGATCGCCGCATCGGTAGCGGAGCCGCCCTTCCTGAGCATTTCGAGCCCCGCATCGACGGCGCGCGGATCGGCCGCCGCGACCATGCCGACGCCATCGGTGGCGCGCGGCGCCGGCGGCGGCGGCGAGGCGCAGGCCGCAAGGGCAAGTGGAACAAACAGTCCAAGGAGGCTCAGGCGGCGCATCAGGAGAAAACCTTGTATGGGGTGATTTGTTTCAACCTAGACGCCGGGGCTCCCTGACACCATGACGACGTCCACACACCGTCCCGGCGCGCGCAACACGATCGCGGACGTGCCCGGCGTTCTCGTGGGGTCCGCGGAGGATCTTGCGGTCCGCACCGGCGCCACGGTCGTCGTCCCGCCCGTGCGCGCGGTGGCGGCGGTCGATGTGCGGGGCGGGGGGCCCGGGACGCGGGAAACCGACCTTCTCGCGCCTGAGAACCTCGTCGACGCGGTCGATGCGATCGTCCTCTCGGGCGGCTCGGTCTACGGCCTTGCGGCGGCGGACGGCGTGGTCGCGAGCCTCGGCGCGCAGGGGCGCGGCTTCGTCATCCGGGAGGGCCTCAAGACGGCGCCGATCGTGCCGGGCGCCATTCTCTTCGATCTCGCCAATGAGGGCGACAAGGACTGGGGCGACGAGCCGCCCTATCGCGCCTTGGGCAAGGCGGCGCTGGCTGCGGCTTCGTCCGATGTCCGCATGGGCAGTGTGGGAGCAGGGACGGGCGCCATGGCCGGCGGGCTCAAGGGGGGCTTGGGCTCCGCCTCGATCCAGCTGCCGGGCGGGGGCATGGTCGGCGCGCTCTCGGCGGCGAACAGCTACGGCTCCATGGTCATGCCGGGCACGCGGGCCTTCTGGGCCTGGCCCTGGGAAATCGACGGCGAGTTCGGCGGCGCCCGGCCCCCCACGGACTATGCGCCCGACCCGTTCGACTGGGGCCTCGCCAAGATGAATCCCGCGCCCCGGGGCAACACCACCATCGCCGTCGTCGCCACTGACGTGGCGCTGACCCCGGCGCAGGCCAAGCGCGTGGCGGTCATGGCGCAGGACGGGCTCTCGCGGGCGATCCGCCCGGTCCACACGCCGTTCGACGGGGACTGCGTCTTCGTCCTCTCCACCGGCGCGCGACCGCTCGGCGACCCGGCTCCTGTCGCCCTCACCATCCTCGGCGCGGCGGCGGCGGACTGCCTCGCCCGGGCCACCGCACGCGGCGTATTCGAGGCCCGCGCGCTCGCCGGCGAACGGACTTACGCCGACCTCGCTTGAATCCGCCCGAATTGTCCTCTAGAGAGCGCCCTCCCAAACGCGCCCGTAGCTCAGCTGGATAGAGCACCAGACTACGAATCTGGGGGTCAGGAGTTCGAATCTCTTCGGGCGCGCCATGGGGAATTCCTTGCATTGCGCTTGTGCGCGGCTGTCGTGGCGTGACCGCTCGACATGCGGGCCTCTGACCCGCAAGAACGCCTTTGATCGTTCAGCATCGAAGGTTTTTCCATGATCTCCCTTGAACGCGGCGCGCGCGAAACCGAATTGGCGGCGAAGGTCGACGCCTTCATTCGCGACAAGATCATTCCGTTCGAACGTGATCCGCGCATCGAGCATCACGGGCCGTCAGACGATCTCGCCAACGAACTGAAGGCGCTGGCGCGGAAGGAAGGGCTGCTGTCGCCGCATGTGGGCGAAGCCTATGGAGGCCTGGGGCTGAATCATCGCGAGATCGCGACGGTGTTCCGGTCGGCGGGCTATTCCACGCTCGGCCCCATCGCGCTGAACATCATGGCGCCCGACGAGGGCAATATGGCCATGTTGGAAAAAGTAGCATCCGCCGAACAGAAGGAGAAATTCCTCCGCCCGCTAGCGGCCGGGAAGGTGCGTTCGGCGTTCCTGATGACGGAGCCCGACGGCGGCGCAGGCTCCGATCCGTCGATGATGAAGACGACGGCCGTGCTGGACGGCAACCACTGGGTCATCAACGGCGTGAAGACGCTGATCACCGGCGCGGACGGCGCTGCCTTCAGCATCATCATGGCCAAGACCGGCGCCCGCGCCACCATGTTCCTCGCCGACATGAAGACGCCCGGCATCAGGATCGAACGCGTGCTCGACACCATCGACCGCACCATGCCGGGCGGCCACGCGGTGGTGTCGCTGACCGATGTGCGCGTGAGCGCGGAAGACGTGCTCGGCCAGCCGGATGAAGGCTTCAAATATGCGCAGGTGCGCCTCGCGCCGGCGCGGCTCACGCACTGCATGCGGTGGTGGGGCGCGGCCAAGCGCGCGCACGATATCGCGACGGCCTACGCGTGCGAACGTCAGGCATTCGGCAAGCCGCTCGTTGATCACGAGGGCGTCGGCTTCATGCTCGCCGACAACGACATCGATCTGAAGCAGGCGGAGCTGACGATCGACTGGTGCGCCTGGGTGCTCGACAATGCGGGCCACGGCGCGGGCACGGCGGAATCGAGCGTCGCGAAAGTCGCGGTGTCGGAAGCGCTCTATCGCATCGCCGATCGCTGCGTGCAGATCCTCGGCGGCCGTGGCGTCACCGACGATACGCCCGTGCACCAGATATTTCGCGATATCCGCGCGTTCCGCATCTATGACGGTCCGTCGGAAGTGCATCGCTGGTCGATCGCCAAGCGCATCAAGCGCGAGCACAAGGCGAAGGCGTCCCACTGACTTCGTGCAGCGGACGCCTTCGCCTTGCGTGTCGTCTAGCGGGCTTTGGGCATGTAGCGGTCGCGCAGGCGCGTCTGGCGCGAGACGAGCGGCATTTCGCGGCCGGCGATGTAAACCGCCGTGGGCGCGCTCTGCACCTCCAGCGGATCACCGTCCCACACAACCACGTCGGCAGTGCGTCCGGCCGCCAGCGTGCCGAGATCGAGCCCGACGCCAAAGATTTCCGCGGGCGTCTTGGTAATCGCGGCGAACGCGGCATCCCACGCAAGGCCATTGGCCACGGCGTTGCCTGCGAGTTGCAGGACGAGGCGCGCCTGATGTGCGTCGACCGAACCCGGTCCTGGCGCAATGGCGAACTTTGCGCCGGCCTTGTGCAGCAGCGCTGCATTGTCGAGGCGGGCCGCAAGTCGTTCCATGCGATCCGGAAGGTTGACCATCGGATCGAGGATCACCGGGATTTTCGCCGCCGCGAGTTCGTCGGCGACGAGCCACGCTTCCGCCCCGCCATGGATCGCGAATTTGAGGGACGGGTTGGCGAGCGCGAAGCGGATCAGCTCGCGGATGTCGGCGGCGCGTTCGATGTGGACGAGGAACATGCCTTGTCCGAGCGCAAAGGGTTGCAGCGCCTGCGCATCGATCTCGCTGAGCACTGCGCCGCCCTGGCCGCTGCGATAGCGGGAGGGGTATTCGCGTGCATCGCGCAGGGCGGCTTCGAGTGTGGGCCAGAGTGCAGTGCGGGAACCGCCGGTGCGGCTTGCGCCCGTCTCGCCGAGTTCGACGACCTGGAAGCTGCGCTGCCGGAAGACGCTCTCCGCGCGTCCGTCGAGCGCCACGATCGCGCCGCGACCGCCGAAGACCGTGCCCGACGCCGATGGCGCGATCGCCGCGCGCGTCACGCCCTCAAGGCGCGTCACCGCGACGGCCGTCGCCGCGGGATCGAAGGCGCGCCCGGCGTCCGCTGCGGCGGACACGAGCGCGCCCGAAACCGAGGCATCGTTCGGTGCGCCGGAGCCGGAGATTTCACTTAGCCCGACTTCGCTCATGGCGGCGAAGACCCCGGGTGTCACCCACTTGCCGGCGGCGTCGATGAGCGTTGCGCCTGCAGGCGCCGCGATGTTCGCGCCGACCGCTACAATGCGACCATTGGTGATGAGCACATCGCCGCGCTCCAGTGGTGCGCCGGCATTGGTGATGACGCGACCGCCCTTTATGAGAACCGATTGCGCGGCGGCGGGGGCGGCAAAGGCGAGAAGGGCTGCCGCCGCGACGAGTGCGTTGCGGATGATCATTGCGCACGCTCCCGGTAGGTCTGGCCAAGTTCGAAGTCCGACGGTGTCGTGTCGCGCCCGCGTTCGTGCACGAGTGCGCCGTCGATATAGACGCGCTCCGCCACGGCGTAGGTGGTGAGGGGGTCTGCTGACCAAACGACCACGTCCGCCGCCTTGCCGACTGTCAGACTGCCGGTCCGATCCGCGACGCCGATGGCGCGCGCCGGATTGAGCGAGAGCCACGTCCACGCCACGCTGCGCGATATGTCGAGACCCGCGCGACGACCGTCGGAAAGCGCCTTGCCGGCTTCCTGGTTCAGTCGCTGGATGCCGACCTCGCTGTCGGAGTGCACGATCGCGCAGGCGCCGCCCGCATGCACGAAGGGGATGTTCTCGCGGATGCCGTCATAGGCTTCGAGCTTGAAGCCCCACCAGTCAGCCCACATGGCCGAGCAGATGTTCTCGCGGGCGAGCAGGTCGGCGATCTTGTAGGACTCCACCGCGTGATGGAACGCTGCGATCTTGAAGTTGAACTCGCGCGAGATATCGATGGCCAACGCCATTTCATCGGCGCGGTAGCAGTGCCACTGCAGCAGGATCTCGCCGTTGAGAACGCCGGCGATCGTCTCCTGTTCGAGGTCGCGATCGGGCGGCGACGGGCGATCGCCCTTCTTGTCGCCCGCGTCGTATGCCGCGAGCTTCTTGCGATATTCGGACCACTTGCGATCGTATTCCTGCGCCTTGGCGAAGGCCTGCCGGTAGCCCGCGACATTGCCCATGCCCGTCGCCGGCGACTGGTTGCGCGATCCATAGACGCGCGACGGATTTTCGCCGCACGCCATCTTTAACGAGTGAGGTGCGCCGGGAAACTTCATCTCCTGTACGGTGCGCGCACCGAGAACCGGCCGAAGCGTGACTCCGCGGCCACCGAAGAGATTTCCCGACCCGGGCAGGATGTGCAGCGTCGTGATTCCGCCGGCGACCGCACGGGAAAATCCAGGGTCTTGCGGCCAGACGGAGTGCTCGGCCCAGACTTCTGCTGAATTCGGGTGCGTCAGTTCGTTGCCGTCCGACGTCGCCTGCAGGGATGGCGAAGGATAGACGCCGAGGTGCGAGTGCGCGTCGATTATGCCTGGCGTCACGTACTTGCCGCGCGCGTCGATCTCGGTCGCGCCTCCTGGCGCGGCGAGACTCGCACCCACGCCAGCGATCTTGCCGTCGATCAGAAGCACGTCCGCGTTCGCAAGTTCACCGCCTTCGCCGTCGAGCACGGTGCCGCCGCGGATAATCACCGGGGTGGACGGTCTAGGCGTGTAGGTCGATGCAAACGGCGCCGTTGCGACCGGCGCCGCCGGCTTCGGGACGTCGCTCGCCTGTGTCGTGGCGCATGCCGCGAGTGAGAGGCTCGCGAGCAGGGCCAAGGCGATCGGGTGGGAATAACGCACGATGATTGCCCCTCAGGGTTGAACCCAAGACGCCACTTCACGGTGTTTTCTCAGTACAAGCAAGAGCTTGCGCCCCCCGGTCGTCGCAAACCCCGTCGCGGCGCCGCTCAGGCGACCATGACGTCGAGCCGGCGCTTGATGAGGGTTTCGGCTTCGCTGACGATGCGGTCCACGAGTTCTTTCACCGTCGGCACATCGTGGATCAGGCCCTGGATCATGCCCGCCGACCAGATGCCCACGTCCGTTTCGCCGGTGCCCAGCGCTTCGCGCCCGCGCACGCCCGCCACGAGGTGTTGCACGTCCTCGAACTTCGCGCCGCCGCGCTTTTCGATGGCGACCACTTCCTGGCTGACCGCATTGCGCGCGACGCGCGCGGTGTTGTGCAGGGTCCGGAAGATGAGGTCTGTCGCGCGTTCGTCGTTGGCGACCATCTGCTGTTTGAAGTTGTCGTGGATCGGCGCTTCTTTCGTGGCGCAGAAGCGGGTGCCCATGTTGATGCCGTCGGCCCCCAGCGCCAGCGCCGCGACGAGCCCGCGCGCATCGCCGAAGCCACCCGATGCGAGCATCGGGATCTTCACCTTGTCCGCCGCCGCTGGGATAAGGATCAGGCCGGGGATGTCGTCTTCGCCGGGGTGTCCGGCGCACTCGAAGCCGTCAATCGAGATCGCGTCGACGCCCATCCTTTCCGCCGAAAGAGCGTGCCGGACGGCGGTGCATTTGTGGATGATCTTGATGCCGTGCTTCTTGAAGTCGTCGACGTGCTCCTGCGGCTTGTAGCCCGCCGTCTCGACGACCTTGATCCCGCTCTCAATGATCGCGGCGCGGTACTCGGCGTAGGGCGGGGGCTTGATGGCCGGGAGGATTGTAAGGTTCACGCCGAACGCCTTGTCGGTCATCTCCCTAGTGCGCTTGATTTCCTTGACCAGTTCTTCGGGCGTCGGCTGCGTCAACGCGGTGAGGAAACCTAGCGCGCCCGCATTCGCCACGGCGGCGACGAGTTCGGCTTTCCCGACCCACTGCATCCCACCTTGCGCAATCGGGTGCTGTACGCCGAACATCTCGGTGAAGCGGGTCTTGATCATGGGGTTTTTCTCCGGCCGGGGTCCTGTTGGGACGACTTTGGCCGAGCGGCGCGGGCCTGTCGACTTGCCGTAAAGGAATTGCAAACTCCTTGCGCCCATGAGGAAGGCAACGGCCCGTCAAGCGGCCGGGAGCGGTCCGACACCCATGCGCGCGCCCCTGCCTTCGAACGAACCGCTGCGCCTCGCGGCGCTGCATGATCTCGACATTCTCGATACCAGTGCAGAACCTGCTTTCGACGACATCGTGACGCTGGCGGCGGAGCTGATGGGCGCACCGGTGGCGGCGATCTCCCTCACGGATGACACGCGCCTGTGGTTCAAGGCCAAGCGCGGGATCGATCTGCCGGAGCTTGATCGGGACGGGTCGTTCTGCGCCCACGCCATTCTGGAGCGCACGCCGCTCGTCGTGAGGGACCTCTCGAAGGACCCCCGCTTTGCCGAAAATCCGCGCGTTGTCGGCGCGCCGCACCTACGCAGCTACGCGGGCGCGCCGATGTGGACCTTGGACGGCTACTGCATCGGCACGCTTTGTGTCGTGGACCACGAACCGCGCACCTGGTCGCCCATACAGATCGCCAATCTCGAACGACTTGCGCGCGTCACGCTCGGGCAGATCGAACTGCGTCGCAATGCGACGGTCGCTGTCGATCAGGCGGAGCGTCTCAGTTCCCTCGCCGCGCGAGAGACGCGCTACCGGCTTGTGCTTGAGTCCATGTCCGAGGGTGTCTGCGTCCTCGACCAGACGGGCAAGATCGTCAGCGGCAATGAAACGGCCGCGCGCATTCTCGGCCTGACCATGGATCAGCTTCTTGGTCGTTCCTCCTACGATCCACGGTGGCGCACGACGCGCGAGGACGGCTCTGATTTTCATCCCGATGACCATCCCGCCATGATCGCGGTGCGTTCCGGCGTTCGCCAGAACGGGGTGGTGATGGGCGTGCATGTGCCGCCCGATGAGCGACGCTGGATACGCATCAATGCGGCGCCTGTTTTCGAGCCCGGCGCGACAAGTCCTGACCAGGTAGTCGTGACCTTCGAGGACATCACGCAGGAGCGCGCACACAAGGAACAGATCGCAGCGAACGCCGCACGGCTGGAGTTGGCGCTGAAAGTCGCGAACGCAGCGAGCTGGGACATCGACCTGGAACGCGGAAGCGTCCACCGCTCACTCAACGCTCCCAGCCTGTTTGGTCGGCAGATCGATCACGACATGCGTCGGGACTTCTGGGGCCTGATCCATCCGGATGATCGCACGGCGGTCCGTGCGGCGTGGGAGCGCCAGTTCGCCGCCGGGCAACCTGTCGAAATCGACCATCGCATTCTGCGCGCAGATGGAGAGGTGCGCTGGGTGCACGCGTTCGCGGGTTTCGAAACGGACGGCGCCGGCCGGCATACGCGGTCCTACGGCATGCTCGTCGACATCACGGCCCGCAAGGCGCAGGAGATCCGGCTCGCGGAAGCGCTGGAGGAGGCCGAAGCCGCCAATCGCGCGAAGCAGATGTTCCTCGCGAACATGAGCCATGAAATCCGGACCCCGCTCAATGGCGTCATCAGTGCTGCAGGTGCGCTCTCGCGCTGTGCGCTCGACGAGGGCGCGCGCGAGCTGACGTCGATCATGATGGACTCCGCGACGCTTCTGGAGCGCGTGCTTTCCGATCTGCTGGACTATTCCAAGATCGAGGCAGGCAAGCTCGGGATCGTCACTGCGCCGTTCAACCTCACGGAAGATCTCTGCGCCACTGTTCGCGCCGCCGAAGTCAGCGCCCGCGCCAAGGGGCTCGATTTCTCCGTGGACGTCGCAGAACGTGCGCGAGGCGTCTACGAGGGTGATCTGCTGCGCGTCAAGCAGGTGCTCTACAATCTCCTTTCCAATGCGGTAAAATTCACGGACGCAGGCGGCATCGCGCTGGTCGTGGACGCCATTGAACATGGCGGGCGCATGCATCTCGGCTTCGAAGTGCGTGACACAGGCATCGGGTTCGACGAGGCGACTGCGGAGCGGCTCTTCCAGCGCTTTGTGCAGGCTGACGCGGATATCACGCGGCGCTTCGGCGGCACGGGTCTTGGACTCGCGATCTCGCGTCAGCTGGCGCACCTCATGGGCGGGGATCTCACCGCCGAGTCCACGCCGGGAGAGGGCAGCACCTTCCGCTTTCGATTGCCCATGCGACGCATTGCCGACGCTGAGCGCAAGCCGTCCGCAATCGCGCCTGTCATTGAATCGGGTGTTGGATGGTTGATTGACGGCGCAGGCAGTTTCCGCGTCCTGCTTGCAGAAGACAATACGGTGAACCAGCGAATGGTGTCGTTGATCCTGGAATCGTACGGGGTCGACGTGAGCATCGCACAGGACGGACGCGAGGCGCTCGAACTGCTGCAAGCGGGGCGCTTCGATCTTGTGCTCATGGACCTGCAAATGCCTGGCGTGGATGGTTTGGCCGCCGTCCGCGAGATACGCGAGCGCGAGACCCGCGAAGGCCGCATGCGCACGCCGATCGCAATTCTCAGCGCGAACGCCATGCAGCATCACAAGGAGGAAGCGTTGGCGGCCGGCGCCGACCGCCACATCGCCAAGCCCTTCACGCCGCAGTCGCTGATCGATGGCATGCGCGAGACGATGCTCGCCGCAGTGGGTTGGTCCGACGTCGCCGCCGTGTCAGGCGCCGCCTGAGGCGATCCCAGCGAGCCAGGCTTCGAGCTGTGCGGTGTCGATGGGCTTGGCGAGGACAGTCGCGTCGCGGTACTGCGGATCCAGTCCGCCTTGCCCATAACCGCTCACGAAGGCGAACGGGATTCCCTTCGTCTTCAGCGCGTCAGCGATTGGCCAGGAGGGGGCGCCACGCAGATTGATGTCGAGGAGGGCGCAGTCGGCGTCCGCTGTGGCGCCGACGAGTTCGAGCGCGGCGTCGAGTGTCGCGGCGGGTCCGATGGTCGTGCAGCCAAGATCGCCGATCATTTCCTCGATGATCATGGAGATGAGGGCTTCGTCCTCGACGAGAATGACGCGAAGCGGGCGCGACAATGACATCAGGATTTGACCCGGACCGGCAGCGGCACGTTGCAGAGATCGATATGGCCGGCCGGCGTCTTGTACCAGTCGTCGCGACGGTTGCGGCGCGCCTCGACGATCGCGATGAAACTCGCGCTTGTGGTGCGCAGCGCTTCCAGCTTTCCTGCCGCGCCACCCTCCGGCAGGGCCGCGGCGATGCGTACGCTCTCGATCGCGGTGCGCTGCGCGGGTTGTTCGTAGAAGCCCAAGGGCCCTGTGCCGCGCGGCAGCGACGACAGATGCTCCATGCCCTGTACGACGCGCCCCACCAGCGTAATGTTTCGGTCCAGTTGGCGTGGCGCATGGCCGATGACGACGTAGAGTTCGCTGCCGGGCCCGCTGTCAGGGTCGTTGTTCCGGCCTGCGCCGACCATTCCGTAGCAATGCGCCAGCCAAGCCGCGTCGCGATTGCGCGCGACTGGAAAGCCGCCGACGAAGCCGACTTCCGGCGCAAAGCCGTCGCGATCGGGCAGCCGCACGAAGGGAGCGACAGCGCGGTCTCTGGAAAACTCCGCAGGAATTTTCGCGCTCGCGGACCCGAGCGACTTCGGTTGATCGGTCTCGCCGTTGGGGTCGCCCCACTGCGTCACGAAATTGTCTTGCACGCGGAGGATTGCGAGGCCATCGAAGTAGTTCTCGCGCGCCATGGCGAGTATGTTCGCCGTCGTCTTCGGTGCGAAGACCGGATTGAGTTCGATCACCACAGTTCGCCCGCCCGCAAGCGTCATCACGAGTGTCGATTCAAGGTCGAGCGCGCGCCACTCGGAGGCATCTGACGCGGCGATGATGTCCGACATCGTCCTCGGCGCGATGCTGTCGCCCGGGGTCGGCGTACTCGCGCACGCGGCCAGTGAAAGGGTCGCCGCCGCGATCAAGGCAATTCTCATCCATCCCTCCATCGCAGGACGCATGACACTTCCCATTCTCTGACGCAACGGCGCCGCTCGACGTGAACGGCGCTGGGGCGTAGCGTTGTACGGATGCCCGTTTTCCGCTCCCGCTTTAGCCGCTCGTCCGAAGACGCCGCCCGAAATCGCGCAGCAGGCGAGGAGGCGCTCGCCATCGTGCGCGCGCTCGAAGAACGAACGCGTCTCGCATCTGCGAAAGCGGGCCCGCGCTTTGCAAAGCGCGGGCAGATCCTGCCGCGCGAAAGGCTCGGGCTGCTGCTCGATCCCGGGGCGCCCTTCGTCGAATTGTCAACATTGGCGGGTTATCTCTTCGACAAGCCCGACCCCGAAAAGAGCGTGCCGGGCGGCGGCCTCGTGATCGGCATCGGCTATGTGGGCGGCGTGCGCGCACTGGTGGTGGCCGATGACAGCGGCATCGATGCGGGTGCGCTGCAGCCCTATGGCCTGGAGAAAATGCAGCGGGCGCAGGACATCGCCTACTTCAACAAGCTGCCGTTCATCCACCTGATCGAAAGCGCGGGCGCGAACCTTCTTCAATATCGCGTCGAGGACTTCGTGCGGGGGGGCAAGAATTTCTACAATCTCTGCCGGCACTCGGCGGCGGGATTGCCCGTGCTTGCGGTGACGCATGGCTCCTCGACGGCGGGTGGCGCTTACATGACGGGCCTCTCCGACATGGTCGTGATGGTGCGTGGCCGCGCGAAGGCGTTTCTCGCCGGCCCGCCCTTGCTCAAGGCCGCGACGGGGGAAATCGCTACGGACGAAGAACTGGGCGGCGCGGACATGCACGGCCTCGTCTCCGGTCTCGCCGAACACATCGCGGAGGACGACGCGCACGGCATCGCAATCCTGCGCGAGCATTGTGCGAAGATGGCGTGGACGCGCGATCTCGATGTCGTGCCGGATGGCCCTGCGCCGCTCTGCGATCCGGATGACCTCATCGCGCTGATGCCGGCGGACGGGAAGAAGTCCGTGGACATGCGCGAGGTCGTCGCGCGGATCGTCGACGGTTCGGACTTTCTCGAATTCAAGTCGGTCTACGGACCCGGCACCCTCTGTATCGACGCCCATCTCATGGGCATGCCGATCGGCATCATCACCAACAATGCGCCGATTGATCCGGCGGGCGCGACGAAGGCGACGCAGTTCATCCAGATCTGCGCGCAGACGCAAAAGCCCATCCTCTATCTGCAGAACACCACGGGCTACATCGTCGGCACCGCCGCCGAGCGCGCGGGCATGATCAAGCATGGTTCGAAGATGATCCAGGCGGTGGCCAATGCCGGCGTGCCGCAGGTGACGATCATCTGCGGCGCCTCGTTCGGCGCAGGCAATTACGGCATGTGCGGAAAGGGCTTCGGGCCGGACTTCTCGTTCTCCTGGCCCACGGCGCGCGTCGCCGTCATGGGCGCTGAGCAGGCCGCCACCACGATGGCCATCGTCATGGAAGACGGCGCGCGCGCCCGCGGGCAGCAACCGGACCGCGCCGAGATCGACAAGCTCTACGCGGCGGTGGTCGCCACCTTCGAGAAGCAGCAATCGGCGCTGCACCATTCCGCGCGCGTGCTCGACGACGGGGTCATCGACCCACGCGACACGCGCAAGGTCGTCGGCTTTTGCCTGTCCCTCGCGCGCGCTGCGTCTGCGCGCCAGCTCAATCCGCTTTCCTTCGGAGTCGCACGGCCATGAACTGGACCGATGATCACCTCGCCATCCGCCGCACGATCGATCGCTTCGTCGATACCGAGATCAATCCACATGTGGACGAATGGGAGAAGGCGCAGCGTTTCCCTGCGCACGAGCTTTTCGCGAAGATGGGCAAGCTCGGCCTGCTCGGTCTGACGAAGCCGGAAAAATTTGGCGGGGCAGGCCTCGACTACAGCTACGCCGTGATGATGGCCGAGGCGATGGGTCGCGTGAAATGCGGCGGCGTGCCCATGGCCATCGGCGTGCAGACCGACATGGCGACGCCCGCCCTCGCGCGCTTCGGCTCCGACGCGCTGCGCGAGGAATTCCTGACGCCGGCGATTGCGGGCGAATATGTCGTCTCCATCGGCGTGAGTGAACCGGGCGCGGGTTCGGACGTCGCGGCGATCAAGACGAGCGCACGCAAGGACGGCGCGGATTACGTCATCAATGGCGGCAAACTCTGGATCACCAACGGCGCGCAGGCCGACTGGATTTGCCTCCTCGCCAATACCGGCGATGGCCCGGCGCACCGTAACAAGTCGCTCATCTGCGCGCCGATGAAGACGAAGGGCGTGTCCGTTTCGCGCACGCTGCACAAGATCGGGATGAATTCGTCCGACACCGCGCAGATCCACTTCGACGATGTCCGCGTGCCGCAGCGCAATCGCATCGGCGAAGAGGGCATGGGCTTCACCTACCAGATGCTGCAGTTCCAGGAGGAACGCCTGTTCGGCGCCGCGAGCGGCCTTCTCGGCCTCGACATGGCGATCGAGGAGACCATCAACTACACGCGCGAACGCCACATCTTCGGCAAGCCGCTGCTCGACAACCAGATCGTGCACTTCACACTCGCTGAACTGAAGGCGGAAGTGGAGGCGCTGCGGGCGCTGACCTATCGCGCGACGGAAATGTATGTCGCGGGCGGCGACGTCACGGAATTGGCGTCGATGGCGAAACTCAAAGCTGGGCGTCTCACCCGCGAAGTGGCCGACAAGTGCCTGCAATACTGGGGCGGTATGGGTTTCACCTGGGACAATCCCGTCTCGCGCCTCTATCGCGACGGGCGCCTGCTTTCCATCGGCGGCGGCGCGGACGAAGTGATGCTCGGCATCATCGCCAAGAAGATGGGCATCCTGCCGAAGCGGGAAGGCTGATGGCGCGGCGCCCGTTCTCCAGCATCCTGATCGCCAATCGCGGCGAGATCGTCGTGCGCATTGCGCATACGGCGCGGGAATTGGGATTGCGCACGATCGGCGTGTACTCCGATCCTGATCGGGACGCGGCGCATGTGGCGGCGTGCGACAGCGCCGTCGACATCGGCGGTGCGGCGCCGGCGGACTCCTATCTCGTCGCGCAGAAAATTCTTGATGCGGCGCGGGCGAGCGGCGCGGAAGCAATCCACCCCGGCTACGGCTTTCTCTCCGAGAACGCTGCATTCGCTGACGCCGTCGAAACCGCGGGGCTTGTCTGGATCGGCCCGCCCGCCGCCGCGATCCGTGCGATGGGCGACAAAGCGGCCGCGCGACGCCAGGCGGCAGAATGGGGCGCACCCGTCGTTGCTGGATATGACGACGAGGATCAGGGCGAAGCCGCGCTCGTGGCGGCAGCCAAGCGCATCGGCTTTCCGATAATGATCAAGGCGTCCGCCGGTGGCGGCGGTCGCGGCATGCGGCGGGTCGATAAGGCGAAGGATTTCGCCGCCGCCGCGCGCGCGGCTGCTGCAGAGGCGCTCAAGGCATTCGGCGACAGTCGGCTGGTTCTGGAGAAGGCGGTCGACCGGCCGCGGCATATCGAGATCCAGGTGCTCGCCGATGCACATGGCAATGTCGTGCACCTGGGCGAACGCGACTGTTCCATCCAGCGTCGCCATCAGAAGATCATCGAGGAAGCGCCCAGTCCCGCGCTGGACGAGAAGACGCGCGCCGCCATGGGCGCGTGTGCGGTGATGATCACGGAGAAGGTCGGTTATGTCGGCGCGGGTACGGTGGAATTCCTGCTCGACGCGGCAGGGCAATTCACCTTCATGGAAATGAACACGCGCCTGCAGGTGGAGCATCCCGTCACGGAGATGATCACAGGCGTGGATCTCGTCGAGCAGCAGATCCGCATCGCGCGCGGCGAGGTGATGGATCTGACGCAGGACGATATCTGGTTTTCCGGCCACGCCATCGAAGCGCGTCTCTGCGCGGAATCGCCCGTCGACGATTACATGCCGCGCACTGGCGAAGTGCTTGCGTGGAAGACGCCGACTACGCGCGTCGATCATGCGCTGCGCACCGGGGCGACGGTGAGCCCCCATTACGACTCCATGCTCGCCAAGGTGATTGTGCATGCGCCCTCACGGCAGGAAGCGACCGAGGCGCTGGCGCGTGCGCTCGATGACACGCGGCTTCTCGGCGTGGAAACCAACCGCGCGTTTCTCGCCAAACTCGCGCGCGACGAAGCGTTCCAGAAGGGCGAGGACGTCACGACGGCTTTTCTTGCTGAGCGATACGGCGATGCCGCGAGCCGTGGCGTGGCGGCGTCCGACAATCTTTGGGCCATCGCGGCGTGGATCACCGCGTGCGGCGGCGCAAGCCGCTCGGCGATCCCGGCGAGTTGGCGCGACTGGTCGAACGCGGCGCCGCTGCCATTGCGCTGGAAGCTCGAAGGCGCGGGCGAGACTCGGGAGGGGCTTGCGCGCGCGGAGCAGTGCGGCGCTACCGTCGAGCGTGGTGAAAGCGTGGTGCGTATAGACGGTGTAATCGGCGAAGCCGGCGAGACCTTCGATGCGCGTGTCGGCGGGCGTGGTTTACGCGTGACGCATGTGCTTGCCGACGGCGCTTTGTGGATCACCGAGCAGGGCGGCGGCGATCATCGCTTCAAGGACTTGCGTCTCGCGCCGCCGGTGCGTGCGATATCGGCGGCCGAGGCCGGCGCGGTGAGCGCGACGATGAACGGAAAGATCGCGGCGGTTCTCGTGGCGGCCGGGGCGGCAGTGAAGAGTGGCGATGCGCTCGTCACACTGGAAGCGATGAAGATGGAACATGTGATGACCGCGCCGGCGAACGGCCGCGTGAAGGCGATCACCGTCGCTGTCGGCGAACAGGTGTCTCCCGGTCAGGTGCTCGTCGAACTCGAACCGGAGAAAGTCGCGTGAACGCCGATCTGCGCAGCGAAGGGCGCGGACGCGCTCTGGTGCTCACCATCGATCGAGAAGCCAAGCGCAACGCGCTCAGCGGCGCCGTGGTCGAAGGTATTGCCGAAGGGCTGAATCGCGCCAATGCCGACTCGGACATCGTCTGCATCGTGCTTACGGGCGTCGGCGAGAGGGCGTTCTGCGCCGGCGCTGATCTTGATCCGAAGTCCGCGCCCTTCCGGATGGACGCAGGCGCGACGCGCCTCGCCTATGCGGACCTGCTGCGCGCCATGATCGCGAGCGACAAGCCGATCATCGCGCGCGTGAACGGCGCGTGCATGGCCGGCGGCATGGGGCTGCTGGGCGCAGCCGACATCGCCATCGCGTCCGACGCCGCGAAGTTCGGACTGCCGGAAGTGGGCATCGGCGTCTTCCCGATGATGGTCGCGGCGATCTTGCAGAACCGATTGCACATTCCGGCGCGCAAGCTGACGGAGCTTTGCCTGACGGGCGATCCGATCACGGCGGCCGAGGCGCTCGATTTGGGCCTCGTGAATGCGCTCACGCCTTATGCCGATCTCGATGTGGCGGTGGATGCGATGGTGGAAAAGCTCGCCTCGCGTTCGCCGACGGCGCTGCGTCTCGGCAAGCGGGCGATGACGGCGATGCTCGGCATGGACTGGGATGCAGCGCTCGCGCACGCGGAGTCGCAGATACGGCTGGTGGCGCTGACGGAAGATGCGCGCGAGGGGCTTGCATCCTTCGCGGAGAAACGGGCGCCGAAGTGGACGGGAAACTGAGATGACCGACAAGATTGTCCGTATCGGCGGCGCATCCGCCTTCTGGGGCGACTCCGGCGTCGCTGCGCCACAGCTCGTGCGGCGTGCGAAGGTCGACTACCTCATGTTCGACTTCCTCGCGGAAGTCACGCTCTCGATCATGGTCAACGCGAAGCGCCGCGATCCGAAGATGGGCTATGCCGGAGACTTCGTCACCGTGGCCATGGCGCAGGTGCTGCGCGAGCTGAAGCAGAAGAAGATCCGCGTCATCTCCAATGCCGGCGGCATCAATCCGCAGTCCTGCGTGGACGCGCTCAAGGCGCTGGCCGCGGAGCAGGGCGTCGATATCCGCATCGCGCATGTGGAAGGCGACGACCTCCTGCCGCAGCTCGAACATCTCAGGTCCCGCAAGGAGATGTTCTCCGGCGCGCCGATGCCGGAGACGATCGTCTCCATGAACGCGTATCTCGGCGCCTTCCCGATCGCGCGGGCGCTGGACGAAGGCGCCGACATTGTCGTGACGGGGCGCTGCGCGGATTCGGCGATGGCGCTCGGGCCGCTGATCCACGAGTTCGGCTGGAAGGCCGACGACTGGGATCGTTTGTCGGCGGGAACGCTGATCGGTCACATTCTCGAATGCGGCGCGCAAGCCACGGGAGGCCTCCATACCGACTGGGAAAAAGTCGAGCGCTGGGAAGACATCGGCTATCCGATCGCGGAGTGCCGATCCGATGGCTCGTTCGTCGTCACCAAGCCGGAGGGTACGGGCGGCCTCGTCACGGCGGCGACGGTCGGGGAGCAACTGCTCTACGAGATCGGCGATCCCGCGGCCTACATCGTGCCCGACGTGGCGTGCGATTTCCGAGCGGTGACGATGAAGGAGATCGGCAAGGATCGCGTCGAAGTCAAAGGCGCGCGCGGGCGCCCGGCGACAAGCACCTATAAGGTCTCCGCGACTTACATGGACGGCTGGCGCGCCTTCGGAAATCTCACGATCGTGGGCATTGATGCGGTGAAGAAGGCCGAACGCACCGCGGAAGCGATCCTTGCGCGCACCCGCGCCATGTTCCGCGACCACAATGTCGGCGACTACACCGAGACCTCCATCGAAATCCTCGGCGCGGAGCAGCAATACGGCCCCCATTCGCGGGTGCGCGATGCGCGCGAAGTCGTGATGAAGCTCGGCGTGAAGCATCCCGACAAACGCGCGCTGCAGATGTTCGCGCGCGAGATCTCGCCGGCGGGCACGTCATGGTCTCCGGGCACCACGGGTAATTTCGGCGGTGGTCGGCCCGACCCCGCGCCGGTGGTGCGTCTCTTCTCGTTCCTGGTGGAAAAGAGTGCGGCGCATCCGGTCGTGGTGATCGACGACAAGCGCATGGCGGTGGAGATCGCGCCCGGCGTCGCGGAATTGCCTCCACCCGCCGACACGCCCGCCGTGGCGCCGGCGACCTCGGCGGCGGACGCGCTGACGACGAAGGTGCGCCTGCTGGACCTCGTCTGGGCGCGCAGCGGCGACAAGGGCGACAGCGCCAATATCGGCGTCATCGCGCGCGATCCGCGGCTGATGCCCTATCTCCGACGCGAGCTGACTACGGAACGGGTGAAGGAGTACTTCGCGCATCTCGTGCTGGGCGAGGTGACGCGCTTCGACCTGCCGGGCTTCAACGCGATGAACTTCCTGATGACCAAGGCGCTCGGCGGCGGCGGCGCGGCGAGCCTCCGGAACGATCCGCTGGCGAAGGGCTTTGCGCAGATGCTGCTGGATCTGGAGATCGAGGTCCCGTCGAACCTGGCGGTCTGAAACGAGAAAAGCCGCTCTCGCGGAGCGGCTTTCCAAAATGGCGCAATTGGCGAATGGCGCTCACTTCTTCTTCATGAAGCCGCCGAACTTGTCGTTGAACTTCGAAACGCGGCCCGCGCGGTCCATCATCTGGGCGTTGCCGCCGGTCCACGCCGGGTGGGTCTTGGGGTCGATGTCGAGGGCGAGCGTCGCGCCTTCCGCACCATAGGTGGAGCGGGTCTTGTAGGTCGTCCCATCCGTCATCTGGACGGTGATGAAGTGGTAGTCGGGATGGCCTTCGGACTTCATGACACTCTCTTGGGGACGCGCGGGGAAACGGGGGGCGCCGGGCGCGGGCCCGGTGAAGGCGGGGCTGATACCGGATGGGGGGCCGCAAGGCAAGGGGCCGTTCAGGCGTGTCGCGGGGGCGGCAGGCAAATCCGGCGCTCGATCCCGATCGCCTGCAGGAACGCCTCGTCGTGGCTCACGACCAGAAGCGCGCCGTCATATGACCGCAAGCCTGCCTCCACCGCTTCGATGGCCTCGATGTCGAGGTGATTGGTCGGCTCGTCCAGGATCAGCAGCGGCGGCGGCGCTGGCCCGCCCAGAACGCAGGCCAGTCCCGCCCGCAGCATCTGCCCGCCGCTGAGCGCGCCGGTCACCTGCAAGGCGGCGTCCGCCCGGAACATGAAGCGCGCGAGCGCCGCGCGGCACGCATTTTCATTCGAGCCCGGGTTCAGGCGCAGGAAGGCGTCCCGGACCGTCTCGCCCGGATCGAGAAGGCCGACATTCTGGTCGAGGAAGGCGAAGGGCGTCTGGCGACGAACGGCGCCGCCGATCGGCGCCAGCGCGCCGGTGATCACCTTGAGGAGAGTGGTCTTGCCGGCGCCGTTGGGGCCTGAGAGCGCGACGCGCTCGGGTCCCGTGATCGTCAGGGAGACGTCCCGCAGTAGAGGCCGCGCCGCGTCATGTCCCGCCTCCACGCGATCCAGCTGCAGGACAAGCTTCTGACGGGCGAGCCCCGTCGGCGCGAGTGCGACCTCAAGCGGCTGCAACACCTCGATGCGCGCCCGCGCCGCGGTCGCCGCCGCCAGCGCCTCTTCCCGTCGACCTTCGGCGATGCGCGCATTGTCGGCGCTGGTGTTCTGCGCGCGCTCCTTCATGGCGCCGAGAAGGATCTTCGGCTGATCGCCTTTCGCCGCCTTGCGTTTGCCGGCGCCGTCCTTGCGCGCTTTCCGCTCCGCGATGGTCCGCGCGTTGCGGTCGAGTTCGCTGATCTTGCGTTCGGCGCTGGCGAGGTCGTGGCGCGCGGCGGCGAGCTCTTGCGCCTTGCGCGCGCGATAGGCGCTCCATCCGCCACCGAAGCGCGCGGCGCCGAGCGTGGTGAGTTCGACGATGGCGTCCATGGTTTCGAGAAGATCGCGGTCGTGGCTGACGACGATGGCGCCTGAGCGCCAGTCGGCGAGAAAGCGCAGCACTGCCTCGCGGCCATCGCGATCGAGATTGTTGGTCGGCTCGTCGAGAATGAGAAAGTCCGGCGCTGCGAAGGCCAACGCCGCCAGGCCTGCCCGCGTCCGCTGCCCGCCGGACAAAGTTGCAAGGCGTGTGTCGGGATCGGCGACGAGGTCCATCTGCGCCAGCGCATCGGCGAGACGCGCCTCCAGCGACCAGTCCGCGACGGCCATGTCCTCGGCGGTAGCCTGTCCGCTCGCCGCGCGTCGCAGGCGCGCAAGGGCGTCGGCGATGCCGAAGAGATCGGCGATCGTTTCCTCCGCATCGACCATCACGGTCTGGCGGAGGATCGCGATGGTCCCGCATGTCGTTATCTTTCCCTGACGGGGCTCCAGCGTGCCGGCGATCAATCGCAGCAACGTGGTCTTGCCGACGCCATTGCGACCGACGAGTCCCGTGCGCTCGGCGCCGAACTGAAGAGTGATGTCAGAGAAGAGAGGTCTGCCGTCCGGCGTGGACCAGGCAAGATCGTGCAGCGCGATGAACGATGACATGAACGCAGCTTTCCCGATGGCATTCCGAGTGGGTTTGCGGTCGGGGAAAAATCACATGGCTGCGGCGGTCCTCTTCACGATGACGGACAGATAGCGCGGCGCGACGCCCGCTTCAACCCGACAAGGCGTCGGCGGCGAGACCCACTGCCGCGAGCGCCGACGCCTGCCGCGCGGCGACCGCCTCAAGTTCGAACTGTTCGATCTGCGCCTCGAACAGGCGCTTGAAATTCATCTCCGCATCGAGGTGCAGGAACGCCGCCCCGAGGCCGATGGCGGCGCGGTCCATGAACACGAATTCGCGCGGGATGGTGACGGGGCCGTGTTCGGCGAGCCGCGTCTTCACGTCGATGACTTCGCGGCGCCCGTACATGCCGGGGCTGACGCCCTCCGCCACGCGGCGCACACGGTCCTCGAGCATCGGTCCATAGATGAAGCGGGCCCACACGGTGAGCGCCTCCACCGCGCCGTCGTTCAGGCCGCCGAAGCCCCAGTCCTCGTAGGCGCGTTTCACCGCGTCGAGATCGTTGGCATCGAGCGCACGGTAGAGATTGATCACGCCCTGCACGAAGCGAGGCGGGAAGATGCGCACGCAGCCGAAGTCGAGCAGGTTCAGGGAGGCCGCGTCTTCGGGGAAGGTGTAGTTGCCGAGGTGCGGATCGCCGTGGATGACGCCGAAGCGCGCCATCGGACCCCACCAGGCGTGGAAGAGCAGCGTGGCGATGCGGTTGCGCGTTTCCTGATCGGCGTCGAGGAAGGTCCTGAGAGGCCGGCCCTCAAGCCAGCTCATCGTCAGCAGGCGTTTCGTCGAGAGTTCAGGCACGGGCTCTGGCGGGCGGATGTCGGGGCGCTCGGCGAGCATGAGGCGGTAAAGCGCGATGTGCCTGGCCTCGCGCGCGTAGTCGAGTTCTTCACGCAGGCGGTCAGCGATTTCCAGACCCATTTCCGTGGGATCGACGAGGCGGTTCATCCGCTTCACGAGACCGATGATGCCCTGCATCTGGCCGATGTCGCTTTCGACGGCGCTCGCCATCTCCGGATACTGCAGCTTGCACGCGACCGCGCGACCATCCGGCAGCACCGCGCGGTGCACCTGGCCGAGCGACGCCGCCGCCACCGCCTCGCGCTCGAATGACTGGAACTTCGTCTCCCATTCCGGGCCGAGTTCGCCGCGCATGCGGCGCTGCACGAAGGGCCAGCCCATCGACGGCGCGTTCATCTGCAGTTTGGAAAACTCCTCCGCGAACTCGGGCGGCAGGAAGTCGGGGATGGTCGCCATCATCTGCGCGACCTTCATCAGCGGGCCCTTCGTCCGCCCGAGGGCCGCCTTCATCGCCGCCGCGATCTGCTTGTCTGCGGCGTCTCCGCCAAACAGCGCGGAGAAGCCGGCGCTGGCCGCAGCGCCCGCCGCGCTGACGCCGACGCTCGCGAAGCGGCCCGCACGGGCGGTAAGGCGATTGCGTTCGGGGTCCTTATCCGGATCGTCAGCCATGCTCGGATAAATAGGGTCTTGCCCGCCGCGCGTCCCGCATGGCTGCCGCGACAAAGCGTTCATGCGCGTTAACAAACGAAAATGATTGGTTTTTCTGTCCCATTTTAACGCGACCTTTGGAACCTGCCGGTAAGGTCCGTGAAACAAGGGCGCCCGTCAGAGGCGTCCATCGGGAACATGGTGGACCAAATGGCCAAGACCATCCTGATCGTCGATGACGATCCGGCGCAGCGCCGCATGCTGCAAGCCGCCGTTGAGCGTAACGGCCTTAAGACGCTGACGGCCGAGGACGGCCGCCGGGCGGTCACGCTCGTCGAGGATGACGCCGCGATCGATCTGGTGCTGCTGGATCTCGTGATGCCGGGACTCAACGGTCACGAGACCCTCAAGGAAATCCGCCTGCGTCGTCCGACGCTGCCGTGCATCGTGCTGACCGCTTCTGGCGGGATCGACACGGTCGTGCAGGCCATGCAGGCCGGCGCCACGGACTTCTTCGTGAAGCCCGCGAGCCCCGAGCGGATCATGGTCTCGATCCGCAATGCGCTGGAGCTGTCCACGCTCAAGGTCGAAGTCACGCGCCTGAAGAAGAAGGCGGCGGGCGTCCTGACCTTCGATGACATGGTCGCCGATGCGCCGGTGATGCGCCAGGTCGTGCGCATGGGCCAGCGGGCGGCGAAGTCGAACATTCCGGTGCTGGTCACCGGCGAAAGCGGCGTGGGCAAGGAATTGCTGGCGCGCGCGGTGCACGGCTCTTCGGAGCGTGCGGGGCGCGCGTTCGTCGCGGTGAATTGCGGCGCGATCCCTGAAAACCTCGTCGAGTCGATCCTGTTCGGCCACGAGAAGGGCGCCTTCACGGGCGCGGTGGAAAAGCACGCGGGCAAGTTCGTGGAAGCGCATGGCGGCACGCTCTTCCTCGACGAAGTCGGCGAATTGCCGCTCGACATGCAGGTGAAACTGCTGCGCGTCCTGCAGGAAGGCGAAGTGGATGCGGTGGGCGGCAAGCGGCCTGTGAAGGTCGATGTGCGCATCGTGTCGGCGACCAACAAGGACCTCGCCAAGCTCGTCGCCGAGGGCCGCTTCCGCGAAGACCTGTACTACCGCCTCAACGTGTTCCCCATCGAGGCCCCGCCGCTGCGCGAGCGCCGCGAGGACATCCCCGCGATGGTTTCGCGCTTCGTCGCGCGCTTCAACGCCGAGGAAGGCCGCGCCGTGCGCGGCTGTGCGCCGGAGACGCTCGACATGCTCGTCGGCTTCGACTGGCCGGGCAACGTCCGTCAGCTCGAGAACTCGGTGTTCCGCGCGGTGGTCCTGTGCGAAGGCGAATTGCTGCAACCGGAGGACTTCCCGCAGATCGCAGGCGTTCGTCCGCGGCCGCTTTCGGCGGCGAACGATGCACTGCCCGTGGGCGGGCTCGAGCCGGCCAATGATGCGGCGCCGTCTGCACCCCAGGGAACACCGATGACCGTGACGGTCGTCGAGCAGCACGCGCCGCCGGTGCCTATTTTCGACGAAGGCGGGCATCTGCGCCGTCTCGAGGAAGTCGAGCGCGATCTCATCGAGTTCGCCATCGAGCACTATGCGGGTCACATGAGCGAGATCGCGCGCCGCCTCGGCATCGGGCGCTCCACGCTCTACCGCAAGCTGCGTGAATACGGCCTCGACGAGAGCCGTTTGGCGGGCTGACCCGGCCTGTGAGTTAATTGTCAGACGGCCCCGGTCACAAAACCGGGGCCGTCGTCATTTGCGGGGCCGCCGCCCGCAGGGGCCGCCTCTTGCGCCGGGGCACGCAGCCGTCCATCTGAGAGCGAGCGAATTCACCGGCTCAATCCCCGGAAAGGCCCCCATGACCTACCGTCTCGACGACGAAGACACCAAGCCCGAAGACGCCCCGCCGCCGATGCCGGGCTTCGCGGCGGACAAGGCGCTCTTTGACGCGCGCATCCTCACGCTCACGGGCGAGATCAACGACAAGCAGGCCAAGCGGATTTCGGATTCGCTGCTCGCGCTTGCGGCGGCCAAGGACGATCCGATCACGCTCGTGATCTCGTCTCCCGGCGGTCACGTCGAGAGCGGCGACATGATCCACGACATGATCAAGTTCGTGAAACCGCGCGTCCGCGTACTGGGCACGGGCTGGGTAGCGTCGGCTGGCGCGCTGATCTACTGCGCGGCGGACAAGGCGGATCGTTACAGCCTGCCGAACACCCGCTTCCTGCTGCACGAACCGCGTGGCGGCGTCGGCGGTGCGGCGTCTGACGTGGCGATCCAGGCGCGGGAGATCCTGCGCATGCGCGAACGGCTCAACCGCATCTTCGCGGCGGCCACCGGCCAGCCGCTGGAGCGGATCAAGGCCGATACGGATCGCGACTACTGGATGATGGCCGAAGAGGCGCGCGACTACGGCCTCGTCGGCAACATCATCACCGGCATGGACCAGTTGAAGTAGGCCGCTTCAGGCAGACTTCTTCGCCGGCGCGGACGCGCGGGCGGCCCATTCAAGGAAGGTCGGCACGTGGGCCGGGCGGATCAGCCCGACGCCGTGCGCGCGCGCATGCTGCAGGGCGGCGGGCGTGAAGGCCTGGTGCGCGACGATTGCGCCGCGACGGATCTGCACCGACTTCAGGCGCGCCACGAAGGCGTCGACGGCGTCCGTGTCGATCGGCGCATCGGCGTGCAGGCACTGGAAGTAGGCGCATGCCTCTCCCGACTGCACCATCATGCCGTCGCCGTCCGTCGTCGCGTCCCAGCCGGCGGCGGAGACGCGCCCGAGGCACGCATCGATCAAGAGACGGGTCGGTTCGGCGGGCGGGGTCTCGAGCAGGGCCTGCGCCTGCACCTGCGCCTCCTGGAGCCACATGGGCCGTTCGGACGCGATGATCGCGTGCGAGACCTGCGGCAGGATTTCCTCCTCGACATACCGCGCGACGGCCTTGCGGCGCGCTTCGGCGTCGTCGTTGGCGCCGGTGCGCAGACGCAGCGTCTCAACATCCGCCTTCATCATGCGGCGGATTTCGCGACGGGTCTGGTTCTGGCGGCGCTCCTGCGCATCGGCGTTGAACGCGCGCTCCTTCTCGTCGCGCTGGCGCGCGACCGCGAGGAAGACGAACGGCGCCGCCGACACCACGGCCGCGAGCACATAGAGCAGAATCTGGGACACCAGGAAGGGCTCGCGTGCGCCGATGATGATGAGGCCGGCGCCGAGCGTAAGAAATCCGCCCTGCATCAGCTTTTCCGGCGCGATCGCCTTCGCCATGCCGCGCTTTGTGTCATTCCGGTTCATCTGGTTCGCCTGCGATTGGTCCGTGATGTGGTGACCGGCGGCCATGCAACAAACGTGTCAGAAGAGGCGTGTCGCGCATGGTGAATACGCCGCGCGGGCGAGTCACCTCTTGTTCACCACGCTACGTCGCCGCCGGTGGACGGGCGCCGAAGAGCTTGCCCCGTTCGGTGACAAATACCGCCAGCAATGCCAGCGCGCCGACAGCGGCGGAGCCGAGAATGAAGGGCGCGGGCGTGCCGTCGTAGAGCGCTGCGATTGCAGCCCCGACCAACGCGCTGCCTACCGTGGTGAAGAAGCCGTAGAAGGCCGCGCCGGCGCCGGCGCGCGCGCCGAGCGGCTCCATGACGATGGCGTTGAAGTTCGCGCCGATCATGCCGAACAGCAACATGGTGAGCGACAGCATTGCCAGATAGATCCACAGCGGCGTCGGCCCGAAGAGCAGCACAGCGCCGTGCAGCGCGCTCATCAGGGTGAAGGCGAGAAGCGCCGTGTGTCCGATGCGGTGCATGCCGAGGCGCATGACGAGGCGCGAATTGATGAAGGACGCCAGCGACATGGTCAGCGCCACGCTCGCGAAGGCGAGGGGGAACATGTCGCCCATGGCGTAGTGCTCGGCGAAGATCTGCTGGCTCGTCGTGATGTAGGCCATGAGCGCGCCGAAAAGAAATGTGCTCGCCACGGCGTAGCCGAGCGCCTGGCGTTCCTTCGCGATCGCCGCATAGCTTGCCAGCGCAGTGGCGAGCCGGAGCGAGGTACGCGTCTCACGCGGTCGCGTTTCAGGCAGGCGCAGCCATGTCCAGGCCATCACGATGAGCCCGCCGATGGCGAGAAATCCGAAGATCCACCGCCACGGGCCGATGAGCAGGACAAGTTGTCCGAGCGCCGGCGCGATGATCGGAATGATCATGAACACCATCATCGCCAGAGACATCACGCGCGCCATTTCGCGTCCGCTCATCATGTCGCGCACGACGGCCACTGCGATGATCCGCGCCGCTGCGGCCGATGCGCCTTGCGCGCCGCGGGCGATGAGGAATGTCGTGAAGTCCTGCGCCAGCACGCAGCCGATGGTGGCGAGAAGATAGAGCCCCATGGACCACAGCAGCACCGGGCGTCGCCCGTAGCTGTCCGACAGCGGCCCGTAGAACACCTGCGCCACGCCGAAGGACAGCATGTATACGATCACGACGAGGTGACGGTCGTTGCCTTCCAGAACGCCGAAGTCGTGCGATATCTGCGGCAACGCCGGCAGCATGATGTCGATGCCGAGGGCGTTGAGGGCCATGAAGGCCGCCACCATCGCCACAAGCTCGGGCGTGGAGGGCATGCGGATCGCGGAGCCGGCGGCGGCGCCTGATGTCGGAGAGGTCACGCGGTTCATGTGCCACGGCGCGCGGCTGGAATGCCAGCACAAACAGCGCCGCTTTGCGGCGGCGGATTCCGGGCGCATGGTGGAGCGGGAGCGGAGCGTCGACATGCGCCGGATGTGGATCGAGGCCTGTGCGGGACTTGCGGCGGCGTTCTTCCTGTTCGCGGCCGGAGATGTCGTCGCGGCGGAACGCGCGCACGAGCCCGTCCTCTATGCCGCTCCGACAACCAATGACGGCATCGGACGGATCTTGGCGCCGGTCTGGCTCAATGGTCAGGGGCCGTTCCTGTTCATCGTCGACACCGGCGCCAACAGGACCGTGCTCGCGCCCGAAACAGCGCGGCGGCTCGGACTCGACTTCAGCGCGGGCGAACCGGCGGTCGTGCATGGCGTGACGGGATCGGAGCTGGCGCCGATGGCCCGCGTCGCGGAGCTGCGCATCGGCGCCATCGTGCGCCGGAATGTGGACATGCCCGTGCTGACCAGCCGCGTGCACGCGACGGCGGACGGCATGCTGGGCGCCGACAATCTCACAGGCACGCGGATCTCCGTCGATTTTCGGCGCAACCGTATCGACATTTCGGACTCCCGCGCCGCGCCTGCGCGCCCGCAGCGCGCGACGTCTCTGCCGGCGGAAATGCGGTTCGGGCTCCTGCCGCTCGTGCGCGGGCGCGTGGCGGACGTGCAGGTCGAGGCGGTCGTCGACACCGGCGCGGAGCGTTCAATCGGCAATAGCGCCCTGCGCGCCGCCCTCATTGCGCAGCGCACGCGCACGCGTGCGGACGGGCAGACACTCGTCTTCGGCGCCGTCGGCCCGCATGTATCCGCAGACATCATCTGGGTGCCGCGGCTGCGCATCGGCGCGGGCAATGTGACGAAGATGCCGCTCCTGTTCGCGGACACGCACGTCTTCCGGATCTGGCGGCTGGAAGAGAAGCCCGCGCTGCTGCTCGGCATGGACGTGATCGGCCAGCTCGACGCCATCACCATCGACTATCGCCTGAACCGCGTCTGGTTCCTCGCCAAGGGCGCTGACGGCATAACCGCGCGCGTCAGCGCCGAGGGCGCCTCGCGCATGACGCAGGAATGAACTCTACGACGTGAAGCGGAAGTGCATGACGTCGCCGTCGCGCACCACATACTCCTTGCCCTCAAGGCGCATTTTCCCGGCGTCCTTGGCGCCCTGTTCGCCGTTGAATTTGACGTAGTCGTCGTAGGCGATGGTTTCGGCGCGGATGAAGCCCTTCTCGAAATCCGTGTGGATGACGCCGGCGGCCTGCGGGGCGGTGTCGCCCTTGTGGATCGTCCAGGCGCGCGCCTCTTTCGGGCCGACGGTGAAGTAGGTCTGCAGCCCCAGAAGCTTGTAGCCCGCGTGGATCAGCGTCACGAGGCCGGGTTCTTCAAGCCCCGCGGCGGCCAGAAATTCCTTCCGCTCGGCCTCGTCGAGGGCGGCGAGTTCGGCCTCCATCTGGGCGCAGATGATCACGCACTCGGCGCCTTCCTGCTTCGCGCGCTCCGCGACGCGGGCGGTATGGGCGTTGCCCTTCGCGGCGTCGTTCTCGTCGACATTGCAGACGAACAGCACCGGTTTCGTCGTCAGCAGCTGCAGCATGTCGAAGGCCTTGCGCTCATCGTCGGCCACCTTCGTCGTGCGTGCGGGCTTGCCGTCTTCGAGCTGCGCCTTGGCGCGCAGGACGAGCTCAAGCGTGAGCTTGGCGTCCTTGTCGCCGGTCTTGGCCTTCTTCTCGAGATTTGTGACGCGCTTTTCGAGGCTTTCGAGATCGGCGAGCATCAGCTCGGTTTCAACTGTCTCCAGATCCGAGATCGGATCGATGCGGCCCTCGACGTGCGTGATGTCGTCGTTCTCGAAGCAGCGCAGCACATAGACGATGGCGTCCGTCTCGCGGATGTTGCCGAGAAAGGCGTTGCCGAGGCCTTCGCCCTTGGATGCGCCGCGCACGAGGCCGGCGATATCGACGAAGTTCATCCGCGTCGGGATGATCTCCTTCGAATTGGCGATCTTCGCCAACACCGGCAGTCGCGGCTCGGGCATCGCCACTTCGCCGACATTCGGCTCGATGGTGCAGAACGGATAGTTTGCCGCCTGCGCCGCAGCGGTCTTGGTCAGGGCGTTGAAGAGGGTGGACTTGCCGACGTTCGGCAAACCCACGATGCCGCATTTGAAACCCATGCCAATTCCCTGATGTGCGTGCGTCGGCGCAGCCGCGAAGCGCGGCTCCTTAGCACTAGCTTTTCGCGGCGGCGACCGCCTTGGCCGCCATGTCGCGCCACTGCCGGTCGAGGCCGCGCAGCTGTGGGTTGATCTTCTGGTAGCGCCGCTCGATCTCGCCGAGCGCGATGCGCGCCTCTTCGGTCTTGCCGGTGTTGGCCAGGAAGGCGGCGTAGCGGCAGGCGGCTTCAAGGCCGGGAATGCGGTCGGCGGCGAAGCGGAAGGGGGCGTCCGCCTCGTCATTGCGGCCAAGGCCCTCGTAGGCGCGCGCATAGGCCAGCGCCACCGGGCCGGTGTCGTTCTCTGCGCCGAGGGCGGACAGGCTTTCAAGCCGCTTCAGCGCCTCGTCGAACCGGCCGAGTTCAAGCAGCGCATTGGCATGGCCCAGCAGCACCACGGGATCGTCGGCGAACTGGCCTGTGACGCACTGCGCCCATGCGGCCTCCGCCTCCGGCCAGCGTCCGAGCGCTTCGGCGGCCTGCGCGAGGCGCATGCGGTTGCCCACGGTGTCGGCGTCTTCGAGCGCGGCCTTGGCGGCGCGATAGTCGCGCTCGGGATCGAGCGCCTTCTGCGCGGCGCCGCCGAGCTTTCTGGCTGTCCTTCCGCCCATCCATTCCGGCACGAGCACGGCGACGACATAGATGGCCGCGCCCAGCGGCCCGCCGATGACGAGGATCCAGAGCCACGGCTGCACGCGGCCCGACCGCACGGCGTGTATCCCGCACAAAAGGGACGGGAGATAGAGGAGGAGATAGCCCAGCATTGGCGCGTACCTAGGCGCGCGAATGGGGCGAAGCAATGGAGCGCTAGGCGTCGTCCCGTCCGCCGCGACCGCCGGCCTTGTCGGCCGGGGCGAGGCGCAGGACTTCGGCCTGGTACTTCTCGTCTTCGCCGGCGACGAGCATGGAGGCCGCATCCGCGCAGGCGCGCAGCAAGGCTTCGACCCAAGGGGCCTCGGCCTTGGCGAAGTCGCCCAGCACGTAGCCGTGCACGAGTTCTTTCTGACCGGGGTGTCCGACGCCCATGCGCGCGCGACGGAAGTCGGGGCCTACAGGGCTTGCGGCGATCGACCGGATGCCGTTGTGGCCGGCAGCGCCGCCGCCGGTCTTCATGCGAAAGCGGCCGGGCGCGAGATCGATCTCGTCATAGAAGACGACGATGTCGGCGGGCTTGATCTTGAAGAACTGTGCGGCCTCGCCGACGGCGCGCCCGCTCTCGTTCATGTAGGTCTGCGGTTTCATCGCAAGGCATTTGACGCCGGCGATTTCTCCGTCCGCGCACTCGGCCTGGAAGCGCTTCTTCCACGGCCCGAAGCGGTGGAAGCGCGCGATCTCGTCCACGGCCATGAAGCCGATATTGTGCCGGTTCTTCGCGTATTTCGGGCCCGGATTGCCGAGGCCGGCGAGGAGAAGCATGCGTGTTTCCTCCTCCGGATCACTTTCCTTCTCCCCGCGAGGGGGAGAAGGTGTCGGCGAAGCCGACGGATGAGGGGGCGAGCTTCAGGATGTGGTCGGGCAGTTGCGGCCAATCGCCGACCCACCCCCTCATCCGACCGCTACGCGGCCACCTTCTCCCCCTCGCGGGGGAGAAGGGAGGAACTGCATCAGCCCTTCTTGTCGCCCTTGGCGTCGGCCGCGGGGGCCGCGGCGTCGGCCGCCGGGGTTTCTTCCGCGGCTTCGGCCATGCGGCCGCCGATGGAAGCGATCGTCAGGTCGCGATCCTTCACGACCGGCGAGGCGCCGGCCGGCAGCGTGACGGCGGAGAGATGGATGACCGCGCCCACGTCGAGGCCGGCGAGGTCGATGACGATCTCTTCCGGGATAGCCGAGGCCTTCACCCTCAGGCGGATCGTATGCTCGACGACGTTCAGCACGCCGCCGCGCTTCAGGCCGGGGCTTTCCGCCTGACCCTTGAAGTGGACGGGCACGTCCACGTCGATGACGCTGTTCTCTTCCACGCGATAGAGATCGACGTGGAGCGGTTCATCCGTCACCGGGTGGAACTGGATGGCGCGCGGGATGACCGGCTGCTGCTCGCCTTTGTGGTCGAGCGTGATCATGTGCGAGATGAACTTGCCGGCGCGGATCGCCTTGAGCAGGTCCTTGCGCGACACATCGATCGCCACCGGGCCCCGGGGGCCGCCGTAAAGGACGCCCGGCACACGCTCGAGCTTGCGGGTTGCGCGGGCGGCGCCCGTGCCGGTCTTCTCACGAACGTCGACCGTCAAAACGATGCCTGCCACGACCCTGGTCCTTCTCGAAATCTGGTTAGGTTCGGCCCCAAAGCCAGCGCACCCCTCAGGGAGGGGTGGCGGGGGCGCCCCGGAAACGAAGGCGGGGCTATAGCGGAGAGGGCGGGCGGATGCAACGGGCGGTGAGGCCCGCGCTCACCCCTTCACCCGCGCCGCGCGCAGATCCTTGCGCCGTGTCTTGCCCGCGTCGTCGCGGAGCGGCTCGTTCACGAATTCGAAGCTGCGGGGAATCTTGTAGCGCACGAGGCGTTCCGCGAGGTGGGCCTTCATGGCCGCCGGGTCCGCCGGGCCCTCGGGACGGTCGATGATGGCGTGGATGCGGTTGCCCAGATCGTCGTCGGGCAGGCCGATGACGGCGGACGAGCGCACGCCCGGAAACGCGTCGAGCGCCGCTTCCACTTCCGCCGGATAGATGTTGGCGCCGCCGGAGAGGATCATGTCGGAGAGGCGGTCGGTGAGATAGAGATAGCCCTCGGCGTCCATCCACCCCATGTCGCCGAGACTTTCCCAGCCGCCTTCGATGCTCTTCGCTTCCGCGCCGATATAGCGATAGCTCGTGCCCGGGCCTTCGAGCGGACGCAGGAACACTTCGCCGATTTCGCCGGGCGGCAGCGTCTCGCCGGTCTCGCCGACGATCTTGATCTCGCACGTCGCCACGGGTTTGCCGACCGAGCCCTTGTGCGTGAGCCAGTCCGTGCCCTGGATCGTCGTCGAGCCCTGGCCCTCGGTGCCGCCGTACAATTCCCAGATCACGTCCGGGCCGAGCCACTCGATGAAGCATTCTTTCAGCCACGGGGGACACGGCGCCGCGAGGTGCCAGAGCGCCTTCAGGCTCGACACGTCGTACTTCGCGCGCGTTTCCTCCGGCAGCGCCCAGATGCGGCGCATCATCGTCGGCACCATGTAGACGATGTCGACCTTGAGGCGCTCGATGAGCTGGAGCGTTTCCTCCGCGTCGAAGCGCGTGGTGAGCCCGACGGTGCAGCCCTTGAACAGCGCGATCATGCACCAGAGGAACGGCCCGTTGTGATAGAGGGGGCCGGGGATGAGCATCACGCCCTGCTGCGGGATTTCGAGATAGGGAACGTCGGGATCCCACGCGGCGGGGTTTTTCGAGACGATGAGTTTCGGTCGTCCCGTGGAGCCGCCGGAGGTCATCGCCTTGATCGACGCGGCCATGCGCTCGGGCAGTTCGGCGTCGGAGAGCGACGCATCGGGCGCAAATCCCTCCGGCACGCTCGGCGTCGGTGCGTACGCGCCCGGCGCGCAGCCCACGACGAGCGCGGGCTTGCCGAGATCGACGATCTGGTCGCGTTCGAGTTTCGGGAGCTTCGCTGAAATGGGTTGCGGCGTGGCTCCGAGCTTCCACGTCGCGAAACACGCCTCGACGAATTCGATCCCGTTCGGCAGCGCGATGGTGACGAAGTCGTCCTGCTTCACGCCGAGCCGTTCGTAGGCGCGCGCGAGGCGGTTGGTGCGCGCATCAAGTTCGGCCCAGGTCACCGTATGGCCCAGATGGTCGATGGCGATGCGGTCGGGCTGCTGGGCTGCCCAATGCGCGACGACGCGCGAGAGGGGAATGACGGCCATGGACGTTTCCTGTCGTTCTTATGGTACGGCGAGCCGGCTCTTCCTGAACCCCCACGCGAAATAAAGCACCAGTCCGATGACGTGGGCGATGACGAAATAGACCTGCGTCCGCACCGGCAGCGTCCAGAAGAGGAAGAGGCAGCCGATGATCGCCGCCGGCGCGATGAGGAACCAGAGCGGCGTCTTGAACGGGCGCGGCACATCCGGCGCCCTCAGCCGCAGCACGATCAGGCTCACCGCCACCGCGATGAACGCCGCGAGCGTGCCGGCGTTGGCGAGCGCAGCGATCTCGTTCAGCGGGAAGAAGCCGGCGATGGCGCCGACGAAGATCGCGGTCGCGAACGTCATCGTCAGCGGCGAGCCCGTTCGCTGGTTCACCTTGGCGAGACTTTGCGGCAGGAGGCCGTCGCGCGCCATGACGAAGAAGATGCGGCTCTGCCCGTACATGAAGGCGAGAATCACCGTCGGCAGCGCGATCACGGCGACGCCGGCGATCGCAGCGGCCGCGGTCGGATTGCCCAGCACGCGGATGACTTCGGCGAGCGGCTCCTTCGAGGCGGCCAGCGTCTCGAACGGCATGGCGCCGATCGCGGCGGCGGCGACGACCATGTAGATCGCCGTGCAGATGAGCATAGAACCGACGATCCCGATCGGCAGGTCGCGCTCGGGGCGCTTTGACTCCTCGGCGGCGGTGGAGACGGCTTCAAAGCCGTAGAACGCGAAGAAGATGATCGCCGCGGCGGGCAGGATGCCGATCTTCACGAGGTCGCCCGCGTCGTCGGTCCTTTCGTTCCAGACGCCGAAGGGCATGAAGGGATCGAAATGCGCCGCGTTGAACGCCGGCAGCGCGATGGCCACGAACAGGGCGAGCGCCAGGATCTTCGCGACGACCAGCACCGCGTTGACCGCCGCACTTTCCCGCGTGCCGATGGCGAGCAGCCCTGCCACCACGGCGATGATGAACACCGCCGGCAGGTTGAACACGCCGCCCGCGTGCGGGCCGTTGGTCAGGGCGGCGGGCAGAGTCACGCCGAGCCCTTCGAGAAAGCCGACCGCATACCCCGACCAGCCCACCGCGACCGCGCTGCACACCACCGAGTATTCGAGCAGCAGGCTGAAGCCCACGATCCAACCCAGAAATTCCCCCAGCGCCGCGTAGCTGTAGGTGTAGGCGCTGCCCGCCGCCGGCATCATCGCCGCAAGCTCCGCGTAAGCCAGCGCCGCGAACACGCACACCGCGCCCGCGATCGCGAAGGAGAGCATGACGCCCGGCCCCGCGAGCCCCGCGCCGACGCCGATGAGCGTGTAGATCCCCGTGCCGATGATCGCGCCGACTCCGAGCGCCACGAGATGCTGCCATGACAGCGTGCGGCGCAGACGGTCCGAACCTTCCTGTTTGACGATCAGCGCATCGAGCGCGGGCTTGCGCGTGAGAAAGCTCATGGTCCAGACTCCGCCGCCGTGACGCCGCGCTCGACCGCCGCGAGGACGGCGTCCACGCAGCACGCGTTGAGAAAATGATCGCCGCCGGGTGTTTCGATGAACTCGCCGCGCGGACCCGCCGCTGCCGCGAGGCGCTTTGCGGCGTCGAGCGGGATGAAGCTGTCGTCGTCGCCGTGCAGCACGATGACGGGGATGGAAAGACTCGCGAGCGCGTGTTGCGCCTTCGGCAGTTGCGGCTTCTGGTTGTCGATCTCGGCGAGCGCATTCTTCATGTCGCGCGGCAGTGCCGGGCGCACGAGGCTGCCGAGCGCGGAAAGGCGCCGGATCGTCGGCCCGCGTTCGCCGAAAAAGGCGCTCATCAACACGAGCGCCTTCACCTTGTCCGGGCGCCGTGCAGCGAGCACGGTCGCGATGGGGCCGCCATAGCTCTGGCCGACGAGAATGACCTTCTGGTCGGGATTGTCTCCGAGCATGGCCTCGAGCGCGGCGGCCTGCGCTTCGATGTCGGTGACGGCGGTCGCGGGATCGCTGTCTCGGAATCCGGGACGGTCGGCCACGATCATCTCCCGTCCGGGCCCGATTTTCGCGAGCGTCGGCGCCCAGTATTCGGACCAGGACGGCGTGCCGGTCACGACGACGATCCGCCACGGCGCCGGTGCAGCGCGGGGCGTCTCCAGCGCCGAAAGTCGCCACGGCGTTTCACCGGCGGCGGTGAGCGCGACGCGCGTCATCACGTCGGTGGAGAAGTCCTTCGATGTCGGAAAGCGATCCGGCGCCTGATCGCGCGACTGCGCGCCCGCGCCGCAACCGGACAGGACAAGCGCGGCAGCCAGCAGCACCGGCAGTACGAATGGCGCCCCGCGCATGAACTCCCCGCTCGCGCCTCTCGGGCGTCTGTTGGCGGCAGGAAGTGTCGCGGAACAGGCGGTTCCGTCAATGGCTGTGGCCTCTCATTGATCGCCAAGGCGCGCGCCTGCTAGGAAGGGGGCTGTGGTGGGGGAAACGGCATGCTGGGCAGAATTTTTGCAACGATCGTGATGTCTCTGGCCTGCGCGGGCGCCGCAGTCGGCCAGACGACGCCTGCCGCGCCGGCGACGCGCCCCAGCGTCGAACAGTTCGCGTCCGGCTCGAGCGTGCTCGGCGCCGCGCTCTCGCCCTCGGGCCGCTACATCGCCTTCGTCCGGCAGACCACGAAATCGAACGGCTTCGACACCGACGAACTCATCATCGTGGAACGCGCGACGATGACGCCGACCGTGCTCGCCCAGGCGCGGGAGGAAGCGGGCATCCGTCTGAGCTGGGTGGACTGGAAGTCCGACGACCGGCTTCTGCTCGGCACGTCCAACCGCGTGAACGTGCGGGGCGAAATCTTCTGGACCGGGCGCGTCGTGGCGATGCCGCGCGCGGGCGGCGCATCGGTGCAGTTGTTCGAAGGCAGCGCGCACCGGCTCGCCGTGGCCTTCGCACCAGTCTCCATCGCAAGCCGCCTGCCGCGCGATCCCGATCACGTCCTGCTCACCGCCTATGGCGCCAACGGCAATGCGCTGTGGAAATCGAACGTCAACACCGGCCGCGTCGAGCGTGTCGCTACGGGAACGTGGGATACGCTGCGCTGGCTGATGGATGTGAACGGCGCGCCGGTGATGCGCGTGGATGCGATGCCCCGGAACTCCGGGCGCCGCTATTTCCGCCGCGGTCCGTCGGAGAGCGGCTGGACCATGTTCTACGAGCTGAAGAAGGCCGACGCCGTCAACCAGACCGAATTCAACCCGTTCGCCGCAACCGGCAATCCCGGTGAAATCTATGTCGCCGCACGGCCGAACAACGAGGATCGCGCGGCGATCTTCGCCTTCAACACCGCCACGGGCGACTATGGCCCTGCGCTCATGACGCACGAGAAAGCCGACATCGACATGGCGCTCATCGACGCCGCCGGCGCGCTGCAGGGCGTGTGTGCGGATGTGGAGCGGTATGAATGCGTCGGGCGCGAACGCGCGGTCAGCCGCCACATCAACGCCGTGTCGGGCTTCTTCAACAATGAGGCGCGCGTCGAGATCATCGGCGCCTCCGACGATTTCAAGATATGGCTTCTGTCCGTGGAGCAGCCTGGCTCGCCGCCGGGCGTGTTCCTGTTCGATCGCGAGGCGCTGAAGGTCGATGCGCTCGTCTCCACCGATGCGGCGCTCGACGGCGTGGCGCTGTCGAGGACATCGGTGGTGCGCTACACCGCGCGCGACGGCACGGCGCTGTGGGGCTATCTCACGAACGGCCCCGCAGAGGGCGCCGCGCCGAAAGCGCTCATCGTCATGCCGCACGGCGGTCCTGAATCGCGCGACCGTTCCGGCCACAACGAACACGCGCAATTCCTCGCGTCGCGCGGTTATGCGGTGTTCCAGCCGAACTTTCGCGGCGGGGACGGCTTCGGCCGCGCCTTCGCCGAAGCAGGGCATCGCCAGTGGGGCCGCCTGATGCAGGACGACGTCACCGACGGCGTGAAGCATCTCATCCACGCCCGCATCGCCGATCCCGCGCGCATCTGCATCTATGGCTGGTCCTATGGCGGCTACGCAGCGCTCGCGGGCGGCGCGATGACTCCTGAACTCTATCGCTGCGTGATTTCGGGGGCGGGCGTCTCCGACCTGCCGCGCATGCTGGAGACCGAACGGGTGGAAGGCGGACGCGGCTCCGCAGGCTACGCCTACTGGGTCAAGGCGATCGGCGATCCCGTGCGCGACCGCGCGGCGCTCGAAGCGACATCGCCGCGTCGTCTCGCTTCGGCATTCCGTGCGCCTGTCCTGCTGTTGCACGGCGACGCCGACAGCGTCGTCGATATCGAGCAGTCGCGCGGCATGAAGACCGCGTTGACGACCGCCGGCAAGGCGGTGACCCTCGTCGAGTACCGGGGCGAAGGGCACTCGCCGTTCGCGTGGGAATACAAGAACCGCGTGGCGTACATGAAGGAGCTCGACGCCTTCC
The DNA here is from genome assembly GCA_016791445.1 of Hyphomonadaceae bacterium. Taxonomy (GTDB): domain Bacteria; phylum Pseudomonadota; class Alphaproteobacteria; order Caulobacterales; family Aquidulcibacteraceae; genus VFBF01. The sequence goes on along the minus strand of JAEUMP010000012.1, from coordinate 147,284 downwards.
TCGCGCAGCACCTGCCGCCGAACTGACGCGCGCCCTCTTGCATCCCGTGGCGTCAAGGCGCGAGGCTTCCTGAAACGACATAACGGGGAGCGAAGGCATGACGGCAGCGGACGCGGCGGGAACGGCGCCGGCGGCGGAGATGTCGCGTGCGCGCGCCATGTACTGCATCGTCGTGCTGACGGCGGCCTGGTCGCTGAATTTGCTGGACCGACAGCTCCTCGCGATCGTCGCCGAGCCGATCAAGATCGAACTGGGCCTGAGCGACACGCAACTCGGCCTGCTGACGGGCCCGCTCTTTGCGGTGCTCTATTCCCTCGCCGCGCTGCCGATCGCGTGGATGGCGGATCGCTGGCATCGCGTACGGATACTCGCGGCGTGCGCCGCGGGATGGAGCGTGCTGACGGGCGCTGCGGGCTTCGCCGGCAATTTCATGCAGCTCGCGGCGGCGCGCATGAGCATGAGCGTGGCGGAAGCCGGCTGCAATCCGTGCGCGCAATCGCTGATCGCCGACTATGTGCCTGCGGAGCGGCGCGGCGGCGCGCTCGGCGTCTATGCGATGGGCGTGCCGCTTGGCCTCGCGGCGGCGGGATTCATCGGCGGCCCGCTCGCGGACGCCTACGGCTGGCGCGTGACGTTCATGATCATGGGCGGCGTCAGCGCGGTGGTGGCGTTGCTGGTGCTGTTCACGCTGCCCGAACCGAAGCGCCGTGTCGTCGCGCACGTGGAAGGCCAGACTGGTGAAGCGGGTTTTCGCGCGCTGCTGAAAAAGCCCGCATTCCGTAACCTCATGCTCGCGGGCGCGTGGGGCTCCGTCGCGTCCTACGGCGGGCTCGCGTGGGGGATCGTGTTCGTCGCGCGCTATTTCGGCTGGACGCCGGGGCAGGCGGGGGCGGTGTTTGCGACTCTCGGCGCGGCGACGGCGCTGATCGCCACCTGGCTCGGCGGTCGCTGGGGCGATGTGCTGGCGAAGAAGGATGCGCGCTGGCTGGCGTGGATGCCGGCGATCGCGCTGGTTTGCGTGCTCCCGTTCGGGCTTGTGGGCGCCTTTGCGCCTGTCGTGCTGATCGTGCTGTTCACCTCGCCGAGCGAAGCGTTCCTGCGCTCGCTGACGCTCGCGCCCGGCTACGCGCTCCTGCAGCGCATGACGCCCGCCGACGCGCGCGCCCGTGCGGCGGCGATGCAGTCGATCACGGCGACGCTGGTGGGCCTCGGACTCGGGCCGCTCATCGTGGGCATGGTGAGCGACGCGCTCGCGCCGACGTTCGGCGCGCAGTCGCTGCGCTGGGGCCTCGCGGCGCTGCTGATCCCGCAGGCGCTCGCGGCCTTCCACCTCTGGCGCTGCGGCCGCACGGTGCGCGAGGACGTGATCGAGTAGGCGCTAGTCGAACAGTTTCGACACGCTCTCTTCGTTCGCGATGCGGCGGATCGCTTCGCCCATCAGCGGGGCGACGGAGATGGAGCGGATCTTCTTGGCCTTCTGCACGGCTTCGGAGTGCAGAATGGAATCCGTCACCACGAGTTCGTCGAGTTCGGATTTGTCCACCCGCGTGGCGGCGCCATTCGACAGCACGCCGTGCGCCACGTAGGCAGCCACGCTCACCGCGCCGTGCTCCTTCAGCGCGACGGCGGCGTTGCAGAGCGTGCCCGCGCTGTCGACGATGTCGTCGAAGAGGATGCAGCGGCGTCCCTTCACGTCGCCGATGATGTTCATCACCTCGCTTTCGCCCGCGCGCTCGCGGCGCTTGTCGACGATGGCGAGGTCGGCGCCGAAGCGGTTCGCGAGCGCGCGCGCTCGCACCACGCCGCCCACGTCGGGCGAGACGATCATCAGTTCCTTCGCGCTCGATCCGAAGGTCTCGCGGATGTCCTTCTCCATCACCGGCGTGCAGAAGAGGTTGTCGGTGGGGATGTCGAAAAAGCCCTGGATCTGGCCGGCGTGCAGCTCCATGGAGAGCACGCGGTCCGCGCCCGCGGTGGTGATGAGATTGGCGACGAGCTTGGCCGAGATCGGCGTGCGGCCGCCGACCTTCCGGTCCTGCCGGGCATAGCCGAAATAGGGGAGCACCGCCGTGATCCGCTTGGCGGAGGCGCGGGTCAGCGCATCCATGCAGATCAGCAGTTCCATCAGATTGTCGTTGGCGGGCGCCGAGGTCGACTGGATGACGAACACGTCCTGGCCGCGGACATTCTCCTCGATGACGGCGAAGATTTCCCCGTCCTTGAAGCGCTTCACGTCCGCCTTGGTCAGCGGGGCGTCGAGGTAGTTGCAGATGGCCGCCGCCAACGGCTGGTTCGCATTCCCGCACATGAGTTTCATGATGTGGGGCCTCCGCGCCGCTTGATGGTCCGTGTCCGGACGGTCAGTAACAGAGTCGGCGGGCGGGACAATGCTGCGTTGCGCACAGGACGCATGCGGAGGCGCCGGGTGTCGCAAGGGCGCCGCAGTACCCCCTCTCCCGCGCCTGAGCGGGCGAGGGACCGACCTGAGCGAAGCAAAGGTCAGGGTGCGGGCCCGGTCTCTCCGGATGAGGCCCCCTCTGCACCACCGCGCCCTCACCCTGATCGCTGCCGCGATCTTTCCCTCTCCCTCTCACGCGCGGGAGAGGGGCCCCGGTGACAAGGCCGCCCTGCAATCCCTATATCGCGCGGATGAGCACCCCCATCCCCGTCACCGTCCTCACCGGCTATCTCGGCGCCGGCAAGACGACCCTCCTCAACCGCATCCTCTCCGAGCCGCACGGGAAGAAGTACGCGGTCATCGTCAATGAGTTCGGCGAGATCGGCATCGACAACGACCTCGTCGTCGGCGCCGACGAAGAAGTCTTCGAGATGAACAACGGCTGCATCTGTTGCACCGTGCGCGGCGATCTCATCCGCATCATTTCGGGTCTCATGAAACGCAAGGGTCGCTTCGACGCGATCATCGTGGAGACGACGGGCCTCGCCGATCCCGCGCCCGTGGCGCAGACTTTCTTCGTGGACGAGGACGTGAAGGCGAAGTCCTCGCTCGATGCGGTGGTGACGGTCGTCGACGCCAAGCACCTGCCGCTGCGCCTGAAGGATTCGAAGGAGGCGGAAGAGCAGATCGCCTTCGCCGACGTGGTGCTGGTCAACAAGACCGACCTCGTTTCACCCGCCGAGCTTGCGGACGTGGAAGCTACGATCCGCCACATCAACCCTTACGCGAAGCTCGTGCGCACCGAGCGCTGCAGCGTTCCGCTGGACAAGGTGCTCGGCCTCGGCGCCTTCGATCTGGAGCGCGCGATTTCCATCGAGCCGGATTTCCTCAATCCAGCGCACGGCGAACCGGGCCATGTGCATGACGAGCACTGCGATCACGATCATGACCATGGTCACGATCATCACCACCACGATCATGCGCACGATCACCATCATCACCACGAGCACGCCGCGCCGAGTTCGGTGCATGATGTGACGGTGACGAGCGTTTCGCTTTCCAGCGACAAGCCGCTCGACGACCGCAAATTCTTCGCCTGGTATCAGACTTTGTTGGCCGAGCAGGGCGCAGACATCCTGCGTTCCAAAGGGATTCTCGCCTTCAAGGACGAAGACCGCCGCTATGTCGTGCAGGCCGTGCACATGATGGCCGACGGGGATCACCAGAAGCCGTGGCGCGCCGATGAAAAACGTACGAGCCGGTTGGTGTTCATCGGGCGCAATCTCGATGCGAAGGCGCTGGAGCAGGATTTCGCATCATGCGTCGCCGCTTGATTTCCCTTCTCCCCCGCGAGGGGGAGTAGGGCGATGGTGACACCTCTCGTCGACGCCATCGGCCGTTCGTTCGATTTCAGTGAAACCATCGTCGCTGCGCATTGGCTTGGCGATGTCGCCGTGTTTGCGGCGGGGGACGGCGTCGTCGCCGGGCATTCGCTTGAGCGTGAAGTGTGGAAGCGCGAGGGCGTTCACGAGGGTGCGTTGCTCGCCGCGTGCGCAGGGCTTGGCGACGATCTCGTCACCGTTGGCGATGACGGGCGTGTCGTTTCGGTCGGCGCCGATGGCGCGGCCAAGACGCTCGCGACGTTCGATGGCGCGTGGATCGAGACGGTCGCGGCGAGCCGCACGGCGAAGCTGATCGCGGTGTCGCTCGGCAAGGAGGTCGCGATCCTCGGCGCCGATGGCGCCGAGAAGCATCGCTTCGGCCACGAGGCGACGGTGACCGGGCTTTCGTTTGAACCCAACGGCCGCCGTATCGCCGCCGCGCACTACAACGGCGTCACCCTTTCATGGGCGGCGTCGCCCGAAAGCCGACGCAAGACGCTGACGTGGAAGGGCGCGCATCTTTCGGTGGTTTGGACGCACGATGCGAAGTTCATCGTCACCACCATGCAGGAACAGGCGCTCCACGGCTGGCGGCTGCAGGACGGCCAGCATTTCCGCATGGCGGGCTATCCCGCCAAGATCCGCGACGTCTCGTTCTCCTTCGACAAGCGCTGGCTCGCGACGGCAGGCGCGACGGAAGTGGTGCTGTGGCCGTTCCAGAGCGCGACAGGGCCCATCGGGCAAAACGCGACCGTCGCCGGCGACCTCGGCAGTCCGTGCACGGCGATCGCGTGCCATCCGAACCGCGCGGTGCTCGTCGCCGGCGGCCAGGACGGGGAGGTGGCGCTGATGCCGCTCGGCGGCGGGAAGCCGCTGCTGGTGCAGGCGCCCGGCGGTGCGCGCATCACCGTGCTGGCGTGGTCGGCGGACGGGAAACATCTCGCCATCGGCGCCGAGGATGGCGCAGCAAGCGTGTGCGACTTCTCGCAGGCGCTGGGCTGACGCTGGAGCAGGTCGCCGCTCCGACCCCCAAAAGCAAAGAGGGGAGCCTTTCGGCTCCCCTCCCGCAGTTTCGGTTCTGACCTGGTCTTACCAGCGCTTGCCCAGCGTGATGCCGAACGTGCGCGGCTCAAGCAGGAAGGCGTTGGTGAAGAGGCCCGACGACTGGTCGGTCAGGTAGAGGTCGGTGATGACGTCGTCATCCGCGATGTTCTTCACAAAGAGGTTGGCGTAGAGGCCCGCATCCTTGTTTTCGAACCGCAGCGACGCGTTCACCTGCGTGTAGCTGTCCAGCTGATCGTTCGCGGCGTTGAAGATCCGCGAGAAGCTGTCGGCCTGGTAGTAGAAGTCGCCGCGCGCGGTCGCCGTCCACGAAGCGCCGAGCGGCAGCGTGTACTGGGCGCCGAACGAAACGGTCCACTCCGGCGTGTTCGGAAGGCTGTTGCCTTCGAGGCGACGCTTGATGCCGTCCGAACCGGAGAGCGGGTCGCCGCCGAAGCCGCGGCCGAGTTGGCACGCGAAGGGCAGCAGCGCCGGGTTGATGCCCGAGATCGCCGTGATCGCCGTGTTCGAAACGATGCAGCGCGCCGCCGTGGAGATGGTGGCGAGACCGGGCGTCGAGACGATGGCGCCGGCCGCCGCCTGAGCGAGACCGCCGTTGGCGCCGGCGAGGTCGGCGACCGTGACCTGACGGACCGTGGCGCCCGCCGGAACGCTCGCGAGCGAACCGCCGGTGCCGAAGGTGCCGAGGAAGTTGCCGCCCGAGTCGTACACCATCTGACGCGTCCAGCGGAGCGCGTCTTGCACACCTGTGTAGTTCGGGTTGTTGTTGGTGACGTTGATCGGATCGACGAGACCGCCGAGCGAGTCGGTGATTTCGGACTGCAGCCAGCCGAGGTTCAGGTCGAACACGAGGCCGTTGACCGGTTCCCAGGTGAATTCCGCTTCGAGGCCCTTGATGGTGGCGTCGAGGTTGGCGTTGACCGAGGTGCGGTTGACGATCCGCGTGATCTGGTAGCCCTCGTAGTCGTAGTAGAAGCCCGCGATGTTGGCCGTCATCCGACCGTCGCCGAGGACGTTCTTCACACCAACTTCGTACGAGTTCACGAACTCCGGATCGAAGGTCCGCGCGACGCCCGTGAAGAGCGCCGCATCGAACGGAGGATTGATGCCGCCGCCCTTGTAGCCGCGAGCGTAGGACGCGTACCAATTCGTTTCGTCGGTGAACGGCAGCTGCGAGCTGTAGGCGAGGGTCGCACGACCCGTTGTTTCTTCGAAAGACGCCGTCCGGACGTCAAGCGGAACGCTCGAACGCGGCACAGGCTGCAGCAACGTATTGCGGTCGGCAACGAGCTTGTCGTCGGACGTGCGGCGCAGGCCGATCGTCAGGCTCAGGTCGTCCGTCGGACGGATATAGACTTCGCCGAAGATCGCGGAGGCGTCGAGCTTATAGAGCCCCGTGAAGCTGTCGTAATAGCTCTGCTCGAACGACGCCGGAATGCCGAGGCCCAGCGCGATCGCTTCGAGGGAGTTCGACACGACCTGGTAGGTGCTGTCGGTCGCCTTGGTGTCGATGTTGATGTAGCCGATCGTGTAGTTGAACCAGCCGTCGAGATCGGACGTCAGTCGGAACTCTTGCGTGATCGACTCCGTGCCGATCGCCGACACGTCGAATGTGGACAGATATGTCTGCGTTCCGGTGCGGATGCCGGTGAACGGACCTGTCGGGTTGAAGATGGTCGGGCGCAGCGCCTGTCCGCCGAAAGACTGGTTGTAATCGACTTCCGAATGTACGGAATTGGAAGCGAACGACGTCAGCGAGGTGAACTTCACCGGGCCGAAATCCCAGTTGAACTCGAAGCTCGTGAAGAAGTCTTCGAATTCGTGCTTCGGCTGATAAGTCAGCGCGACCTTGCGGAGATCGTCCGGGTTGTTGCCGGCAAGCGCCGGGTTGTCGATCCACAGCGTCGGCTGCAGCGGTCCGGCGCCGTCCGGGTCGAAGCCCGGGAAGATGAGGGCGCCGAGGCCGCCCAGCGACGCCGAGCCGTTGAGCGCGTCGAAGCCGAGGCCGGTGTTGAGGCAGCCCTGGCTGAACGGCCAAGGACGGTTGTCGCGCGTGCAGAGCTGCTTGCCGATACGCGAACGGTTCGAGTCTTCCTTGAAGTACTGAACCATCAGGCTGGCGTCGACGTTATCCGCGAGCTGCGCGAACAGCGATCCGCGGATGGCGTACATGTCGCGACCATCGACGTCGTTGCCGCTGATTATATCCTCGGAAAAGCCGTCACGCTTCGTGTAGAAGCCGGCGAACCGCGCGGCGAAGGTATCGCCAATCGGGATGTTGACGTAGCCGTTCGACTTGTAGGTGTTGTAGTTGCCGTAGGTTCCTTCGATGCGGCCCGAGAATTCTTCCGGGACGGCCTTGGCGGTGATGATGTTCAGAACGCCGGAGGAGGAGTTGCGACCGTACAGCGTGCCTTGCGGACCGCGCAGGATTTCCACGCGCTGCACGTCGAAGAACTCGCCTTCGAAGATCGGCGAGTTGCCGACCGGCGCGCCGTTGATGTGGATGCCGACCGCCGCGTCGCCCGAGGTGGCGACGAGCTTCGTGCCGACGCCGCGGATGGCGACGTTCGAGCCGGAGAAGTTCTGTTTCGAGAACTGGAAGTTCGGGATCGCCAGCTGGAGATCCTGCGCGTCGTTGAGCTGCAGGCGCTCAAGGCGGCTTTCGTCGAACGCCGAGATGGCGATCGGAACGTCCTGGATCGATGCTTCGCGCTTTTCAGCCGTGACGACGATTTCGTCCGTCACGCGGCCCTGTTCCTGCTGCTGCGCCAGCGCAGGCGTCGCTGCGCCGAGGGCCGCAAGCGACACCCCCGTGAAAAACGCAAACGTCGAGCGGTTCTTGACTGTCATGCCTAACTTCCTCCCCTACGGATTCGCCGACATTGCGAGCGATACGGCGCGAATACGCCTGGTGCGGTTCACGATGTATGACCGGACCGAATCCGGGCGCACCGCGTCCACGTTGCCCGCACTTCACGGTTCGCAGGGCTTGACTGTCAATAGTATGACGCTGCGGAAGGGAGCGATCCCGCCACGTTGAGGCGCACAGGACACAGCATTTTTGTGCCGTCTGCCCCTTGGGAAAGCGGATTTGGGGAAAGTGATGCCCCGTCATGGCGCAGGGCGGCGACCCGGTTTCGGGCAGGGATGCCGTCCGGGCGCGGCGCGCCTATAAGGCGGCGATGTCTCCCGCGTCCGCCCTCGTCCTCTTCTCCGCCGGCCAGGACTCCACCACCTGCCTCGCCTGGGCGCTCTCCCGCTATGACCGGGTGGAGACCGTCGGGTTCGCCTATGGCCAGCGCCACGCCGTGGAACTCGACCAGCGGCCCCGCCTGCTCGAGGCGTTGCGCCGTCATGACCCAAAATGGGCCGAAAAGCTGGGCGCCGACGAGGTCATCGACATCGCCTCCTTCGGGGCGCTGGCCGAGAGCGCGCTGACGGCGGACCGGGCGATCGAGATGCAGGCGAACGGGCTCCCCAGCACCTTCGTGCCGGGCCGCAACCTCGTCTTCCTCACCTATGCGGCGGCGCTGGCCTACCGGCGGGGGCTGGGCGCGCTGGTCGGCGGGATGTGCGAGACGGACTTCTCCGGATATCCGGATTGCCGGCGCGACACGCTGGACGCGATGGAACGCGCGCTGCAACTCGGCCTCGAGACCACGCTGACGGTGGACACGCCGCTGATGAAGCTGACCAAGGCGCAGACATGGGCGCTCGCGCATGAACTCGGCGGCGACGCGCTCGTGGATCTCATCGTGGAGCACTCCCACACCTGCTACGAAGGCGACCGCACGCATCGTCACGACTGGGGATATGGTTGCGGCGTCTGCCCGGCGTGCGATCTTCGGGCGAAGGGCTGGGCGGCGTGGCGCGCGGCATGAGCTACGCGGTCAAGGAAATCTTCTACACGCTGCAGGGCGAGGGGATGCAGGCGGGGCGGCCGTCCGTGTTCCTGCGCTTCGCCGGCTGCAATCTCTGGTCAGGCCGCGAGGAAGATCGCGCCACGGCGGTCTGCACCTTCTGCGACACCGACTTCGTCGGCATGGACGGCGCCGGCGGGGGACGTTTCGAGACCGCAGACGCGCTCGCGGACGCGGTCGCGCGCAAATGGCCGGGCGGCGGCGCGCCCTATGTCGTGTGCACGGGCGGCGAGCCGCTCCTGCAGATCGACGAGCCGCTGATCGGGGCGCTGCACGCGCGCGGCTTCGAGATCGCGGTGGAGACCAACGGCACGATCGCTGCGCCGCCCGGCATCGACTGGATCTGCGTCAGCCCGAAAGCGGACGCGCCGCTCGCGCAGCTGCGCGGGAATGAACTGAAACTCGTCTTCCCGCAGGAAAAGGCGCGGCCCGAACGCTTCGAAGCGCTCGCCTTCGATCACTTCCTGCTGCAGCCGATGGATTCACCGACGCACGCGGAAAACACCGCCGCCGCCGTCGCCTATTGCCTCGCGCATCCGCGTTGGCGGCTCAGCCTCCAGACACACAAGACGCTCGGGATTCCCTGACGTATCGCGGACGCGAGCTCAGCCCTGCGGCTGCGCGCTGTAGGCCTTGCCGACCTGGTTGGCGAACAGACGGATGGCGCGGCGCGCGTCCGTCCACGTCGTCGCGGCGACGGAATTGTTCAGGTCCCACTCGTACCAGTCGTAGCTGACTTCGTTCAGCACGCGACCGTCGGGCGCGAGGAAGCGCGCGCGCAGTTCGGCGCCGCCGAGGCTCACGCTGCGCATCATGTCGAGGCCGGGGCGCTTCTGCGTCTGACGGATGGTCGGCCGCGTGGGCTTGGCGTCGACGAGCGTGGTTTCGAGGATGACGCCGCCTTCCGTGCCCAGCGTGGCGCCGGCCTTGCCCAGCTCCTGCGCCACGGCGCGGTTGAGCGCGTCGCGCAGCTCCGCGATTTCGCGGGCGCCGTAGTCGTCGTCGAATTTCTTCTGCAGCTCGGCGTCCACCGTCATCGGTCGCACCATGACGGGCCCGGCGCTGGCGGTGGCGGCGAAGACGAGGCTCAGGGCCCCCGCGGCGGCGATGGCGAGCAGACGCATGACCGATCTCCTGTAAGCGCGTTCATGAAACGCCCCCGCGCGGCGGGACGCAACTCATGTCCTCGTAATCTAGGGCGAACGGCGGCCCTTCGCCAGCGGTCAGCGATCTTCGTCCTCGTCGTCGTCATCGCCCGGCGTGACGACATCGACCACCGCGCCGGTGGTCTTCACCGCAACCTTTGCCGTCGTGCCCACGACGCGGCCCGTGGCGCCGACGACTGCGCCCGCAAGGCAGCCCGACAGCGCCAGCGCTGCAAGCACGAGAAGGGCGGGCGTGAGGATGCGGCGCATGGGGAACTCCTGACGGCCGATCAATGACGCTGCGCCGGGGTTCCACGCAAGTGGGGAGCACAGCGCATGGTGAGGAGTTCTTTCTGGTGTCTCCCGCCTTCGCGCTGCGTATTGAACAAGGTGTGCGCCGAGGGGCAAGATATTGGTCGCGAAAGATCCGAGGGGGACTCATGATCCGTGTTCTTTCTTTTGGCGCCGTAGTCATCGCCGCACTCACATCCGGCGCGATGGCAGCTTCCGACGGCTCGGACGTGGGTCGGGCGACGCGCGCGCACATCGTGGCGCAGATACAGGACAGACATGAGCCGCCGTTCCTGTTTGCCCGGGATCAACAATCGGCGACATGGGATCAGGCGGTCGTCACGCTCAGGTCGGCATGGAACCGCTTGAACTCGCGGCGCAGCATGGGCGGAGATGACTCGCGCGACAACATTCCGGCGGAGCAGACCGTGCTTGCCGCCATGGAGCAGATCGTCGAGCTCTCCCTCGCCGAACCCCTCCCGGTCACGGTTGAGCGATATCCGGTAGTCGCGCAGCAATGGGGCGTGCTTGCGCAGTCGAAGCGCGACCTGGAGCTGAACGGCCTGCCGGCAAGTCAGCGCTATCCGCAGATGGACCGCGGGCGTCTGGGGGCGGCTCGTGCGGCGCTGACCGCGCAGGAAGAAGTGGTCGCAGCCGCGCTTCGATCGACCGCCGATGAGATGAAGCCTTCTGTCTCCGCGGCGCTGGCGACGGCAAAGGACCCGCGAACACTGGATGCTGCGCTGCGCTCGTCGCTGGGAATCTCCATGCAATCGGTGTGCGGATTCGAACCCTACATTGATCGCAGCCTGTCCGGGCCGGAGATGATGCCGCGCGCCAACAGGATATTGTCGCCGGCGTTGGAATCCGAGATCAACGAGAAGTGTAGCGGCCATTACATTGCACGGCACTGGTCGCCCGAGGAGTTGCGCCGCAAAGACCCGGCAATGTCCACCGGAAGTGCGCCCGGCTTCCGCTTCACTGTTCCCGCACGATACAGCCCTCCCACGGCCGACGAGATTCGGCGCGCGATCATGCGCGAGGCTTCCGAGTATGGCAGCGCGGTGTTGCTTGATGAAAATCGGCTGTTGCTGTCCGGCGAGAATACGATCGCGCGCGGCTTCGGAAATGCGGTCAACCGCACCGGGCCTATGGCGGGGATCGGTTTCGGCGGCTACAGCAAAACGGCCCCTGGATTCGTGCAGACGATAAAAAGTGTGAGGCGAAAGCGATGCACGGCCTCCACGCTTGGCGGGTATGTGTGCGTCTTCGATATCGATCTGGATCTTGAACCAAATGCCCGTGGCGCAAGTATCGGCGGGCCGCTGCAGGCGCTGGCGCAGTCGATGAACACGCAGGGGCCGCGCGAACTTACCTATCGGTTTCAGTTCACCCGTGTGGGCTGGCGTTCGCCAGACCTCGCCAAACAGTTTGAGGAAAGCAGCAACCAGGCGATGATCTCGTTCCTGCGTTCTGTGAGTTCGGCAGCGGCAGGGGCGGCGGCAGTGATCTGCAACGTAGGCAGCGGCGCGAACGAGGCCTGGGCTCAGAACTGTTGAGAGTCCCAGCTTGCAAGGGATGGCTGAAGTCCGAATGACTTCAATGCGCCACAACCCGTCTCCTACCGGCTCGCCCGTCGCTTGCGCTCCACGCTCGACGGAATCCGCAGGCTTTCACGATATTTCGCGACCGTGCGGCGGGCGATGTCCACGCCCATTTCGCGCAGGATTTCGACGATGCGGTCGTCGGAGAGGATTTCGTTGGGCTTTTCACCGTCGATGAGGGTGCGGATGCGGTGACGCACGGCTTCCGCCGAATGCGCCTCGCCGCCGTCGGCGGCCTGGATCGCGGCGGTGAAGAAGAATTTCAGCTCGAACACGCCGCGCGGCGTGGCGATGTACTTGTTCGTCGTCACGCGGCTGACGGTCGATTCGTGCATCTCGATGGCGGCGGCCACTGTCTTGAGGTTCAGCGGCCGCAGATGCTCCACGCCGTGGACGAAGAAGCCGTCCTGCTGACGCACGATTTCGCGCGCGACCTTGAGGATCGTCTTGGCGCGCTGGTCGAGGGACTTGATGAGCCACGTCGCGTTGGACGCGCATTCGGAGACGAACGCCTTGTCGGCCTCGTTGCGCGCGACCTTTGAAACCTCCGCGTAATAGCGCGCATTCATCAGCAGGCGGGGGAGCGTGTCGCTGTTCAGCTCCACCATCCACGCGCCGTCCGGCGCCGCGCGGACATAGACGTCCGGCACCACGGTCTGCGCCACGCCCGCGCCGAATCCCGCGCCCGGCTTCGGCGACAGCGCGCGGATTTCCGCGATCATGTCGTCAAGGTCTTCGCGATCGACGCCGCAGATGGATTCCAGTTTGTCGAACTGGCGCTTGGCGAGAAGATCGAGATGCGCCACGAGCGCCTGCATCGCCGGATCGAAGCGGTTGCGATCCTTCAGCTGCATGGAGAGGCAGTCGGCGATGTCGCGCGCCATCACGCCCACGGGCTCGAAGCCGCGCATGATGTTGAGGACGGCGAGCACCGCCGCCTCGTCGCAGCCGAGCGTCAGCGCGATGTCGAGGGTTTCGCCCCGGAAATAGCCCCACTCGTCCACCGCATCGATCAGCGCCGCGCCGATCATGCGCTGCACCGGCGTGACGCCGGCGGCGGAAAGCTGGGCGTCGAGATGATCGGCGAGCGAGATGTCCGGTGTCGCCGTGTCCTCGATCTCGGGCATCTCGTCGAAGCCCTTGCCGGAGCCGGCCTTGGACCAGTCCTGCAGGGGCGCCGCACCCGCATCGAGGCGGTCGGCGCCGTGGAGATCGGGGTGGAGGCTGTCGACGTCGGCGTCGAGGCTCGCTTCGGCCGCGCCGCCGGGCGCGTCGTCGAAGGACAGCGTTTCTTCCGCAGCGGCGGTTTCCGGACGCTCGTCGCGCTCGGATTCCTCACGCTCCAGCAGGGGATTGCGCTCGATCTCGGTCTCGACAAATTCCGCCAGTTCGAGATTGGACAATTGCAGAAGCTTGATCGCCTGCTGCAGCTGCGGGGTCATCACCAGGGATTGTCCCTGGCGCATCTCAAGTCTGGGGGCCATCGCCATGACCGAGGGTCTTAACGGCGAGGGGTTGACCGTTTGCAAATATCAGGCCGCGAAAGAGCGTTAACGCGCGTTAGGGACTTCGCTCGGACCTACGTCTTGGGACGCCAGACGCCGTCCGCGCCCTTGGCCACCACCGTGATATTGCCGGCGTCGAAGTCGGGGTCTTCCCGGCCAAGGTCCACGAACCACGCAAAGCCCTGCCGCACGCGCCAGTAGCTAACCTTGGTTTCGTCGATTCCCATCGGCCCACAGGCGACGACTGGCTTGTCCTTGGGCAAGCGTGCGCGCGCCGCATCGTTCGGCGCAAGAAAGAGCGCGTCCGTCGGCCAGCCTTCGCGAAATTCACTTCGGATTTCGCAGCCCGCAGACGAGGCGGCCGGCGCTTCCGCGATTGCGGCCTTCAGCGCGCCCTGCGGGTCGGGATCGACGCCAAACAGGCGGATGACGACGCGCCCCTTGGCGGCGTCGCCGATTTTCGCGGACTGCTCATAGGCGATATCGGCGCTGCGTGCGCCGCCCGCGAAGCCCAGCTGCGTGGTCACGCCGTTGCAGACGGCCGCGCGGTAGAGGAGCGCTTCATCGGTCGGCAGCATCGTCTCGTTGACGGTCCAGGTGCAGCCTTCGAGCTCGGGCGTGCGGATTTCAGGATCGCGCCCGACGAGCGCCGCCGCTTCCGACTGGCACAGACCCGTACCGGCAAGACGCGCCGAGCCGTCCGCGCACGCCGCCGCAGCGGAGGAGCCGTCCGACGGCTTTTGCTGCGGTCCGCAGGCGACGACGCACAGGAGTAGCCCCACCGCCAACAAACGCATTCACGTCTCCCCGGTTTTGAGCGCCGTCGTTCGGCCCTCGTCTCAGGCTGCGAAGCGATCGCCCAGATACACGCGCCGCACGGTCTCGTTCTCGCGCACTTCCTGCGGGCTGCCTTCGAAGAGGACTTCGCCGTCATAGATGATCGAGGCGCGGTCGACGATCTCCAGCGTCTCGCGGACGTTGTGATCGGTGATCAGGATGCCGATGCCGCGTGACTTCAAGAACAAGATCAGATCGCGGATGTCGGAGATGGCCAGCGGGTCGATGCCCGCGAACGGCTCGTCGAGCAGGATGAAGGCCGGCCGCGTCGCCAGCGCGCGCGCGATTTCCACGCGGCGGCGTTCGCCGCCCGAAAGCCCCGTCGCCGGGCTGTCGCGCAGATGCTCGATGCGCAGTTCCTTCATCAGGCCTTCGCAAATCTCCTGGCGGCGGACCTTGTCCTTCTCCACCAGCTCGACGACGGCCATGACATTCTGCTCGACGCTCAGGCCGCGAAAGATCGACGGCTCCTGCGGGAGATAGCCGACGCCGAGGCGCGCGCGCTGGTACATCGGCAGGTTCGTCACGTCCTGCCCGTCGATGAGGATCTGGCCCGCGTCCACGCGGATGAGGCCGGTGATCATGTAGAAGCACGTCGTCTTGCCGGCGCCGTTCGGGCCGAGCAGGCCGACGACTTCGCCTCGCCGCAGTTTCACGCTCACGCCCTTCACGACCTGGCGGTTGCGATAGGCCTTGAAGATGTCGACGGCCTCGAGGCCCTCGCCGACGGCGGCCTGCGCCGCGAAGTCCGTTTGGCCGGAGGCGCCTTCAGGCGGCATGTCGATCCACTTCTTCTGCTTACTTCTGCGGCTTACTTCTTTTGGGCGGCCTTCGGGCGGAACACGCCCTGCACGCGCGCGCCGCCGCCGGGACGGATCGTCGTGCGACCGCCGCTGATCTCGAGCACCAGCGTTTCGCCGCGGATGACGTTTTCGTCGCTCGCCACCACGACATTGCCGGTGAAGGTCACGCTGTCGGTGGCCGTTTCATAGACCGCGCGATCTCCGCGCGCCTTCTGGTCGGGGCGCACATAATAGACCTGTCCCTCGGCGACGATGCGGCTGATGTCGCCGGTGCCGAGCGCATTGCCGCCGGAGGCGCCCTGGCTGAAATACAGAGTGAGCTTGTCGGACTGGAGCCGGCTGTCGTTCTGCACGACATCCACATTGCCGGTCAGCACCAGCTGGCGGTTGCCGTCCATGTATTCGAGATTGTCGGCGCTGTAGGAGATCGGCCCGCCGCCGGCGGAGAGCTGCGCCTGTGCGGGCGTCGACATCGACGCCATCGCCAGGAGGGCGGCCGGGAGCGCGGCTGCGAGCCCAGCTGGGAGCCCGGCTGGGAGCCCGGTCGGGAGCCATGCCTTGCGCGTCATCGTCATTGGCCTTGTCCCTCGGAACGCTGCTTGATGGTGCCCTTGACGTGGCCCCGGAAGATCACCCGCGAACCGTTGTCCCGTATCTCATAGGAGTCCGCGCGCACCGAGCCAAGGGGCCCTTCGCCGCGCACGGCGCGCCGCCCCTCCACCAGATTGTCCGCCGTGCGGACATAGGCGGATGTGGAGCTGAAGCTGTTGCCTGCGTCATCGGAGAAGACGACTTCCCCGGTGAGTTGCACGGTCCGCTCGGCCTGATTGTACACGCCCGCCGTCGCCACGACCTGGCGCCCGTCGGCGGTGTAGATGGGTTTGTCGAGGTCGATGAGGTCCGATTGCGGGCCCTGCCGCTTGGCCGTGGCCGCCGTGACCACGAAGGATTCGCCTCCCTGGGACCGCCCCGAGAAGCGCGGATTGACCATCGTCAGCGATTCCGCCGCCGAGACCTCGTCGCGCGTGCCGAAGCCGCCGAGCGCCGCGTGCAGCGTCATGAAGCCGAAGAAAGTGGAAAAGGACGCCGTCGCCAGACCCACCAGCAACAGCCGCGTGGCCGAGAGCCGCCGCGACCGCTTGCGCGCCGCCTCCAGCGTCAGCTGGCGCTTGGGCTCCCACGCCTCCGCCACCGCCATCGGGTGCGGGCGATCATGCGAGAGGGGGGCGGCGAGGTCGGTCATATGGGACCGCTGAGATAGGCGCTGCGCTGCGGCATAAGCAAGGCGTGGCGGGCGCAGGGGGTGTTCCCGCCCGGAACTTCCAGCCGATTTCCGTGAACCGGAACCCGTTCCGCCCGTTCTTCAGGCACGCCCGGCGCCGACAGGCTCGCCGCGGGCGCAGCCAAGGAGGGGTCAGCCATGACCGACGCGACGCAAGACTGGTTCGAGAAGATCCTCGCCAACCCGGCCGCCGAATATGCCGCGCCGAGCGAAGTGCTGACCGACGAACGCCTCACCGGCGCGCAGAAGAAGACGGTGCTCGCGGAATGGGAGCTCGACGCCGCGCGCCTCGAGGAGTCCGTCGCCGAAGGCATGGGCGGCGGCGAGGCGAACAAGCTCATGGAAGTGAAGAAGGCGCGACTGGCGCTCGATTGCATGGCGTAGCGGCCGCGCTCACCCCACGTCGCTCGCGTTGAAATGCGCCAGTTGTCCTGCGAGCGCCTTTCCGAAGGCCGGGCGTTCAGTGACGCGGCTGACATAGGCCGCCGTCGCCGGCCGTTCGCCGAAGTCGCGCACCAGCGGCGTGCGGAGCACGTCGGCCATCAGCAAGTCTGCAACGGTGAATCGTCGCGCCGCGAGCCATTCGCGTTCGCTGACAACGCGCTCGATGTGGTCGAGCCGCGACGCAAGCCACCCTGTCAGCCCCGGGTGGTCTGCGCCGGAAACCTTCAGGAACCACCAGGGCACGCTCACCATCTCGATCGAGTTCAGCGCGGCGATCGTCCATTGCAGCGCCTCCGCCGCGCCGATCTCATCGCGCGGCATCAGGATGTCGCTCTTGCGTGCAAGATGCAGCAGACAGGCGCCGCTTTCGAACAGCGTCACGCCCTCATCCTCCATGAAGGGGACCTGGCCGAAGGGCTGTCGCGCCAGATGTTCACCGCTGCGGTCGTGGAAGGGCACGGTGCGGATCGAATAGGCGATGCCCGCCTCCTCGCACGCCCAGCGCAGGCGCAGGTCGCGCACGAAGCCGCGCGGCGGCGGGGGAACGCGGTCGTAGGTCCAGATGGTCACGGCACTCATGGTGCGTCTCCTTCCTGCCGGGCGAGCTGGGCGCTCACGGGTAACGTTTCTGCGCCTGCAAGGTCGAAGTCGAGAGGAAACCGCCGCGCGTGCCTGTGGAGGGATTGTAATGGGCGGTTCCCCTCGCGACGGGGACCGTCGGCGACTCTCCGGCAAATCATTTCTCCATGGCGCACAAGGCGGCCGGCGATGGCTCCGGCGGTCCGATGCAGAAAAATCAGCCAAACAATCCGACCGGGTCGCAAGCTGTCGGACACTCGTCCCCACGTCGCGTCCGAATGGTTCGGGCGCGGCGAAGAGGAGAGCCGAGCATGCAGATCGCCCGCCCGCTACGCGACCGCCGCAGCGCCTACGCCGCGCGTGTGCGTGAGCTGCATCTGTGGCTCCTCGAAGCGCTTGCCTGGCTCATGGCCCGCGTGCCGACGCCGCGCTTTCTGAAGCTCGGTTTCCGGCGCGATCTCCGCAGGACGCGTCGCGAGATCCGCATCCTCATAATGCTCAGCATGATCTCGCGGATGAATTTTCGCATCGATGCGCCAGGTGAGAAACATCTGCCGCACAGCGCACTGGGCTATCGCAAGCGCCGCACGCGTCTGATTCACGCGATCACGCGCGGGATTCCGCTGCGCACGCCGCGCCAGATGCGCGAGACTTTGGAGAACTTCGACAGAATGGTGATGCGCGCGATCGCGCGGCTTCCCGCGAAGGGCGGCGTGCTCGGCGCCGTCGTCGCGGTGACTGCCGTGGCGATTGCGCTTTGCGCCGATGTCCTCGCACCCGCCGCCGAAGCCGCAGACACGTCATGACAATACATGCCGGACCGCGCAGCTCCTGCTGCGCATACCCTTGGTCAAAACACGCGAGATTCTTCGGAGTCTGGCGCCGCGCGCGCATGCGCAGCAGGAGCTGCGCGGTCCGGCCTGGTCACTGCGCTCGGTTCTCCAGCGCCGCGCCTCACGTATGCGCGAAGATATCCGTCTCGTCCCAGCCCGCGATATCGAGCGCGGCGCGCGTCGGCAGGAAGGCGAAGCACGCCTGCGCGAGACCGAGGCGGCCTTCGCGGGTGAGGATCACGTTCAGCTTGTCGCGCAGCGCATGGAGGTGGATCACGTCGGCGGCCGCGTAGGACATCTGCGCGTCGCTGATCTCGGCGGCGCCCCAGTCGGAGCTTTGCTGCTCCTTGGAGATTTCCCGCTGCAGCAGTTCCTTGATCACATCCTTCAGGCCGTGGCGATCCGTATAGGTCCGCGCCAGCTTCGAGGCGATCTTGGTGCAATAGACGGGCGCGCAGACGACGCCGAGGTCGCGCATGATCATCGCCACGTCGAAGCGGCCGAAGTGGAAGATCTTTTCGATCGCCTGGTCGCCGAGGAGTCTCTTCAGGTTCGGCGCATCGTAGGTCGTGCGGTCGAGCTGCACCACATGCGCCTCGCCGTGGCCGTCGGTCAGCTGCACGAGGCAGAGCCGGTCGCGCACGAGAGAAAGCCCCATCGATTCACAATCGACGGCGATGGCGTTTCCCTTGACGGCGAAATCGGCGGGCAGGTCGCCCTTGTGCAGGAGGCAGGAAATGTTCTTGCCGTCGACGGTGAGGGAGAGTTTGCGAGTCATGGCGCGGCAATAGTCCAGTTCCGCGCCGCGCGCCACGGCGTTGCGTGTCAGGCCTCAAGCGTCCGACGCGCGCGGTGCAGCCGGTACGCCCAGCCCGCCGCCGACAGCAGCACGCCCGCACCCAGCGCAAAGATCAGGATCATCGCGCCTTCCGGTCCCCGCGGCGGCGGCGCATCGGGCAGGGCCGTGAGTTCCGCCTCTGGCGGCGGTGGCGGCGGCAGCGGTCCGGTGCGCACGAAACGGACGGGGGCGATGTCCTTGTCGATCATCGCGGTGAAGCCGGTCACGGCGCCCGCGCCGTCGCTGGCGAACACGAACTCGCCTTCGTCGAGCGTGTCGTCCGGCCAGTCGGAGATCGCGATGAAGCTGTCGCCGCGCCACGGATCGAGCCGGCCATGAAGCGCGCCGAACACGATGCGCAGCGCATTCGCTTCGTCGGCGGGCTCGATGCGGATGTCGCCATAGGCGGGATGTTCGTACACGCCGTGCATCGCCTCCGCCGTCGCCGTCGGAGCGATGCCCGTGTCCTTCGCGCCCAGCCGCGCGAGGCGTCCCGGCGGCAACGTCGCCGGCTTGCCGAGAGCCGCCGCCTCCACGCTGCGGCGGGCATTGGCGTAGGCCATCAGATCGGTCTTGCGCGGCAGGCCCAGCACTTCTTCGGCGAAGACGCGCGTCGCGAAATCCGGCAGCTGCGTCGGCCCGAGATTGGCCATCACCGCGATGCCTACGCGCGCTTCGGGAAACACCGTGACGCGGGCGCGGAAACCATCGACGGCCCCGGAGTGGCTGACACGCCGCTGGCCGCGCCAGGTATCGACGCGCCACCCCAGCGCGTAGCCGCCGGCGTCCTCGTTCTCTCCGGCTGGCTTGCGCGGCGCGCGTTCCGAACCGGCGACGGGCGTCCACAAGGTGCGCAGCGTCTCCGGGGTCACCAGCGCGCGCCCGTCGATCGCGCCGTCGCCCGTGAGCATGAGCAGCCAGCGGCCCATGTCATGGGCGGTGGAGTTGATGGCGCCCGCCGGACCGAGCAGCCGCGCATCCCGCCAGGCCACCGTGCGACTGGCGCCGTTCGCCCGCTTGGTGGCGCGCGCGGCGTTGGCGTCGGCGGCAAGCCCTTGCGAGGAGAAGTTGGAGCGCGTCATGCCGAGCGGCGTGAAGATCCGCGCGGTGGTGAAGTCCTCCCAGTTCTGGCCGGCGCGCAGGTCCACGAGCCGCCCGGCGAGAATGACCGAGGTGTTCGTGTACCCGAAGCGCCCGCCCGGCGCGTTGCGCATCGCCAACGACGCCTGCGCCGCCGCGAAGGCCGCGCGCGTCATGTCGGGGCGGGCATGCCAGAGGAAGTCGTGCCGCGCGAAGCCGGAGCGCTGCGCGAGCAGATCGGCCACGGTCAGCCGCTCCGCCGCCCCCGGCGCGGAGATCGCGAGCAGGGGATCGTACGCGGCCACGCGGTCGGTGAGGGCGAGCCGCCCTTCTTCCGCGAGCATGGCGACGCCGAGCGCCGTGAAGGCCTTGGAGCACGAGCCGATGGCGAAGCGGGTGTCGGCGTCCACGGCGGTCGCGTCCTCGAGACCGCGCTGGCCGAGCCCCTGCGCGAGGAGGATCTTGCCGTCGGCGACCACCACGATCGCCATGCCCGGGACGTCGAACGCCGATTGCGCCGCCGCGACTTCCGCCAGCGCCGCCTTGACTGCCGCGTCGCGGTCCGCGGGCCGCGCCAGCGCGGACGGCGCGAAGAACAGCGCGATCGCGAGAGCCAGGGCGACGAGACGGTGCGACATGCCCGGAGTTTCGGGCTGTTCGCCTTGGCGCGCAATGCGCCGGCTGTGTCGGGGAGGCGGTGGTTGGAGGCGCGCCGGGGACGCGGACGTATGCCGAAGGGACTAGTACGGAATTCGTTCGACTATGCCTGTTTCTACAGAAACTTTTCACGCCGCGATCCTAGTCGATGATCGCAGTTTTTGCAGCGAAGGGTAGCTTGAAATGCTCGGCTTCATTCACACGCGCATGAGCGTCGGTGCGCGTCTCGGCCTGATTGCAGCGCTGTTGATGATCCCGATCATCATGTTGGCCGGTCTCTTCGTGGTAGAGAGCCTCGAAGACATCGAGTTCGCCCAGAAGGAACGCCACGGCATCGCCTACATCGACGCTGTCTGGCCGGCGTTTGAGGTGGAAGAGGGCGCGACGGCTCCCGCACTCGATGCGGTTCGCGCGAAGTATGATGCGATGTTCGGCACAGCGGAGCAGTCGGCGGCGCTTGTGTCCGCGCGTGACCCGGGCGTGCGTCGCGCCGCCGGCGAAGCGTTGCTCGTCGCCATTGCCGACGCCTCGAATCTCACGCTCGATCCGGATCTGGATTCCTACTATGTGATGGATCTCGTGGTGCTTCGTCTTCCGGCGATCCACGAGAGTGTCTCGCGTCTCGCGGACGCGGTGTCGGTGACCGGGGAGGGACGTGAAGCCGCCCTCGCCGTTGCGCTTGATCACGTTGCAACGGCGTCGGCCGGAATCGCGGGGTCCGTCGCATCCGCTTCGAACGCCAACGCCGAAGGGGTGACCGCCGCCGCTCTGGAAAAGTACGCGGCTGAAACGAAGGCCGCAGTCGATGCGCTGGTCGCGCAGGCGCAGTCTGCGCCGGTCGGGGCAGAATTGTCGGAGGCGACCTTCGACACGCACGCGGACGCCCTCTGGCACGCCGCGGCTGTCGAGCTTGATCGCCTTCTGGCGCAACGCATTGCAGGGTTGGAATCGAGGCTGACGTTCTGGCTCGCCGCCGTCGGCGCCGTGCTTGCTGTCGCCGTCGTGCTCATTGTTCTCATCAGTGGCGCGATTTCCTCGCGCATCGCAAAGCTGGTGTCGGCGATGGGTCGTCTCGCGCAGGAAGACTCAAGCGTTGACGTGCCGTGTCGCGACGATCGCAACGAAACCGGAAAGATCGCCGAGGCGCTCGTGGTCTTCAAAGCGAGCCTTCAGGAGCGCCTACGCCTGCGCGCCGAGGCAGATTCCGCACACCAGCGCATGAGCGATCTGGCGCGCGAACTCGAAGAAAAGCACCAGCAGGCGACCGAAGAACTCGCCTTCGTCGTGAACTATGTGAAGGAGGGGCTGACGAAACTCTACGAGGGCGATCTCACCTATCGCCTCAAGGAGCTCTTCCCCGTCGACTACAAGACGATCCGCATGGACTTCAACCAGACTGCGCACCAGCTTGAAAGCGCAATGATCGCGATCCGCGGCGGCTCGCATTCCATGCGTGGCTCGGCCGAAGAGATCAGCGTGGCCGCCGATGATCTGTCGCGACGCACCGAACAGCAAGCGGCCGGCCTCGAAGAGACCGCCGCGGCGCTTGAGCAGATTACCTCGACCGTCAAGCAAAACGCCGAAAACGCCCGTCGCATGCGCACGGTATCGATGGCCGCAGGCGAGGAAGTAGAGACCAGCGGCGCGGTGCTTCGCGATACAGTCGTCGCGATGGCGAAGATCGAGAAGTCGTCCGACGAAATCGCGCGGATTCTGGGCGTGATCGACGAAATCGCCTTCCAGACCAACCTTCTCGCCCTGAATGCCGGCGTCGAGGCGGCGCGTGCCGGCGAAGCGGGTCGCGGATTCGCGGTCGTCGCCACCGAAGTGCGCGCGCTTGCGCAAAGGTCTTCGGAGGCCGCCAAGGAGATCAAGGATCTCATCACCCAGAGCGCCGAGGACGTCGATCTCGGCGTGAAACTCGTCGGCAAGACAGCGGGTGCGCTCGAAAGCATCGCCACGCGCATCACTGAAATGAACGGCCTGGTCGCAACTCTCGCCTTGTCTGCCGAGGAAGAAGCGCGCGGCGTCGGCGAAGTGAACATCGCCGTCAACCAGATGGACCAGATCACCCAGCAGAACGCAGCGATGGTCGAGCAGTCGACGGCGGCGAGTCACTCCCTCGCCGCTGAAGCCAAGTCGCTGGCGGATATCGTCTCCAGGTTCCGCGTCGGGGAAACTGCGACGGTAGCGACGGTGCCGACCCTCATCACGGCGCTGAAACGCGCGAGCTGACACGCCGGGCGTCGTGCGCGTCGAGCGCGACTGCGAAATGTGACTGCGTTTCCGTGGCGTGATGGTAAGTTGTGACTATTCCCATTGTCGGCGACGCGCTTGCAGATCGGCGCATGGTTCGGTGATTCGCCCGCGAGCCATGGGGGAGCTGCGCTGACGCAACCACGGTTGCGCTAGCGCAATGCGGTTGGCGGCGGATTCATCGATCATGGCTTTGCCGCGAGTGTCGCGGTGCGTGTGGAGACGATCAGGCATGGTCGAAGGCGTGAATGCCTCGTGGGGCGCGGCTTCCGGAGAAGGGCAACAGGGCGAGGCGACCCATGCTGGTTTGAAGGCGTTGATTTCGGGTCCCGATGTTTGCAAGGTGGTTGCAAGGGATCTGGAGCCAAGCGGCATGGCCGGCACGGTTACCGCTCTGATCGTAGATGATCACCAGTTGTTCCGCGGCGGCCTGAAATTGCTGCTGCAGGACATGGCTGGCGTCGGCCAGGTTTTCGAAGTCGGCAGCCTTGACGAAGCGCACGAGGCGATCGCCAGCGGCCTCGCGCCTGATCTCGTGACGTTCGATCTGAACATGCCGGGTTTGTCCGGGCTCGAAGGGCTTTCGGCGCTGCAGGATGCGCTTCCCGGCGCGCGCTTCGTCGTCGTTTCGGCGTCAGAAGCCCGGGAAGACATCCTTGGCGCCCTCGGCGCCGGCGCGCACGGCTATGTGCCGAAGAGCCTGCCGGCCGCGGAAGTGGCGGATGCGATCAGCCAGGTTCTCGCCGGCCGGCTCTATGCGCCGCGCGCGCTGCAGCGGGCTGTCAGCGAGACGCCGAAACCTGCGGTGGCGGAGTCCATGGCGCCGTTGCACGGATATGCCTTCACCAATCGCCAGCGCAATGTCGTGGACCTCCTGCTCACCGGCGCCTCGACCCGCAAGATCGCCGGTCGTCTGGGGCTAGCCGAGGGCACGGTGAAAATTCACCTCGCCGCGATTTACCGCCTGCTCGGCGTCAATTCGCGTGCAGAAGTGATCGCCCGGCTGAAATAGCGCGTTCCACTGCGCCTGCCAGTCAGTTGTGCGAGGCCGGCATATCGACGATCTGCGCAAGCCGCGCCTGTGAGTCCGCTACGCAGGCATGCAGTCGCGTCAAGATCACTTTGCCCTCCTCCGACTCCAGCCGGCGTTCCAGCGCCGAGGCATAGAGCTCGATCGCCTGGATGGGCTGGCGCAAGTCGTGTGCGTAGGCGGCGATCCGTGCACGCGCGATATCGGCGGCCCGTGTGCGAATGGCCCTGCCGATCCACGATTGCACACAAAAAAACATGCCGAGCACAGCGGCGACCGTCGCGCACACCACTGCAAAAGCGATCATTCGGCCCTCCGGGTCTCGACGATCATGACGGCGCGTCAGAAATCGAGGTGATGTGAATCACCTTACGCGAGCCAAGCGCGCCAAGGAAGTGCTCGATTTAGTCCAAACGGCCTAGGCACTATTATCTACCCACTTGGGCATAATAAAACACAATATTGCCTACGCACTTGTACGTAGAAAAGCCACACAATACTTAGAGCGCGTGCGGTCTTGGTGCAATCAGCACTACGAACAGCGGTGCAGATTGGTTTGGTTGTTTGTTTACCACTAACCGTTACTTGCGTTTGCCATGAACTTGGCGAACCCGATGACTGCATTGAAATTGCTCAGCACCGGCCTTGCCGTGAGCTATGGCGCCGGTGTCGGCGGGCCCGCGCAGGCGGGGGAGGCGTGGGCGGCGACGGACGAACCGGTCGTCACCGTTTCGGCGACCTACAAGGCAGACGTGGTCTCCATCCTGTCGGGCGGTGTCGATAACGGCACGGTCTTCGCCGACAACCTGGACATCAAGTTCGACGCCGATCTGAGCCGCGCGCTCCGCTGGGGGGGCGCAACCGCTCACGTGCATCTGCTCAACAATTCCGGCGAGGCGCCGAATGACCGGGCCGGAACGCTACAGGGCGTGGACAATATCGAAGTCGAGCGCCAGCGCGCGCGGCTTTACGAGGCCTGGATCGAACAGCGGTTCGCCGGCGACGCCGCCTCGGCGCGCGTCGGCCTCTACGATCTCAACAGCGAATTCTACGCCACGGAAGCGTCGGGCCTCCTCATGGCGCCGGCGTTCGGTATCGGCTCCGAGCTGGCCGCGACCGGACCCAATGGCCCGTCGATCTTTCCGTCGACCGCGCTCGCCGTGCGGCTCGACTGGCGCGCCAACGATGCACTGACTCTGCGCGGCGCCGTCATCAATGCGCGGGCGGGCGTCATCGGCGATCCGGGCTCGGTCGATCTCGACTTCGACGACGGCGCGCTGTTCGTCGTCGAAGCGGCGTGGCACGGGCCGATGGCGCTGTCGCTCGGCGCCTGGCGCTACTCGGACCGGCACGACGACATTCGCGACCTTGATGGGTTCGGAGAGCCGCTGAAGCGCATCGCGCAAGGCGCCTACATCGCTGCGGAGCGACAACTTTCAGGCGACGACGATGCGCGTCCCGCCGTCTCGGCGTTCTTTCGTGCGGGCGTCTCCGACGGCGACACGACGAGCTATGTCGGCGGCTGGCAGACGGGCGTCCTGGTGCAGCGGGTGATCCCGGGGCGCGAGGACAGCGCGCTCTCCGTCGGCGCCTATCAGGGCGTTCTCTCCAGCAAGTTCCGCGACAATCTCCGCGATGCCGCGATCGATCCCGACCGCGCCGAGACGTCCTTCGAAGCGACCTTCAGCGATCGCGTGCACAAACGGCTGCTCGTTCAGCCCGACATCCAGTTCTTTCCGAACCCCGCCGCAGATTCGCAACGCGATCCGCTGTGGGTCGCAAACCTCCGCTTCACTGTCGAACTCAACTGATGCTCCCGGAACGAGTGGGGAAAATGGGCGCCGAAAACATGATCAGCAAAGAGAGCATCGAACGAAAGACGGTACTGGCGGGTGGCGCGCTCGTCTCGCTCTTCGTCGTGGCGGGTGGCAGCGGTCTGGCGTCGAGCTTCATGCTTGGCGACAACGTTGCAAGCCTGTCGAACACGTCCCGCGAACTTCAGAACCATCTCACCGCAGACATGATGCACGACGCGCTGCGTTCGGATGTGCTCATGTCCCTCGTGGCGGGTGATCCGTCCTACGGCGTGTCCTACGCGGATGTGAAAAGCGCTGTCATCGAGCACGGCGATGAACTCGCACAGCGCGTGGCGGAAAATGATCGCCTCGCCACAGGCGCAACGAAAGTCGCGCTCGCCGCCGTCGCCAAGCCGCTCACCGACTATGTGTCGATGGCTAAGCAGATCGTGGATCTGGCCGGCGCGGACCCGGTCGCAGCGCGCGGCCAGCTGAAGCAGTTTCAGGTTCAGTTCGAACTGCTCGAAGTCGCAATGTCCGATGCGAGCGACGCCATCGCGGCGCAAAGCGCGCGTACGCAAGCCGACAGCGCGCAGGAAGCGGTCATATTCAAGTGGCTGATGGCGCTCCTTGCGATGGCCGGCGTCGCGGGCTGTGTCGCTCTCGTCTTCGCGGCGCGTCGTACGGTCGTTGCGCCGCTCGCAGAACTGTCCGTTCTCATGGGGCGGCTCACGCGCGGCGATACGTCGATCGAGACCGCACTCGCTGCGCGATCGGATGAAATCGGATCCATGGCGCAAGCCGTTTCCGTGTTCCGTGACGCGGCCATCGCCAAAACGCGCCTCGAAGCCGAACAGGTCATCGCCGCCAAGCGCAGCGAGCAGGAGCAGCGCGATGCGATCGCCCGATGCGAGGCGCTGGTCGTGGAGACGTTCGGCGAAAGTCTCGGACGCCTCGCCAATGGCGAGCTGGTCTACCGGATGAACGCAGAACTGCCGCCAGCATATGCCAAGCTCCAGTCGGACTACAATGCCGCGATGGAGCGCCTTCAGGCGACGATGAAGGTTGTGGTCGCCAATGCTGCTGGAATCGAGGGAGGGGCGGAGGAGATCGCGCAAGCGTCGGACGATCTGTCCCGCCGTACCGAACAGCAGGCGGCATCGCTCGAAGAGACTGCCGCCGCGCTCGATCAGATCACCGCGACCGTGCGCAAGACGGCGACGGGCGCCAAGCGCGCCAATGAAGTGGTCGTCGCGGCGCGCGCCGAAGCCGCAACCGGCGGCGCCGTCGTCCACGACGCTGTCTCGGCGATGAGCGCGATCGAGAAGTCGTCTTCGCAGATCTCGCAGATAATCGGCGTCATCGATGAGATCGCGTTCCAGACCAACCTTCTGGCGCTCAACGCGGGCGTCGAGGCGGCGCGCGCCGGAGAGGCGGGGCGCGGATTCGCAGTCGTTGCGCAGGAAGTGCGCGCGCTGGCGCAACGATCCGCCGACGCGGCCAAGGAAATCAAGTCTTTGATCTCCGCAAGCTCAACCCAGGTAGGCGAGGGCGTGCGCCTGGTCGATCTATCCGGCGCGGCGCTGAAACAGATCGTCGCGCGGGTGCAGGAAATCGAAAGCGTCGTCGCGGAGATCGCAGCATCCGCGCAGGAGCAGTCGACCGCGCTTGCCGAGGTCAACACGGCCGTGAACCAGATGGATCAGGCGACGCAACAGAATGCGGCGATGGTCGAACAGAGCACCGCCGCCACGCATTCGTTGAAGGGCGAGGCGGCCGATCTGATGCGTCTGATGGGCGGCTTCTCGATCGGGGCGTCGGAGAGAGTCGTGCCGATGAAGCGGCCGCCCGCTCGCCGACTTCCCGCTTCTTCCGCACGGACCACGACCGCACGCGCCGCCACTGCCGCCGCCGTCCGGTCGCACGCGGATGCCGACAACTGGGAAGAATTCTAGGGGCTGCCGCCGGAACGAAGGGAGGCCGATCAGATGAGCGAAGACCACAACATTTCCGAACGCCTGAAGTTCATCGGACTCGATGACAAGACGCGCGCCGCACTACGCGATCTCAAGCCGATCATCGAGAAGGAAGCTCCCAAGGCGCTCGACGTATTTTACGCGCGCGTGCGGGAATTCCCGGAGACGCGGAAGTTCTTCAACGATGACGGGCACATGTCGTCCGCGAAGTCGCGGCAGGCGGGTCACTGGAACGTCATTGCGTCGGCCGAATATGGAGACGCCTATGTACGCGGCGTTCGCGCCATCGGGCGGGCGCATGCGCGTCTGGGGCTTGATCCGCGTTGGTACATCGGCGGATACGGCCTTGTTGCAGACGGCCTCGCACGGGCGGTGGTGCGCGAATACTGGAGGGGTGGCGGCTCCCGCAAGGCCGAAGCCGCCGGCGATGCGATCGGCAGTCTGATCAAGGCCGTCCTTCTGGATATGGATTTCTCGATCTCGATCTACATTGAGACGCTTGAGGATGAGCGACGCAAGCAGGAAGCAGCGCGTGCGGTCGCCGAGGAAGAGCAGGCGCAACTGGTGCGCGTTCTCGCGAACGCCCTCGGCCAGCTTTCTGCAGGCAACCTCGCGTTCCGCATCACCGATCAGGTGAGCGCCGACTACGAGAAGGTGAAGGAAGACTTCAACTCGGCGCTGACGCGGTTGCAGGAATCGATGCGCAGCATTGCGCTGAACACTCAAGGCATAGAAAGCGGTACTGACGAAATCGCGCAGGCGGCCGATGATCTGTCCCGCCGCACGGAGCAGCAGGCGGCCTCGCTCGAGGAAACCGCCGCCGCGCTGGACGAGATCACGGCGACGGTGCGCAAGACCGCGTCTGGTGCGAAGACGGCGAGCGACGTCGTCCTCCAGGCGCGCGGTGAAGCGGAGAAGGGCGGCAGCGTCGTCACCCGCGCCGTGGAAGCGATGAGCGCGATCGAGAAGTCGTCGTCGCAGATCGCGCAGATCATCGGCGTCATCGATGAAATTGCCTTCCAGACTAACCTCCTCGCGCTCAATGCTGGCGTCGAGGCGGCGCGTGCGGGGGAAGCCGGGCGCGGGTTCGCAGTGGTGGCGCAGGAAGTGCGCGCACTGGCGCAACGGTCCGCCGATGCGGCGAAGGAGATCAAGGCGCTCATCTCGGCCAGCTCCGCACAGGTCGGTGTCGGCGTGAAACTTGTCGACGAGACAGGTGAAGCGCTGCGCGGTCTGGTTTCGAAAGTTCTTGAGATCAACAATGTGGTCGCGGAAATCGCCGCTTCGGCGCAGGAGCAGAGCACGGCGCTCGCGGAAGTGAACACCGCCGTCAACCAGATGGACCAGGCGACGCAGCAGAACGCGGCCATGGTCGAGGAGAGCACGGCAGCGACGCACTCGCTCAAGGGCGAAACGGCGGAACTGGTGAATCTCATCTCGGCGTTCCAGATCGGAGATGTCGGTCGCAGCGCGCCGACACGGCGCCCGCCGGCTGTGCGTACACCTCAGCCTTCGCCGCGCGCATTCCGGCCGCCAGTGCGCGGCGGCGCTGCGGTCGCGTTCGCGGAAAAGCCCGACTCCGATGGCTGGGAGGAGTTCTAGGTCATGACTGATCTGCCTGATGTCGTTTCCTCGATTTCACTCGATCCGGTCCTGGATCTGCGTGCCGCCGCGCCGCTTCGTGACGCCTTACTGGAACGCCGCGGCGGACCGGTCATCGTCGATGCGACCCGCGTGGAGCAGCTTGGCGGCCTGTGCCTCCAGGTTCTCCTGTCGGCCCGCAATGCGTGGGAGAATGACGGCGCCGCGTTTTCCATCGCTGCAAGGTCTTCCGCATTCGAAGCGGCGCTGACGGCTTTCGGCGCTTCCGGCGCCTTTGGCGCAGCACAGTTGGCGGAGTAGTCGGGTGACGCGAAAGATTCTTACTGTCGATGACTCGAGAACCATGCGCGATATGCTGCGGTTTGCACTCGTCGATGCGGGCTATGAGGTCGTCGAGGCGGTCGACGGCGTGCATGGTCTCGAAGTGCTGGAGCAGCACGGCGCCGATGTGATCATCACCGACATCAACATGCCGAGGATGGACGGTTTCGGCTTCATCGAAGCCGTCCGCAACTGCATGCCCCACCGGGTGACGCCAATCCTGGTGCTGACGACGGAGAGCACGCCGGAAAAGAAGGCGCGCGCGAAGAGCGCCGGCGCCACGGGCTGGATCGTGAAGCCGTTCCATCCGGAAAAGCTCGTCGAAGCCATTCGACGCGTCGCGGCCTGAGGAGCTCCGCCCGTCATGGATCCGATGGAAAGCATCAAGGCGACCTTCTTCCAGGAGTGCGAGGAGCTGCTCGCAGACCTGGAATCCGGATTGCTCGCCATGCAGGCAGGCGCCGGCGACGCCGACACGATCAATGCCGTGTTCAGGGCGGTGCATTCCGTGAAAGGCGGCGGCGGTGCGTTCGGCATGGATGCGCTCGTTCAGTTCGCGCACGTGTTCGAAACGCTGCTCGACGGCGTCCGGTCGGGCGGCATTTCCGCGACGCCGGAACTGATCGAAACACTTCTGCGTGCAGCCGATGTCCTGTCTGATCACGTGGCGGCGGCGCGAGATGGAGGCTCGGTGGACGAGGCGCGGGCGGAGGAGTCCATCCGCGAACTTGAGCACGCGACGCATCCGGAGGAATCTGCGGTGACTGCGGCGCCGGCGCTGGTTGTCGCCGAACCCGATGAATTCGGATTCACGGTGACGCCGTTCTCGCCGGAGACCCTGCTTGATGAAGCACCCAAGGCCGGCGCATGGGTCGTCACGTTCAAGCCGGCTTCGGATCTCTACCGGAAGGGCAATGAGACCCTCTTGCTCCTGCGCGAACTGGCGCGACTCGGACCGACGACGGTCTGGCTCGACGGCGCGGCGCTGCCGGATCTTGCCACGCTCGATCCCGAATCCGCCCATCTGAAATGGGAAGTGCACCTCGCCGCAGAAGTCGATGAGCGGACGGTGCGCGATGTGTTCGAATTCGTCGAAGACGACTGTGACCTGCAGGTGCGACGCGCCGAACTCAGCGTTTCGGCGCCTCAGCCCAACGTCGTCTCTCTGGCGG
Source organism: Hyphomonadaceae bacterium (assembly GCA_016791445.1). Lineage (GTDB taxonomy): Bacteria > Pseudomonadota > Alphaproteobacteria > Caulobacterales > Aquidulcibacteraceae > VFBF01. The sequence goes on along the minus strand of JAEUMP010000012.1, from coordinate 116,468 downwards.
CCGAGAAGCCTGTTGAGGTGCCGTCGGCGCCCGAAGTCCGAGACGCTGCGCCGAAAGTCGAACCGGTCAAGGCGGAAGGCGCGGCCGCCACCGTCACGCACGCGACGATACGTGTCGACCCCGAGAGAATAGACCGCCTCATCGATCTCGTCGGGGAGCTTGTGATCAATCAGGCGATGCTCGCGCAGCGGGTCATTGAGTCCGGCCTGCCGGCGTCGTCGACGGTAGCCACGGGTCTTGAAGATCTGGAGAGTCTCACGCGCCAGATCCAGGACAGCGTTATGGCCATTCGCGCGCAGCCGGTGAAATCAGTGTTTCAACGCATGCCGCGCCTCGTGCGCGAAGTGGCGGCGCAGACCGGCAAGTCGGTAAGGCTGGTCACGGAAGGTGAGTCCACAGAGGTGGACAAGACGGTGGTCGAACGCCTCGGCGATCCCATCACGCACATGATCCGAAATGCGATCGACCATGGCCTTGAATCGCCCGAGGATCGCGTCGCTGCGGGCAAGCCGCGCGAAGGTGTCGTGCGGCTGGCTGCGCTACACCGCGGCGGCCGGATCGTCATCGAGGTGCAGGACGACGGCGGCGGCATCAACCGCAAGCGTGTCCTCGCGATCGCCATCGAGAAGGGCCTCATCGCGGCGGACGCGCAGCTGTCGGACGAAGAGACCGACAACCTCATCTTTCTGCCGGGATTCTCCACCGCGAGCGCCGTATCCGACATTTCGGGCCGCGGCGTCGGCATGGATGTCGTGCGGCGCAGCGTCCAGGCGCTGGGCGGACGCATTTCCATTGCGTCGCGTCCTGGCAAGGGCTCCACGTTCACGCTGAGTTTGCCGCTCACCCTCGCGGTGCTGGACGGCATGGTTGTTGACGTGGCGGGTCACACGCTTGTGGTTCCGCTGACGGCCATCGTCGAGAGCCTTCGGCCGAAACCCGTGGACGTGCGCCGGCTCGGTCCGCAGGGCGCAGTTCTTTCCGTGCGCGATACATTCGTGCCTGTCATCGACGTCGCGTCCATCCTCGGCTTCCGCGAAGAGCCGCTCTCGCCGTGCGACGGCGTCGTCATTCTGGTCGAAAGCGAGGATGGCGGCAGGGCGGCGCTCACGGCGGATTCGATCCACGGTCAACGGCAGGTCGTGATCAAGAGTCTCGAGGCGAACTACCGGCAGGTCGATGGCATCGCCGCCGCGACAATTCTCGGAGACGGGCGCGTGGCGCTCATTCTCGATGTGGACGCCGTCATCGGCATGCGCCGGCGCGACGCGTCACGCGACTATCAACCACCACTTGCCATTGCGGGGTGACGACATGACAGAATTGACCTCCATCGTTGGCGCCAACCGCCGTGAGCTGATTTCATTCTGCATCGGCGAGCAGGAGTTCTGCGTCGACATCATGGCCGTGCGGGAAATTCGCGGCTGGACGCCGTTCACGCCCCTGCCGCAGACACCCGGGTACATACGCGGCGTCATCAATCTGCGCGGGGCCGTCCTGCCGGTTATGGACCTCGCCGCACGCATGGGGCTTCCGCCGGTTCAGCCGAGCGCGCGCAGCGTCATCATTGTCGTCACTGTGTCGGAACGCCTGATCGGCCTCCTTGTCGACGCGGTCTCGGACATCTTGTCGATCACCGATGAAAGCATTCAGCCGCCGCCGGATGTCGCGTGCGATCGCGTGCGCAGTTTCGTTCGCGGGCTGTTCACGATCGAGGGGCGCATGATCAGCCAGATCGCGCTCGACCGCATCCTGCCTGAAATCGAACAGATCGCAGCATGACAAGCGCCGCCCGCGTAGCCAGACGACAGGACGTGATCGTGGAAGGTGAGTTCTCATTCACCGCTGACGACTTCGCGCGTATCGCGTCAATTCTGTATGATACGGCGGGGATCGCGCTGCCGGAGTCAAAGGCGACGCTCGTCTATTCGCGGCTCGCAAAGCGACTGCGCGCGTTGGGCCTCGAGAGCTTCCACGCCTATTGCGGCCTCGTCGGCTCGAATGAGGGTCTCGACGAACGTCAGGCCATGCTCGCGGCGCTGACGACGAACGTCACACGTTTCTACCGCGAGCCGCATCACTTCGAGCATCTTCGCGAACACGTAATCGCTCCGGCGGCTGCTGCCGTGCGACGCGGCGGACGGCTTCGTCTGTGGTCGGCAGGATGTTCGACGGGCCAGGAACCGTACTCGATTGCGCTGACGATACTTTCGGTCATTCCGGAGGCGCCACAGCTCGACGTGCGCATACTTGCGACGGACATAGATCCGAATGTGGTGCGCACGGCGCGCGAAGGCGTCTATTCCGAAGATCTCGTCGAGCCGATCCCCGCGTCGCTGCGCAGTCAGTGGCTACAACGCGACGACCGCGACCGGAAGCTCTGGTCCATTGGACCCGCCGCGCGATCCCTCATCACCTTCAACGAGCTGAACCTGATGGGCTCATGGCCGATGAAGGGAAAATTCCAGACCATCTTCTGCCGGAACGTCGTCATCTATTTCGATGAGCCGACCCAAGAGAAGGTGTGGGGACGCTTCGCATCGTGCCTGCTGCCCGGCGGCCGACTCTATATCGGGCACTCCGAACGCGTGAGCTACGCGGGATCGCCGTTCATCAATGACGGCCTCACCAGCTACCAGTTGCCGCAAGGAGGCGCACGATGAGCGTCGCCAGAGTGCTCGTGGTTGATGACTCGCCGACGATGAGGAACCTCATCACGGCTACCCTGCGCGCAGATACAGAACTGGAAGTCGTGGGTGTTGCTTCAGACCCGATCGAAGCGCGCGCGGCGATCAAGGCGCTCAATCCCGACGTCATCACGCTTGACGTTGAAATGCCCAACATGAACGGCCTCGAATTCCTCGAAAAGCTGATGCGGCTCCGGCCGATGCCGGTGGTCATGGTCTCGACGCTCACGCACGCGGGCGCCGAGGCGTCGCTGGCGGCGCTGGAGCTCGGGGCGGTGGACTGTGTCGGCAAGCCTTCGGCCGGGCTTCCGGCGGGGATCGCGTTCGGCGACCTGGCGGAGAAGGTGAAGAGTGCGGCGCGTGCGCGCATCCGTTCCGGCGTCACGCGGAACCGCGCGTCCCACGACGACTACCGTCCGGGCAAGCGAATGGTGGCGATAGGATCGTCCACAGGCGGTGTCGAAGCGCTGCTCACCGTGCTCAGCGGATTTCCGCGCCAGTGTCCGCCCGTCGTCATCACGCAGCATATGCCTGCCACTTTCACAACAAGCTTTGCGGCGCGACTGGACAAGGAATGCGACGCCGTCGTGTGTGAAGCGAGTGACGGCGCCGTACTGCAGCCGGGTCGGATCTACCTTGCGCCGGGCGGAGACGCGCATCTCGAAGTTGTCGGCTCTGCAGGGCTTCGGTGTCGATTGCGGGCTGACGAGAAGGTCGAGGGGCATCGCCCGTCGGTGGATGTGCTGTTTCAGTCAGTCGCGCGCGCGGCCGGCGCCAACGCCGTGGGCGTGATTCTGACAGGCATGGGCAGGGACGGCGCACATGGCCTGAAGGCGATGCGCGACGCCGGCGCACATACCATCGGCCAGGACTCCTCGACGAGTGTTGTCTTCGGCATGCCGCGCGTGGCTGCCGAGATCGGCGCCGTCCAGTCACAGCTTCCCATCGGCGCGATTGGCGCCGCCATTCTCGAACACTGCGCACTGAGGATCTGAGAGCATGCCTGCCGCATCCGCGATCAATGCACTCATCGTCGACGACCAGCTCACCATGCGGGCGCTCATCCGCAGCACGCTCCAGCAGATGGGTGTCACCAACATGCGTGACGCCGGCGACGGCGAGGAAGCGCTCGCACGGCTCGCCGAAAGACCGGCGAACCTCATCATCTCGGACTACAACATGCCGAACATGGATGGTCTTGGCCTCCTGCGCGCGGTCCGCGCAAATCCTGATACGCGCAAGGCGGCGTTCATCATGCTGACGGGGCGCGCCGACAAGGAACTGGTGCAACGCGCCGCACAGTTTGGCGCGAACAACTACCTGGTGAAGCCCTTCACGCTCATGAGTCTGAAGGAGAAGGTAGAGCAAGTCTTCGGTGCGCTCACATGAGTCTCGCTGAACGTCAGCCTGCGACCCGCCGTATCCATGTTGGACAGGGTGAAAACCACGTCACGAGTGACCCCGACGTCATGTTGTCGACGATTCTCGGTTCATGCGTGGCGGCGTGCCTGCGGGATGAACGCGCTGGCGTGGGCGGGATGAACCATTTCCTGCTGCCTGACTCTGTCGGAAATTCTAACGATCCAGCCGCTGCAGCGCGCTATGGCGCCTACGCGATGGAATTGCTGATCAACTCAATCTTGAGGGCAGGTGGGCGACGCGAGACCATGACCGCAAAGATCTTCGGCGGCGCCCGGATGTTTGACGATCTCCAGAATATCGGCGGCAACAACGCCATCTTCGCCGAGAGATTCCTGCGCGACGAAGGAATACCGATCATCGCCAGCAGCCTCGGCGGCAGGTCGGCGCGCCGCATTCACTACTGGCCCGCCACAGGCAAGGCGCTCGTGCGCGCTGTTGAGGATGCAGACGCGGTCAAAGCGAGCGAGCGAAAACGCGTGCGCGAAGCCACGCCCGTCGTGGACGGCGCAGTGGAGTTGTTCTGATGTCACAGCCTGCACTTTCCCCAAAGGCCCACGGCGGCGCGGAAGTCTTCGAGTGCGCACGGGCGTTTCTCGGCATAGCGCGCGAACTCTACAACGCATCCAGCGTCTGCATGGGCCTTGAAGGCCATGTTGCGCACCTGCTTGCAAACTACGCCGGAGAGGATCGCGCGCTCCTCATCCGGGAACTCCAGCATATCGACACGCTGAACCAGCTCCTCGTCGCGTTGTCCTCATACGCGTCGGTTCTTGGCTCGCAGTGCATCTCCGGCGCGACGCTGGACATCGACGGCGCGTCTCGGGAAATGGGTCTTGCGCGTGTCTCGGAGCGGTTGCGCGCCATCGAATCGAACAATCCGGTCACTTCATCCGATCGCGGGTCTTCCGGCGACTTGGACATGTTGTAGGTGAATCATGCCTGCTGCGGTCTCCCCGAAATCCAAGATCGATCTTGAGAACACGGTCGTCTTGATCGTCGACGACAGCAGGATGTCGCTCGACATTCTGAACTCGGCTTTCATGGGGTATGGCGTCCGGGAGCGACTGCGGGTCGACAATGTCGATGATGCGCTGCGCACGATGAAGTCGCGTGCGATCGATCTGCTCGTGCTCGCTGGCGAGATGCAGGACGACGGCACGGAGACCCTGCTCCGCTGGCTTCGACGCGATGCGCCGGATCCCGTCTGCTTCACGCCGGTCGTCGTCGTATTGCGGCACACCGCGCGCGCCAACGTGATGCGAGTTCGCGACGCCGGCGCCAACTACATCGTCGCCAAACCGATCTCGGCGGGAACACTCCTAAGTCGGGTCATCTGGATTGCGCGTGAGCGCCGCGCCTTCCTCAAGGGCGACTCCTACACCGGCCCTGACCGTCGTTTCCACAATACGGGCATCCCTCTCGGAATGGACGGGCGTCGGGCTGAAGATCACGTCGGCGAACTCGGCGGCGCGGTCGATCCGAATCTCTCGCAGAATGAAGTGGATATGCTCATGAAGCCGATGAAGGTCGACCTATGAAACCCATGCAGCGTCTCTACCCGAAACTGCGGCTGCACGCGACAGTGCGGGGCCCAAGAGGCATCACCGTCGAGCAAGCCGTCTCGCGCGCGGCAGTCGAGATCGACTCCTGGTCCGACACGGCCTTTGAACACATCGATGCGGCGATCGGCGATCTGCGCGGCATGACGAGCATGCGGGGGCAGGCCATTGCGCCCGGCGATGTGTTCAAGAAGTCGGAAGTGATCGTCAATCTGGCTGGTCATTTCTCGCCACCGCTGTGCAAGGCGGCGCAAAGCCTTTGCAATCTGGCGCGCAAGTCCCTTGAGGGCGCGGCTTTCGATCCGGGCGCGGTCAAGGTGCACGTGGAATCGATGGTCCTGCTTCGCGCACTCGGCGCGGGCGATAGCGCTGCGGCGGCCGCGATTCTCGATGGCTTGCAGGCGGTTGTCGCGAAAGCGCGCTGAGAAGGGTCGTCAAGTTTTGAATTGACACGACTTCCGCTTCGTGGCGCGCTAGCCGGCGTCACGCCTGTGGGACTTCAGTTGCGAAGGGAGGCCGTGTGAGGATTGTTCTCGTCGACGACGACCAGTACGTCGCGGACGCGCTCGCCTATGTGCTGCGCGATGCGGGGCACGAAGTCTCCCTGTTCAGCGCGCCAGCGTCGGCCATGGCGCAAATGAATGCCGCGCCGGCAGATATCGTCGTCAGCGATGTGCGGTTGTCGGGCGCCGATGGCATTGCTTTCATACGCGAGGTCCGGGGGGCCTTCCCGAAGGCGCCTATCATCGCAATTTCCGGCGGCGGCGGCGGCGGGGAAACGCTCGAGGATGCGCGACGCGCTGGCGCCGATGTGAGCCTCCAGAAACCCTTTACGGGAAGAACGCTGCTTTCGGAGATCGAGAAGCTGGCGGCGTCGCGACATGGTTAGCCGGCGCGCGTCGGCAACCAGGAAAGACGTGACGCGCCACGACGCTGACAGGCTACGCGCTGTCGTCGACACCGCCGTCGACGGCATCATCCTGATCGACGAGTCCGGGTCGATCATCATGTTCAATCCCGCCTGCGAGAGACTTTTCGGCTATGGCGCCGGTGAGGTCGCAGGCAAGAACGTGAAGATGCTCATGCCGTCGTCGTTCCGTGACGGCCATGACCAGTACATCAGCAACTACCTGACCACCGGCAGAAAGAAGATCATCGGCATCGGCCGACAGGTCCAGGGACTTCGTCGCGACGGATCAACCTTTCCGATGGAGCTCTCCGTCGGAGAGCACAAGGAAGATGGTCGGCGGGTCTTCGTCGGCATCATTCATGACGTGACGGCGCGCACCGCCGCCGAGGCGCGTCTCGAACAGGCGCAGAAGATGGAGTCCATCGGCCAGCTTTCGGGCGGCATCGCGCACGATTTCAACAATCTGCTCACGGTAATCGTCGGAAACGCCGAGACGCTCAGCCTCAAGCTCAGTCAACAGCCGGAACTGCGCCAGCTCAGCGACGCGATTTTCGCCGCAGGGGAACGCGGCGCGGAACTTACCCAGAGGCTTCTCGCTTTCGGACGCCGTCAGGTGCTGCAACCGGTTGCGATCGACAGTCGCGAGTTGCTTGGCGAACTCGGCTGGTTGCTGCGTCGCGCGTTGCGCGACGACATAAAGCTCGTCAGTGACATGCCCGAGGACCTTCCGTGGATTCTGGCGGACCGTGCACAGCTTGAGTCCGCCATGCTGAACCTTGCACTGAATGCGCAGGACGCCATGCCGCGCGGCGGCGAGGTGAACGTTTCCGGCCGCGTGTCCTCGTTGAACGTCGATGGCGTCGTCGCGGGCGACTATGTGGAGATCGCTGTCTCCGACACGGGAGAGGGCATGTCGCCCGATGTCGCCATGCGTGCATTCGAGCCGTTCTTCACGACGAAGGCGTTCGGCAAGGGCAGCGGCCTCGGTCTGAGCATGGTCTATGGTTTCGTGCGACAGTCGAACGGGCATGTATCCATCGAGAGCGCGCCGGGCGTCGGCACGACCGTGCGTGTCTTTCTCCCGATCGCGACAGGCGATCCCGTAGTTGCGCGGGTGAGCAAGGATCACGTCGCTGAAATCGCGCCCAAGGGAAACGAGACGATCCTGGTCGTCGAGGACGATCCGCATGTGCGGACGCACGTCGTCGGCTTGCTTGGCCGCCTCGGCTACGTGGTGCTCACCGCTGAGAGCGGCGATGAGGCCTTGCGGCACCTCGCCGACGGGGCGCGGGTCGATCTGCTCTTCACGGACATGGTCATGCCCGGCATGTCTGGCTGGGAGCTCGCCCGCCGCGCGCGCGCCCTCATGCCAAGGCTCAGGGTGCTGTATACGTCAGGCTATCCGGTCGACACGATCGACGGCGCAGGCAACGGCGCCGCCGACGCCGACATCCTCCTGAAACCGTACCGCAAGTCAGTGTTGGCGCAGCGCCTGAGACGCGCACTCGAGGAAACGGAAAAGGACTGAGTCCGCGCGCCGCCGAAAGGCGATGAGGCGACGGAAACGTGGTGCCCAGAAGAGGACTCAGAGGCCTCACCGAACCGGTGGGGGCCATGAAAACTCCAGAAATTTACTCACAAGACGATACCGCCAATTGTACCGACAATCAAGAAAACAGTCCTAGTTTGAGTCCTCAAAGCTCGCGTCTCGATCACTCCAACTCACATCATGTCAGACCGCGTCTACGCTCACATAGCACGCTGTGTGACGAGTCCGTTGAGGGGCAATTTCAGACGAAGCGGGGAGAGTAGTCGCCGCCCCGAAACTGACGTACCGACCTCAGCCTTACCGAGGATGCGCTCTCAGACGGCCTCGAGGTTTAGGGCCGGCGGTTTCTAGGTCTTCGCCTCAAGCGCTAGATTAGCTGCAAACTTTACGAGCGTCAGCGCCTCGTCGAACGTCGCCGGCGCGGTTGGCTTATGTCCTCTGGCGTGTCTATGCCAGTTGGCGGTTGTCCGAGCGTTCTTGAAACTCGTTCCAGTCGAGCCGAGCATGTTCTGTAGAGTGTGCTCGCCGCCGACAAGCTTCTCCGCCATCTCGATCGCCTTGTAGAGATCGAACCAATTGTTCGCGCGACCGAGGAAGGTCAAAAGGTCGGCAATATCATCGTCGGCCACTGCGGCCTGCGCCCAAACCTGCGCTTTGTTTGCAGTTGGCGGGGGAGGCGGAACGATATTCCCGTCAGCATCGCGAATGACAACGGTCCCTGATAAGACGACCGCACGCAGCCTTAGGCTCAGGTCGGCGAAGACTGTAGTGTCGACGCCGCCATCGTCTTTGACTCGGAACACCGCGCCGGGTCGAACGGGATCTGCCGCCCTTAGCAGAACTACGGCACCGTTCAGGACGTCAATCAAGCCTCTGGCGCGATCTCGGACGTCTTGAGCGCCAGTTAGCGCCTCTAATTCCGCGCTGCGGAGCGCGGGCTTGCCGTTGACCCTGTGGATGCGCGGGTCGAAGTTAGGGTCTAGAACGCGCTCAAATTCGACCAGATCGGCGCTGTCTCCGACAAGTTCGACGGCCCAGAACGCTACCATTCAGTTTTTGACCGGCGCTTGGAAGGCGGTCTTTCTTGCGGCTCAAATCCCAACTTCTTCCATTTCTCGCGCCAGATTTCTGCGGCTCTGCCTTCGACAGCGAGTTTGTCCTCCGCCGTACGAACGAACATTCCATCGTTGACGTTTAGATGCTCAACGTCGCGCTCCTTGGCCGCTTCCGACACAGCCCGGCGCCAAAACGGGTCCCAGTAACCTGCGGGGGCACCGCGACTGCGTCGTCTAAGCGCAATCCGGTGGGGAAGTTGCTTGGAATATTCGTGTAGGTCTTTAGCGGCCTGTTGGCGAACATGTTCGTACGCTGGGTCGCGATCAAACCAGATTCTTTTGGTCAGGCTCATAATGTCAGCATACCACGAACTTTCGCGGGAATCCCGCTAAAATCGGTCCGAGCTAAAGACGACCTCAGCCCTCGGCCGCCTGTTCAGGATTTTCGGTGTCGGTGCTAGCTGGTTGGTCGTCGTTCGCTAGTTGAAGCGCGCCGATCCAAAGGTTTGGCGGCACAGGAAGGCGCCAGTGGCGGCAAGCTAAAAGAAAAATCGGCCAATTGTCCGTGGCGATCGCGCTCAGGTTACCGAACTCACTCTTATTCTGTGACGCTTCAGCCAGCACGTCGAGCAGTTCCTGACCAGGTAAACCCAATAATCCCAGAGCGTCTTCGAACGAGTGAAATTGATAGGGAACTGGTTCGCGGAAAGCATGAAGGCCAGCAGTGTTCGCGCTGCACAAACAGGCCGGACACATGGGCGCATCCGACCACGTCCGCGTGACAAAGAAAATCCTTGCCGGCGAAGCGCCGTCCACACATGGGGTTGAGTCATCGCGAAAGATCCTGTTTCGTTATGTGTTGATGGTATTGCGAGGCAGCGTTGACTCAGTTCACTGACCTAGACGAGGCGGCTCGAGGCCTTCTCGTGTCGGCTGTGAAAGCGCTCACCACGAGCGGCGTGCAGTTTGCGATCGCTGGTGGTTGGGTGCCAGTTCTGCGGGAGGCCCCCGCGGGAATAATTCATCCGGGCACGCGAGACGTTGACGTGCTCCTGAGTGACTCGGACCTTGCAGTGGAACAAGCCGCAAGAAGCTTGTTGTCCGCAGGGTTCCATCCGTCCGCGAAGCATGAATTTCAACTGCTTCGTGAGGCGACGGTTGGTGCTCGCAAATTTCTCTTCAACGTTGACCTGATGCATCCCCGAGAAGCGCAAATACATCCAGGCCTCTATGAGGACATTATCGATCTAGGGATCACAGACCGCTACGACCCAACCGGAAAGCGTTGGCTCAAATCCATCGCATTCAAGTCTTCAGCGATTGTTTTCGAGAAGAAACTGTGGGCGACGTCGGCTGTCGAGGCGCGATCATTTGAAGGGACGCAGGAGATCGTCGATGTTCCGCTTCTTACTCCGAGCGCCTTTATACTTTCCAAGTGTCAGAGCGTCGCCGTTGAAAAGCGAACGCGCGATGCGTTCGACCTGTACTATGTGTTCAATGGCCCGGATGCGGCGAAAATTGTGAGCGACCTAACCGAAATGTGCTCGAAATATCCCGAAGTGCGCCAGCAAGTCTCTTCCTTAAAAAGTTGGATCGACAACCCGGAGAACGCTAGTGTGTTTGACAGGAATGTTGACCGGCATGCCAAAGCCACGGGGCTCAACGCAGCGTCAGGTCTCGTGATGAGCTTGGCGAGCGCGTTGGCGTAATGCGCTCGGATGTCCGCTCTCGGGCGTGCAGACGCGGACGTCTCCTATTGGGATGCTTCGCCCATTATTAAAGGCCGGGAAGGGGCCATTGGCCGCCGGATCGCGCCACCGTCACGGTCGACCGTCACTGGCCCACTGTTGCTGCTGCAAGCAAGCCGGGAAGCAGCCATCCGGGCGCGCAAGTTGTGTTGCGGGCGCAGATGTCGGTGCACTAGTTACGCATTGCGCCTGCATTGAATTTCTATTTAAGCGTTGCGGATGCGCAGCCAGAGCAACACGGAAAGCACTACAAGTGCGACTAGCGTAGCAGGGTGAACGGCGGCCACCTCCAGCGACGCTGCCTTCAGCACGTAGATGTCGAATGCTGGCAGCGCGATCGAAGCGGTCGACAACACCGCCAGTGCACGCCACATGCCAGTGAAAAGGAACATCAGACCTGTACCCGCAATGATCAAGTTTCGCGAGCGATAGACGCTTTGATAGAGTTCTGCGGAAGGATCATCGACGGTTACGCCAAAACTCGCCGCCGCGGATGCGGGATCGAGGAGTCCCCGAACCGACAGAAGCAACAGCGTCGCCAACAAGATCAAAGCGACGACGTAAGTTACGGTGTTCAAGGCACGGATCATGGGCGCCACTCCTCGGTCAGGTAAGCAGAACGACTTTTCCGGCAACGGCGCGAGACTCGAGCGCCCGGTGTGCTTGCGCAGCTTGCGCGAGTGGGAACGTGGCGCCAACGAGCGGCTTAATCGTGCCAGCGCCGACACGCTGAAGCACCTGGCTTAGGTCGTGTCGGTAGGCGGTGGTCCTGTGATCGCGCCAAACGGCGACCGAGTATCCGACGATGCCTTGGCTGGCTCTGAATAAATCAAAGCTGGAAAAGCGCTGGCCTAGCATCAGTTTGGCGATGTTGAGGGGACGAACTTTTCCGTCGCGGGTGGCGTCGTAGGCGCCGTAGAGCACGGTCACGCCTCCGGGCCGCAGCGCTGCCATCGAAACGCGCCGCGCGTGTGCGCCGCCGATGTGATCGAAAGCGGCGACAACGCCGCCGCTGACTTCTCTCGCCCGCGCCGAGACGTCCTCGCGCGTATAGTCGATTGGTGTGGCGCCCCGTGCGCTGATTTCATCGTGCTTTGCTGGCGACGCTGCGCCGAGCGCCCGAATGCCGTCGAGGCGCGCCAAATCCAGCAGCATTGTGCCAACCCCGCCTGCAGCGCCATGCACCAGGATTGATTCACCCTGTGCCGGACTGGCGATCCGGTGGAGCATTTGCCACGCTGTGACGCCATTGAGCGTAGCCGCCACGAGACTAGCTGCGTCCACCGTCTCCGGTGCGCCCACAAGCCAACGGGCGTCCACGTTTCGGTGCGTGGCATACGAGCCCGTAACAGTGATCCCCGCCACTCGTTGGCCAACGACGAGGCCGGCCACGCCTTCCCCGATCTCCTCGACGCGGCCGATGAGGTCGTAGCCTGGGGTCACGGGAGGCTTGGCCCCTTCGTAGAGACCGCGCCGCATTACGATGTCGGCATAGGCAACCCCCGTCGCCTCGATCGCCACTCGCACTTCACCCGCTGCGGGCACCGGTAGCTTCGTTTGGCGCATCTGGAGCACGCGAGAGGACCCAGCGTGCGGTGCATGAAGCTCGTAAGCTTGATGATGCACGCGCAACCCCTTATTAATTAGCGCTCGCTACATAAAATGGGTGAAACCAGAGGTCAAGCAGATTGTGTATCGATGACTAAACAAATGGCCAAAACCCAGCCGACGCCTCGAACACGCGGCCGCCCGCGCGCGTTTGATCGCGAGAAGGCGCTAGAGGCTGCGATGATTTTGTTTTGGCGGCACGGCTTTGAGGGCGTCTCAATCGCGCAACTCACCTCGGCCATCGGTGTTGCGCCGCCCAGTCTTTATGCGGCGTTTGAGTCCAAGGAATCTCTATATCGTCAAGCGATGCAGCTTTACCTTTCTGGTCTGGGCGATATCGGCGTTGCCCGCCTCAACGAAGCCGTTACTGCGCGCGAAGGCGTGCAAAGCGTGCTTGACGCCGCAGCCGTCGCCTTCACCCGTCCCGGCTACCCGCGAGGATGTATGGTGGGAGTAGGCAGCTTGCGATGCGCCGAAGAGAATATCGTCGTCGCTGAGGAGACAGCAGCCCTACGAAAGAGATCGCAATCAGCATTCACGGCACGCCTCAAGCGCGCGCAAGCCGAGGGCGAACTGGCGCGCCATGTAGATATCGGGGCGCTCACCGACTTCTATTCCTCGGTCGTTGAGGGAATGTCGGTGCAAGCGCAGGACGGTGCCTCGCGCGCGCGCCTTTTGCGTATCGGAGTGATCGCGATGGCCGCGTGGCCGAAGTGACAACCTGCAGCCGAAGCAGTGAGCGACTGTGTCCGGCGATGTCCCGTCAGTGGGCCAGCAACTTTGAAGGTCTGCTTTCGGGCGGCAAATGGGCCTCTCGGTGCGGAGGTCGCCTTTTGGGATGTCTCACCGAGCGCACTGTGTGGGTGAATCCGATTGAAATCCTCTGGCCATGAGCGCCGCTGTTCCAGTCCTCCACAGAAGGAGGACCACCATGGAGATGCGTACCTTCGAACAAAAGCAGAAGCGGTTAGTGCCATGGAACAAAGGGAGGGTGACGGGGCAGAAGCCGCCGCTCAAACCTCGTGAAGTCTGGGCGATCCGCGTCAGATTGCAGATATCCAACCGCGTTCGTGATCTGGCTCTCTTCAACCTTGCGATAGACAGCAAGTTGCGCGGCTGCGATCTGGTGCATCTCCGCGTCGATGATGTCATGCAGGGCGATCAGGTGCGAACCCGCGCCTTGGTCTCTCAGCGCAAGACGGGCGCGCCCGTTCAGTTCGAGATCACGGAGCAGGCCAGAGCCGCCATCGCATCGTGGGTGCGCGGCAAGACGCTGAAGGGTTCAGATTGACTCTTCCCCAGCCGCGTCGACAAGAGCAAGCCGATGATGACGCGGCAGTATGGCCGCCTGGTTGACGAGTGGATCGAGGCGATCGGGTTGGCGCCCTCGGCCTATGGCACACACTCCTTGAGGCGAACGAAGGCTGCGCTCATTTACCGGAAGACCGGCAATATCCGCGCAGTGCAGCTGCTATTGGGGCACACCAAGCTCGACAGCACGGTTCGATATCTCGGCGTCGAAGTCGAAGATGCCCTTGCGATAGCAGAGAGCATAGATGTCTGAGGCTCTTGGCCGACCGCCGCCCTTCCGGCGGCGGTCGGTTCGACCGGCAAGAGAGGGGCGGGCTGCAGCCCCTTCGCCACAGTGCTACGATCTGGGCTCATTGGCCCTAGCCGACCGGATCGAGTGCTCAGATCAGTGACCGTTGTAAGGCGCAATCTAGCTGCTTGACTCGCCGCCGCTCGCTTGCCCTTCTCGGGCTCTCGTGCGGGGGGATGGGCATGTTCGTAAAGGCCTTTCGACTATTTGTGTCGTCGACCTTTCAGGACTTCGGCGTAGAGCGTCGGCTGCTCCAAGAGCAGGTGTTCCCAGCGCTGGAGGCTCGTTGCGCCGCGCAGGGGTTCGGCTTTCGCGCAGTCGACATGCGATGGGGTGTCAATGATGACGCGCAACTCAACCAGCGCACTGCGGAGATTTGCTTGGGAGAGGTGATCGAGGCGAAGGGCTACGCAGCGCCCAATCTCCTGATCTTGCTCGGCGATCGCTACGGCTGGGTGCCGCTGCCTTTTGCGATTGCGCGCGACGAATTTGCGGGGTTGCGAGGCTGGCTTCTCGCACAGTCGAAAAGCGAGGCCGTGGCAGATCTTGACCGCGTTTATGCGCTGAATGAGAATCATCTGGTTCCCGGCGGATTGACCACGGCCAGCGCAGACTGGATCGGGGCCTTCACGCTGCGATCGCGGGAAGACGATCTTCTCGACTTGCGGGCGCCCGAAGCCTGGGCGTCCGTAGAATCACGCTTGAGCAATGCCTTGCAAATCGCCGCGCGACATCTGCAGGCGAATGGCCAATTGCGCCACGCCGAACTGGAAAAATACACGCTCTCCCTAACTGAACAGGAAATCCGCACAGGCCTTGAGAAAGTCGCTGGCGATGGTGCAGCAGCCTCGAACGCGATTGCATGGGTGCGAACAACGGAGGTAAGCGAGCCTGCGGTGCGGACGCTGGCGGACGCGGTGCAGCGGGCGTTGCCAGAAGGCCACGCGCTGCTGGCTGACGTACCGTTCGAGTACGAGGGTTACAGCAAGAGCTTTGTCGAACGGATCACTGCGAAGCTGATCGCCGCTGTTGACGCGCAGATCGCTGGGTTCAAGGCCCGTGAATCGGCACCGGATTTCGCCTTGCAGACGGAACGCGCCGTTCACCACGCTTTCGCCGCGGAACGCCTGCGTGTTTTTGTCGGGCGCGGGAACAATCTGGCCGCCATTGCCGCCCACATCACCAGTGAGGCGCGTCATCCTCTGGTGCTCACCGGCATATCCGGCTCCGGCAAGACAGCTCTAATGGCGCGGGCGGCGGCGGCTGCGAAGGGGCCGGTGTTACAGCGCTTCGTTGGCGCAAGCGCTGCTTCAGCCAATCAGCGTGATCTGCTCATTTCGGTGATTGAGGACCTCGTCGCGCTTGGTGTCGCTTCAATGCCAGCGCGGTGGGAGGGCGACGACAACCGCTTTTTCAGACAGGTACGCGATCTTCTCAGCGCCCTCGACCAACCGGTCGTGATCTTCATAGATGCGTTGGATCAGCTGCGTGCGCCCTATCGGCCCATGTGGCTACCGCCTGAGCTGCACCCGAATGTAAAGCTAATCCTCTCGGTATTGGACGATGAGGCCTTCGCGGCTGAGCGTAGCATCGTGCACGGCTTACGGCGCAGCCTCCCGGCGGTGGCCTTCATTGAGATCGAGGCGCTGAGCGAAAGGGACGGTGCGGACATCCTCGCTTGCCTGCAGCGAGATACGCAGCGCGGCCTCACGCCCGATCAGCAGGCCTTGATCCAGGAGCGGTTCGCTGCCGCTGGCGCCTCACCGCTTTATCTGCGCATCGCCTTCGCAATCGCTCGCCACTGGCGCTCCACGGATGATGTGCGCGGGTGTAGGTTGGCGGGGAATGTGAGGGCGCTGATTGGCCAGTTCCTTGATGAGCTTTCAAGCGTGCATCACCATGAGCCGCTGTTGGTGCGCCGCGCGTTGGGGCTGATCGCGGCGGGGCGGCATGGATTGTCCGAAGGTGAATTGATAGCGATCCTGTACCGCGACGAGGAGCTGATGGCGGCAGTGTCGTCCGAGCGGTTCGGCACGAAAGCAGATCGACTTCCAGATTCGGTGTGGGTGCGGCTGAAGCGTAGCCTTTCGGCGTTGCTGGTGGAAAAGGGCGTCGAGGGAGAACCGCTGATCACCATTTTCCATCGGCAGGTGGCGGAGGTGGTGCGCGCGCGGATTTATGAGCCCGAGAAAGCCGCGCTTCATGAATCACTTTCAGCCTATTTCGACCCTCCCGCGCCTTCCAGTGAAGCCGACCCGCCCTGGACGCGCCGAGGCTTCATCGAGCTACCGTTTCAGCTATATCACGCTCGCATGCGCGAGAGGCTCGATGAGCTCTTTACAGATCCGGTCTGGATCGATCGCAATATCGAAGCCTTGGGCCGGGTGAATCAGATAGTCGCTGACTATGAGCGCTTCGAGAACGCAAGTGACCCGCTCCAGCCTCTCATCCGCCGCGCGTTAAGTCTCGCTGGCGGCATCATCGCGCGCGAACCGTCTCAACGTATCACGCAACTGCACGGCAGATTGTTGGGCGTGGCGAGCCAAACTTTCTTGGACCGGTTGGCTAGGCGAATGCCCGAGGGCGCTCTTCATACGCTTTGTCCCTCGCTCACGCCGCCCGGGCGAGAAACCGCTCGGTTGGAAGGCCATCGCTACTGGGTTAACGCGCTCGCGATGCTGCCGGATGGTCGTCTTGCAAGCGGGGCTGGTGATGATTCAGTACGGCTTTGGGAAATCACCGCTTCTGGGGAGGAGTATACTGATCTTGGGCCCCATCGCGGCAATTGGACTGCGCTCGCGGCGCTACCGAACGGGAAACTGGCGAGCGCGTTGAGCAATTCGATCGTAATCTGGGATTTGTCCAGTGAACGCGCGATCATCCGTCTTGAGGGACATAGCGAAACAGTCATGTTTCTTTTGCCAATTCCAGACGGGAGGCTTGCCAGTGCTTCGTCGGACAAGACGATCCGGATATGGAATGTGGAGACCGGGGCGGAAATCGCTCGGCTATCCGGTCATACAAGCACGGTCCGCGCACTAGCGTTGCTGCCCGATGGTCGACTAGCTAGTGGCTCGAGCGATGGCTCGATCCGGCTGTGGGATTTAGACAACAACTCAGAAACTGCCTGCTTGAGGGACGCCAAATCGAAAGGGAGCGTCGCGCTCGCGATGTTGCCGGATGGACGACTGGCAAGTGCGTCTGGCTGGGGCAGCATCTTTGTGTGGGACCTGTTTACTGGTGCAATCTCTGCTGAATTAAAGGGGCATCGGGGCGCCGTAATGGCGCTCTTGCTGATGCCCGACGGTCGCCTGGCGAGCGGAGGGACGGACGGCACCGTTCGTCTGTGGCATGTGGATGCGGGACAAGAGGCTGCCCGATTTGAAGGCCATGATAATCGGGTTGAAGCGCTCGCGTTGCTTCCCGACGGGCGGTTGGCGAGCGCCTCGCATGACAAGACGATTCGGCTTTGGGATGTAAGAGCGTGCTCCGCATGGCAGTCGCATGGCCACGATGGTGGCCCGGTTCGCGCACTCGCGCTACTGCCGGGCGGGCACCTCCTCAGCAGTGGATCCGGTGATCACATGATCCGCTCGTGGGATATCCGCACACGAGCTGAAACCACGCGTCGATTGACGGATGCCAATTCATTTGCAGTGTTGCCTGATGGGCGACTTGCGATAGGTCGCTTCGGAACGATCGAATTGGTGGACCTGACCGGAACAACAGCGGAAAAAGTGCTCAGTGGACACAACGGAAAAGTGATTGCACTCGCTTCGTTGCAAGACGGTCGGCTTGCGAGCGCAGCGGAAGACGGCACTATCCGATTGTGGGACGTGACTACAGGGTCTGAAACAGCGCAGCTGCAGCGCCGTGCCCAAGCGATTGCAGAGTTGCCGGATGGCCTGCTCGCTTGCGCAGATAACGCGATAAGTCTGGTCGATCTGTCCTCGGGAAAGGATGTCTTCCAGCTCCATGGTCATCGAGCGAAGGTTCGAGCACTTGCTGTATCGCCGGACGGGTTACTCGTAAGCGGGTCAGAAGATAACTCGATTCAAGTCTGGCAGTTGAGCACTAGGTCCGTAATCGCGCGGCTAGATATTGATGCTGAGGTTCGTTCCGTAGTCGCGCTTCCCGACCGCAGGTACGTGGTCGGCGACGCGCTCGGTCGCATGCATTGGCTGGCTATTACTGGGGCAGAGCATTTTCGCACCGCGCTAGATCTACATGATCCGCCGGCGGCAAGCGTGCTCCATCCGCCCCACTCGGAGCTTATGCCGCGCAATCGTAACGGCGTACGGCAGTGGGCGGCATGGCTGCTCTTGGTCGCGCTCGCCATAGCCGCCTTCTTCGCTGGAGCCGTCCTTTGGGGCGTAGAGTTCGGCTTCGCCACCAGGAATGATGCGCTGGCGATAGTTCTTTCCAAGATTTACCGCTGAACGTCTGTGCCCGCGCCGATGGTGTTCTGTGTTTCAATGCCCGATGTTTGACCGGGTCGGCTACTGCGCGGTGATGTCGTTCGTGGCGCTTCCCCTTGAATTGGCCGCAGCGGCCATGTGCGTGCACTTCGCTCCCTCAAGCGGACACTGGTAAATTGTCACGCTCCGGCCGTTCTCGGCGACTTTGCGCCCGTCGAGCCTTTGATGACGAAGGTCCGCTCTTGGTCGGCGTCCAGCCGGAGTCCGAAATTGGGATCTCTCGCCGGTTACGAACGGCCGGGAAGTGGCGCTTGGCTGCCGGATCGCGCCACCGTTACAGTCGACCGTCACTGGCCCGTTTCGGTCGTCGGGCCGGTGCTAGTCAAGCGCGCCGGATGGAACGGTTTTTTGCCGTTCGTAACCAATTTCTCGCAGCAGTTGCGTTTCCAATACTCCCCGACAATAAAGCAAGCGGTCTGGGCAGGGGACGGCTCAAATGCTCTTCAAGGGAAGGCGACGCTTCAAATACGCGGCGTTTGTCAGCTATCGCCATCGCCCCGACGATCGGCGTTGGGCGGAATGGGTGATCGACGCGTTGCAGCGGTTCGAGACGCCCAACGCGCTCGTTCGCAAAGGCGTGCCAGCACGCATCGGCGAACTCTTTCGCGACGACAAAGAGATGTCTGCCAAAGCCGACTTGTCCGGGTATCTCAAGGAGGCCCTTTGGAACGCTGAGCATCTCATCGTGATATGCTCGGCCGACACGCCATCATCCGATTGGGTGCGCGCTGAGATCGCGCTTTTCCAACATTGGGGGCGAGGGGATCGCATCCACGCGCTCTTGCTCGACCCCGAGCCCGCGCGCGCTTTTCCTGCCGAGTTGCGTCGCTGGAAGCTCGCTGGGAAGGGCAAAAACGCCGTGATGGAGATGGCCGAGCCGGCCGCTGCGAGCGTTGCATCCGTCGTTGGCAAAAGCGAGCAGGAGATTAAATCTCTGGCGCGTGACAAGTTCGCGGCTGCGCTTTTGAGATGCGATCTCGGACTCTTGCGCGCGGCGCTAGCCAAGCAAGAAGAAGCTGCGACCACCTACCGATATTTTGAACAGATGGTTTCTCGACGCGGCGTTCCCGAAGGCGTCGGCGAAGTGCCGGAGGCGCATGCAAGCCGCCGGGAGGCGACATTGCGTTTCGAGAGCCGCAGCGGGCGCGTGGAGCGCGTGAGCCGCGTGAACGGCAGCGGGTATCTCTTTGACAACGCCGACGGCGAAGCACGCTGGGACCTGACGTATCGTGCCGACGGCACGGTGGAGACCATCGAGCTGTTCAACCAGACGGGCCGGCTGAAGCGGCGCCAAAACTTTAACCGCGACGCAACTATCGTGGACTTCACTGCGGAAGGCGATGCGGCATCTGCTCAAGGCTTCGGCGGACACGCTCTCGGTTTCACGACCCCAGCTGTTGGGGTGCAGCAAGCAAGATCTGAGATCGTGCGGCACGTTATTGCCTACGATCCGCAAGGCTACGTCGCCCAATTGAGGTTCGCGCGGGACGCGTTCAATACGCCAACCCCTGACCCCGCTGGAAACTATGGAGAAGCTTGCGAGCGAGACGCTCGCGGTCTGCCAACGCGCCGCTGGTTCTTGGGTCCGGATGGCGAACGGCGCGCCCAGAAAAATGGCGTTGCTCAACTCGCGACAGAATTCGACCGCAATGCACGTGAAGTACGCTTCGACTATTTTGATGAAGCATCGCAGCCCGCGTTGCACCAACTCGGCTGCGCTGCTTGCACGCGGGGATACGATGAGGTCGGAAACTTCATCGCGGAGAGATATCTCGATACCCGAGGTCTGCCGACGCTACTGTCAGGGGGTTTTGCGTCCTTCAAGCGGACCCATGACGTCCGAGGCAATGTAATTGAAGAGGCGTGGATTGGGATCGATGGGCAGCCCGTCCTTCACAAAGAAGGTTATTCACGACTTTCGCTGAAGCACGATGCGCGTGGCAATGTGATTGAGCAAAGCTATTTCGGCCTCGATGGTGAACCCACGCTTCACAAGGTTGGCGTCTGGAAATTGGCGAAAGCCTATGATGACCGCAACAACGTGATCGAGTGGGCGTGTTTTGGCTCGAACGGACATCCGATGCTGCATGAACAAGGTTGGTTCCGCTGCAGTCACTCATATGACGTTAGCAGCAACATCCTCGCCACCGCGTATTTCGGCATCGACAATCAACCTGTGCTTAACAACGACGGATACGCTCGGTTCACCAATTCCTACGATGGTAGGGGAAACGTTGTTGAACAGGCGTTGTGGGGAATCGATGACCGACCGGTCCTGAACAAGGAGGGCTATGCGCGGCTAACACAGGTCTTTGACAGCCGCGGAAATTTGACGGCGCAGGCGTTTTTCGGCGTCGATGGCCAGCCCGCACTACACTCGGATGGATATGCGCGCGCCGAATGTGTCTACGATGCTCGTGGCAATTGCATCGAGATGGCCAATTTCGGCATCGATGGCCGGCCTGTGCTCAATAAGTCGGGTTTCGCGCGGCTGAGCAGAGTTTTCGATACCAGAGGAAACTTGGCCGAAGAGGTGTATTTCGGCATCGACGGCCAGCCCACACTGATAAAGGATGGCTATTCGCGGCTCACCCAAGTTTTCGATAGCCGCGGCGACGTGATTGAGCAAACCTACTTCGGGATCGACGGGCAGCCCGCACTCAACAAGGATGGCCTCTCGCGGCTTACGCAAACTTTCGACGCCCGCGGCAACGTGATTGAGCTGGCCTATTTCGGAATTGACGGAAAGCCTGCGCCGCACAAGGATGGCTATGCCCGATCCACGGCAGTCTATGACGCCCGCGGCAACGTGATTGAGCGAGCCTTCTTTGGCATCGACGGCCAGCCCGCGCTTATAATGGATGGCTATTCGCGGTTGACCCAAGTTTTCGACGGCCGCGGCAACGTGATCGAAGTGGCCTATTTCGGAATCGACGGAAAGCCTGCGCTGCACAAGTATGGCAATTCCCGGTTCACGGCAGTCTATGACGCCCGCGGCAACGTGAGTGAGCAGGCCTTCTTTGGCATCGACGGCCAGCCCACACTGATAAAGGATGGCTATTCGCGGTTCACCCAAGTTTTCGACGCCCGCGGCAACGTGATCGAGCTGGCCTATTTCGGAATCGATGGTGAGGCGGTGATTGACGCTTACGGTGAAGCCAAGGTTCTTGTCCACTTCAACGAACGTGGCCATCGCGTCGGACGGGAAGCGTTGGGCGTGTCGGGAGAGCCGGTGTTGAACCGGATGGGCGTTCACCGCCGCGCATCTGAAGTCGACCAAATGGGACGTCCACTCGTTCATCGTTATTTCGGACTCGTCGGCGATCCCGTGGCCCGTTCAAACGTGCTGATCGAAAACGACCATATCGAAGACCTGTTCAAGAATTGGCGCGGCGTAGTCTTGTCGGGGCTTCTGACGCCAATGGAGCAAGCCAAAGCGGAGGAAGGAGGCTTCCACGAAACCCGGTATGATTACGATCTCCGTGGGCACATTTCCGAGCGTCGCTTCCTCGATGTCGAAGGTCGCGAAACTTTGGGACCGAACGGCTTCTCGGTCGAGGCGATCGATCACGATCCAATGGGCCGGCCAATTCGCTTCCGACCCCTCCGGCCCGACGACGCCGATGACGCGCTCTCGGTGGCCCTTGCCTATGACCCTTATGGCAATGCGGTGTCGGTCGAGTATCGTGATTGCGCTGATCGGCTCGCTGATGGCGCCAACGGCTTTGCTCGGGTCGCCCTTTCTTACGATCAGTTCCAAGAACTTACAGAAGTGCGCTACTTCACTGCAGCCGGTGAGGAGACGCAGCCGCAGGAGTAAGGCGAAGCTGTTCGGCATGATGACGAAGAGCAGCTTGCCGAGCGGGTGTCCTTAGCACCTAGGAACGTCCTGGATTCCCCTCATTCGCGACGTTCCTCAAAGAATGGCCAGCGGCAGCCTTCGGCGACTTCGCGCCGGTCGAGTCTTTGATATCGAAGGTCAGCTTTTGGTCGGCGTCCAGCCGGATTCCGGAATTGGGATTCTTCTCGATCTCTCTGATATGTCGGTCAAACCGAGTTGCTTCGCACGGCTTCACGGATGAAGCATGAAGGCCTTTGAATACTCGTGATCGCGCCCCGAACCGACCTCTCAAGGAGAGCGAACGATTAAGGCGGGGCCGTAGAAGCGACGTGGAACGGCTTCGTCGGTTTCGAAAACCGGGCGATAGACACCAGGGCCGGCGACGCCGTCTAAGACCGCTGTCAGCGCGGCGAGGTTGGGACCGCCGTACGAGAGCGCCCGCGCGGCTTGTCGGTTCATGACGTCGAACGCCGCTTCGCCGATCGTTTCGGCAGTTGCTGCGATGCGCGCGCGTTCAAGAAATAGCGTGCCTCCGATGGAGGTGGCCGGACCCTCGACGCGTAGAAGTATGTGTATCGGCTCGTTGTGGGAAACGACCTGGTCCCGTGGCGCGACGATGACGATCGTGTTCGGGTCAGTAAACAGCAGGCCGTCGGCGCCGAACAGCTCCCCCAGACCGTCGCGCGCTTCCTTCGACAGCAGAATCGCTCCGTGCTCGCGGCTGGTAAAGCGCATCTGCTGACCTGGGACCATGGAGCAAGTGAGCGGGACGGCACCGTCACCAGCATCCTCAGTGTCCACGCGCTGGGCTCTTGTGCCGTTCCAATAGAAGTGCGTGATGGTTTCGAAGCGCGTGCCGACGAATATGAAGGTGCGCACGTCTGGCCACTTCTTGCCACGGATCGCGTTGTGCAGATCGAGTGCGCGCTGCAGGTTTTTGGCGTTGAGGCCGAGCTTGGCTTGGCCGAACGCCGGGTCATAGATGCTGAGCGGTTGCAGGCGACCTTTCGTCGTGCGGTCCCAGACGATCGCGATCGAAGGATCGGGGAAGAGTTCGTAGAGCGCTGGAAAGCGCTCGTCGTTGACGATCGTCTTGGTTTGCTTGGAATCGAGAAACTGCGCCTGATGCTGACCGATGGCGCCGGCGACGGCGATCGGAGAGCCGTTGTGCGGCGTGCCGAAGGTGATGAACGACCGAACGTGCTTGAATCCCGGCCTTTGTTCGAATCTCGCGCTTTGTAGGTAATAGCGCGCGATGACGCCGCCCAAGCTGTGCGCGGCAATGTGAATCTGCGCGTCGGCACCGTGACTCTGACGCACCTCATCCACTGCTACAGCGAGCCGCTCGGCCGCCAGGCTCGCCGATTTTCGCCAGTCGTAAGGCACGACCCGCAGGGACTTGGCCGCTTCGCTGAACAGGGCGGCTCCTGTCTCGCGTGACCGCATCGATTCCAGAGCCTCGATCCAAGGCTCGTAGACTTTGACCACACCGCCGACCTCGCGAATGATGTCGCGCGGTTCGAGGTCATCAGCCAGCAGCCGCTCGAAGCGCTTGTCGCTGAACTTGAACACGCCGTCGATAAGCGTGCCCGGCCACACGCGGCCTTCGGCATCATGGAGTTCTGAGCCCATGATGCCGGGGAGGAAGACAAGCACATCGGTCATCGTTTGTACTCCGCAATGGCTTGGACTGCCTTTTGCACATCGGCACGCTCGCTTTCAGGGAAGAGCGCCAGGGCCCCCTCGCTGATGCGCATCTTCGTCAAACCTTTGACGATATCGTCGCGCGGCGTGCACAGGTCGTAGAGGCAACCACGGGTCTCTTCATGATAGTCCACGTCCTCGAAGAGCCCGGCCCACACCTGCGTGGCCATCAGTGCGGCAATGCACGCTTCGAACGGCCGCTTGGCTTTCTTGGCGTAGTCGCGCAGAGCGAATGCCGACACCATGACGACCCCGCCATTCGAAACGGAAAAGAGATTGTACTGAAAAGTGTTCTCGTCGTCGACGAACGCCAGCATGGGCGTCACCAAGGCGACGATCGAGTTGAGTTTCAGCTTATCTCGGATTTGCTCTAGGAATGGGACGAAGTCGTCGAAGAATACGTTTTGTTCGAGATCTTCTATCTCGTTCGCGTTGGGCTCAAACCCGGTGTCCTTGGCTATCTGTAAGACGCGCGCGCTCATAAGGCCGATGCCAGTCGGTAGGGTGGTGGTTACCTGCGCGAATTCAAAGCCGGTTTGCGCTCGGTTGACGCGGTCGAGCACTGGGCGGAGGAGCGCGTAGGTGTCAACGTCGAGCACGCCGACACGGTGACGGCGCGGCCGCTTGGCCGCGGTCCTTAGCCGTGACTTGGCGCGCGCGCCGCGCACCGTCTGCGCGAAGAAGACGGGCGTCGCCATCACGACCCTCCGGTGTCGAACAGAAGATCGCAGCCGGGGCGGCGGTAGAGGACCGGAATTCCCCATTCCAGCACCGCCGCGTCGATCGCATCAAACTCATAGCCCACGTCGACGCGGCCCTGGTTGACGGCCAGATCGATATTTCCGCTGTCGAGTAGCTCGCGGTAGAGTCCATTGCAGAAGGTCGCGACCGATCGCAGCGTGATCGGCATCTGGTTGGCCACGACCGCGCAAATGCCCGCGCGCACGAGCTGTTCGGCCAAGTTCGCTAGCGGCGTGACCGCGTCCGTGTTCTTGCCGGTGTCGCAAGCGGAAAGGATCACCAATCTCACGCGATCGCCGCCAAAGACGCCGTGGAGCTGGCTCGAGGTAACAAGTTTACTCTTGCCAGTGGAGCGGTTGGTGAAGAGAAGGCCGTTTGCCTGGCCGTGACCGATAAAGTGCACCACATGCGGGTCGAGCCGCTTCACCTCGGTCGCGACGGCGGCGGCGCTGGCGGCCTCGACGACTTCCAGTGAGACGTGCTTCTTGTTCTCCGCGAATACCTCATCCATCTTGGCCTTAGTTTCCTGCCAATCGACTTGGGACAAGTTAGTCGGATCGGACACTGCAAGCAGGACAACCATCGGTTCGTTGCGGAGCGCGACCGGCTCGATCGAGGAATCGTCGTTGACGGGACATAGTCTCGCTAGCGTGCGTTGACCGTGCGGCGCCACGCCGACATCCGGCCAACGCACGAACTCCCAAGGGATGCTCTTCAGAGCGACACCGTCCATGCACAGCGTGACCCGCGCCCCATTCTGCTTGCGGCAGGCGGCATAGAGTGCGCCGACGTCTCCCGAGAACAGCACCTTGGCGAGTTCGGCGCCAAAGCTCTCCAGTTGCTGTTGTGTCAGCGCGCCGTTGTTGACGAGGCTGTTTTCGATCAGGGCGCGCCCTGCTGCGAGCCCTTGAACGGCCGCGGCGCTCGTGGGCGGCGCCAGCGCGATCGCGAACGGGCTGCGCGCCGCGTGATATGCATCGCCGGCGCCCGCCTCATGCAGAACGACGTCGAGCTTTGCCGGCGAGTCAGCGCCCATGTCCTCGCCGCCGTGCTGCGGAACGCGCCACTCCAATACAGGCGGAAAATGGCATTGACACGCTCACGACCGTCCCTCACTCCCTAGTCGTGGGAAACCGATAGCGCTCGGCTCTCCGTTTCGCAACGGAATGTTGTCTCGATGACCCGCGCAACTTCGCACCCACCTCTAGACCCGCCGATAGGAGTAGTTTGCTGGCAAAGCCTGAGACGCAGTGGCGAGACAACTACTCCGCGAAGTTAGCGGTGGAGCGTTGGGCCTGTTGCACCCGGAAGCACCGTGTTGAGGGTGAGCGAGACTCTTGTCGCCGTTGATTGCCTAAGCGCTGTTTACAACCAGAATGTTCGCTATGCGGCGCACAGGCAACAGTGACCGTTTCGGGGATTCTCCCTTGGTCGACCGGGAAGTGAGGAGAGGTGTCCGGCCTTACAAACTCAACGTGACAGGCGGCAGCCGTTGGACAGCCGTTCAGACGTTGTCCGCGAAGTCGGCCACCCCCTGCTTCGACTTCAGAACGTGAACCTTCAACTGCCCTCGGCAACGCGAAGCCAGAGAAAGCTCAAGTTCGCGAAACGAGTTCCGGTCCCGCCAGTTGCGCCAAGCTATTCCCCATTCGTCTCGGAGCCGTTGCGAGAGCGACTCGTCACAACCGTCTGGCAACTGATTATCGCGAGGTCTCCGAAGTCCGCGTTTGAACGCGCGCCACGAACAAATCCACCAAGGCGTAGTGAGGACCAAGAGCGTGTCTGCGCGCTTGAGAAAGAGGTCGTTGTCGACGTCGTTGCTGTCAACAATCCACCTCTCGCCAGCGAGCAAGGTGCGTTGTTTTTCGAGAAACTCGTCCATCCGCACCCGGACCCACCCAGGATTCCAACTATGAAGATCGAGGGAGATGACGGGAAGGCCGGTCCTCTTCGAGAGCGCCCGTGAAAACGTACTCTTTCCAGCGCCGGCCATGCCAGTGACGACGATGCGGTTACCAACTACGGGAGATATGTCAGTCTCGCTCACGGCACTCAAGGTTATTTGTCAATCAGCCCGACAATGGAAAAGAAATCGAACGAAGTCGAGCGGCAGCCTGCGGCGGGACGATGTTGGCCGGGCGGATAGAGGCGCTTAGGCGTTCGCTATCGGGAAGCCTTTTGCCAGTCGAGACGGGCTTCCGCTTCGGGGATTGAGCTCTCGTAAACCTGCCTGGGCTACGCTTTCGCGATGTCGTCGCCCTGGGAACGTCCTCGGCTGAACCGCGCCGGCTCGAAACGTCGGGCTGCAAGCTTGCGCGAACGATTCCTCCGTATTGGGCGCCGTCGCGTCTCCCGATCCCTTGCCGGGCTCATCATCGGTTTGCTCATCTTGGGCTGCCTTGCGCTGATGCAAACTGTACAGCCCCCTCCGAGCCAACTCGGGTACTTGAATCCGATTGAGCGCGAAGATTCGAGTGTGCGCGAAGTCACACGCGATTGGCCGTTTGAAAACTGTAGCGCCGCGCGAGCGGCGGGTGCGGCACCCGTTCGTCGATGGCAAGACGGGTATGGCGCTCACCTTGATCGAGACGGCGATGGAATCGGGTGCGAGCCCTATCCGCGATAGGCTACGTCCGCTTTCGGGCGGGCAGGTGCTGAGGTCTCAAATTGGGATCGAACGGCGCTCGCACATTCAAGTTTGCTTGGGCAGCGCTAAGTCTAGGGGTGTGAAGGTAGGCTATTCCCTTGTGGCTGTGATGATTTGCGCCGCGCCTTTGTCTAGCAGCTCGAAAGCTACCGACCGACCAAGTTCTCTTGGCTTGTCCACAGGCCCGCTTTGTGTCGCCGAAACGACGCGCGTACCGTCTGCATTCATCACCGCAGCGGTCAAATACATTTCATCATGATCTCGATGCGCGTGGCCAGCAATCGGGGAATTGCAGTGTCCGTTGAGAACCCAAAGAACCTCTCGTTCGGCGTAGGCGCGCATCCGAGAGTCTTCGGAGTCGATCGCCGCCAGGCGTTCACGCGTCTGCCAGTCACGCTCGCTGCACTCAACAGCGATAATGCCCTGCGAAACAGCTGGTAACATTTCCTTCAGCGAGAATGTGTGGGCCACCCTGTTCGTGAGTCCTATGCGCTCAAGTCCAGCCTTGGCCATTATGAGTGCGTCCGCCGGACCCACTTCTGTAACGCCATCTGGCATCGTTTGCTTAATGCCAGTATCAAGCTTTTGGATCCGCGTGTCCGCCGCGCCTCTAAAATGTATGATCTCGGCTTTGGGGAAGAGTTGGCGAGCGTATGCTGCGCGGCGGACAGAGTTCGTCCCAATCTTTATGCTTGCTCCCTGACTGTCTCGGATCGCTTCGTAGGTGAGCCCCGGGCGGAGAGCCATAGAATCCCTTGCGTCTTCGCGCTCTAGGTAAGCCCCCACGATTAAGCCAGGTGTCTCTTCGTTTCCCGGCATGTCCTTGAGAGAGTGCATCGCCGCTTCGATACTGCCGCTCAGGATGGCGCGTCGAATCTCAGCTACGAACGCGCCGCCTTTTCCGCCGTGAACGCCAAGTTTGCTATGCTGATCGCGGTCGCCGCTCGTATCGAACAATTCGGCTGCCGCGCCGAGACCTGGAAATCGTTGGTTGAGCGCGCGTACGATCATATCAGTCTGGGCCAGCGCCATTGTGCTTTTTCGGGTGCCTACGCGCATTAGCTTTCACTCCCTTGCAGCCTAAAGTATAAGCCGATTCGGGCCGTCTCGGGTGACAGCATCGTGACAACAGAAGGGTTGCGTGTGGCTGGGATAGTTGCACAACGTGGGATGGTGATGGGCGGCAGAAAAGTCCGTTCGTGAGAGAGTTCTCTTTAGAGTCCGAAATTAGGATGTTCCGTCAGTCCCCGCAGAACAGCTTTCGTTCAAGGTCAGTTTGGGATGGGACAGCTCGTTCATCGATCATTTTCATCAAGGAGTTGCGCAACACTATGAATGTCTCAACGAGCTCGCGGCTGTCCGCGTCTTGAGCAGAGTGCGCAATTCGTGAACGAGCATTGTAGAGTTGCGCCACTTGTTTGAAACGCTCTAGCCTTTTGGGCCCAGGCAGTTCCAAGTAGGCAGCAATATGGGCCGAGACGCGAAAGCGGAGTTCAGCACGAGCTGGCGCAAAGAGCTCTTCGAGAGCGCCCCATGCGGTGAGCAGTGCTGAAGCCGCACGCCCTCGAACTGTACATGCGTCACAAGCTCGGAGCGCCGTATCAAGCTGCGGGGCTTGACGAACAAGTTCGGCTACCAGAGGCCAAGCTACTTTCAACCACTGAAGATCTGCTTCACTTATCTC
This sequence comes from Hyphomonadaceae bacterium, assembly GCA_016791445.1. Lineage (GTDB taxonomy): Bacteria > Pseudomonadota > Alphaproteobacteria > Caulobacterales > Aquidulcibacteraceae > VFBF01. Next base: position 87,238 of record JAEUMP010000012.1, on the reverse strand, counting down.
GGTCGTTTCGTTCGGTGCAGCAAATATCCGCGGCTCGGTCTCGAAGGGGATCAAGGTGGGGGTTTGCTCGGCGCCTGCTGCATCAAACGGGTGATCCGAGGTAACTGGCACCATCAGGTACGGGTAGTGCGCCATCCTGAGCAAGGACGCGACTAGACGGACCACTTCCATGGCTGAAGTTGCGCCCGCGAGGGATATGTTCGCAGGCACAGAAAGTTCGATCTCAATGTCGTATGCGAAGCCGCCTCGCGCCGCCTTCCACGGCGCTGGATGTGGCTTTCCAGCTTCGGCCCTTTGGAAAGCCATCATGTTTGCCGCAAAGAGATGAGCGTAGATGGGGCGCGCGGTGACGCCGTGGCCCAGATCCATGGAGCAGGGGAGGGACGCCCCAGATAGCCCCGCGAACACGCGCGGCGCTTCTTTGTCTCGATCGTTCATTATCCCTCCAAGTCGATCATCCAACGTCCGCACAAGGGCGTCAAAGCAGAAATGTCTCTTCTTGGGATTGAACGTCCGGAAAGGGGCGGACGATCGGCCATCGAGAAGGTGACTGGACACGTGCAAACTGCAACTGCAGCACATCCTTGGTGCACCGCGCGGTCGAGTGGGCCAGTACGATGAGCTACTGTGCCGGCCACGCCACCTTTTTGAAGCGAGCGTAGAGACGAGCGGCGTAGGTGGGCTCGACTTGGTGCGCAAACGCAATAAGCCCCTCAATGTGGCGTCGCATGCCAATGAGAGACGCAAATCCGCGTTTGTTCAGGTGGCGGAGCGGACCGATGTCAGCGTGGGCCAACGCATAAAGATGCGTCTCGATGTTGTCGCGGAATGCCCTAGGCAATCGCGGCGCGCCGCGATCGACGAGTAGTCCTAGCACGAGACGCCGTGCTCCGGGCGGGGCGATGCACGTCTTGCTGCGGTTCGCAGCGAAGCCGTGCCGTTCAAGCAGCGCCTCTGCCTTCCGAGACACATGAAGCGCCTCGGAGCGGTTGGAGGGATGCTTGGTCGAGAACGCCAAGTCGTCAGCGTACCGACTGTAGATCCAGTTTCGGCTGGTTGCGAGCGCCTCGAAATCTTCGTCAAGCTGATACGACGCGAGGTTTGCGAGCATGGGGCTCGTTGGCGCGCCCTGGGGGAGGAAACCGCAGTGCTTGCGGTGATATGGTAAGCGTTGATCGTGGGACGCCCTATGCTTGCGGCGCGAGGATCCAGGCGCGCGCGTACATAGTCGCGCCAGTTCGAACGAGATCAACGCGCCATATCCAAGAGCGCGAAACACGCGATAGACAGCGTCTTCGCGTATCGACGTAAAAAAGTCAGTGACGTCGAGTTTGACGAGCCAGCGACACCCAGCATGCCTTTTAGCGGCCTGGACGATGTCTCGCTTTGGCGCGAAGGCGAAGCTGGCGCGATGCGGATCGATCACGTTGAGGATATTCTGCGCGATCCATCGTTGTGTGCGCATGAGAAGGGGGTGGGGCACGCAGATGGTGCGGTGCGCACGCTGAGGCGCGTTGGGTCGAGAGCGCTTATTCAGTTGGAACACGCGGTAGGGATCGGTCTCGCGATCAACGACGCCACGTAGGAACTCACCAGAGACATCGGTCAGATGGGCGAGGTGCGCCAAGGTGAGTATGACGGGTAGGTCAGGATGACGGTCCTTGATGTAGGTCGCTGCGCGCAACGACGCATCGATGACCGCGTCGGATCGGCCCGCCGCGCGCGCTGCTGCGGTAAATGTCTGAGAGTCCCACGGATGGCTCATCTACATTTTGCCCGGCGCAGGATGCGCATCATCGTCGCTTATGAGCCTTCGAATGGACCCGTAGGGACGCGATGATGATACGGAACCTGTCTTCAGATGCTCCGACATGGCCAAGGGAAGCCCCAAGGCCCTAACAACCAACTTCGGTCGGTCGTCATGGCCGCCCGGAAGGACGGCGTACGCTAGGTGGCCTCCGCGGAACCCTCAGACTTTGCGGGTGATACGGCGTCGTGTTGGTGGGAACAATGACTTTCTTGCGCTCGATGGTTCCGGCGGCGTCCAGAAACTTGTGACCCTCGTCCGTCACGCGGCCTTCAGGGGTCAGGAGTTTCAGTTTGGTAGCGCGTGCGCGCGCAAGTTCGATTTCGGGCACGGGTATCCCGATCATTTCGGCGAGCACCGTCTCCGAGCCGTCGCGCCAGCGGCCCCGGGTGGCGCGCAGGATGAGAGCGATGTTGGCGTCGTCGACGGGCAGCGTGTCGGCCAGTTTGAAGTTTAGCACCGTGGCCGCTTCGACCAACTCTCGATTGTGATCCCGCACGCCAAATGCGTCAGCCATGTCCGGCGGGGCGACCCCTTTATAGAGAGTTTGGACAATGGCGGGTGCGTTGTTGGGAATACGATAATTGAACGCGATGAGGGCGCCGCTGTTAGCGAAACCCAATGGATCGGGGAGGGTGGCGCCATACTTCAAAGCAAAGGCGCGGAGTCGTTGCGCTTTACCGCCGGCGCCGTGGATCGTGGGCGCGACGTTTGACACTCTCACGTCAGGTCGCAGGCGATGCGCACGTGTTGTCGCTAGACCGGCTTTTGTGCCAGCGGCGGCGATGACCTGAAAGTCGATCAAACCGCGCGAGTGCCAAGCCTTGACGGTGGGTACGTTCCAAAACGTATCGAGCATGGTCGTGACGCGCGCGCCCGACCCGATAAAATCCGACAAGATGGTGATCGTGCTGATTGGCCGTTTCGTTCGAAAGCTGTCTGGGCCTGGGTGGTTGACGAAGATCTTGGGCCAGGTCTCGACGGCCTGAGAAATGAGGAAGGCAATGGCGCCTTCACTCCCTACGCGGGCTTTGCCCCGGGTGGGTTGGACGGCCGCCGGCCCTTTGCGGCCGGTGGAGCGACCCTTGCCCTTGCCAGCGACAACGATAGGTACAGAAAACGCGAACGATGATGCGTATTCCCTCTCAGCGTAGAGTGCGACTCGCTTTCGCGACCCCGCTCTTTCGGTGGTGAGATCCCTCAGCAGCCGGTGAAGAGCGGTGTTGACGTGCTCCTGGTTCAAGAGCAGCAGCGAATCCAATAGTTCCGCCGCGACAGGCTGATCTGCGACCGCGAACTGTCCCATCCACGCCTTCGCACTCGCTGTCCGGGACAGTTTGCCGAGTTTCAGGGGGGGCTTGGCGCTTGCGGACATTTCACCATCCTTCTTGCGCCATAGAACGACGTCTCTGGCGCCAATCCCAAGCTTCGGTCGCGAAAACGCTGCTGCGCTTGGCGGCGTCATGAGCTGCTCTAGAACTCTCCAAGGCAACCTGTTTTGGAAGGGCGGCAAGCTTTGCGAATTGCTTCAATCGTCAATTTTAGCCGGTCGCGCCAACGCTGGCAAATGTCCGCTTTCCGGCCAGCATGCGCCAATGACCGCTGTTGGGATCTCTCGCCCGTTACGAATGGCCGGGAAGGGGCTCTTGGCTACCGGCCGGCAAAATGATTTCGGTCGATCGTTACTGGCCCGTTTCCGCCGCTTGCGCATGTTTGCGAAGCGTCCGATTCATACTTGACGCGGACACTGCGCACCGGATGTCGCGCTTTTGATTTCGGGCGATTTGAGCTCTTGCGGGTAGAGACCGGCATGCGAGAGCGGAAACTCGTGTTGCGCCTATTTCCGCATGGTCAAGCGCACGCCTAGGCGACGCTATGTGGTTCACCCGGAAGCTGATCATCGCGCGCGGCCACCCCTGAATAGGGGGCTGCCAGAGGAATAGGACGGCCGAACAGGTTGGTTACGCTCGCAACGCACTCTCGACGGCGCTGCCGCGGCCCGCGGTCTCCATGAACCGCGCAAAATCTTCGAGCGGCATCGGGCGGGCAATGAAGTAGCCCTGGGCGATGTCGCAGCCCATGGTCTGGAGCATGGCGAGAGCTTCGGCTGTCTCGACGCCTTCGGCGGTCACCTTCAGGCCGAGGCTGTGTGCGAGATCTACGGTGGACTTCACCAGCAGCGCATCGCGATGGCCTTCGGCGAGTGACATGACGAAGGACTTGTCGATCTTCAGCTCGTGCGCGCTGATCTGCTTGAGATAGGCGAGCGACGAAAGACCGGAGCCGTAGTCATCGATGGAGATCGCGATGCCTGCCGCTGCGTAGCGATCTATTATGCGCAAGGCCACATCGGGACTCTCGATCACCGCCGTCTCGGTGATTTCCATGCAGATTTCGGCGCCGGCGGCGGTGATGGCGTCGATTGCGTTGTCGGCGAAATCCTGGTCATCCATCAGGCGACCCGATATGTTCACCGACATGGACAGGTTGTGCCCACGCGCGCGTAGAGCGGCCTGCGCTGCGATGGCCTGAGCGAGCACCCAGTCGGTCAGCGGGCGGATGTGGCCGGTTTCCTCCGCCATGCCGACGAAGAGGTCCGGCGGAAGCATGCCGCGATGGGGATGGCGCCAACGCACAAGCGCTTCGGCGCCGGTCACCGCACCCTTTCGGATGTCGTATTTGGGTTGAAGATAGATGGACATCGCGCCGCTGGCGATAGAGGTCATCATCTCGCTGGTCAGCGAAAGGTTGCGGGCCGGATCTCCGTAAGCTGCGCTGTCGAACACCGCGATCTTCCTACGGCCCGCGCGCGCCTGATCGAGCGCGATGTTGGCCTGATCGATCAGCGTGTCGGCCGTCTCGCCAGTGGTCTTCGCGACGATGCCAATGGTGAGATGCGCATCGATGGTGTCGCGGTCCAGCCGGATCGGTTGCGCCAGCGTGGACTGCAGCGCAGCAGCAAAGCCCCGAGCATCATCAAGATCGCGCGCCTCATAGACGAGCCCGAGAATGCTGGTGGCGATGCGGCCCAGATGTGCGTTCGGCGCCGCGCGCGTGAGCCGGGCAGCGATTTCGCGCAACAGTTTGTTGGCGAGCCCGTAGCCGATCGCCGAACGGACGTGGTGGAAGCGGTCGACTCCCAGCGCCGCGACAACAGTGATGCCGGCGTGCCGGTCGCGAGGGGCGTCTATCAGCTGCTTGAGTCCTTGGCGGTTTCTGAGATCGGTCTCGGCGTCGTGCAGGGCGAGGTGTGTGATGGTCTTTTCGCGCGCACGGATGCCGGAGGCCATGGCGTTGAAGTTCACCGCCAAGCGACCGATTTCGTCGCGGGTCTCGACCGCGACAGAGACGTCCTCGCCATCCCGCAGGCGCAAGGCGGCGTTGTCGAGCGCCTGGATCGGTCGCGTGAGGCTGCGCGCTAGCATCCAGCTGCCGGCTATTGCCAACGCCACCCCGAACACGCCGATCGCGATCACCATTAGGAAGAGGGGCTGATACGGCGCCAGCGCTTTGGCCAGCGGATAGCGTAGGAGAAGCGCCGCCTGCGCTCCTTCGCCGAGGCCCGCGAGCGGCTTCACGACGGCGATGGCGCGGCCGTCCGCGCCGTCCAGTTCGCGCGGTTTGCCGGCGGCAGTCTCGAGGGATGACTCGATGAACAGCGAAAACCTGTGCGCCGCCGCCGACGTCGCTTCCCGCTGTCCCGCCGACCAGGTGCCGTAGCCATCGCGCCGCAGGACGACGGCCTCAAGCGGAATCGCTGAGAGCGCTTCAAGGCGCTTCATTTCCGCGTCGTCGAGCCGCGTGGCGAACACCACCCACCCGCTGAGTATCGGGCTGAGGATCGGCGCGGAGATGGCTTGGTATGTCATGCTGTCGATTTCGAGAACACCCGCCGCATTTTCCGCGCTATCCAGCGCACTCCACAGCGCCAGCGCTTGTGCGTCGTCGAGTGTGACGTCGAGCCCGGTGATGGCGCCGTCCACGCCGACGATGAAGGCGCGGTGGAGGCCGAGGCGGTCGCGCAGGTTGTCGAGGGCGGAGCGGATCGTGGCGTCGTCGCGTGTCGCGAAGGCTTCGCGGAAGCCGAAGTCGCGTGCGAGAAGATTCGCCCCATCACGCAGCTGGGTTGCGCGCAGTTCCCACACCCGATCGAAAACGACGCCGCTGACTTCAAGTTCGCGGCGCACCATGCGCGTCGCGTTATCGGATATCGCCGCATAGACGGCGATACCGCCGAGCAGCAGCGTGACGCTGAAGAGGCTCGCAAACAGGACGGCGAGCTTTGTCTGAAGGCGCGTGAACATTCGCCCGGGTTCAGTGTGCGTGGCTGGTAGGCGCAGCGCGGAGATCCACCACGACCACTTCGCCTGCGGCTGTGCGCGTCTCGGCGATCGGGCGCGTTATCGTGTTCGAAGGCGAACGCACATCCTGGCGCCATACCGTTAGCACACCTGCGCCGGAAGCGCCCGGCAGCGTGGCGCGGCCATCTGCACCGGTCTTCATGGCGTAGGGGGTGTCGACGACAACGATGAAGGCCGACATGCGGTCATGAATGTTGCAACCGACGGCGGCGACCCCGGTCTTCGTGAAGCGGTAGGATCGCGTCTCGTCGCGGCCGAACAGGCGCAGCTCGAAGCGGTTTCCGGGGGAGAAGGAGTAGACGTGGTGGCGCACGCTGTCGAAATTGGGAAATGCGACTTCCGCGCCAACCGGGACGATCAGGACTTGTGGATCGAACGTGATGTTGCGTTGCGTGAGCCGCATAGGCCATTCGAAGCGGATCGGGCCAGTTGGAACACCTGCCGCAGGCTTGAACGTCACGACCGCGTTTTCGACGGGCGCGCCGGCGCGCGTGCGCACCACTACGGAGAGATCAGAGGCGTGGGCCACGCCAGCCCAAGCAAGCGTCACGGCCAAAATAAGCGCGCGGTACATATGCCGATCGTATGACCCAGCGAATAAGGTCTCGTAAACGACGCCCCAAATTGTGCCATGGTAAATCTTCGTTAAGTCAATTCGCCCACTGCGTGATCTCTATGGGCAACTATGCCGGCACCTGTTTTGCGCGCCTGTCCCTTGCGGCGCCGGTGGTCATCGCGGGCTTGGCGATTGCGACGGAAGCGCACGCCAAGCCGCTCGCCAATGGCGGCAAGCTTCTGCTGACGCGCGGCGTTTCCTCGATCGAGGGCTCCGGGGGCGGGGGGCTGGCGACCTGGGCGCTCATTACCGGCAATGAGACTGAAGATGGGATCGGCGCATCGGCGTTCGCCACTTATGTGCCGTTGCAGGATTATGAGTTCCGGGCAGCGGGCGCAGCGATCGGTTTCTACGATCGCGTCGAGGTGTCCTATGCGCGCCAGCAGTTCGACACCGGATCGACGGGCACGGCCCTGGGGCTAGGCGACGGCTTTACCTTCGAGCAGGACGTGATTTCCGCCAAGGTGCGGATTCTGGGCGATGCCGTGTACGATCAGGACCGGCTGATGCCGCAGGTGGCGATCGGCTTCCAGTACAAGAAAAACAACCGCACCGATGTCATCCGCGCGGTCGGCGGCAAGAAGGACAAGGGAGTCGACTACTTCGCGTCCGCGACGAAGGTCTTGCTTGCACAAAGTCTGCTTCTGAACGGCACGTTGCGTTACACGCAGGCCAACCAGACGGGGCTCTTGGGCTTCGGCGGTGATCGCAACGATGACTACTCGATGCAGGCGGAGTTCACGGCTGCGTACATGTTTTCAAAGCGCCTGATCGCTGGTGTCGAATACCGTTCGAAGCCGGACAATCTCGGATTCGCCAAGGAGAACGACGCCGTCGACCTGTTCGCTGCATACGCCATCACCCGAAACCTGACGGCGACCATGGCGTATGTCGACCTGGGAGACATCGCCACGCGTCGGAACCAGCACGGTGCATACTTTTCGCTTCAGGTCGGGTTCTAACATGAAGTTGTGCGCTGGCGTTTCGATACTATGTGCTGTTGTGTTCGCGCCCATCCCGGTCTTTGCCGAAGAACAGCCCGTCGCGCCTTACGAAATGTCCAACACCAATGCTGGCGCTGCACCGATCAAAGGGTTGGCTGTTTTCGACGCTCTCAACGGGCAGGCGGGGATCAGGCGGATTGTGGACCGACTTGTCGATAGATCAGTCTCGGATCCTCGTATCGCGGAAATATTTATCAATCGCGATCTGACCCGCTTGCGTCGCACGCTGCGTGAACAAATTTGCTATCTGGCCGGCGGGCCATGCACCTATACGGGCCGTACGATGGCTGACGCACACGCCGACATGGGCGTGCAGACGCGCGACTTCAACGTGCTGGTCGAACATCTCCGTGAAGCGATGGACGCTGAGCGCGTACCGTTTGCAATGCAGAACAAGCTGCTTGCCAAGCTGGCGCCCATGCACCGTGACATCGTGGCGCGTTGACGTCGGGCGAGCGTCGCCGACGCATTCCCGACGAGACGGATTCCGCATCTTCACAACAGATGCGGAAGGGATTCCAGTGATGCGCCCTCCGGCGCGAAGTCGACCCTCAGGGGACCGCCAAGTCCGTCCCCGTGAGACCGTGGTCGTTGAAAAATCTGGGCCGGAACGCCGCTATCGGGCGCTACCAATCCACAGTCCGCGACTGGGATGTCTCGTTCGTTGCGAGCGGCAGGGAAGGGGCGGTTGGCTGCCGGAGGGGGTAAACGTTGCCGGCGACTGCCTCTGGCCCATTCGCGCCGGTCAGCCCCTCAGCATTCCTGCTCGCGGCGATGGTCAACCATCAAACCGCGCTTTCACTCAGTTAATGGGAGGAGTGTTGTTGGGAAAACGTGTCTGGACGAAGGGCGTTGACCGCCGCCACTTCAGCGTCGGTGAGAAAGAAAACCGTAAAGTTTCCCTCAGTTTCGGCAAGGCAAAATCGCGCGGCACTTCCAGAGTTTTCTTCCGGGTCCTTGAGAAACGCGGAAAGAACTTTTTCGTCGACCCAGTCATTGTTGATGCGCGCGGTCAGCCTGCGCTGCTCTCCCTTGATTTTGTAGGTGACCACACACGACTGCTTCCGGATGTCGAAGTTGTCAGACAGGTCGGTCACAAGATCCGGCTGTCCGCTTATGCGGACGAGAGGGCGGAAGGCGTCTGCATAGTCTCCGGGACCTGAGAGCGCTTCGAAATCGAACTCCCAGCCGCGATCACATACTCCACCTGCATACACAGTGAGAATATGTCCGTAAGGGTCCCGCGCATACCAATCACGATCCAAGTGTTCCAGAAGGTCCGTGATCGTCAAGCCAGGCGCCATGCTCAGCCCAATCTTTGCGAGGCTATCAATGTGCGTTTGGAGTGATGCGATGTCATCGGCCCACACCTCCAACAGTCGAGAAGGAGCGCTCCGGCGGACTGCAGGCGGCTTCAAGTCCTTTCGGAGCTGCTTCCAGAAGTAAAGCACGCAAAAAATCGAAGCGATGAAAAAAGCTACGACCAGAATCCAACCAGAATTATCCGCTTTCGGTCCGAGCGCTATGGACAAGCCGAGGTAGCCTACGCCGAGGCCTACAGCGATGCCGAGGAGCGACGTGCCGACGGAGAATATCCGGTCGAATTGGCTTTGCTTCATAGACGGGGTCCTAGTGTTGGCTCCTGGAGGCGTGGGGGCATCGTATAACGCCGCTGTGGATTGTGGGCGATATAGGCATCGAAGCCCACGATCAGAAACGACAGCCAGAGCAGCAATGACGGCCACCCCATGCGGGTGCGAGCCGGGACAGCGAGGCAGGACAAGTGAAGGTCGCCTTCCGGCGAGACCAAGCCTACTTGGCCCGTCAGGCACGAACGGCTTGATTGAAGCACGACGGTCACTCGGGTACACGCCCAACCTATGAAACGCCTAGTGCCGCACGATCCTCTCTGGGCGGGGATCTACGAGAATGAGGCGAGGCTGATTGCTGACTTGATGGGCTGCGCAACGTGCATGCTGCATCACATCGGGAGCACCGCCATCCCCAATCTTCAGGCGAAGCCAATTATTGATATTCTCATGGAGGCGGTGTCGCTGCAGGCCGTCGACGAATGCACGGAGCGCCTCGAAAAGTGGGGCTACGAAGCTCGCGGGGAGTATGGGATCCCGGGCCGCAGGTATTTCAACAAAAAGCCAACTGACGAGACGGTCGCATTCCACCTTCATGCCTACCTTGCTGGCTCGTTCCAGATCAGAAGACATCTTGCCTTTCGTGATTTTCTGATCATGAAACCTGACATCGCGGCGCGGTACGCCGCCCTCAAGACCAACTTGAGTTTTGCGGACGGGACTCTGAAGCCCGAATACCAGAAGGCAAAACAGCCCTTTGTTGATCGCGTCGCGCTCGAAGCTTTGCGCTACTTTGAGCGGAAGAACTAAAGCTCGAGCGCAGGCTTGAACGTCGCATTTCGGCGATCTGCCGCCTGATTGAGCGGGCAGGCGGGAAGGCAGATGTTGATCAACCACGCCGTCTGTCACAATCGGACGCGCCGTATGTGGATTTTCCGTGGCACCGGCTCGATGGGCTGAGCTGTTCGGACCGGTAATCTAGTGCCCGGGCAAAGCGAGCGAAAATGTGGTTCCAGCGCCCGACCTGCTTGTCACTTCGATGTCGCCCTTGAGCAGGGTTGATAGGTGTTTTGCAATGGCAAGGCCCAGTCCGGTCCCACCGAACTTACGGGTTGTTGAATCGTCCCCTTGGGTGAACGGCGCGAAAGCTTTTTCAAGTTGCGGGGCGTCCATTCCAATGCCCGTGTCGGAAACGGAAATGCAAATCGATGACGCACCGCCCCTAGACACTCTTTGAGCGGACACCGTGACAATGCCTTCGTACGTGAATTTGCAGGCGTTCGACAAGAGGATCTTGAGGCAGCGGCGCAGGTGAGCGGGGTCAGTTTCTATGGTGTTGATATCGGATGCGACACTGACTCGAACCGAATTGTGCCGTTCGGCGATCATCTCCTTTGCGTCGTTCACCACTTCAAGTATGAGATTTTCCACGTTTGTTTCCACGACTGTCGCGGACACCGACTTTGCCTCCAAGTTTGACATGTCGAGGACATCATCCACGAGTTCTTTCAGTCGCTGCGCGGCGGTTGCGATCTTTGTGGCGTCCTCAACACCAGCCAATTCGCCGCGTTCCGACATATCTTCACGAATAAGGTCAGCGTATCCGATAATGGCGTTTATTGGCGTGCGGAGTTCGTGACTCACGACCGCGAGGAAGCGAGACTTCGCAGAGTTTGCTTCGTCTGCTTCTTCCTTGGCCTTTCGATACCGGTTCACCTTGTCCAGCATAGATCGTCGTTGAAGGAATGCCGCAGCGCTGATGGCGACGATTTGGAGCATCACGATGCTGGTCGCCACGCTCGACCAGTTGAAGCCGCCGGTGAGTGTAGGAAGGAGCACCATTAAAGTCAGGTGGGGGGCGGCCGTCACGATCATGGCGCGTCGGCGATGCCCATAGTAGGCCACTGAGTGCAAGATGCTCGAAAACATCCAGAGCACCGCCAATATTCGCCCGACTTCCCCACCGAGAAACCAGGCGATCGGGGCCAGCGCGCTATAGATGATCGTTCCGGTTATGAGCGTTATGAGCGCCGCGTCGTCTGCCCTTTTGGGATCTTGAATTTCCACTGGAAGCACCCAGTGTCGCTGGACCCATGGCGCGAAGACGAAATCTTGGAATGCCACAAGTGCTAGCCAGACGAGCAGGACATTCAGGTCCACCCAAGCCAGCAACAGGGCGCAAGCACACACGGCAGTCGCCACGCGCGCGTTGAGGCCGAGGTTGGCTCGCAGAGCATCACTGGTGGCGAGACGGGACGTTTCACTCGACAGCGTCATTTGAGACCCCAGCGTTGTCCGGCTGAAAGTCGCGCGAAATGGTTTCATCGAGATTAGCGGCATCAATCGCGCAATCGAATGGACTAGGGAGGGTCTTGATCGATCGCCACAAATTGGGTCGTTGAGCCACTGCGTGGATCTCTTAGATCTCTGGGTTTGGGACTGTGGCGAAGGTCACGAGCAACACTCTTCGGCGAGAAATGCTCGGTCACTAATGGGCCCAGGAACGTCCGCTATTGGGCGGTCTCTCGCCGGTCAGGGCTGACTTCCGTCCCTGATGCTGTGGACGGCGCCCACCCGGTGGTGTCGGACCTGAGTTAGGGTCCTACTCCGTCAAGGCGGGTAGCATGATGACAGTCGTGACAGTCTGGCCTGCATCCGGTTTCACGGACACCGAGTTAAGGTGTTTAGTGGGATCGGAGACAGGACATGGGACGTCGAAGAGCGTTCGCACGCGAGTTCAAGCTTGAGGCGGTGCGGCTGATCCGGGACCGGGGTGTCACGGCCGCCCAGGCGGCGCGGGACCTCGGGGTCCACGAGAATGTGCTGCGCAAGTGGGTCCGGGATTTCGAGGCCGAGCCGAACCAGGCGTTTCCCGGCCAGGGCCAGATGAGACCCGAGCAGCTGGAGATCGAGTGGCTGCGTGGCGAGGTGACGAAGCTCAAGGCTGAGCGCGACATTCCAAAAAAAGCCGCGGCCTACTTCGCGAAAGACCAGATCTGATGTTCGGCTTTGTCGCGAAACACCGAGGGGTATGGCCGGTGAGCTGGATGTGCGACGCGCTCGTTGTGTCGCGGAGCGGCTTCTTCGCATGGCTATCGCGGTCTCCGAGCGCTAGGGCGAAGGCCGACGACGCCATCGCTGCGCGTGTGCTCGCCAGCTACATTCAGAGCGATCGGACCTACGGCGCGCGCCGCGTCTGGCGTGATGTGCTCGCCGAGGGCGTATCGAGCGGGCTCCACCGCATCGAAAAGCTCATGCGGCTGCAGGCGTTACGGGCGCGTCCGCGCCGGCGGCGTCTGCCGTCCGACACCGGCGTGCGTAGCACGGCGACCGTCGCGCCGAATACGCTGGACCGCCGCTTTGAGGCGACGGCGCCGAACCGGAAGTGGGTGGCGGACTTCACCTACATCTGGACCGCCGAAGGATGGCTCTACGTGGCGGCTGTGATCGATCTCTACTCCCGTCGCGTCGTGGGCTGGTCGATGAGTACCTAAATGACATCCGATCTTGTCACCAATGCACTGATGATGGCGCTGTGGCGGCGTGGAAAATCCGACGCGCTCCTGCATCATTCCGATCGCGGCAGCCAGTACACGAGCGAGGCGTTTCAGCGCCTGATGGCCGATCATGGCGACACGCGCTTGATGAGCCGCGCCGGAAACTGCTGGGACAATGCGGCGATGGAGAGCTTCTTCTCTTCGCTGAAGACGGAACGGACGGCGCGCAAAACGTACCGGACACGCGACGAGGCCCGAGCCGACGTGTTCGACTACATCGAGTGCTTCTACAATCCACGGCGACGTCACTCCACGCTCGGCTACCTCAGCCCGATTGCGTTCGAGGAACAGGAGGCGTTAGCTTAGGAAGGCGTCCACGGAACCGGGTGCAGGCCAGAGTGTGTTGTTTGTGTAGGATGAGGTAGATCACCTGATCATTGCCATCGACCGCTCAGCAGATGCGGATTTTCTGAAGGCGTCGTCCACAGTTCATAACCTCAACTTCATTCATGGCCCCAGCATATTCAAGGTCTATGCCCGTACGCCAACGTCCCGAATTGTCCCGCGAAGGCATTGTTGCGGCGGCGCTGGCGCTCATTGACGCCAATGGGCTGGCGGCGCTCAATATGCGCGATCTCGGGATCGCTCTCGGTGCGTCCACCATGGGCGTGTACCGGCACTTCACGAGCAAGACAGCGCTTTTGGACGCCGTCGTCGACAATGTGATCCAGGGTTTCGTGCCGACCCCGGCCAAAGGCCGCTGGCAGGCGCAGGCGCGGTCACTCAGTCTGACGGTGCGCGGTGCGATGCTGGCGCACCCGCACCTGGCTGACCTGATTGGTCGCGAGTTTCGCCGCTCGCCCATTTCGCTGCGCGTGAATACGGAGATCATCGAGCGGTTGCGGACCACCGGCGTGCCGCTGGCGCTCCTGCCGGACGTCTACTGGACCATCTCGAGTTATACAACGGGCTATGCGTTGCTTGAAGCGCAATCTCTGACGCGGCGCAAAGCGGGGCGGGGGAAGCTCTCGCGGGCTGACCGCGTGAAGAAAGTGACCGCGCTGCTGCGGGAGGTGGACGATATTCCAGCGCAAGCGGTGCGCACTGTCGCCGATGTGCTGTCGCGTCCGCTCGACGATGCGCAATTCATCTTCGGACTGGACTGCATCATCGCCGGCATCGAGCAACGGATCGCCGCTCACAAGGACGCGTAGACCGCCGCCACGATGCCTGCGAAACGGGGATCAAGGCCGCCCTGGGGCTCGCGCATGAAGTTCATCGCATAGGCGACGCCGATCCGCTTTGCGGGATCGGCGAAAGCGAAGGAGCCGCCCCAACCATGGTGACCGAAGGCGCCAGGGTTGGGGCCGTAGACGCCCATGGCCTTGTTGATCGCAAAGCCCACGCCCCAACTCATAGGAAAACGCAGCACGAGATCTTCGTTTTCGATCTGGATGGTCGTGACGGCGGCGAGTGTCGCCTCGCTCACGAGTTCGACGCCTGCGATGCGACGGTCTGAGGCGAGGGCGCCGTAGAGCCGGGCGAGATCGCGCGCATTGCCCTGGCCCGCCGCGGACGGCGTTCCCTGCGTGCGCCACGCGCGAAGGTTAGCTAGCGCGGCGCGCACCGGCACGTTGGCCTGCGCCAGGAGCTGATACGCGTTGAACGAGTCATGGCCGCCAGACTCCGGGTTGCCGTCATGGACGATTTCGGCGACCCGTTCCTCCTCGCTGAGCGGCAATCCCATGTGAAAATCGATGCCCAAGGGTTCTGCGAGTTCGTTGCGAAAGTACTCGCCGACAGTTTTTCCGATGACGCGCTTGAACAAGCCGTCGGCGAGCGGACCGATAGTAAGCGCGTGATAGCCGGACCTTGAGCCGACGGGCCAGTGCGGTGTTTCCGCCGCGAGGAGCGCGGCGAGAAAGTCCGTGTCGAGAAGTTCTGCTTCGGTGACGCGCTTTTCGGGGCCGCAGATTCCTGCCTGATGCGAGAAGAGTTGCGCGACCGTCACTTCTGCTTTGCCATTTGCGGCGAATTCCGGCCAGTAGTCTGCGACCGGACGGTCCAGCGACAGGCGGCCTTGATCCACAAGCCGCGCCACGCAGAGCGCCATCACGCCCTTGGTGGTGGACCACACATTGACCAGCGTGTTGTCTCGCCAGGGTAGCGTACGCGCCGCATCCTTGAAGCCGCCCCACAGGTCGACGATGATCTCCCCGTCCTTGCAGATGGACAGCGAGGCGCCAATGTCGTTGTGCTCGGTGAAGTTGCGCTGGAACGCATCGGCGACGGCTGTGAAGGCGGGCGGGCAGGTTCCGGAGAGCGGCGCTGCGGTCATGGTGGGGCCTGTCGATCGGTGCGTTCAAGAAAAGCGCTCCCGTCGCGTTCACGACGGGAGCGAGGCGTCATCACTTCCGGAAGGAGAGGGTGATGCCGTAGGTCTGCGGCATGCCGGCGAACCGCACGGTGGTGTCTAGGTTCGCATTGCCGGTGGTCCAGTAGTAGGTGTCGCCGACGTTGCGCCCCCATGCCATGAGTTTCCAGGCGCCGTTCTTGGCCTCGATGCCTGCGCGCAGGTCGACCAGCGTATAGGCATCCACCTCTAGACGTGCGAGTTCGCCGAGCTGGCTGTTGGTCTCTCCCTGGTAAGAGAGATTGCCGCCGACGAACGCGTCGAACCGTTCGCTGGCGGACCAAGTGTAGGACCCATCGGCTACGAACTGCCATTCCGGCGTGTTGGGGAAGGATTCTCCGCCGAAGTTCTTCAGTACGCCGTTCGGGTCGAAGTTGGTAAAGTTGTCGAGAATTTCGGAGTCGATGTAGGAGCCGCCCGCCGAGATTTTGAGCCCGCCAATCGGGGCCCAGTCGACCTGCAACTCGACGCCGTTGATTTCGGAGTTCGGAACGTTGACGAGACGCAGCAGTGGTCCGAGGAAGGGATCCGAGACCTTTCCGAGAATTTGCTTGTCCGAATAGTCATAGCGGAAGACGGCGCCGTTGAGCTGCAGCGTGCGTTCGAAGAGCGTTGTCTTGAACCCGGCCTCATAGGCGACGACTGATTCCTGCGTCGCAGGGGTGAGCTGGCTCGCAACGGTGGCGGCGAGGGTGGGAAAGCTACCGGCCTTGTAGCCGCGGCTCGCATTGGCATAGAGCATCATGCGCTCGGCCGGGTTCCACTCCATGCCGACGCGCCATGAAACATTGTTTTCCTCCAGACGATCAAACACGCGTCCCGGCGTGAAGGTCGCATCTGCGGTGACACATGCTCCCGCCGGAATGACTGCGCCGAGAAGCGCGCCAAACGAGGCCGCCGCGACTCCGTCGCCGGTGTCGGAGGTGCAGCCGTTGAAGTCGTTCTTCATCTCCGTGTAGCGCAAGCCGCCATAGACTGACAGCGAGTCCGTGAGCGAAATTTCCCCGCTCGCAAACAGCGCCCACGTCGTTATGTCCTGATGACTTTCGTCCCGAAAGGTGTTGAGCGGCGGAGTAAACGCAATTGCCACGGTGCTTTGCGTTTCGTTGAGGAAGCCGATCTCCTCAACGACGTCTTTTGCGTAAGTCGCGCCGACAACGAAGTGTCCGCGGTCAAAATCGCCCGCTAGTCGCAGTTCTTCCGAGACAGACTCGATGTCGCCGATGGTCAATTGATTCAGGTTGCTGAGCGAGGTGCCGTCTATATCTTGCAGTTGTCGCTGCGAAAATGTGCTGAACGAGGTGAGCGACGTCAGGGTCAAATGGTCGGAAATCCCATAGTCGAACCGGACATTCGCCTGCCGGAAGTCGTTGTTTCGACCATAGTCGTCGGCTGGGTTGAAATCTGCGGCGCGGTTGTCCTTCGGCGCTAGGGGATATCCGATCAAACCTGGCACGAAGCCCGCGAGCGGCGGGATGGAGGGGGTGACAGCGATGAGCTGCCCGGCCTGCACTTCCGAGCGGTCCTTCCAACCGTTGAGATTGACCTGAACTTCAAGTTTGTCTGCCGGATTCCAATCCAGCAGAAGGCGGCCATTGGTAAAATCACCGGCCCCGTTCGTGTCGCCGCTTGTGTAGCTGCGCTGCCAGCCATCCATGCGCGTGTGCTCAAGGGCAATACGAGCATTGAGTGTTTCCGCAAGCGGGCCGCTGATGAAGCCGCCGGCGCTCAGCGAGGCAAAGTTGCCGATGCCAATAGTGCCGCCCGCCGTGAAGCTGTCGGCGGGCCTGGCCGCCACGTAATTGATGGCGCCGCCCGTTGCGTTCTGGCCGAAGAGGGTGCCCTGGGGGCCTTTCAGTATTTCCACTCGCTCCAGATCGAGACTTGCGCCACGCGTTTCGATGGCGAAGGGGATTGGCGCCTCATCGGAATAGATGCTGACGGTGGGCCGACCGCCCAGACTGATGTCGCTGAATCCCACGCCGCGCAGCGTGAAAATCGGCGATCCGACATAGGAGTCTGCGTAGATGAATGCGGGCGTGATCCTGGTCAGATCGCGCGGTTGTGTAATCCCGGCGTCGGCGAGACGTTCGCCCGTGATGGCTGTGATCGACATAGGCACCGAGTTGGCGCTCTCCGCGCGTTTTTCGGCGGTGACGATGATTTCGTCGAGGCCCATGGAGGGCTCCGTCGGTTCTTTGGCGGTCTGGGCGAGGGCGGTGGGCGCGGCGAGAAAGGCCGCCATGGAGACGCCCGTCGCGATAAGGCGGCGAAAACTCAGCGTGCGCTTGTCCTTCGCGGTTGCAAGACGGATTGAGTTCTCTTCGGTCATTGCGTCGTCCTCCCCTGTGTTGCTCCGCGTCCGCCTCGTTTTGCGTGCAGGCGTGCTCGCTTTGCTTGTGGCGACAGACTGGGGGGTGCGAGGCGCCGCCGCTAGGGCCGGACGTCTCCAGGAGGGGCGGACACTTTTGGACTCAGCCCGCGCAGGCGCGCTGGCTGCGGTAGGCCGACGGGCTAACGCCGAACCAGCGCTTGAACGCGCGTCGAAAGCTGCGCGTGTCGCCGTAGCCGAGTTGCTCGGCGATGGTCTCCACTGTCAGCGAAGCGTGGATCAGGGAGGTCGATTTCTGCATGCGCACTTCATCGCGCACGCGGCGAAAGGAGTGACCCTCTTGCTCCAGACGTCGCGCGACCGTTTTCGTCGACATGCCGCAGCGCAAGGCCACTTCCTGCTGATCGACGCCTTGCAGCAACGCGGCGCGCACCTGTTCGGTAAATGCTCCATGCGGCTTGCCTTTCGACACATCGATGGCGGCGGTGCAGAGCATCTTGTACGCGCCGTCGAGCCAGGCGTTGACATCGCGTGGCATGATGGCGGCTTCTGCACTCTCCGCTGAGAATGTGACCTCCAGATCGTCGCCCGCGTAGGCGATCGGCGCGCCCATTATGTGCAGCAGGGTGGACCCAGCGTCCTTGCGGGCCGCAGGCGCACGAACGCGCACGACGGAAAGCGGCTTCCCGGCCAGCCAGCTGAAAGCTGCGAAGTAAACGGCGGCCGTTCCCTCCAGCATGATCTGGTGGAGTTCACTCTCTGGCGCGCTCGGACGCCAGCGCAGCGCAACGCCGTTCGCCTTGCGTGTGACGCTCACCGTCATGTCTGGAGTGATCAGCCCTGCGGCCTCGCCATAGGCGCTCATCGCCTCAAGGATTGTCGGGCACAACAGCATGCGCGCGATCAGAAGGCTGGTGCTGCCGGGCTTCAGTTTGGTGGTTGAGGTGCAATGCATCTCGTCGCCGATGACAGCGGCGTGCTCGACGAAAATGCGCCAGCACGCATCAACCGGCACGATGTGCTGAGGTGTGCCCGCTGCCGGGAAAACGCCATGCGCTTGCAGCAACTGTTCGGCATGGGCCGGCGGTCGACCGTCAGCGTTGAGAAAAATTCTGATGTCCCTCAGCGACATGCCCGGAGCCGCAGTGCAGGCGCGCGTGTCGCCCTGAAGCATCGTCAATTGGTGCGCAGGTGAAGACATAGCGGTCTCCGTCGTGATGGATCGCGCCGTGTTCGGCGCCTTTTGCTTCTCTACCGCGGCGATGACGCCTATCTGCGGAAGTGTACAATGTACACATTTGGATGGACAGCCGCAAGCTTGCGCAGTAGATCGGCAGAGCAAGCGCCTGGTGCGCAATGATCGTGGAGGCCGTCTTGAGCAGTGCTGCCAGCCGGTTCAGGGGGCGTTTTGCCGGTAGATCTGTCGTCATAACTGGCGCCGCGAGCGGCATCGGACGCGCCTGTGCGCTGCGCTTGGCAGAAGAGGGGGCCGACATAGTCGGGCTAGACCTTTCAGCGGAAGGGCTCGGCGCTCTGGCGGCGGACGTCACTTCGCGCGGCGGTCGATGCGAAACGGCGGTTGGAAGCGTCGCGGATCTGGACGTTGTCACTTCCGCCATCCAGCGGGCGACGCAGGTGTTCGGGGGACTCGACGGGCTCGTGAACAACGCCGGAATCGGCGGTCCCATGCAGCCCTTTGAGACGGTTCCGGTCGAAGACTTCGACAAGATGATCGCCATCAACCTTAAGCCAGTCTGGTTCGGCATGCAGGCGGCGTGTGCGCCGATGCGCGCGCGCGGCGGCGGAGTGATCGTGAACGTCTCGTCGATGGCGGGACTGAGACCCAACCGTAATCATGCGCTCTATGGCATGACGAAAGCCGCAGTAATCAGTCTCACGCATCACGCAGCGATGGACTATGCGAAGGACAACATCCGGGTGAACTGCCTCTGCCCCGGTCCGGTGGAAACGCCCATCTTCGAGCAGATGCGTTCTGCGCTCGGGCCAGCCGCATACGATTCCGCTAGGACCCGCGTTCAGCAGCGCACGCTGATGAACCGGTTCGGGTCGGCCGAAGAGCAGGCGGCTGCGGTGGCCTATCTCATGAGTGACGAGGCGTCCTTCGTCACCGGCGTCGCGATGCCCGTCGATGGCGGCTGGTCGATTTCCGACGGTCGCGTCTGATCTTGGCGGTACCCTGCTCTCGGCCGAAAATGTCCCCTTGTGCGTGGCCGGTGCGGCCCTTTTGAACGTCCACGCCGTCGTTAAATTCTAGAGCCGGCGTGCTGATGCGGCGCGGTTGACGGCGCGCGCGCGATGCTGGGTGAGACAACGATGACCACGCTGTTCGATCCGATCCGGTTAGGAGCGCTCTGCGCGCCCAATCGCATCCTCATGGCGCCCTTGACGCGTACGCGCGGGACGCGAGGGCACGCAGCTACGGACCTGATGTCGACGTACTACGCGCAGCGCGCTGGCGCCGGCCTCATCATTTCCGAAGCTATCGGCGTGAGCCGGCAGGGGCTGGGTTGGCCGTTTGCGACCGGATTGTGGCGTGACGACCAGGTGGCCGGGTGGAAGCGGGTTACCGATGCGGTGCACACGGCTGGAGGGCGCATCATCGCACAGCTCTGGCACATGGGGCGGATGGTGCACCCAAGCTTTGTGGGCGGGGCCGCGCCTGTGTCATCATCGGCGACGCGCGCGCCGGGCAGGGCGCACACCTATGATGGCCGTGAGCCTTATGCGCTCGCTCGGCCGCTTGAACTCGCCGAGATCCCGCGCGTGGTGGAAGACTATCGGCGCGCCGCTGCGAACGCGATGGCGGCGGGTTTTGATGGGGTGCAGATCCACGCCGCAAACGGCTACCTCATCGACCAGTTCCTGCGAGACAACGCCAATCATCGCGATGACATCTATGGCGGACCGATCGAGAACCGGATGCGCTTCCTGAGCGATGTCGCTCAAGCAGTTGTCGGGGAAGTCGGTGGCGATCGCACATCCGTACGCCTCTCTCCTAATGGTGACACACAGGGCGTGAACGACAGTAATCCCGAGCCTCTGTTTGTCGCCGTCGCCCAAAGGCTGGATGATATCGGCATAGCGTTCCTCGAACTGCGTGAGCCGCCCCGTGACGGCACGTTGGGAACGGGCGATCGAGATCCATTGGCGCCCGCCATACGAGGCGCCTTCCACGCGCCGCTCGTGCTCAATTCCGATCTGACGCCTGAACAGGGGGCGGCGCTTGTTTCATCCGGCGCTGCAGAAGCCATCTCCTTCGGGCGCCTCTTCATATCCAATCCGGATCTGCCCATCCGCATCGAGCGCGGGATCCCACTCGCACGGTATGACGCCTCAACGTTCTATACGCAGGGGCCGGAAGGCTACATCGATTACGCGCCTGCAAGGCGTAAGGAGACGCGTGCATGAGCGGCGGTCGTTTGCTCAACAAGGTGGCCGTTATTACCGGCGGCGCGAGCGGGATCGGTTTTGCGACCGCCAAGCGCTTCCTCGCCGAGGGGGCGCTTGTAACGATAGGCGACTTCAACGCAGAGGCAGGGAAGGCGGCGCTTGCACAGCTCGCAGCCGATGGATTCGGAGAGCGTGTGAATTTCATCAGGGGCGACGTATCGCAGGAAGCCGACGTTGAGCGGCTCATGGCGACTGCGCTCGACCGCTTCGGCGGACTCGACATCGTCTTCAACAATGCCGGCATCGGCGGCGCGATCGGACCTATCGTGGAAACCGACGTGGAGCATTGGGACGTGACATTCGCGGTGCTCATGCGAGGCGTATTCCTTGGTGTGAAGCACGCGGCGCGGATCATGATGCACCGCGGCGGCGGCTCGATCATCAACACCGCCTCAATCGGCGGCGTCGCTGGCGGCGTCCTGCCGACCGCGTATTCAGCCGCGAAAGCTGCGGTGGTCAGCTTCTCAAGGAATGCCGCGACGGAGCTCGCCGAGTATCGCATACGGGTAAACGCCATATGCCCCGGCATTATCTTCACGCCACTCATGCATAACGGGCGCGAGACCCAGGCGGAGGCCGTGGTCGCCGACATCCAGCCCTGGCCCGATCGCGGCGAACCGCATCATGTGGCGAGCGCGGTCCTTTATCTCGCCAGCGACGACAGCGCATTCGTCACCGGCGAAGCGCACGCCGTCGACGGCGGCTATCTCGCCAACGGCCTGTTGCGTGTACATCCGCTGCCCGGCGCCAAGAAGAAGGCGGACTACGCAGGCATTACCTATGGCAATACCGGTCAGATCCGGGACGTGCGACGGTTGCCCTGAAGGCGTCCGAAAATGTCCGCTGCAAGGACAGGCGCTAGGCCCTAGTGAGGAGGCGCTCCGGACAACACACTCATACGTCATATGAATTGTTCGGATGAAGGAATAGCCGATGTCGTCCCCCTCGCAATCCGTGCAGCATTTCGATGTGCTCATCATCGGCGCCGGCATTTCGGGCATCGGGGCGGCTTACGAACTCAAGCAGCAATGCCCCGATATGTCATTTGCGGTTCTCGAAGGGCTTGAGAGTTTCGGCGGCACATGGCTCTGGCACAAATACCCAGGCGTTCGTTCCGACAGCGACCTCTACACCTTCGGGTATCGCTTCAAGCCCTGGCTCGGCGCGCCCATCGCATCAGCGCAGGAAATCCTGAAGTATCTCGGCGAAGTCATTTCCGAGAACGATCTCGACCGGCACATTCACTACCAACATCGCGTCGTAACAGCGGCCTGGAACTCCGATGCTGCGCTCTGGACGTTAGACGTCATATGCGGCGGCGATGCCACGCCGGCGCAATTCACCTGTAATTTCCTATGGATGTGTCAGGGGTATTACCGTCACGCGAAGGGACATACACCCGCCTGGCCGGACATGGACCGCTTCTCGGGCCCTGTTATCCATCCCCAGACTTGGCCAGAGGATCTGTCCTATAAGGACAAGAAGGTCGTCGTCATCGGCTCCGGCGCAACTGCGGCGACGGTGGTGCCTGCAATTGCGGAGGAATGCGCGCACGTTACGCTGCTGCAGCGATCGCCCTCCTACTTCTCGCCCGGCCGCAATCGTCACTGGCTTGCAGATGTGCTCAGGGAATTGTCGGTGGACGAGGCTTGGATCCACGAAATCGTGCGCCGACGGATCGTCGCCGATCAGGCCAAGTTCCTGCGGCACGCCATTGACGAGCCAGAAGCGGCGACCGACGAGCTGCTAAAGGGTGTTCGCGCCTATCTGCCCGACGACGTCGTCGATGTACATTTTACGCCGTCCTATCGACCTTGGCGCCAGCGCATCGCCGTGGCGCCGGACGGCGACTTATTCAAGTGTATCACTTCCGGCAAGGCTTCCATTGTGACCGATCATATCGAGCGCTTTGTTGAGCAAGGAGTACGACTCAAATCAGGGCAGACGCTCGATGCGGACATCATCGTCACCGCGACCGGCTTCGACATCTGCGTCCTTGGGGATATCCGCTTCGTCATCGACGGAGAGGTGCTCAACTTCGCCGAGACCATCACCTATCGCGGGTTGATGTTCACAGGCGTACCCAACATGGCCTGGATCTTCGGCTATTTCCGCGCGGCGAGTTGGACACTTCGCGTGGATCTGGTGGCTGACTTCATCTGTCGCTTGTTGAGGCACATGAAATCGCGGGGAGCAAGGACGGTCGAAGTCGCACTGCGCCCGGAGGACATGGGCATGAAACTTCTCCCCTGGATAGATGATGAAGTCTTTAACCCGGGGTATCTGATGCGCGGGATGCATCTTCTTCCGAAACGTGGCGACAAGTCGGAATGGGCCCATAGCCAGGACTACTGGTGGGAGCGGGATGTGCTGCCTCTCGTCGACCTTGACGATCCGGTGTTCGTCTATGGCGGCGCGATGTGTTCAGCGGAAAGGCCAGATAACGGGACCGCCGCTGTTCGGGAAATCGCCTGATCCCTTGGGGCATGTCGCATGATAAAGATGATGGTCGCGCTGCAGCGTCAGTCGCACCTCACGCGCCCGGAATTCCTCGCGTATTGGTCGGATGTTCATGCGCCACTGGTGGTGGAGCTGGCGCAAGTGCTAGGCATCCGCCGATATGTGCAATGCCACCCCATTTCGGGGGCGGAAGGCGATCGCTTCGGTGGCGTTCGCGACTGCGACGGCATTGCTGAAGTATGGTTTCGGTCCGTGGAACCCGAGCACATCCGTCGCGATGACCCCGCCTATCTCGCGGCCGCCAGGCGCCTCCGGACAGACGAAAACAACTTCATGGATCGTGCGCGGTCGATCGTGTGGTGGGGTGCCGAACGGACGATCATATGAGGTGCTCTACAAGCGGTTGACTTAGATGGTTGTTTGCAGTGGCCGCAACTTCTAGCCCTCGGGGAGGCGACATGTGCGGCGGGGTGGAGAATTGTAGATGGTATCCCCTTGTGTACACTGCACCTATGCGAGCCGCCGCCCTTCCGTAGCGCGTAAACATGCCCGCATTGCACCTCGGAAGTGCAATGTCAGGTTGAGAACCGAGGATTGACGATCGTCGAGGATTGTCTGGGCGCGCGATGGGATCGCCTATTACTTCGCAGAAATTGCTCGATTTCTGAAAAGGTCGCGCCGATTGTTCCCCGTAAGCACTCCTGCGACAGACCGGCTGATTTGAGGAAGGGAGGGTTTCGGGCTCATCGTAGTCGCGAAGGGGCGGAAGAAATATGTCCCAGGGTTGTTGTTGAGGCGCGCGGGCGCTGGAATGGGAGGTGGCGCATCGCCGAACCAGGTCGGACTTCATGTTGCGAAGTGACCGACTTTGCGCCGCCGGCTGTCGCGCGTCGCGCCCCGCCAGCCGAGCCGCGCACACGAGCTGTCGAAGCAGGGGCCATATGGAATCAGCGCGACGCAGAAGTGAAATGCCGCGCCAGGGCCGAGCAGGCGCGCGGCGAATGGACTGGACGGTGGCGCACGGTGACGCCCGGCCGGATGTTTGTTTGCGATATCGCCGTCGCAGGGGCTCGCACGACGCCCTGGCCACGCTATTTTGGGCCGGCCAGGTCTGGAACGAGGACGACGCCAATCCGAAATGTCTTTTCGCCGCCATTGCAGTGCAAGGCCGCTGGACGGGCGTCTGGCAAAAGACGCGTCAGGGGGAGGCGTCCGTTTGTGAGGTCGTGAACTGACTTCTTGGAGGTAAGACGCAAGTGTGGGCGCGCGCTATTGAATACAAGGAGTGGGTCGCTTGGCTTCAGAGCCGCTCGTCGCAATGGTTGTTCCGGCAGGCAGATCCGGGGAGGAGGATGAAGGCGGACTTCCTCGTGATCGTGGCAGTTTTCCTAGCTGTCCTCGTCGCGTGTCGACAGGACGATCCTGAAGTTGCGGACGAGCAGGATTTGGTGGGCGTCGCCACCGTAGTCGATGGCGACACAATCGAGATTCACGGAGAGCGCATCCGGCTCAGCGGAATTGATGCGCCCGAACGCGGACGAGAATGCACCGATGCCTCGGGCGCCATCGTGCGCGTCTACCAGACGACATCGATCGCGCTCGATCGGTTCATCGCGGGGCGCTCTGTACGTTGTGCGCGGGATGGCAATGATGGCTACGGCCGTGTGGTGGCGCGCTGTCGCGTCGGTGGGACCGATATTGCGTCCTGGATGGTGGCGAATGGCCACGCCTGGGATTGGCCGAAATATTCCAAGGGGAGATACGCGCCTGAGGAATCGCGCGCGCGCGCCGCGAAAGCAGGGCTGTGGTCGCTCGAATGCCCGAACCTCCTGGGCGATCGCACCTTGAAGTGAGATTCAGTCGAGATTGCGTGAACCGGGATCGCGCGCCCTTGAAGACCCCGTGAAGACTGCTGGGCGTGCTGCAGACTGAACGCCCCGCATTCTGCGGGGCGTCGCGCTCAGACCGGCGCTTCGACCATTTCCATCTCCTCGATCTCGCCGCACAGGATGTTCGACGCTTCCACGCACGCAAAGGCGTCCGGCCCCGGAAGGTGTGTGCTCAGGCGTCGAAGAGTGATCGCAACGGCTGCGGCCCCTTGCGCACCGAGAGTGTCGGCGACGCGCGCGCCAAGTCGATAGGCGCTTGGCGCCATGAAACGCCGCGCAAATGCTGCCCAGAGCAACGTGTCATCGAGCGTCGCGTCTTCACCTTCAACTCCAACGTCAATCACCATTATGGTCTCCGTCATACGCCGGTCGGAGCCCGCGTGACCGGGAATTCGGAAACGCCCCCCACCAGCGCGTGAACGCCCGCTTCCCATAGCAGTGAGGGATATGGGCAGAATTGCCCATTCGCCCGCGTCAACCCCACAGTCGCGCGCTGTAGCGTCGTGTCGCCGGTAGCGGGATCGCCCGGATTTGGCGTGGCGATGAATAGATTTCCCGGTTGAACCAGGCGATCTCGGAGTCAGGGTCGTTCGTCTGGATCCACCACGACTTGGTCCGGCCGGGCGCACCGGGATCCCAGCGATAGCCGCGGTCCCTCAACGCCGCGCTCTTCTCAAAGGCCGTTCCTTCCGCGCGCACCGCATGGAGCGGTCGCCGTGCGCATTCAAGGAGAACCGAGAGAGCGGGCTTGCGCGACACCGGCAGCGTCTGCGCGAGCAGGAATACGCCCGCGAGCGCATCACCCAACGCGCGATGCCCGTCGTAGAACCATCCTTGCGACATGAGCAGATAGTCGAGTTTTCCCGCGCCGAACCCTTCATCGCGCCAGGCGATGTCCTGAAAGGAGCAGGCTCAGTTTCGCGTCTCGAAAATGGGCCAGTGCTTTTCTACCATTGGTCTGTCGAAGCCGGCATTGTGGGCGAGTATGAGATGAGCGTCTGCGACGAGCGCCGTGAGGGCGCCATCATCAATCTTGGCGCCCGCCACGTCGGAGTCGGTGATGCCATGGATGCGCGTGCTTGCGACCGGGATCGGGAAGCCCGGCTGCCGGAAGCTGCAGTACGCTTCCTCGACCGCCACACGCGTAATCCCGCCCGACAGCGCATCGTACTCGAACGGCAGGAGCGCCAGTTCGATGACCTCGTCGGTTTCCGGGCGGAGACCGGTCGTCTCGACGTCCACATAGACGCCACGCCTGGTGGCGCCGACTGCGGCGGACAGCCTCCAGTCGGCGACGGCGGGAATGCGCTTGAGGACACGGTGATGAGGGCTCGCCGCGAGTACGCGTTCGGCATCTTGGATATCCATGGCGCAAGCCTAGCAGGCCATCCCGCCTTGGGGAGGAGTGTGACGATGCAGTCCAAAGACAATCCGTCGGGCCGTCTCAGGCTGTTCCGCGCTTGTGCGGAATGTCGCAAGTGCATCACGTTCAGGCGTGGCCCGCCGGATGGTTCATGAACTGGTGCGAACTTATCGTCGGCCCCGAACAATCTGCCTCTTCAATCTCGCCGCGCGTCCCACATGAGCGCGAGCCTTCGCTCCAAGGAGACCGACGGTGAAGGTTTACGGGCATATCACCAACGTCTTGGCCAGCGCACAAGTGTCGCGAAGTTCGAACCGAGCGAAGACGCACCGCCGGATTGTGGATGCGTGTCCCTTGCATACCTGAACGACATGTGGGGCTTGTTTCACATAAGCGCGCGACAGATCGCGCCTCTCACGACAGGGGAAAAACAGTTTTGCGCGGATGGCAAGAGAGCCTGTGGGACCCATTGCGCCCTCAATTGCGACGACACAGGCTCGACCGCCTTTGAATGCTCAGGAAGGGGCGGGAAATGTCGGACCACCAGCGCGATCCGGGAGACGACCTTCTCACTCGCAAGGATGCCGCGCGGTATCTCACCGGACTTGGGCTCCTTACTGCGCCGCAGACGCTGGCGCGCAAGTTCCACGAAGGCGTCGGTCCGCTCTGCACCCGGGTCGGAGATCGCGCCATGTATCGCAGACGCCATCTGGACGCATATTTCGAAAGTCAGCTCTCCCTGCCGCGGCGCTCCTCGTCCGAGCCATTGCGGTGCATCGAACAGGAAAATCTCGCACGCGACCACGACAAGCCCTGATCCGCCTCAATTGTGACGCGACCAAAGTCGCCTGAGCGCTTCATCGATCAGGACCGCGGAGCAGTGGAAGGGAACGCGCAGCTTGTCGCGCCGGCGTGTCCACGCTGCGTGACCGCAGAAGCGACTTGCGGATATCGAGGTGCAACTCCATGGCCGTCAGCCTCTCGCGCCAGTCCGGTGCGAACGCGAGGACATTGCGGCGCGTCTCCGTCGCGAGGCCGAGGCGTTTGAGTTCATGGGCGCGCGCCTTGAGAGCATCGGTGAGATCTGGGGCGCGAGCCGGTCCCTTTAGGCGGGCGATCCTGACAGAGCCGCTCCGATCGAGCTGCGGGGCGATGAGGAGGTCGAGACGGGTTGGGCGGTGGGCGCGCACCTCGCGACGCAATGCGAGCCGCGCATCTTCGCGCGAGCGGACGCCGAGGCGTTCGGTCGCCACATCGCGCGCGGCCTCGCGAAAACCGTGGCTGACGAACGGGCGTGGAATAACAAGATCGCGGCCGTCCTCATGGCGGCCCCTCAAAATGACATGGCTGTGCGGATTGTCGGTATCCCAATGGTCGACGGCGACCCAGTCGAGCGCCGTGCCCAGCGCCGCTTCTGATCGGGACATGACCTCACGGACATAGCTGCGCAGATCGCTCAGTCGCGTTCCGTTCTCGGGCGCGATGATGATGCGGAAGTGTCGCCGGTCCCGCGCCGCCCATTCCCGGGCGCGTGCAGCGCCGTCGATGGCATCGTTGCTTGCATCATAGAAGCTCGGCGGCTCGTGTGCGGTGCGCGCACGAGACTGAGCGCTGGAATCAGCGACGTCGGCGGACGTATGCCGGCCATCAAGGGGCGCATGATCGGGCGTTTCCACTTCCGCGCGGTCGTCCCGATTTCGTGCTGCAGCGTCACGCGCAATGTAGCGCGCGTGTGCGCGAAGCGCCGCCGCGCCGCCTCCGCCGTGGCTGAAATAGTGGATCTTGACGACCGCGCGTTGACGACGGTCGAAAGCATGGGCGCTGCGTCCCAGAGTGCGCGTCATCAGGGCGTGAACGGGACCCGTGCGTTTGCGCAGAGCGATTGAGAGCGTCTGGTCGGGTGTTCCGCCTGGTGTTTTCCGTGAACGTCCCTCGATGCGACCGACGAGCGTATCGGCGTCGATCGGGCGCGCCATTCGAAAACGCTGTGCGCTCTGCAGAAGTGCGCCGTGTACGGATTGGCGCGACAAGGCGCTGTCCAACAAGGGCGCTCGGCGGGTTGGGGGCTGCTTCATGGATGTCTCGCCATGGTGCATCGTGCGCAACGTGCGGCGCACCTCGTCAATGTCGCGCGCATGTCGCAGAAAAGCCAGTGGCTGCAAGCGACAGGCGAACAGAAGGACTCACCCTTTATCTTGCCTTACGACTCACATTGCCATCTCAGGGCTCTCATAAAAAACACCGTGCTTTGAGAATGCAGATGGGGTGCGATCGGAAACGACGTCGGCACACAGCGTCACGAGGTGCGTGGTTCAATATATCAATTGGCTCCAGACGCCTTCAATCTTGTCGCGAGAGACCGCGCCCCAGTACCGGCTGTCGAAACTGTCTGGCGTATCGCCGACGAGGAAATATTCATCTGGCGCCAGCAGGCGACATCCGTACGGCGACGATGCGTGCGGCGCGCGCTGATGATCGCCGCGGCGCAGAAGTGTCCGGCCTGCAACAATGACTGCGGTTTCGGAGAAGCAGACTTCATCGCCTGCAACAGCAGCAATGCGCTTCAGGAAGCGGTCGCTGCGGCCAGTGAAGGCGCGTTGTGTCGCTTCGACCGGGGCGACATCGAGGGCGCGGACGGTGACGATTGCGCCGCGCGTGGGCGGCGCCGACCGGCGCAGATAGAAACCGACCGGCAGCGAGGGGCTGTGATTGTACAGCACCGTCTCAAGTTGAAGCACAGTGGCGGCGCATAGGGCGCTCGCCGCAAGTGCGGCGGCGAGAAACCAGGACGGGAGTTTGGCCGCTCGGCGGTCTCGCGCAGGCATGCACGCATGATCGCGTCGCGGACGCATGGCGTTCAAGGAGACACACCCGATGCGCTTGCGCTTTGGAGCGCCGGTATCGGCTCTGAACCGACGCGGTCGCATATCGATCGATGCGTGGTACGAGTTCGGCGCCCCGCCGGGGCGGGGCGCCGGGTCGTTCAGGCGGCGGGTTCCAGCGCTGGCGCGACGCCCTTGGAGCGTAGTGCGCCGGCGCCGGGGTCGATGGCGATATAGACCTTGCCGGTCCACAGGCTCGTCTTCTTGTCCTTCCAGCGATCGTGGCGCAGGACGCCGCTGGCTTCGACAAGGGCGCCGGACTGCATCGCCTTGGCGGCGATCTGCGCCTTCGGGCAATTGACCTCGACGGTGAACCGGTCGGATCGATCACCGTCGTTCACTTCGAGCCAGAGGGAAACGATCTCGATGCGTCCATCGCGGACATCGAAGCTGCGGGTCTTGGGGGCGTCGACGAGCTTGCCGAGAAGTGTGATGCGGTTGGTCATGAGAAGAACTCCTGTGAGCGTTCCCGGTTGGTCCGGGGCCGCGGGGCTCGCCCGCGACGGCGCTTGAAAGCGCCCGGCCATAGAGGCGGGACGAGCAAGGTGAAAATGGTGGGGCCCGCGTTCGCGCCTGCGTGGACCAAAGCCCGTGACCCCAATGGGGGCATAAGGGGCGGGGAGACGATTTTCTCCTTGCGCGGCGCGCCGGCCGGGCGGTCATGGCGACGGCGTGGGCGGGCTCGGTGGCGCTGGCGTAAAGGACACTTGGAGGTCGGCTCCCTAGAACAAACGACGGATGCTGAGCGAGCAAGGCGTTCCGCCCTTGTGACAATCCCGATGCTGGCTGACTCCCGGCGCCTCGCGTTTCTCCACGGGGACACGGCGATGCAGTACCGGGCTCTTCTCACCCACGCGCGGGCAGGCGACAGGTCCGCCTATGCCTTGATGGGGGCATGTATGGGGCGCATGGCTTCAAAGGAGCCGGAAAATCCCATCCAAGACCGCATCTACGACTACATCTCAAGATAGTCCCAGACTCGACAGATCGTCTATTTGACTGGCAACGTCGTGGCATGCCAGCTCAACGCCACGGCGCGCACAACGCCAGCAAAGTTTTCCTTTCCTATTCTCGAACCGACGCGGCATTTGTTGGTCGGCTTGCTGCTGCACTCGAAGGTGCAGGCTATGTCTCAGTTTTCGATAAATCCGAAAAGCCGCACCATGACGATCCGGACCTCGTCCTATCGGCACAGGACGAATGGTGGCTCCAGCTAAAGCGCATGATTGCTGCTAGCGACGTGATGATTTTTGTCGTCTCACCGGACAGCGCACTAA
This sequence comes from Hyphomonadaceae bacterium, assembly GCA_016791445.1. Lineage (GTDB taxonomy): Bacteria > Pseudomonadota > Alphaproteobacteria > Caulobacterales > Aquidulcibacteraceae > VFBF01. The sequence continues at coordinate 56,277 of JAEUMP010000012.1, read as the reverse complement.
GCCGGGTCTGCGACGATGAGATCGCCCACGCAAGAAATCTTGGGAAACGCATCATCGCAATTCTGCATCGGCCGATCGACTTCAGTGTCGCCCCTGAACGCCTAAGGGCCCTGAATGTAGAAATTGCCTTTGGGAAGGACGACCCTGAGTCATTTGAGACCGCTCTAAAGGAACTTCGCAAAGAGCTTGATCGCGACATTGATTGGTACCGTCGTGGCGCCTACTTCTCGCGGTTGGCGCAGGCATGGGATGAAGCGAACCCTCCACGGCCAAACGGCAAGCTCTTGCCCCACGGCGCCATAGTTGATGCGGACGGGTGGATTGCTGCACGACCCGCCAATGGTGAACCTCCGGGCGAGGTGCTGCTAGCGTTCCTCAAAGCTAGTAGACAAAGGTCTGTTCAGGAGCGCCGTCGGCTCTTTATGCTTATGGCGGCAACCGTGATGGGTTTCATTGTCGCGCTTGTATTTGGCGTGATCTCAGAAAGTCGTCAGCGCCAGCTTTCCGTGACGAACCAAAAGCTAATTGAAAGCAATCGCGCAACTGAGCTACAACGCAACAAAGCTACTCAGGCCTTTGTTCAATCCTTTCCAGCCACAGTAAATGAGGCGAACAACCAGCACGATGTTGGAAGGGCTCTGCGCCTGATCCTTGCGGGCATTCTGCTTGAGACGGAATTTAACTGGGACACTTGGGGGCTGCTGATCGAGCGCACGTTGGGTAACCGTGGCATCGCCTTTAATCGCGTCAATGGCGAAGCGCGGCAAGCAGAGTTCAACGATGCAGAAGACCTTGCGGTCTTGCTCTTGCACTATCCCCATAGCGCGCCAAGCGTCAAAGTCATTCAACCAACGGGATCTAGTTCGATTGGCGACGTGAACTGCCGCCAAGGAAAGCCGCGTGACATCGCGATGGAGCCAAAAGGGACCGCCATTGCGGTTCTTTGCGAGGACACAGTGCTTGTGTCGACGATCGAAAGGTCCAGCGCGGGAATACGTATTGGTAGGACCAGAGAGATAGCAGTTCCCGGCACGGCAATATACATCGCCTTCTCCGCCAATGGCGCCATGCTTGAGGTGCTACTGCGCGCCCGGGCAGATCATCTCGAGAGAATTGGGTACGATCCGGAAACAGGTTCCCTTAAACGTCGTGAGCGCCTCATCACCCCGTTGCCTGGAGACGACGGTTACGATCCGCTGCCACGCGAACGCAATCAATCGCGGCGTCCCTTCGCTACATCGGAGTCCTATGGAATCCTCACCTCAATGGATGGTTGGGTGCTTGACCTGCGCTCCGGCCAAATCGTGGGGCAGTTTCCATTTCGGCGTCGCGTGGTTTGCGGCCAAGATGTTTGCGATATCTATTCAAGCGCCTCTTCCACCGGCGGACAAGTATTGGCGACGTGGGGGTTCAACGCAGACAGACAAGCATACACCGGAGCTTTGACGGCGCGGGCGGCCACTTCGCAACTCACGCCCGACAAAGCAATGAGGCTCGCCGGGGTCACTGAAATGTCGAGCATACACTTCGCCCCATCAGCGAGGCTAGCTGCCGTTTCAAGCTACGGCGGTACAACGTTTGTGGACATTTCGCGGGACCCGCAAAAGTCATTCCGAATTGGGACGACAGGTCGTCAACTCGCAACTGCCTCTGCGAACGGCACTCTGGTCGCACTGGCAGACAGGCAAGGCTTTGTGCGGGTGTTGCTTCCAGGCGGCGGTTTACCGATTTTTGCGTCGTCGCTTGCTGGCGGTGAACGTTCTGCAGGCTTCTCTTCGCCTGTAGCTGAACTCGAAGGGAGAGCGGGTGTCGCGCAAGGTATTTCCCGAAGTGGAAGATATTACGCCGCAATCACCAAGGAAGAGATCGCGATATTAGACACAAATGCAAAGAGCAACATCAGGATTTCTGTGTCCAGCCTTCTGCCGAGTGCACACAGAGAGATTGTCAGGATTGTTGGAAACAAAGACATCTTCGGCGTGCCTGCAAAGGCGTTTGCTGATCCCCAAGGGATGGGAATTGGCTCAGGTGAGATTTCCGACCAAGGAATATGTCTCGGATTCGGACACAAGGCGCTTTGGAGCGAATTCCAAGCTTACTTGCATTTCGAGTTCAGCGAGGTCTTTTCGGGTCGAGCCTTACAGAGTGAAACACTAGGCGTGGCGGCAGCCCGAGGTCGCGGGGAATTGCCCGGTCTATGTTCGGGTCCCAGCGGGGCTTCACAGATCACCGAAGAAAATGAAGACCGAAACCGGATCCGCATTGCGGGAACTGGACAGGTAGTCGCTCTATCGTCGTCATCTTCAAAACCGATCTACCAGATGGATACACCAGTAGCGGGCGGCGCGGTGGTCGCGAACGCGGTGGTTGCCGACCGTCTGGGCAATGCTTACGTATTCCCGACCGTCGAAGCGCATGCGGAATCACTGCTAAAGCAACAATGCACTTCGTGGATCGGGCCCAATTCACGCCTGCAAGATGTCTTTCAGTCGATGCCGCAAATACTTGCGATTTCTAGCCCAGGGCTGCAGGCGCAAGTGGCGGGCGGGGTTTGTGAGGCGGCAATAAAGCGCATAGTTGCGGGCAACCCGCGTTCCGGCGCGACAGAGGCGGAGTAGCTCGGGGTACCCTCACGCCCAGGGCCTGAGAACGGTCCGGGGGCGTCACGCATAGGCGTATGACTAGGTGACGCGATGATTAGACCGGTGCAACGAGTGGCATTCGTGACGGTCGGCATCCCGCAGCGCTGGAGCTAAGACGCCAAGCGTGTGGGGGTGCTGGAGACCAGTGCCCAACCGCTGAGGGCGCTGCGGATGGGTACATTTCGGACGAAATGCGCTTGGTCTCTCCGGCGATGCGAATTTCTCCGCAGTTCTTGGAGGGGCGGGATTTTGCAGCGGGTAGATTGCGAACGGCGCTCCGCGTTGATCTCCGGATCGATAAGCGGAGGAGGCAGGAGCGGCAGGTATTGAGCGCTGTCGCCGTCCGACCCAATAAGTCGGCCTCGGTGTTGATGGTCCGCTTCGGCCGGCGAGCGCGTGTGGGTAGGCTGAGGAACGGCCATGGAACCAGGTGCCGGCCAAGAACTCGAAATCTAGTTGGCATCGGCCAGTGAGATTGTAGGCTCCTAGGTAGACCATCGGGGGAGGTAGTGAGCATGCTTGGTAGTCGCAAAACGTTGGTAGCGGCGATCGCGTGGGCGTTGGTGGCGGGGGCGTTCGCTGTTCCAGCGCCTGCGTCAGCACGGCAAGCAGGCAACGTCCTCTACTCTTACGTTGAGCGATCGCCTTCGCTTGTCTTGTGGGATGGTGAGTTTGGTCCGGTTGCGCGGCTGCAGGCACGACTGAAGGTACTGCTCGCCGATGTCGATCCCAGCCTGGCGGCGAGGGTCGTCGCTGATGGAAAGTTCAACCGAACGACCGCCGAAGCTGTTAGACGCGTGCAGCAGCTGCCTGCCTACTCCGAGTTCGCGCGGGACTCCCTTGGAGGAGGCGCAACAGTCACTGCCGAGTTTTGGCGAGAACTCTTTCGTGGTGACGCTCTGCCAACCTTGCATGACAGGGCGATGACGCTCGTACTCACCTACGAAGCCACTCCGTTTGGGAAGCCCGCTCACTGGAATTTTTGTCAACGACCTCTTGCGGGCGGACGTCGACAAGCTCCTTGTCGTACGAATGACGACAGCATGATCACGTGGGGACCTCGTGGAGCCACCTTGGGCGGGGGGCGCGAAATTCAAGCTGTCTTGATCGAAACGGAGCGGCGCGATCCGACTCTCGTCCGCGATGCATTTGGGCCTGAGTACGGAGCCCTGCGACGCGTGCTCGGCCTAGCCACTCGTGTCAGCGACCAGCAACGCACGACACCTCGATCACGCGAGCAAGTGAGCGACACAGAGCTTTTCACCTGCACGATCTGGCTTGACGCGACGCGCGCAGGCATTTGGGCCGAAGCACTGGGGCGCGTCGGCAGCCATCGCGTCACGCAGGAGGTCTATGAGGCGGTCTACAAATCACGCGACTATGACGGCGGGAAAATGGACGCCTTCTTTGCGCTCTATCGCGAGCTTGGCATTGCTCCAAGTGAGGTCGACTATGCCTTCTTTCTGGATCGCTCAACCCACACAAATGGCGTGTTCGCTCAAGGCCATCGTGCAAACAGACCTGGGGCGATCGCAGCGCGCGCGAGTCAAATTCGCGACAGTCTCTCCAACACTGCGGCGCCCGCGAACTGGCAGTATCGCCTCGCAATTGCTCGGCTCATGCCTACCGGAGCCCAACGCGACGACCGAAACGGGCGCGACATGGCCTTTATCATCGACGGCGCGGGGGAAGGCGGGCTTAGCGCCACGGAGCTGGCCAACTGGAAAAAGCGCTTTGGATTGCGCGCATCAATGACAGGTCTGAGTGACGCCGTTGTGGTGGACTACAGCCCAGACCAGACTGCGTTTGTGAACCAGATCGAAGGTCAGCCGCTGACGACGGAGGAGAGAGCAACCTGCCCTGATTGGGTCGTGCAACGGGAGAAACTCTCACATTAGTACATTATTGGAGTGCTCTCAATTCTGAGAACAGTGGGCTGGCTGGTCAACGAGAAAGGCATCGAGCCGCACATACCCGTCTTCGACAAGGGTGAGCGTGGCGATGACGGTTTATCTCGAGGCGAATTTGCATACGATGGCTTAGCGGACAGCTATACCTGTCCCGCCGGCAAGCCGCTCCAGCAATGCTGGACCGCCAGTCGCGCGGCGAAGGCGAGCCGCCCAAGGACGACCTCTACCGGTACCATGTCAGCAAGCAAGATTGCAGTGCGTGTCCCTTGAAGCCGCGATGCAGTCCCGAAACGCCCAGCAAGAAACTACTGCGCAGCAACCACGAGGAAGCCCGTGATGTCGCGCGCGCGATCGCAACAACGCCCGAGTACGTTGTCTCCCGATGTGAAGAAAGACGGTCGAAATGGCCTTCGCGCACGTCAAGCGAATTCTGAAACTTGATCGGCTCCGGCTGAGAGGACCACGAGGCGCCAGCGACGAATTCCTCCTCGCCGCCGCCGCTCAGAACCTACGGAAGATGGCAAAGCTGATCCCCGCCTGAAGGTGGGGCGGCGGACCATGAGGCCGACCGCCCGATGCCTGAGCGCGCCCGCCATGGCGATTTCGCCTCGGTCTTTTCCAACGGAATACTTGTCCGACGGACTTCCAACACAAATTCCAGACCAGGCCGAGACCTCCGCCAAGCAGGCGGGGCCGAATGAATTTGACTACGCGCGCCGAGCTGTTTCACTAGACCAGAGCAAGGGCGAGGGGTGCGCGATGCTTGGGACAGACCGTCGAGGAATTGTGGCTGTCGCGGTTGTCGCGGCTGTGGGTATCGTCGTTGCAGCCGTCGCTGGATGGGGGTTCTTCTTTGCACAACTTGCGGGCGACCCTGCCAAGCAGGTCGCAACGACTTCCACCAAGGCCGCCGGTGCGGCTCAAAAAGCTGCAATCACCATTCCGTTGAAAGCGAGTTGCCCGTCCCGTTCGAGTTCTGAAGATCCGCCGACCCAACGCGCGCAGGGAAGTATTGAGGCGCCTGCCGACGTCCGTTGGGGCGAGGGAGCGAAAATCGCGGTGAATGCCGCGCCTATGCCGATCAACAACGTGGCGCACCTTCGATATCTGGTTGTCTCGTCCCACGATGCGGTGCGCGTCCGCTCCAGCGACGAGAGAGATATTCTGCTCGGTGTTTTCCCCTCCGGTGCGGCGCTCCCACGCTGTGCGGCGTTCCGGCAGAGTTTGTTTCGCATTCTCGTGCCATTGTCGGGTGGAAAGGCCGAGACTGTCTCCCTCACCTACCGGTTCTTCGCGGGCGCTTCACAGAGCGTTGAAGCGCACGTCGTCGATATTGATGAGAATGGCCGCATCGTAGCGGCTCTGCGTCTCGGCGGCGCGACCATTCGCATTGCCGAGGCGGAGCCGCGCATCGTCATCGCTGAAGCTGTTCGGGCCGATCAGACCCCACAACGCCAATATGACCTGTCACGATACGGTCTTCGCGTCGACGCCTACAAGGACGAGTTTCGCGTAGTTTCGGCCGATTCCGGCGAAACCGTATTTGGTCGAAAGGGCAGGCTTATATTTGTCTCGCCGACCCAGCGGTTTCTCGGCTTTGCAGGTCATGAACTTTCGAAGCCCTACGCTGAGAATCTCACTCTTCTCGACGTTCTTTCCGGCGAAACCTGGACAGAAGAGTATGTTGTTCATCGATATACGAGCGAGATGAACGACGGCTTCGTACGCCTTGACCAGATCACTTGGGGAGGCACCGCGTACTTGAGTCCGTATCTCGACTGTGTGAGCGATGACGTCGGTCGCGATCAAGCCACTGAATGGTGCAATCGCATGAGCGGAGCGCCCGGAGCCCGTGCGTCGTCGGGCGAAGATTTCGACATGGCGATCGCAGAAGACAGATCGAGTGTGCTCGTGGGCTTTGCGGCCAAAGACGTGTTCGAAATTCATGCGACGAGCGATGACGAAGACGACACGAAAGCGCCTGCGGGGATTGCGGTGGCTGTCGGGCGCGGATCGATTTGGTCCTACCATCTCGGCGGCAATGTCAACACGCCAAGCGCGCCGGGCATTCTGACGGGTGGCCTCGCCGCCCGTCCTGGCGTGCGACCGACGGCGGCGCAGAGATCTGCGGATGCGGGCCGAGGCGCTCGACCGCGGAGCACATCCGGTGGCGCGGTTCCTACGGGCGACGTTTTGACGGAACGCGTCAGGGCCCGGCTTGGCGCGCTCAACGCGCTGGAGTTGATTGTGGAGCAACCCAGGGAGGACCGGACGGGGAGTGTCCGATGCTCGCCGCGCGAACGAGATCAGGCCTTCCTCCAGGCTGCTAGGGGCCGAGAAGGCGAGGTTCGTCACTATGTGACCGACCGCGCGTTCGGAGAATTTCTTGCGGGTGGCGTGTTTAGGACAGGCGCGACCGCGCTTGAGCTGGACCACATCAAATTCAGCAACGGCAACGGAGCGCCGGCATCCGCCGTCACCTATTACTTCATGCGTCATCGAGGAGCGTGCCGATTTCTTGGGCAGCTTTCCGTGGGCAGCTGGCTCAACGCCAACTCTGGTGAAGCTGAGCCGCACTACCTCAAGTACATTGCGCTTTCGGAAGGGCGGCTGCTCATCCAGCATCCGATCGATCCCGAGGCATATGTTGTCGATCCGGCGGCCGGCACATTCACGCGTGTTCAACTGAACCGAGGGGAGGAGGGTGATCAACTCTTCGGACTGCGCGACGCGAAGTCGTTCGTTCAGTTATCATCCGACGGTCGTATGACCTTTTTCGGGGTGACGGGAAAGCGCATTGCTGAAGGCGCGTATGTCGATGACGAGATCGCGATCCGTATTGCCAGCGGAGCGTACGACGCCACTCTCGAGGGCGCTCAACATATGCGCCTTTACTTCCCGGCGTCGCGCCAGCACGTACCGCTTGCTGACATCGTCGGGTGGAAGCCACAGCCTGAGGCTGTTCGGCAGGCTCTGCTTGCCGGAGAAGTGGCCAGCGCTCCGATGCGTCCCGCCACCCCGCCTATCGTGGAGCTCAAAGCCACAGCCGCCAACGGCCACGTGTTGGCCAGTGTGACGCATCGCGGCGGTGAAGCCGCGTCGGGAGCGGTATTCGCGATAAATGGCCGCTCGCTGCGACCCGTCCAATTGGTTGGAGGCGCAGCGGAAACATCGCTGCCAGTATCGCCCGGAGGCGCCTGGGTCTCCGCATTCGCCACCAGCGCTTCAGGACAGCGTGGGCCGGTTGTCACGACCTTCGTGAAGCTGCCCGGTCTACCACAATCACGTTTGCGCGCAGTCCTCATCGGGGTTGACCGCTATCCCGGGATCCCTGACGGCGATCTGCAAGGCGGGGTAGCTGACGCGAGAGCATTTTCACAGGAACTCGCGGCAATTGGCTCAATGACGTTCAAATCTGTCGATGCGATGGTATTGAGCGACGTGGGGGCCACGCGAACCTCAATCCTGGAGGCTATTCGGATCGCGGCGGCGCAGACCGGTAGCGATGACCAGCTCGTTCTCTTCTTTGGCGGCCACGGATTGATGTACGATGGCAAGTACTATCTCGCGGGCCATGATCTCGATGTAAACGCGATCGCCCGTACCGGGATAGCGTGGGCGGAAGTGGAGGCTGCGCTCTTATCCTCCGCGGGAACTGTCGTGCTTTTTCTCGACGCATGCCACTCAGGCGCGGCGAATCTCGCGGCGAGCAATGAGGCGGCGTTTGACAGTTCTGTGGGTGTACAACGCTCCATCGTTCTCTTCGCAGCGTCGAAGGCGCGCGAGTTGAGTTACGAGGCCAGCGGTGAGAGCCGCGGTGTGTTCTCCTTGGCGATTACGCGCGCGCTCAGGGACCGTACGCAAACGGACGTAGATGGCAATGGCCGGATCGAGCACATCGAGCTTTACAGGGCGGTCCGGCGGCAGGTGTATCAAGCCAGCGCTGGGCGACAGACGCCATGGATGGCTACTCGAAACCTGGCGGGCGAGGTGAGCATTTTCTAGTGGGGAGGTGTGGCTTGGCGGGCCTGCGAGCACTTCCGTGAGGGTGACCGTAGAGATCGCAAACCGGAATTCGCCGACGTTGTGGCCCTCGAAGACCGGCCGGAAGCGTTCGGCGAAGAATACAGGGCGTCATCGACGGCGCCAGCGCGGCGTTCTCGATCGCTCGATCTGCGTTTCAGGGGCGATCCACGTCGGGACGGACCCGGTTCCAGCGGCTTCACGCGCGTTCGCGCACCTGGAACAGCGCCATGGCGCCTCTAGGTCCGGGAGAAATGGCAACGCGGTTTCCCGGCTGTTGCGCTATATTCCCGCATCGATGTTCGGCTCGGAGGCCTCTCGATGCGCAATCGCATTCTCGCGCTGATGATCGCAGCAATCGTTTCCTCGGGCCTTGCGGGAGCGGCTGGAGCCGAGACGCCCAGCCGGTTTGCGGCGCCCGCACCGTCGGTAGACCTGCGAAACCTCGATCAGGAAGAGGCCGGCGCCCTTCTGGAGGCGCGCGCCGCCGTCGCGGAGATGCGCCTCCTGGCCCGGACACCCGAAGAGCGGGCGCTCGCCGAGGCGGACGGGCAGACTGTCGAGCGTGTGTCATTGCTGATTGCTGAACGCAAACGGCTGAGAAATGAGATGGCGGCAGCACAGGCGAGAGGAGCTGCGGGTCGTGACCAGCTCCTCGCCGCAACCCGGCAGATGCAGGAGACGCAGATGAGCTTCAACCTGCAGTACCTGCAGTTGCAGAGCCAGATGCAACACGAAAATCGCAGCTACACGGCCATCTCGAACATCATGAAGACCAGGCACGACACTGTGAAGAATTCGATCTCGAACGTGCGCTGACGCGCGTGCGTCTGGCCGTCAATGCGAACGGCACGGCAAGTGTCAGGACGTTGGCGACGCGCTCACAGCGAAACGGGCTCTCGATGCGCAGCGAGTAGAACAACCGTCCGTGCCTCAAGGCTTCACTCACACCCTCGCCGCAACCTCTTTCCAGTGCAGCAGCAGCAGCAATCGAAGCATCGTAGATGCTTGCTGCATGCGCGCAGGCACGCGTCGGCGCACGATGGTGAATGCTGAGTGTAGGCGGGGGCAAGCTCAAGATTGGCGTTCAGGGCTTCGGGTGCTTTCTCGGGTCGGCTGCCCCGGTCAGGGCGAGTTTGCGTCGTGCGAGGGATGTGACTTCATTGATCGCCTGGACGCTGACTACCCGCCATTGGCGATGAGGCGCCTGGCTTTAGCGCCGTGCACCGGATTGCGGCGCGCGAAGTCGCGCCGCGCACGTCCATCAGCGAATGAAGCCGGGCGGTCATATCATCTCAATGACGTCGCGCCTTGCACAAATGGATCCGGATGCAATCGGGACAGGCGGACGCCCCGTTGGGACACGGCGCGCTCGCAGAGCGAGGGCCGCGTCGCAGGGTGCGCGGCCGCATCAGCTGTTTCCGGCGCAGGCCCAGTCGTTCCAGTCGCCGAAGGCAGGCGGTGGTGAAGCGATCTCGACAGCGATTTCGGGCCGTGTTTCCGCGAGCGTCTCAAGCAGCGTGTGGGCGGCGTGGGCGCCGGCGTCGCCATTGTCGGCGCCTATCACAAGCCGCGCGATATCGCCGGGCGGGTTGAAGTGCGCAAGGTTCCAGGCGGAGAGAGCGGCCCAAGCCGGCAAGGTGAGCGCTTGTGACGCTGCAAGCGCGGTCTCCACTCCTTCAGCGACGAGAAGCGTCGCGCCGTGTGCGTGCAGGCGCACAGCGCCGCCCAGAAGACGCCCCACCACGCGCCGCGGCGTCGCGACCGGCGCCTTGCATGCGCCGTGCGCCGACAGGAGCGTGATCTGCACGCCCTGCAGGGCGCCCGCATTGTCCTCGATGGCGGCGAGGAGCGCGGGACGTCGTCGCCTGTCGTCGAGTGCGCTGGCGCGGGAGTGGAAGGCAAGCGCTGCGCTTGCCGCGCCGTGCGCAATCCTGCGGGCATGGAGATAGCGGTGTGCAGGCGTGCCCTCGACGACGACGCCCTCGCTCCAGATGGCGCGTGCGCGTGCGGTCTTGTCTTCCACGCGCGGCTGAACGACGAGCGGGCGTTCGATGGGCGGCGCTCGTCCGTCGGGCGGCGCGTCGTCGAGAAGACCTCGCGCACGCAGGTGATCGCGCACGGCGCGCCAGTCGTCTCTCGGGCTGAAGCAATGCACGAGCACCCGACCGTCCTCGGCGAGGGTGAGCGAGACCGAGCGGTCGTGCGAGGTGTGGCCGGGCCCGGGGATGAGCGCCCGGCGTCCGTTGCCGAGGAGGGTTCCGCCCAGCGCCGCCACGATGCGTTCAAGTCTCGACATCGCCGCCTCCGTCGCCGGAGGCGCCGGTCGCACCAGCCGGGGCGGGGCTTTTGGCGAGCAGCCAGTCGACGGCGGCCTGCGCCTTGCCGGCCGCCGTGAGGAAGGCGCGCTTGTCGTGCTGAAGAAGCTTCATCCAGCACCCGATATAGGCGGCGTGGTCGTGAATGTGATGGGGCGGCAGATGGAGATGGGCGCCGAGAATGGCGGCGCCGATCTCGGCCACGAGTTCTTCAGCGGCGTAGGCTTGCGTGCCGAAGCGGGCCTCCAGCGTGCGGTCGAGCCGGTGAGTGGCGCCGGTAGCGTGGCAGGCCTCATGATTGAGTGTGGCTGCGAAGTGCGCCGGGGTGTCGAACGCGGCCGGCGGCGGCATCGCGATGACGTCGCGACGGGGCAAGTAGGCGGCGGTATCGCGGGTGGTGATGCGCGAAATGCCGAGCTTTGCAAACCAGGCGTCGTGCGAGGCCTCCGGCATCGTCTCGCCCGCGACAGGTCCGGGATGAAAGTGCGGCGGCAGGGCCTCTATCTGGTCGGCGTTGAACACGACATAGGATTTCAGGAAGCGAAAGCTTTCCTTCGGCGCGTGAGCATCTGCAGTCGGCGGCGTCCGCGCGGCGTGGCCATAGTAGACGACGCGTTCGCCGCGCGCGCCCCGGCGGACATGGCCGCCGAGTGCTGCCGCCTGGCGGAAGCTCAACCAGTAGGGCGAGCGAAATCCCCGCGCGACGGTCGTTGACCAGAGCAGCACGACATTGACACCGCGATAGGGCGCGCCGGTGGCGCGCCGCGGAAGGCAGGGCTCGGTGCGTGCGCTGTCCCAGGGTTTGCGCCACGGGAGAACGCCCTTGTCGAGGTCTTCGAGGATGCGCGCGGTGATGTCGCCGGCGATGTCGCGTGGCGCGCGCGATGCGCGGAAGGAGGATTGTGGGGCAGCGGTCATCTTGATGCTCCATGAGGAAAGCCCCGCCGTCGCGTCGCGACGGCGGGGTGAAGGGACGTGGGGCGGCTCGGGATCAGATCGCGCCGTCGAGTGCGGCGTGTGCGGCTTCGGTAAGTGCAAGCGCGCCGGCCGCGAGCGGCGTGACGAGAAGGTCTGGCAGCCAGCCCGCGTCGCCCAGCGTTTCGAGCGCCACGCCGGCGAGATCGGCCCGTTTCAGCGTGGCGTGGCGCGCGAGGAGTGCGCGGCGTTCGGCGTCCGGGAGTGCAGCGATTGCGGGCGCCGTTTCGAGCGCAGCCAGCGTGAACGCCTTGGGCGCTCTCGTCCAGAAGTCGAGATCGCTGTTCCAGAAGCGCCGCATGTCGAGGTCGAGCGCCGCTGAAATTTCATCGCCGAGCGCTTGCACGCGGCGGTCGGCGGGCGCTGCGTCCTCGTGGGAGAAGTCGAGCGTGGCCGCGAGGAGACCGGCGAGTTCCAGAAGCAGCGCATCGACCGGCGTGGCGAGACGGCGGGCGAGCGATCCGCCGGCAGCGTCACCGTCGTCGGTGTCGTCCTCGCTCTCAGCGGGCGTTGCGTAGTGTGCGTCCGTCAGCGCTGTCATCCGTGCGGTGATCGCGATCCCGGGCAGGGACGCGCGCGCGGCCTGTGCGGCGAGAACGTCCACGAGGAGTGCGAGCGCGACGTCAGGGCGCTGCGCGATCTCGGTGCGGATGGCGATGGTGCGTGCGGTGGTGAGTGCGCAGGCGAGGGTCTTCGGGAGCCTGGTGCGCGCAGCCGGCGCGTCCTCGTCGCGTGCACGTGGGGCGTCGTCGTCGGCGTTTCCGCCGCTGCCGACGGCGTGCGTGCGCGCCTTTTCCAGCGCCTTGAAATCCGTGCGCTTGATGAGACCGCGGGAGGCGTGCAGTCGTCCGTCATGGTCCACCGACACCACGACCCCCGCGTGGGCGATGAGTGTGGGGTCAAAGACGCAAAGCGCGTTTTCGAGCGCGTCGAGACTTGCTTCTGCCGCGTCGCGTTCGATCCAGAGGGGGCTGTCGTCTGCGGCCGTCGCCACGGCGGTTTCCAGTCGCGCGAGGTCTGCGCGCGCGGCCTCGATCGCGCGCTTCTCGGCGGGTTTCGGGCGCCGCCGTGTGGGCTGAAGTCGCTCGCTTACGCACCCCTCGGCCTGATGGTGGCCGCTGCGGACTTCGGCCCATCCCCAGCCTTCGGCGAGGTAGCCGTCGATGGCGGCTTGCAGCTTTTCGTGTGCGAGGCGCTGGACGAGTGCGCCGTCTTCGAGAAACGCAACGCCGTCTTCGAAGAGATCGCGCACGAGCCGGCCGCCTGCCGCTTCATAGCGCTCCACGCCGACAAAGAGCGCCATCCTGTCGGATGCCGCAATGCGACCCTGGCTCAGGGCGTGGCGGACCACATGGGCCTGGGTGAGTGGCTTGGCGAAGTGCGCGTAGACCCGTTCCTGCGTCGCGTGGTCGGACGCGAGGCAGAAAGCGCGCGCCACGTCGAGCGTGAGATCGCCCTTCCGGTAGCCGGTGCGGATCTTCGGGGAGAGACGTGCGAGCGCGAGGCGTTGCTCCACGTGGCGGACCGTTGCGCCGAAGCGTCGCGCGATGTCATCGACGCCGGCGCCGGCGTCGACCAGCGCGGCGAACGCCTCCACTTCGTCCATCACATTCATGGCGGTGCGCTGGGTGTTCTCCGCAAGGCTTGCTTCGCGCGCCTGTTCGGCGGTGAGCACGAGGCACGGCGCCTCGAAGTCCTTGGCGATGCGTCCGTCGCGCGCGAGCCGCTTCAGCGCAGCGAGGCGTCGTCCGCCAGCAACAACGCCGTAGCGATCATCGCCAAGGGCGACGACGGCAAGGTTCTGCAGCAGGCCGTGGGCGTGGATGGAAGCGGCGAGCGCTTCGATTTCTCCGGTGCGATCGGTGCGCCGGACATTGTCCTCATGCAGCTTGAGCTTCCGGAGCGGAATGAGGCGGGTGAGCGAAGCGTCGGCGTCTGACGCAGCGATTGTCATGGCTGCGTCATCGACCTGCGGACGTTCGGTCGCGACGGCGGTCTCGACGGCGTCTGCGGTGGGGGCGATCTTGGTCATGGGGTCCTCCAGGGAGGCGCCCGGCGGCGAAATGCGAACGCCGGGGTCGCGCGTGCGACCCGTTTGCGTCATGCCCGCGCTGTCGTGCGCGCGGGTCGAGGGCGCCAGAGCGCAAGCGTCCCTCGACGCGCGCGCAGGCGCGGGCGATTTCGCTGGCGCACGCGCGAGCGCGGCGTGGGGAGAGGCATGAGGGCGAAAGCGATCGCAAGGCGGCGATCCCGGGACGTTGGCGAGGGATGGAACCGAATGCGCGACGACGGGGTCGGCGCGCGTTCTCTGTGCGCGCCGCATTGCCCCCTGTCCGCATCGCGTCAGGCGTCAACGCGGCGTTCGTGTGCCGACGATGTCTTGCTTGAGATCTACCCGCGCCAGAGCGTGCGCCCGGTCGGCACGGTGAAGTCCATGTCGACGCGGAAGAGCGTGGAAAGGGGCGTACGATGTGCAAGCCCTAGCGTCGCTCCGATCGGATGGCTGTCGGACGGTTCGATCACCAGCTCAAAGGCGCCGCGCACCGTGGCGAAGGCGCGCACCGTGTCTGCAACAGGTTCGACCGTGACGATCGAGAGGTGAGCGGCGGCAAGCGGCTCCTCGGCGTCGGGTATCTGTTTCAGGAGGACGGTCGGCAATCCCATGCGTGGCGGCTTCAGGCCTGCAAGCAGGCCTTCGAGGTACCGACGCACCTCGCGTGCGTCCGGCGCCTTGCGGGTGAATTCTGCGGGATCGCCCCCGGCATCGGCGGCGACCGCATCGACGATCTCGGAGTCGAGCGCGTCTGCGAAGGGTGCGTCGGTCCCTGTTTCGGTCCCACTCTCGGGCGCGGGCGCGGGCGCGGCCTGCGGCGCCTCGGCGGAGGATGCGAGCAGGCGGGTGAAGTCTTCAGCGTCATGCAGCGCGCCGGGCGCTTTGCCCTTGAGATGCACAAGCGGGGCGCTCGCCGCGATGCCCGCTGGGTCGAACCGCTTCATGTGTTCCACCGCGATGACCATCCGTGGATCGTGGGTCGGCGAACCGGCGAAGGTGAAGGCGCCGATGTCCTTGAAGTAGCCGTAGACCTCCCGGCCGCTCGCCATTGCCGAGGCGCTGTCGACGAAGAGAAAGTGGGGCAGCCAGTAGAGCCGCCATCGAGTGAGATCGCCGCGTGGTCCGCCGACGACGAGCGACCAAAAGCCGATGTCACGCTCGCGCATGGCGCCGCGTCCGGCGTCGCGTGGATGCAGCGAATAGGTGCGTTCCGCCAGAAGCGCCGCATAGAGCACGGTGCGCGACAGAACGCGAAACGCAAATGCGCCGCCGCACGGTGTGTTGAGGAGGCGGTCGCACGCGCGCTGTTGGGCGCTGCGTCCGCCATTGAGGAATGCGCCCCAGAGCACTGCGCCGTCCGAGCGGTAGGGTGCTGCGCCCACGAGGCGTCCAGGAGCGTCGACAAAATCGGGAAGACGCGAAGTCATGGGCGGGCTCCTCAGGAAGGGCGGGTGCTGACGAAGGCGTGTGCGGCGCGGGCGTGGCGCGCTTCAAGCGGCATGGCGTAGCGGACGGCGAGGCGACGAGCGCGTCGCGCCGCTGTTCTCGCGGCAGCCGGACTGGCGCCGGCAAACAGCCAGGCCTTCACTATCGCTGCGCGTGGGCGGCCGATGGGAAAGACAAGCGCATAGGCCTCAAGGCGTGCGCGCGCCTTGCGGGCGTGGCGTTGCAGTGCGTTGCGCGCAGAGGAGGGCGTGTCCGGGGACGTGTGCGCCAGCGTCATCGCCAGGATGTGCGCTGGTCCCGCATAGCCCTCAAGCGATCCGAAATTGGTCGGCGGCACATCGATCCTGAGCGCCGCGATGGCGCTTGCGGTCGCCTCCTCGCGCCGTCCTGCAGCCCAGAGCGCCTGTGGTCGAACGCCTGCGCAGATGATGCGCGATTGCGCGTCCTCGTCGGCGGCGAGCCAGCGTGCGGCGATGTCGAGATCGGAAAGACATCCGCCGGGATCGCCGCGCGCGAGGCGTGTCTGGGCGCGCGCATAGGCGGCCCAGCCGCGATGAAGATCGTGGCCGCGAGTGGCGGCCATGGTGTCGAGGCGTTCATAGGCTTCTGCGGCGGCGGCGAAACGGCCGCTGAAATAGAAGCCGAGACCTTTGAGCGTTTCGACGACCTCCTGGAGGTGGGGTTCGCGCGGGGCGGCGCACGCGGCGTGGGCCGCGTCGAGCGTTTTGTACGCCTGCGGCCAGCGGCCGAAGGCAAGTTCAAGGACCCCGCGTGCGGCGAGCGCGAAAGCGGCGGGGCGTCGGTCGCCGCCGTGCTCGAGGCGCGCGCCAGCGTCGTGGATCGCGCGCGAGACGGGTGCAAGACGCGCCAGCCCCAGGAGATAGCCGAGAAAGGCATAGCTCCGCCCGAGCGCCTGCAGGCGGTCTCCGGGCGCGCGCGCGAAGCGCCACGAAAGCCGGTTGGCGCGCACGATCGCACCCAGATCGCCCTGGAACTGCGCGGTCTCCGCACGGATGACGGCGGCTTGAAGCAGAGCGCCTGGGTCGCGTGTGCGCATGCGTCGGTCGGCGCGCAGCGAAAGACACGCGTCGGCGTCTTCAGCGGCGCGAGTGATCTGTCCCAATCCCCAGCCGGCGACGGCGCGGTCGGCGCGCCAGCGCGCGCGCCTGGCGTCAAGCGTCGCGCCGGCGGCTTCAAGCGCGCGGTCATAGTGGGCGCGGGCGGCTTCGTGGGCGCCGAGGTCAAGCGCTGCGCGCCCGGCGCGCGCTGAAAGGATTGCAGCACGCGCAGGACTGTCGGCGGCGCGCCAGAAGTCGGCGCGCGCGCCATCGTCTAGCTTGGCGCCGTGACCGGTGTCGGCATCCGCCTGACGCGCGGCGGCGACTGCGAAGGCGCGCGCAACGGAGCGGGGCGTGCGTTGTCGGGTGACGTCGATCACCAGCGCGTGGACGGGCGCGAGGCGCCCTGCGCTCTCTGCGGCCTCGGCGACGTCGACGGCAAGCAGGCGTTTGGCGATCAGGCGTTCCTGGGCGCCGGTCACTGAAATATCGGGGGCGACACGGGCGCAGATCTCTGCAAGCGATTGCGCCGCCAGCGGGCGGCGCGCCGCAGCGGCCGCGCGCATGAGCAGCGTCTCGCCGGCGCCGAGTTCACCCATCCGCCGGCCGATGACGGCGTGGACGTCGCGGGCGTGGGCGGCATCGATCGGCGCGTCCTGCAGCGCAAGGACGGCCTGGGTCGCAAGGAGGGGATTGCCGCCGGCGATGTCGCGGGCTGTGCGGGCAAGCGTGTGGTCGCCTGCGGCAAGGGGGGCGAGCATTGCGTCCATGTGTGCGTCGTCGAGCGGCTGGAGCGCCACGCGACGCCAGTCGGCGTCCTCGGGGCGGGCGTCGTCGGCCCGCGCACTTTCCGTGTGGACGCTTTCGCCGCGCGCATCACCCGCTTCGCTTGCGCGTGACGTGCGACGTGTCGCGACCACAGCGACGCCCGCGTCCGACCGCGCGACATGCTCAAGGCCGATGCGCGAAGGGGTGTCGAGAAAAGCGATATCGTCGATGAGAAGCGTCAGGGAGCCTGCGCCGACAATGCGCTCAAGCACCGCCGCGCGCAGCGGTTCAAGCCGCGGCGTCGCCACGCGAAGACGCTTGCGCGCGGCGTCGAAGTCGAGATCTTCATCGATGCAGAGCGCGACAACGCGCTCAGCGGCCTCGCTTTCCTGGTCCTTCACCGCGTCTGGAAACATGGGATGTGCAACGGCGCGGGCCCCCTCGGCGCCGACGAGGGCTCTGCGCTTGCGCGCGATGGAGATGAGGCCGTCAAGGGGGGCAAGCCTGCGTTCCTGGCGGCAGGCGAGCAGGACGTGGGGGTGACGCACTTCCGCAAAGACTTTGGCGAGCGCGCGCAGCGTCTCGCTCTTGCCGATGCCGGCTTCACCTTCCAGCATGATGAGCCGCTGGCCTTCCGCGAGCCGCGTGCGCGTCAGGAGAAGCTCCGACCGCTCGACGGCGTGCGGCTCGCGCGTGCGCGTGCGGGCGACGCCTGGCGTTGACTGAAGAAAGGATGGGTCCGCCAGAATGTCGCCGTCTGCGGCGGCGGCGGCGCGTTTGGCGGCGAGGTTGACGCATGCGCCGTGGGTGTTGCGTCCCCCCAAGCCAAGCGGGCCGCGATAGACCGGACCGGCCGCAAGACCGAAAGCCGGCATGTGTCCGCGTGCGAGGAGCGCGGCTGAAATCTCCTCTGCGGCCGCGCGCGCGAACCGCCGCGCCTCAAGGTCCGCGCCGTCGAATTCAAGCCGCGCCAGAAGACCCTTGTCGTCGAGCGATACCCGGGCGAGGCGCGCGTCGGTGAGGAGGGCCGCCTCGCCCACGTGCTGGATCGCGTCGATGAGGGCTTCGCTCGTGCGCGTCAGGGCGGCGTCGGGCGACCAGAGGCGGCAATAGGCGACCGCTGCATCGGCGATTTCCCCGGTGGCGGCTTTCTCGCCCAGAAATGCGCCCTGCACGTCGCGACGAAGGATGGGAAAGGGTGTTTCGCCGTCTTGCCCCCGCGGCGCGCGGGCGAGCGCGCGATGCAGCGCCACGACGCCTTCGCCGATCCACACATGCGTCTGGGCGCGCGTGCCCGCCGCAAGGGCAAGGCGCGCAGCGTGTCCAAGAACGCGCGCTGAGCGGACATGCAGTCCGGTTGCATCGCCAAGCGCGCGTGCGGCGTCGGCGATCGCCGCCTGGGGATCGTCGCCCTCATTGCGGGCCTCGCGATCGGGCGATGTGGCGGAGGGGCGCACAAAGAAGCCGCCATCGCCCGTTGTGTCGGCGAAGGTGAACCCGAACGGGGCAAGAAGCGCCGCAACGGCCGCCTCGCCGCTGGTGAGCGCGTCGGCGATGCGCTCGGCCGCCGCTGCGCCGCTTTCGGCGACAAGGCGTTCGAACGCGCGCGAAAACCCCGAAAGATCAAATCCCACGAGATCGACGCGCGTTTCAGTCAAAGTCGCGCTCCCCGTAGATCGCCCGGGGTGAACCGCAGATGGCGCGCGCCGCCTGGCGTCCGCTCATGACTGCGGCCTCGACCGCGCCGACGTCGGCGCCGTTCTTGGTCCAGTCGCCGGCCACGAAGAGGTTGGAAAAGCCTGTCTGGTCGCAGGCCATGCGCGCGCTTATCGTTCCCGCGCGCGAGAGCACGTAGAGGTCGCTTGGATTGGTGTTGAAGCGCACATGCCGCTCGACTTCCTCGGGTGCATTGTCGGGCTCAGGCAAGCCCGGCAGGAGGCGTCGTGCATGGCGTGCAAGCCAGTGCTGGAGCTGTTGGGCGCCGTCGCCGTGGCGCACGCTTGCGGGACCGCAGAAATAGCTGAGCGCTGCGAGCGGGCGTCCATCGGCGCGGGGAAGTTCAAGGTCCATTAGCATGGACATGTCCGCCCAGGTGCTGAGCGGCGCTTCATAGGCGGTGGCGATGCCGCCATAGGCGGCGCCGAGAACCTGCGGTGCGCGATCGTGCCAGATCTGGGCGGCGAGGGTCGGTGTTGTGGCGCTTGCGGCGAGCATGAGCCGCCAGGCGTTCGATTGCCGCGCGAGCGCCTTCGCGGCGGGCGCGAGCGCAGCGGGTGGCGCGGCGAGGATGACGTCATCGAAGTCGCGGTCCGCCAGCAGGGTGAAATCATCGGCGCCTTCGCCGCCATAGCTCCAGTCGTCTTCGGTCTGGTCTGATGGATCGGGCGGTTCGATCTGGTCGAGATCCGGCGCGCTCGGCCAGCACAGGCGCCCGCTGTGCGCCACGAGGGGATCGTAGGCGCCTGGTCCGCGCGTAACGATCGCCTGTCGTCGCCCGATGAGCGCGGTAACGCGCCCGGCCTTTGCTGTTACATTCGTGAGCTTGTGAAAGAAGTGGAAGTCGACGCCGCGCGCGCGCAGCACTTCGTAGAAGGGCGTGGCGAAAATCTCGCCCATGCCGCCGTTCATGTGGATGAAGACGGCGTCCTCGTAGGTGAAGAACATGCGCAGGAGACCGCGCAGCGCGACGCCGGCGGCGAAATCGGGGCGTCGTGGATCGCCGTCGACGAAGGCAAAGGCGTAGTGATAGCCCGAGGCGACGATGCAGCTGTCGGCGATGCGCGGACCGGCGCCGTGACGCACGAGCCAGGCCCGCGCATCGAGGTGGTTGAGGCTGTCGAAGCCGCGTCGGGCGACGCGGTCTGCGAGGAGGCCGCGGGCGACGGTGAGGGCAAGGCCCGCAAGCGCGAGCCAGTCCGCGCCGTGCACGCCCGGCCTGTGATCGTCTCTCCCGGCGGTCATCGCTTCGACATCGGCGAGGGCGACGCCATCTCGAGCCGCGTGGAGCAGCGCCTCGATGTCGGCGATGTAGAGGCCAAGTTCAGCTTCGGCAGCCTGCGCCATCGCGACCGGCGGCTCTGCGACCATCAGCACGTCGGCCTTGAGCGCCATTTCTTCAAGCGGCGCGGCGGAAAATCGCCGCGCAAGCGCTTCGAAAGCGACCGCGCCGGCGCCTGAAGCGAAGTGCTTTCCCGCGCTGTCGGATCTGGCGCCCCACAGACCGGCGGTCCATGAAAGCAGGCGTTGGAAGACGAGCGGCAAGGAGAGCGGCTTGGGATTGACGCCGGGACTTCCGTCGGTCCGGGGGAAGGTGACACGCACCGATCGCCACGCGCCGCGACGGTTTTCCATCACGGTGAAAGCGGTGTGCGGAAGAAAGGCCTCGTCGAAGGCGAGCGCGTGTCTCGAGGTCGTGGCCCAGGCGTCGTAGAGTTCGTTCAGGATCGCAAACGTGTTGTGGTAGAAGCCGCCCAGCACGTGCAGGCCGTGTTCCTCGTTGCGCCAGCGCGCGTCACGGTTGCGTCCCGAGGCGCACTTGCCGCCGAGCCGCCAGCCGGCTGTGTAGATGGAGACGGCGTATTTTGCGCGCAGGTCGGGCGTTGCGCTCAGTTCGTAGGCGGCGGCCAGTGCGCCTGGCCCGCCGCCGATGATGGCGATCCGGCGTTTCGTCATGTGCGCGCCTCAGACATTCCAGTCGACAAGCTGTGTGGCGGTGATCCCGCCTTCGTTTTCCACGATGGTGCGCATGCGCGCGATGTCGAGCACGGCGATGTGGCGTCGGCCGGTGCGCACAAGCCCCATGCGCGCGAGCACGCGAAATTCGCGCGACACGCCTTCGCGCAGCGCGCCGAGCATGTCGGCGAGTTCGGCATGGGAAGGGGCGGGATCGATCGCGATGACGCCGTCTGTCAACGGGGCGTCGCGCGCGAGGCGCAGGAGCTCCGCGCAAAGCCGCGCGCGCAGTTCATAGGTAGACAGCTCAAAGACGCGATCGGTCAGGACGACGATGTTGCGCGCCATCGACTGCAGAAGTCTGAGGCTCGCGGTCGGGCGGCGCGCGATGAAGTCCAGAAACTGCGGCGCGGTCATCTCGGCAAGCAGGCACGGCGTATCGGCGACGACGCTTGCGATGCGCGGCGCACCGGTCAGCGCGGCGATTTCACCGAAGTGCCCGCCTGCGCCGATCAGTCGGAAGGCGACATTGCGCCCGGCCGCAGACGCCATGCGGACCCGCACCTGGCCTTCAAGCACCAGGAAGAAGCTGGAGGAGCGCTCGAGATGGGAGACGACGTTCTGGCCGGCGAACGCGCGCAGATAGGACACCGTGCGGGCGACTTCCTCGAGATCTTCTTCGAAGAGATCGGCGAGGACCGCGACGCTGCGGAGCTGTCGCAGCGTCGGCTCGTTGCCCGTTGAGATGCGGCTCACATCCAGCCCCCGTCATGACCGTCTCCCGAGGTGAGCCTAGGCGCCGCCGGAAGGCTTTGTCACGGGCGCGCGCCCAAGAAATTTTCGGGTCTGTATCTTAGCGCACAATACCTTTCGCGATGCGCGTTCTAGGGTGCGTGCGGGTGGCGGACGTGCGTGAAGGTCCTCATGTCCTGGAGGATCAAGAGCGCGAGAACGCCTGACGCCGGATCCGTTCCCCGCGCCGGCGTCATGTGCAACTGGCTCGAAACCCCTCCGATCCGCCGGGGGGCTGGGTGGGCGACCGCGCGCTGCAGTGGCGGCGCGCGGTTGTTTTCGTGGCCGGCGCGGAGCCTGTGCTTCTCGAAATTCTCTCGTCGGCAGGTGAATGTCCTCGCAGGCGCGCGTCCGACGCTTCCGGGACTTTGCATCGACAGGGGAGGGATGGCGCGTTCGGGCGACGTCTCAGAATGGAGGCCCTGATTGGATGCGCTCGTATCGGTTCGCCGGATGTCTGCGTTTCATCAGGAGGCGTGAAAGGACCGGCGCCGGCTGCACCTGAGTTCGACGAAGTCGTGGGCTGCACGCCTGCCCCGGCGTGCGTCAATGGCGCCATCGAGAAGAACGCAGGAGGCGCCGGCGGTCGTTGTCGGCTCGAGTACGAAGGCAGGTGAGATCGAAGACCGGCGGAGTCGAGATTGTAGTAGGCTCGAAACGATCAATGCCCCCTAGATGGTCAAGGCGGCATCGAGTTCCTCATGCGCGAAGGCCGGCTCATAGTCGCGCGCCAGGCTTCCACTGACGCCGACGCTCAGCAGCGCATCGCGCCACGCGCCGCGGATCAAGGTGGCGACCTGCCGTATGATCTCGCGTGCTTCCGTCTTGGTGATCTCGAAAAATCCGCATGCCTCGAACGCCAGCCTGATCGATCGGTCATGTGGTCCGCCTTCCACGATCGCGGTCTCAAGGTGCGCGGTGCGGTCGGTGGCGGGGTTGACGTCGAACACGGGCGACAAGCGCCATCGACCCATGCCGACATAGAGAAAACCGTGGTTCTTGAGATGGTCATCCTTGTTGGAAACCAGGATGGTGAAGATCAGGCGACGATAGAGTTCGCGGAAGTCCGCTTCGGGATCGGCTGCAAAGGCGCGCATGAAATCGACGATCTCGGTATAGGCGCCGAGTTCGCTGGCGCTTTTGCCGAGAGCCGTGCGCGCCGAAATGTAGGGAATGCGCGCGCCGTCGCGCCTGTCGAAGCGGCGGATGAGAGCGACGGGAAAGGGGGTCGC
Source organism: Hyphomonadaceae bacterium (assembly GCA_016791445.1). Taxonomy (GTDB): domain Bacteria; phylum Pseudomonadota; class Alphaproteobacteria; order Caulobacterales; family Aquidulcibacteraceae; genus VFBF01. Next base: position 33,388 of record JAEUMP010000012.1, on the reverse strand, counting down.
GGCGAGTTCAAGCCGCACATCTGGCGCACGGATGCCGCACGCTCTGGCAAGCGTCAGGGTCGCCACTTCCACGCGCTCGACCGGTTGCTGGTCGAAGACGGATGTAAACTTCGCCAGCCACAGCGCGTCGCCGTCCTGCACGTTTGCTTTGGGGCGTGCGCCGCCCGAGCCGCCTGCGCCCGCGAGGGCGCGCAGATCTTCAAGCGAGATGTCCTTGGCTTGCTCGTAGGCGCGCGCGATCGCGGTGAGCGCTTCAAGATCGATGAGGCGTGGCACGGAGTCGGGCGTTCCACCGCGAATGATCTTTCCGTCAGCGTCCAGAAAGCGAAGCGCGCCTTGCCGGGCGTGGTCGTCCGAGAGCGTGAGAAAATCGAACTCGCAAAGCCCGGCGCCGTAGGCGCGCTCAAGCAGCCGACGGCCCCAACTCTCGGGTGCGGCGTCCATGAACACGCCCGCGAGTGCATCGCGCGTGTCGCCGCCGGCGCTCGAGGCGTGGTAGGGGCCGCCGTCCAACGCGAGGTCTGGCTGAATGGCGAAACCGCGCGGATATTCCCGCCACGCGGCGTCGTAGCTGAACGAAGAGAATTGGCGAGGGCCGGTCTTCGTGAAGCGCAGGTGGCCGACGGGTGTGAGGCTTTGGCCAAGCGCGACGCGAGCGCTCCTGTCAGACATCAGAATGCCGCGCCGTCAGGGTCCGAGGCGCCCGGCGTCGTCCGGGTCGCTCCCTCTTTTGCTTTGCCGCGCGTTCTGGGCGCGCGCGCGCGTCGCGGCATGCGCTCAACGGTGAGGGCAAGACCAAGCTCGTCCTTGCGAATGTCCACAAGGTCGCCCAGCCGCGCGATGAGCCCGAGCGCGACCAGCACGTCGGCCAGGGTCCCAATTGCGACCCCTGAATCCCCCTTTTCCAGCCTCGCAACTGTGTTCGGAGAGGTTCCAGCGCGTGCGGCGAGATCTACCGCCGTTATCTGGCGGCGTAGCCGTGCGGCGCGCAAATCCTTCCCCATCTGGGCAAGGGCTGATCTCGATTTCGGCGAACTCATAGTAATCATCCAAATATGGGCCTGAAAGGCCTATAACTGACCATATTTGACAATACATTGACATGCAACCGGGTTGGGCACGGTCCATTTCCTGACCAGTTTGCGCTCGGTCGAGACGGATAGCCGTGGGTTCACTGATCGAGGTTCGAACGAGAATGGCTGGCGGCGTTTGTTGACGCAGCCCGGCGGCGCAGCGACGGCTTGCGACCCGCCGCAAACCATGGCGCATCCACCGGTTTTCGTTCGGAATGGTCAGGTTGGATCGGGATGAGCGCGCTCAGGCGGCGTGCGCGGCGATGGTCTTGTCGCCCCGCGTGGTCGGCTCCTGGGGTCCCAATAGCCGGGGCAGAAGCCTCGGAGGGCGAGAGTCTGCGGGGCGAAAGTCAGGCCAGATTTGCGCGCTCCGTCAGGATCGGCTGCGGCTGGCCGATCGGCGGGTAGCGTCTTTGGGGCTCGACGCCGCATCCCCTGCACGAGGTGTTTCGAGGCCTCGGCTTCCGGCATAGGGCGACCGAAATGGTATCCTTGGGCGACGCGCGCGTCGCGTCGTGAAGCCTCGTCTTCTTCGCCGAAAAGGTTGGGACCGGTCCCCGGAGGGGCCGGTCCCAGTTTGAGGTGGAGGTCAGTTCCGGAAGGTGAGGCTCACGCCGAAGGTGCGCGGCGGCTGATAGATGTTGAGCTGTTGGCGGAAGGGCGCGAACGCAGTCATGTGCGTGGCGACGAGTTCGTCGGTGAGGTTCTTGCCCCAGAGCGCGACCTCCCAGGCGCCTGAGGGGCTTTCATAGGCCGCGCGTGCATCGACGATCCCATAGCCGTCCTGGACTTCCAGCGGCGTGTTGGACGCTTCGAGGAAATAGTCGGTCTGGTAGGTGTAGTCCGCCCGGATGAATGCGCCGCCGCTCTCGCCGAGCGACCAGCGATACTGGGCGCCGGCGTTGAATTTGTGTTCCGGCGATCGTGGCAGCGTGTTGCCGGTGAAATTCGCTGTGGCGCCGGTGGCGAAGTCCACGAATGTCGCGTCGAGGTAGGTGTAGGATCCGTTGAAGTCGAGGCCGCGCACAGGGCGCCAGAGAAGTTCGGCTTCCACGCCGCGGATCTCGGCCTCCGCCGCATTGCCGATGACGACGCAGCACAAGGGGACAAGCTGGGAGATCTGCAGATCGGTGTGGTTGGTCTGGAAGGCCGCGACGTTGAGCCGAAGGGAGTTGTCGAGCCACTGCGATTTGATGCCCAGCTCGTAGGTCCACGCGAATTCGGGATTGTAGGCGACGGCGGCGCTGGCGGCCGTGCCTGCGGTGCCCTGGAAGCCGCCGCTCTTGAAGCCGCGCGCGGCGCTGACATAGAGCAGCACGTCATCGGAGGCCTTATAGGTCACCGCGGCGCGGGGCGTGAATGCATCCCAGCTCTTGCTTGCACGGACATTGTATTCCTCGGCCATCGGCGGGGGCCAGCCTGGACCCGCGCGCCTGATCGCCTGCAGGTGCGCGTCCTTTTCTTCCCACGTCATACGCGCGCCGAGCGTCACATCGAGCCGGTCGGTCACAGCGAGCGTCGCTTGCCCGAAGAGAGCCGTCGATCGCGCCTCAACGTCTTGGGGAAACGAGCCGTATCCGGTCTGCGCGGGCGCCGGGAACCGCTGGTCGAGTTGTTCGTCGCGCTCAATGTCCTCGTGCAGGAAGTAGCCGCCCACGACGCCGGTGAGGCGTTCATTCAGCGCGCTCCACGCAAGGCGCAGCTCCTGGCTGAACTGGCTGGAGGATTCGATATTGCGGTTGATGGACTCGATCTGTGTCGGCGGATTGACCGGGTTGGAGAAGAAGGGGTCCTGGAAATCGAAGTCGGCCTTGCGATAGGCGGTCAGCGAGCTGACGACGCCAAAATTCGTATTCCAGGTCACGTCGGCGAGGATGCCGCTCACTTCGCGCCGCAAAAAGCCGTCGACGATGGCGTTCGTGATGCGCGGGTCCGGGTTGACGCCGACGCAGTGCACGCCGCCATTGAAGGTGGCGTCGCAGACATTGTCGCGGACCTGGCCGTTCTGGTCCTGCTTGGAATAGTCGGCAGTCACCACGACATCGAACTTGTCGCTCGGCTTGTAGCGGAGCGATCCCCGGAAGCCGTAGGTGTCTTCATCGTCGACGTCATTGCCGGTCGTCTGGTTGAAGGAATAGCCGCTGCGCTGGCGCATGGAGAAGGCGCCTGATGCGAAGACGTTGTCGGAGAGCGGTTGATTGAAGCGTGCCCGGAACTCACGACGGTCGTAGTTGCCTGCGCCGGCGGAGAGTTCGACGAACGGTTCTGCATCGGGGCGTCGCGAGACCAGCGAAATCGCGCCGCCGACGACATTCTTGCCGAAGAGCGTGCCTTGCGGTCCGCGCAGGACTTCCACGCGCGCCAGATCGAAGAGTTCAAGGTTCGAGCCGCCGCCGCGGCCGATGTAGACGCCGTCGATGAACATGACGACCGAGGCGTCACCGCCTGCGTTGGAGTTGATGCCTTCGGTGCCGATGCCGCGAATGACGTAGTTGGGTTCGGCAGGGTTGACTTCAGTCGAGGTGAATCCGGGCGTGCGTTGTGCGACGTCGAGCACGCTGTCGGCGCGGTTCACGCGCAGTTGTTCTGCGGAGAACGCGGTAATGGCGATCGGGACATCCTGCAGGTCCTGTTCGACCTTTTGTGCTGTCACCACGATGGGGTCGATGGCTGTGCCTTCCTGCTGTGCGTGGGCTGGCCCGGCCAGTCCGAAGGCGAGGACACAAGACAGGGCGGCGAGCGAGCCGCCTTGTTTCAGAAGGGATCGCGACATGTCTTAACCTCCCTGGCCGGAGGCGCTGGGCCCCGGGCTCGTTTGTGTTTGCTCCGGCTGTTTGCGCCGGTTTTCTGCAGGCCCACAAAATACTTAGGAGCCTAAGCATCCTTCGCATATTATGGATTTCTCGACGTCTGGCAATGCGGGGCGTCCGGCAGGCGATATGGCGCGCTCGTACGCGCGCGACCGGGGCGTGAGCGGCCTGGCGCGCGGGGCGCAGGTCAGCGGCGAGGCTCGGCAGAGACGCGCCGGGGTGAAGTGCGGTGGAGTGCGGGGGTGAAGGGCAGGAGCGAACAGCCGGGGCGGGGCGGCATCAGCCACGCAGATCGGGGCAAGATGCAACTCAGGAAGTGAAGTCAAAGATGCAGGCGTGGCGTGAGCGCGCCGTAGGCGGCGCGACATACAAAGGGCTGGAGACCAGACGCATGACGACAGCAATCGAGGATTTTGGAGCGGTGATCACGCGCCCGCTGTGTGTCGCCGACATTACGCTGGAAAAGGATGCGCCGATCGCGCTGGGCCGATCGCCGTGGCGCAACCGGCGCGTGAGTTACATCGGCGGGGGGACCGTGACCGGCGACCGGGTGCGCGGCGTGGTGTGTGCGGGCGGCGGAGACTGGTCGGAACTTGGCGTGGACGAGGCAGGCGACGCGCTGACGCTGATCGACGTGCGGTCGCTGTGGCGCACGCATGATGATGCGGACATCTATGTGACCTATCAGGGGAGACTGGTCATACCGAAGGACGTGCTCGGCGTGTTCCGGAATCCAGACGAAGTCGAATGCCTGGATCCGCAGCGCTATTATTTTCGCGTGACCCCGGTCTTTGAGACGGCCGACCCGCGCTATGGGTGGCTGAACCGGACCGTGGCGATCGGATTGGGACGAAGGACCGGCGCCGGCGTCCGCTACACCATCTTTGAAATCTGCTGAGGCGACTGCCCATGGACACGCACACCGATCCCGCTCGCGGCGAGGCGCCGTGGCCTGCGCCGACGCTTGCCTGGTGGGCTGTGGCGGTGCTGCTTGTGGCCTACACGGTTTCTTTCATCGACCGGATGATCCTCAGTCTGCTGGTGGCGCCGATACGCGCGGATCTGCAGATATCTGACTTCGAATTCAGCATTCTTCATGGTCTGGCGTTTGCCGCTTTCTATACGCTGATGGGATTGCCGCTCGGGTATCTGGCCGACCGCGCCAACCGCCAGCGGATCATCAGCATCGGCATCGCCTTCTGGAGCGTGATGACGGCGCTGTGCGGTCTGGCGCCGACCTATGCCGCACTCTTCCTGGCGCGATTGGGCGTCGGCGTCGGAGAGGCCGCGTTGTCGCCGGCCGCCTATTCGATGCTGAGCGACTACTTCCCGAAGCACCGTCTCGGTCGCGCGATGGCGGTCTATTCGATCGGCGTGCCGCTGGGATCGGGCATTGCTTTGATCGTCGGCGGCCTAGTCGTCAAATTCGCCACGCAGTCGCCAGCGCCGGTATTGCCTGTGCTCGGCGAGACGGAGCCCTGGCGGCTTGTATTCTTCATGGTCGGTCTGCCTGGACTTCTGGTGGCGCTGTTGATGCTGAGCGTGCGCGAGCCGGCGCGTCGTGGCGGCGAGGGCGTGCGTGCGGAAAAATTCGGCGCTGTCTTTGCTTATGTCGGCGCGCGCTGGCGCGCGTATGGCGGACACTTTCTCGGCCTGTCGTTGCTGACCTTCGTCATCTATGGCGGGCTCGCGTGGTACCCGACCTTCTTTGCCCGCACCTATGGTATGGCGCCGGCTGACGCCGGCATGATCTTCGGCGTGATCATGGCGGCGGGCGGGGCTGCTGGCTTGATCCTCGGGGGTGTGCTGGCAGATCTGTTGTTCCGCAAGGGCCTGCGATCGGGACACCTCATCGCCGTCATCATAGCGGTGGCGTCGTCGGCGCCTTTCTTTGTCGCAGCGCCCCTCATGGCGAGCCCTGTGGGCGCCTTTGCGCTCCTGGCGCCGGCGGTGCTGTTGTCGTCCATGCACGGCGGCGTCGCCGGGGCCGCCCTGCAGTTGATCACGCCCAATGCGTTTCGGGGGCAGGTGACGGCGCTCTATTTCTTCATGGCGAACCTGATCGGTCTCGGACTGGGGCCGATGGCGGTCGCCGCGCTGAACGACTTCCTGTTCCGCGACGACGCGATGTTGCGATACGCGATGGCGATCGTTGCGGCGTGCGCGCTGCCGTTGTCGGCTCTGGTGCTTTGGTCGGGCCTCGGCGCCTTCGCGCGCGCGGTGGCGGCGCAGGACGCACAAGCGCGTTGAAGCGATCAAAGTTCGGGCCGATCCGCTGGGCGCGGGCGCGAAGTTCGCACGCTCCGATGGCGGTGTTGGAATTGGCCATCTTTGGCGTATTGACGTGGTTTGCGACGTTCAATGCGCCATATATGGCCGATGTTGAAGACTGCGCCGGAATTGTTCGCTGCATTGGGCGTGGCGATCAGGCGCCGCCGCGTCGGCGAGAACTGGTCGCACAGCGAGGCGGCGCGTCGTGCCGGCATGGGGCTGCGCGCGTGACAGCGGCATGAGTCCTGAGAGGCAGTCGACCTTTGGTCATCCGATGAGGGCGGCGATGGCCCTGCGCTGCGAGGAGGCGCTCGGCGCGCTCATTCCGACACCGCCTCCATCGAACATGGATGCACTCTTGCAGCAGCAGAAGGACGCGTCGCGCGTCAGGAGACGCGCTTCGCCGAAACGCGTGCGCAATTCCTGACGAGATCGCGCCAAGGTGAACGACTATGCGAAGTTGTGAGCCATCGATGGGCAGTTTTGCCCATTGTCCTGCACTGCGCGCCCGCAGCGACTTGAGGCGCAGTCAATCCGCGTCCCGGCGTCGCGATTGTGTGAATGCAAGACGGGGCGCGGCAGTGGAGCACGCATGCCGTCCAGCCGGGTCGCGATCGAGTTCATGGAGAAGTGCCGCGCCGCGGCGAGCGCAGACGCGGTGCGCGACGTCCTGTTCGCCGACATGGCGGCGATGGGCTTTGCCTATGTGGCGTGTTGTTCGCACGTCGATCCGTTGCGCCCCCCGCCCGGTGCGGTGAACATGATCAATTATCCGGCGGCGTGGCTGGCGCGGTTCTCTGCGGAAAACTACGCCGCGCACGACCCCGTCTTCATGGCGGCGCGAACGAGTGCTGTGCCGTTCTTCTGGGACGACGTGCTCAAGGGGCGCCGTCTCACGCGTCTGCAGCGCGACATTCTCCAGGACGCGGCCGCGATCGGGCTCGCCAACGGCCTGACCATCCCCATCCATTCTCCGGGCGCCTTACCTGCCTCGTGTTCGCTGGTGCCCGGGCCCGACGGCGTCGATCCCCTTCAGGTGCCGGCCGTCTTCCTCATGGCGGTCTATGCGCACGAGCGCGCGCGGGCCTTGCTCGACGACGGCGCGCACGCATTGCGCCCCGCACTGAGCGCGCGCGAGCGCGAGTGTCTGGCGCTTGCGGGCGCAGGCAAGAGCGACTGGGTCATCGGGCGGATGCTGGGCATTCATGAGCGCACCGTCCACAACACCATCGAGCGCGCCAAGAAGCGCTACGGCGTGGCGTTCAGGGTGCAGGCAGTCGTGCGCGCCGTGCTCGACGGCCAGATCCGCATTGACGATCTGGCGGATTAGACACGGAAAATTTGTCAAGAGGTCCTGTGGGACCCATATCGCGGCGCGCGACGGGCGGCCCATGCTCCGGCGGCTTTCGACGGAGCGCCCATGATCCACATCATCACCGAAGACAATCGCCATCTCTTCCGGCACGCGCTGATGGAGATGCACCGCCATCGCAAGTCGGTTTTCATCGATCGCATGCGCTGGGGACTTGAGGCGCCGCAGGGGCTTGAGATCGACCAGTTCGACGCCGCCGATGCGGTCTATCTCGTGGAGACGGCGGCGCACGACGGCGCCGTCACCGGTTCGGTGCGTCTCCTGCCGACGGCGCGGGCGCATCTCATGAGCGAGGTGTTTGCGCATCTGTGCGTGACGGGCGTGCCGCGCGGGGCGCGGATCTGGGAAGTGTCGCGCTTTTGTCCTGCGCCGCAGATCGCCAAGGGCGCGCCGCGTCAGGCGCTCCTGGCGCGCATGATCGCCGGCATCATGGAGACGGGACTTCTCTTCGGCATGGAGCGTGTGACCTTCGTGGCGGGCGCCGCGCTCGCGCCGCTGGCGATGGCGATCGGCTGGGACGCAGCGCCGCTTGGACCGACAATGCGCATGGGGCGTGAACGCGTGCGCGCGATCACCGCAGCGATCACCCCGGAGGGGCTGAACGCCGTGCGCGCACGCAACAGCCTCACTGGTCCCATGACGCGCTTTGCTGCGGCCGTCTTGCCGGCGGCGGCGTGAGCCGTGCGGGCGCGTCGAGGCGCGCCCATCCATGCCGACGCCACCCACCACGGAGATTTTCCATGAACCCTCTTGTTGCAAACACCCCAGCCGGGACCGGTCCATGCCGCCGAGCGGACGATGCAACGTCGTCCGGTGCGCCGCAGCTGCAGTCGATCGTCGAGACGGCGCTCGCGGCGCTCGGACGCGACGGCTTTGTCATTCTTGACGCGCTCATCGACCCGCAGGATGTCGCGCGCCTCGACGATGAACTCGCGCCGTGGCTTGCCGCCACGCCGCGCTGCGTGGGCGATTTCTACGGCTGGCGCACGACCCGTGTCGGGGGACTTCTCGACAAGGCGCCGTCGGCGCACGCGCTCGTGCTCCACCCGGTGATTGTCGCAATAGCCGACGCGCTTCTCGCCCCGGCATGCGACTGCATCCAGCTCAATCTCACCCAGGCCGTGCAGGTGCATCCAGGCGAGCGCGCCCAGGCGCCGCACCGGGACGAGGAAATGTGGCCCTGTCCCAAGGGCGAGACGCCATGGCTGCTCAACGTGATGTGGGCGGTCAGCGACTTTACTGAAGCGAACGGCGCCACGCGCCTTTGGCCCGGCAGTCATCGCGGGGCGCTCGACCGCGAGGTCGATCCGCACACCAGCGTGGCCGGCGCGATGGCGCGCGGTTCGGCGCTTCTCTTCATCGGCGCGCTCACGCATGGCGCCGGCGCCAACCGCTCGGCGCACCCGCGCACGGGCGTCATCGTCTCGTACTGTCTCGGCTGGCTGAAACAGTATGAAAACCAGTTCCTTGCCTATCCGCCGTCCGTGGCGCGGTCGTTTCCCGAGGAACTGCAGCGCCTGATCGGCTACCGGATGCATCGTCCCAATCTCGGCGGCTGGGAAGGGCAGGACCCGATCGCGGCCCTCGGCGAGACGTGCGCACGCGCGCCCCATATCGACGCGCTGACGCCGGACATCCAGGCCGAACTCGATGCGCACTATCGGGTCGGCGCGTCTGCACAGACACAGCCGGTGGATGGCGGCTGATCCGCCTGTCAGCGATCGTGTCTATCACGAGATACGTCGCCGGCTCCTTGCCGGCGACTATCGCCTGCATGCGCGTCTCGATGTCGGCGCGCTGGCCGATGGACTGGGCGCAAGCAGCACGCCTGTGCGCGAAGCGCTCGTGCGGCTCGCTGCGGAACGTCTGATCACCGCGCGACCGAGCAGGGGCTTTTTCGTTTCGCTCTGGAGCGAAAGTGAACTGCGCGCGCTCTATGAGTGGCGCGCCTGGCTGGCGGCGGGCGCGCTCGCAACGCACGCCGACGCGGTCCCGGTTGCGAAGGACGCTATCGCGAATGACGCTGTCGTGGATGTGCCTGCAGCGGGCGCCCTCGTTGCAGGCGGCGCTGCTACGGGCGTTGAAGCGAACTCCGGCTATCCGTTGCGTGTGGCGGCGATCCTGCAATCGGTGGAGGGGCGCGCCAATCCTGAACTCAGGCGCGCGGGCGTCAATGCCGATGACCGTCTTCATGCCGCAAGGCGCGCGGAGGCCGAGCTCTTTGGCGATGTCGATCGCGAACTCGACGACCTCGCCGCGCGTCTTCGGCAGGGGGCGGCCTCGTCGCTGCGGGCGGCGCTGCGACGCTATCATGGCAGACGCGTGAAAGCGGCAAAGCTGTTGCGCGAGCGCGCCGTCCTGCGCGCGCTCGGCGGAAACGGCGACTGAGCGGACATCGCACGAAACATTCACCAGAGTTGACTGGGAAGCACTGCAGGTCGGCGCGATCGTGTTCGTGGCCGCAAACGGCGGCCGCACCATGGAGGTGAACATGCAAGCCCAACACGATCCCATCGAAGACGGCGTCATCGATCTCGGACGCGCGAGCGAGCGCACGCTGGGGCTGCCGGACGACATCCTCAAGGAGAACTATGTCGAGCCGGAAGCGCGCGACGAATAGGGCGCGCGCCACGGGGAGGCGCGCCGGCGACGGCGCGTCTCCTTGGCGCTGGAAGCGTTTCGCACGCACATCGCGCATTTTGGGAGCGTCAGATGTCGATCGATGGTTATGGCCTGCCTGCGCATGTTCGCGCGTGCGTCGATGCGGATTGCCTCCTCTTTCTCGATCTGCGCCGCAACCGGTATTGGGCAGCGCCCCTTGCGCGTCTCGCCGAAACGGCCGGGCCGGCGCGCGGCGCGCTCATCGACCGCCTCCTCAAGGAAGGCCTTCTGACGCCCGGAGGCGCCGCGATCGCGATGGCGCGCAGGATCGAGCGACCGCACGATGCACAACCGCCGCTGGAAGGAGCGCCGTCGCGGGCTTCAGGGGCGCGTGTCCTTTGGGCGTGCGCACGCGCAGCGATGGATCTTCAGAGCGGCAATCTCGAGCGGGCGTTTCGCGCGCTCGGTCGGCGCAAGCGGCGTGCGGGCAACGCCCGCACGGTCCTGTCGGCGGACGTCGCGCAATTCTACCGGACGCGGCTTTGGTATCCTGCACGACGGGTGTGTCTCTTCGATTCGCTCGCGCTGATGCACTTTTTGGTGTCGCGGCGCCATCGCCCGGACCTCGTTGTCGGCGTGCGGGCGCGACCGTTTGCGGCGCACTGCTGGGTGCAATGCGCGGGCGTGGTGATCAACGACGCGCTGGACCATTGCCGGTCCTTCACGCCGCTGGCGTCGGTGTGAGCGGAGCCGGTGCTGCGGTTTGTCCTCCTGCGCTGGACGCCTGTGGACCGCGTGCGCGAGGCCGAAGCGCGGCGCATGGCGGACGCGCTGACGGGCCCGACCGGCGAGACATGCGCCTGGTCGGTGATCGTGGACTGGCGCGGGGTCCTCCTGCTGGTGCGCGCAGCGCCCGAGGATGTGGCGGCGTTGACGCTCTCGCAGGGGCGAGGCGCGATCTTCGGTGCGTTGTTCACCGTCACGGGCGCACGCGCGACCGACATGGAGACGCGCGAGACCGGTCGGATCTGCGCGGGTGGCGGGGAGGCGCTCTTCAGGGACTATTGGGGCGGGTTTGTCGCGGTGCTGATCGACCGGGGCTATGACCTCGTCCATGTGCTGCGCGATCCGAGCGGACATCGTCATGCACACTACGCACAGATCGGCGCGGTGCATGTGGTCTTCTCGCATGCGGAGGATTTCGCCGCACTCGGCGGGGCGCTTTTGCCGGATTGCGCCTATCTGGCGGCGTTCCTCAAAGACCCGGGCGTTGCGTCCGCACGCACGGGGCTTAAGGGCGTCACCCTGGTGCAGCCCGGCGAGCGTTTCACGTTCTCACGCGAGACGGTGTCGCGCGACACACTCTGGCGGCCGCAGGATTTCGCGCCCGCGCGGCGGCGCGCGGGCGGCGTGCGTGAGAGCGCGGCGGACGCGGCGATGCGCCTTTCATCAAGTGTGACGCTTGCGGTGCGCGCCTGGGGGACAACCGCGCGGCGCGCCATGGTGCGTCTCTCGGGCGGGCTCGATTCCAGCATCGTCCTGGCGTGTCTGGCGCAAGAGGGCGCGCCGGATACGTGCGAGGTCCTTTGCGTGAACGAATATGCGCGCGATGTGCCGGAAGGCGACGAGCGACAGATGGCGCGCGCGGCGGCGGCGCGTTGGGGCAGGGAGGTCATCGAAGTGGAGATGACGCCTGCGGCGGTCGACTATGCGCGCGTGCTGGAGGCGCCGCTTTTCGTCTCTCCGACGACCTCGCTGCTCGGTTTCGCCAACACGACGCTACTGGAGACGGCGCACCGTCTTGGGGTGGATTTCGTGGCGTCGGGGCAGGCGGGGGACCATCTCTTTCACCGCAGTCGTTCGCCGCTGATCGCGGCGGACGCGGTGTGGCTGGGCGAGACGGCGCGTGAGGTCGGCGCGATCGTGGAGGCGGTTGCGCGTCTGACGGGGCGGTCAATCTGGGCGGTGGCGTGGGTCGCAGCGCTTCATGGACTGGCGCGGGCGCCGCTCTTGCGCGCGCGCGCCGGATCATCGCGCGCCAGCGCGGGAGACGCGCTTGAACGTCATCCCTGGCTGGCGACCGGCGCGCGCCAGCCGCCCGCGCAGGCGCTGCGTGTGGCCCATCTCCTCGACGCGGTGCGCTATCAGGCGCCGGGCGTGCTCAATACGCGCGTGCGCAGTGCGCCGGTGCTTTTGTCCCAGCCGGTCATCGAGACGTGTCTGTCGATCCCGGCCTATGTGATGACCCATGGCGGTCGTGAGCGCGGCCTGGTGCGCGATGCGTTTGCATCACGGCTCTCGCCGTCGGTGGCGGCGCGCACCACCAAGGGTGAGACCACGCGCTTCTTCGCAGCTGTCGTGTCGCGCAATCTCGCCTTCATGCGCGCGGTGCTGCACGACGGCGAGCTCAGGCGTCTGGGCCTTCTCGATGATGCGACCGCCCGGCGTCTCCTTGCGTCCGATACGGTGAGCGACGGCGCGGTCTCCAGCGCCTTGATGGTGCATCTTGCCGCGGAGCTCTGGTTGCGGCGGCTGCGGCGCGGCGCCGAGGCACAGGCCGCACGCGCGGCGCTGTCGGGCTAGGGCGGCGTGCCCGGCAGGCGGGAGCGATGATCGTCGCGCATGGCGCGCCAGCGTCCGGCGCGCCCTGGATCGTCGGGAGCGGGGTTGAGCGCGTCGAGGAGCCAGAAATCGATCCAGTCGAGGGCGCGTGTCTGGGCGGCGAGGATCTGCTGCGGGCGCCATTTGGCGTGGAAGGCGCCGGGATAGATATAGGTCTCGACCGGTTTGCCGAGATCGTTGAGGCGCGAGGCGAGCGGAAAGCCGCGCAGCGCCTCGCTTTCGGAGAGGTTCATGAGCAGCGGCGTGACAATGTGTTCGGCGCGTCGTGTCGTGGTGTTGCGCGCCCACCAGGCGGCCCAGTCGGGGTTTGCATCCGGCCAGTCGCCGCTCGCGGCGTCCTCGGCGCGCCGCAGGCGACGGAATCGTTCCGAACTGAGCGTCCAGGCGCTCGGGTCGATGGGCGGGGAACTTGTGACGGCGGCGGCGAAGGCGGTCGGTCGCGTGAGCGCCCAATAGACGGTCTCGGCGCCGTCGCTCATGCCGGTGATGGCGATGCGGCCGGTATCGATGAGACCGCGCGCGTCAAGGCGCGCGATCAGCGTTTCGAGCGCGGACTGCTTCATTGACTGTTCGCTCCCATCGAACTCGGTGCGCCGCGAGAGGTCGGCGGCGCTCAGCTCGGCGTGGAGGGTGCGAGGATCCGGGCGATCCATGCTGGCCACCAGATAGCCGCGGGCCGCGAACATGTGGATCGGATATTCGCCGCCCGTGCCTGCCCGCAGAAAGCCGCGCGCGCGGTATTGCACGATGACGAGCGGGTAGCGCTCGGTGCGCCGGTGACCTGCGGGCCGCACGATGCGGGCGAAGAAGGCGTTGCCGAGATGGTCGTGACCGTCGAGACGCTCGACGGCGGTCAGGGGCGCCCCCCGCCAGGAGGGGTTGGGATCGTGGATCGCGGCAAGCCGGCCGTCGGACAGCGCGACGGCGACGACGCGGCGCGGTGAGAGCGCGGCCTCGTGAAGACAGATGAGCCGCGCGGCGGCAAGCGCGCAATCGTTCAGGAGGTCGTCGGCGCGCCGGATGAGGCGCACGCGCCCGCTGTCGGGACGCCAGCCATAGAGCGCGGTTTCGACGTCGGCGAACCCTTCCGCTTTCTGGAAGATGACTTCCTCGCGCGTCCGCCACACGCGTGTCAGTCGCCCCTGGCAGGCTGGATCGGCGCACATGAGGGCGCGTCCCTCGTGGTCTGTGAAGACCGCAAGCGTCGGCCGATAGGCGCGATCGCCCGGATGTCGCGGGGCGAGCCATGCGCGGCGCCCCCTCGCGTCGGCGGCGTTGTCGATGGCCCCTGCAGGTGCAGGCGACGGTGCGAGACGTGCGGCCTCGTGCGGGGCGGCGGCGCGCAGGCGCCCGTCGGGCGCAGCGACGAAAACCGCGTCATCGCCGCGAGCGATGCTCTGCGGTCTCAGGCTGAAGGCGGGATCGAACGCATCGTCGACGCGATAGCCGGCGACGGCGCCGTCGCGCCACGCGCGCGCCTGGGCGATCCGTGTAGTGTTGCGGCGAAAGACGAGACCGCCGTCGGCAAGCCAGGCGAAGTCGGCAATGTCGCCTGGCCCCGTGGCGACGACGCGAACGCCGCCGTCGGCGATGCGCACGCGCTCAAGCGAGATGACGTCTTGCCTGTGGGCGAGATAGGCGAGTTCGCGTCCGTCCGGGGACCAGCGTGCGATCCGGTCGGCGAGCGCGCCGGAGGGACGCCCGTCTGCAGTATGCAGGTTGGCGTCCCCGGCGTCGGCGAGGATGCGCGCCGCCGCCATGTCCGGGGTCGTGGCCGGTGTCGTGTCCCGTGTGGTGACTTGGGCCTTGTCGAGGGGCGGGGGTGTGTCGAGGGGGACGAGCAGGAGTTCGTAGCGGTAGTCGTTCTCAAGAAGGCGTGTGGTGCGGCGAAAGACAGCAATGGTGCGTCCATCGGGCGACAGCGTCATGCCGTGTCGGCGCCCGCCCAGATCGACCAAGGCAAGGAGCGCGTGTTGCATGGCGTGTGCGCGTTCAAGACTTGCGTCGCGCGCGCGCGGGGTCGCCCATGCGCCGCCTGCGCCGATGACGCAGGCGACGAGTGCGGCGAGCGCGCCTGCAAGGACCGCGAGGCGACAGCGCGTGCGCGCGTCGCTCACCATCGGCGTCGGATCTCGAAAGACACAAAGCGTCCGAGCGGCGAGGCGTTGAGCGTATCGAACGCCATGCCGACGGGATTGTTGGCGAAGGGCGGATCGGCGTCGGTGATGTTACGGACATTGAGTGTGGCCTCGACGCCGGGCTTTTGCCCATTGTCGGCATCGGCGCGCCATGTGCGTGCGATCTGGACATCCCACGTGCGCCAGGCGTCGATGCGTCGTGCGGGCGTGCTCAGCGTATCGAGATAGTCGTCGGTGTAGTTGAGCGCGCCGGAGAGCCGCCAGTGATCGCCGCTCCAGGCAAGGCTTGCCCGTCCGCGCCAGTCGACCGGATTGAGGATGGTGTCGAGCGGATTGATCGCCGGCACGACGGGATTGGACTGCCGCCGGAACTCCATGAGCTTGCTGGCGCTTGCGGCGAGCGTGATGGCGCCGGCCGAGGTCTCGACGCGCCATGCGCCCGACAGGTCGACGCCGCGCACGCGCAGACTCGCCAGATTGGTCAGACGTTCGTCCCAGATCGCCTCGATGCCGTCGGGCGGAATGGTTCCGGCGGTCCGGCTCGGAATGGCGAGGTAGGCGGCGATCTGTTCGGGTGTCGGATCGCGGATGAGAAATCCCGCATAGGCGGCGGAATTGCGCAGCGCGTCGAGAATGCTGCCGGGCGTGGAGATGCGGTTGGCGAAGTCGATGTCGAAATAGGTCGCGCTGAGCGTGAGCCCCTTCAGCGCAGGCGGGGAGAGATCGAAACCGAGCGTCCAGGTTTCCGCCGTTTCGGGACGCAGGTTCGGGTTGGCGCCGGTGATCTGGAGCGTGCCGGTGGAGCCGTTGGTGGCGAACGGATCGATGGAGACCGGCGCCGAGGAGATCGTGCCGCCGGTGCCGCCGAGCAGTTGCACGAATTGCGGCGCCTTGAAGGATTTGCCCCATGCGCCGCGCAGACTGAGGCCGCCGGCGGCATCCAGGCGCACGCCGGCCTTCGGCGTCGTCGCGTCGCCGAAATCGTCGGAGGATTCATGGCGCACGGAGAGCGATGCGGCGAGGCTTTCCACAAGCGGCAGCCCGGCCTCGGCGCTGAGGAGCGGCAGGTAGAGTTCGCCGAAGACTGCGGACACTGCGCGTTCGCCAGGCGCCTGCAGGGCGGCGGGCACGAGCAGTCCCGAGGCGCGGCGTTCGACGCGTGTGATGGCGAAGGCTTCCTCGCGGCGTTCAGCGCCGACCGCGGCGCGCACGACGCCGGCGGGCAGCGCAAAGAGCGGTCCATCCGCCTTGATGGCGTAGGCGCGGATGTCGGAGTCGGAGTCCGTCGCCTGGGTCAGCGTCAGATTGCGCAGTACGGCGGCCGGCGTATGGGCGCCGTCGCCGAAGGGGTTGAAGGCGGTGGCGGGATCGCTACTGGCGAGCGCGCCGGCGATGGCGGTGGAATCGAAGGCGTTGGAAAAGCGTACGGCGTCGCTGTGTCCGCCGAAGGTGGCCGTCGCTTCCAGACGCCATGCGCGCGCGATGTCGATCTCAAGGCCGCCGGTGATCGCGTGGGTGTCTGAGGTGGTGGCGTAGCGCAGCGGCCCGAGATCGTCGCCGAGAAAGTAGGCCACGGTAATCGGCTGGGTTCCCGGGAACAGTCCGTTGAGCTGGCGATAGGCGTTGGTGGCGGGCACCACGAGCGTGGTGGCGAGCTGGTTGTCGGACGCGTTCGCCTTGCGTCGTGAGCCGAGCGCGTCGGCGAAGAGCTCGATCCTGTCGCCGAGCGGCAGGCGCGCGGACATGAACAGCCCGTGGCTTTCCTGCGCCGGCAGGAGCGATGCGCCTTCGTTGCCGTTCTGGAAGTTCAGCTGCCCCGCAATGAGATCGCTCTGGCGCAGGGTTATGCCATTCTGTCCGGCGGGAATGGCGAAGGCGGTGACGGTTGTGCCGACGCGGATGATGTTGCCGGGATTGGCGTTGGTGCGCGAGAAGTTCGAGCCGCCGAAGCGGCGCAGGTCGGTGTCGGCGGCGAAGGCGCGGTCGCTGGCGGCGAGGGCGTCGCGGGCGCGGTATTCGTAGCCGGCGAGAAAGGCGCTGCGCCCGCGCGTGGCGCCGAAGACATGGGAAAGGCCTTTCTCCTCCAGCGCGCCCGCCGTCGCTGCGCCGTAGCGCACGGTCGTCTCCGCGCCGTTGAAGTCGCGGCGCAGGATGATGTTGACGACGCCGCCGACGGCGTCGCTGCCATAGGTCGCCGACGCGCCGTCCGCGAGCACTTCGACGCGATCGACGGCGGCGAGCGGCACAGCGGAGATGTCGACGAAATTGCCGAAGCCTGCGGGCGCGAGACGGCGTCCGTTGACGAGCGTGAGGGTGGCGTCGGCGCCGAGGCCGCGCAGGTCGACGGAGGCGCTGAAGGCGATGTTGCGGCCGCCGGCGGTGGAGTTGAGCTGGGTGAGTTCGTTCTGGCTGCCGGAAAACGCCTGCGGCAGCGTTTGCAGCACGTCCTGGATGGAGGTGCGGCCGGTCGCCTCGATGGCGTCGCGGTCGATGGTCACCACATGGCTGCCGGTCGGCGGGGCGCCGCGAATGCGGGTGCCGGTGACGACGACCTCGTCCATTGAGGGCGCGGCCGCGCCCATGGTCGCCGACGCGGATCCGGCGTTTGGCGATTGCGCCTCGGCGCGCGGCGCGCCCGCACGGGCGCCGCTCGGCGGAGAGGTTTGCGTGTGTGCGCCATCCGTGCGCGCCGCGCCATCGCCTCCGGATCTGTCGGGGTCCAGCGCTGATGGCGCGTCCACAACGAGGCCTGCGGACGTCAGGCGCGCGGAAAGTCCAAGCCCTGCCGTCAGGCGTTCAAGCGCCTCTTCGCGGGTAAAGCGCCCGTGCACGCCATTGGCGCGGGTCTGCGCGACGTCGCCATAGGCGAAGAGGGCGGGCACGCCGGCCTGTCGTGCGAAGTCCGACAGCGCTGCAGCGAGTGGTTGCGGGGCGATGTCGAAGGCGACGAGCGTGCGTGCGCGGTCAGCGCTCGCGGCATCGGGCGTTGCGCCGTCGCGGGCCTGGGCCGCGGCCGCAGCCGGCAGGGCGGCGGCGAGACATGCTGCGAGCGCGGCGTGGCGCCGGCGCGCGCCGCGCGCGTCGGCGTCGCGGTCGCCGTTGCGCGATTTTTGACGGCGGGCATCGCAGGCGCGCCCGTGACGCGGGCCCTTGTCGGCATGTTTCATGGTGTGTGTCTCCCCAACGCGGTGTCTGTCGGCGCCTTGGCGCGCGCCGTTCAGGGGGAAAGACAAACGGGCCGGCAAAACCCCGCAGCGGGAGACTGAATTATTTTCGCGACGCCCGGGCCTCGCGCTGCGGTCCGCGCGGATGACGGCGAAATGCCCGGGCTCTAGTCCGCGCGCGGCGTGAGCGACAGACCGTTTGCGTCCCGGCGCACGCGCCCGCGTTCGGTGAGGCGTCTGATCGATGCGCTCAGCGTGCTCGCCGGCATGGGCAGGGACGCGGCGATGGCGGCAAGACTTCCGACGAGGGCGCCGCCGTTGTTGCGCAAGGCGTCAAGGATGGCGGCGTCCGATCTGGCCATCGGGTTCGGCGCGGGCGTCGCACGGTGGGTCGCACGGTGCGTGGCACGGTGCTTGGTACGGTGCGTGACACGGGGCGTTCGCTTGAGGCCCCGGGCCTGACCGAGCGATTCCTTGACCCCTGTTTGCCAGCAATGATGGATCCGTGCGCCGATCTCGGCTGCGCTGCCGCGAAAGTGCGCCCGCATCGGTCTTGCGATTTGCGCGAGGACGTCTGTGGTCGCTTCGATGATCCCGGCGATGTCCTTTGCGGAGAGGTCGGCGCGCAGCTGTCCCAGTTTCTCCAGCCGGGCCCGGTCGGGCCAGCCGGTCGACCCGTCGAGCGTGAGCGCCATGGCGTCTTTGGGGACGTAGGCGGCGGTCGTCGACAGATCGTAGACGGGCGCCAGGCGTGCGCGGTCCTCCACGCCGTCATAGACGATGCCGAAATTCTTGAGATGTGCGTCGCCGTTGCGGATCGCGCAGTTGAGCACGAAGACGGCAAAGAGCTGTCTGGCGGCCGCACGTGCGTCGGCGCCGGACAGGAATTGTCCGGCGCGGACTGCATCGTGCGGCTCTTCGCCTCTGCAAACTGGATGGAAGCCGCAAGACAGCCGGCGCCTGATTTGTCCGCTTGCGAAGACGGCGGGTCACGGAAGCTCCCGTGGAAGCATGAGATCGCGTAGGATGCGTTCTCCGGCATGGAAGGGGCGCATCGCGCGGGCGGTTGCCAGCGGCGGGTTGGCGATGGCCTAGTTCGACGGCGTCTGCGGGGGAAGAAGTGCTTCGTGTCATCGTTGCGGCGATAACGCCCGGAAATCTCTTCGGCTGGATTGCGCTGGCGCTCGGCGGCATGTCGGTGGCGGCGGTCTTTGAGGCGGGGACGGGCGTGGTGCTGCCAGATCCGCTTGCGCCGGTGCGGGCGGCCTATGAGCACCTGCTCGCCGCCACGGTGGGGCGCGTGGAGGTGATCTACAAACCGCCGATCGCGTGGGTGAACGACACGTTCGGGCTCGACCTTTCCCTCCCGCCTGTCTGGACGCATGTCTTTGTGCTGCTCGGGGTCTATTTCTTCCGCGAAGCGGCGATCAATGTCCGCGAAAAGCACCACCACAGCGCGGTGTTCAACGTCATTGTCGGGGCCGCGTGCGGTCTTTGCGCAAGTGCGTTCATCGCGGCATTGTCGCGATCGGGACTGCCGGCGGCGGGCACGCTCGCCAGTCTCTCGGTCGTGTTCGCGGCGTTCGTCTATCATCAGGCCGGCACCCTATGGGACGCGACGGTGAACCGCGCCTTGCTGGCCGGGAGTCGCAACCAGCCGGTCCCGTCGTGGGGCGCGCATTACCTCAACGGGTTGCGCCGTGGCGGCTTGCGTCTCGTTATGGGGTCGCTCATCGCGGTTGCGCTGATGCAGGTCCCGATGATCCGCGCGCTGCCCGAACCAAGTCTCCTCGTATCCCTGCTTCTTGTGTTCGCGTTCGCCGTCTACTGGCTCGCGGACGGCGTGCGCGACGCGCGGCTTATCCGGCGCAAGGGCGAGACGGCTGAGGGCGCGTATCTGCGTTCGGCGCACACGCAACTGGGGCTCGACATGCTGCGCCCCTTCATCGGTTTGTCGATCATTCTGATCGCGAGTGCGGTCTACAGGGCCGTGCTGCGACTTCGAGGCTGAGCGCGCTGAAGACACCATGGCGCCAGCGACCAAGCGCTGCTGCGCACCGGACGATATCGCACAAGCCGACACGCCGATAACTGCGCAGACCCACGCTCTGGAGCGTCACCTCGGCGCTCGTTGCGAGCGGTGCGCCCGGGCGTATGTCCGACCCAAAGTTCTCCTACGGCGCGAATGCGCAGCGACTGGTTGCAGCAATCGACTGCCTCTCTCAAGATCGTCCACCGATGGGGGAGACAAGATTGATGCGCGACCACCGCGAAAGCGCTCGCCGGGACCTGATGCAACGCGATCGACTGCAGAGAAAGGCGCTCGATGCGCTCTCGTCGGTCTTCTCCGCGCGCCGTCGCTTGCTTGCGTTCACAGGCTCCGGCCTGTCGCTGATCTATGGCGGCATGAGCTGGGACGAAGCTGTACTCGCCATTGTGGAGGACACGCTGCGCCGGCTCGCAGACCGGCTAGACGATCGGAGCTGGGCGGTCAGCCCGTCGGAACGTGCCGCGCTCAAGCGCTACGAAGGCATGATCGAGGTCTATGCACCGCAATTCGCCGCGGCAGGAAAG
Organism: Hyphomonadaceae bacterium; assembly: GCA_016791445.1. Lineage (GTDB taxonomy): Bacteria > Pseudomonadota > Alphaproteobacteria > Caulobacterales > Aquidulcibacteraceae > VFBF01. Next base: position 12,763 of record JAEUMP010000012.1, on the reverse strand, counting down.
CGCCCGTCCCGACATGAATCGTCCGCAGCCGATCGCATGGTTGTGCTGGAGCTATGTGAGGATGCGCGCGCTTATTTGCGCAAGTCTTCTCCTGACGTGGAGAGTGCGAATGCGCTCTTTGCGCGACTGGTGAAGGACGACAGCATCGCCACGAACATGCGCCTCGCCGATAGGCTTTCCGGCTATGCCGCCGCGGGCCGAGGGCCCGCCAAGCGTTGGAGTATCCGACGGCGTGCTCTGCAGCGCACTGCCGTGAAGCGCGACCTTGAAGCGCATTCTGACGAACTGGCCGCCGTCTTCTATTCGCAGTCCACCTTCAGGCGCGTGGCTGAGGCGCTGAACCACGGGAGTCGCGAGGCGCTGGGCGTTCTTGAAGCACTGCAGTGTGAACTCGCGAAGGCGGGTTATGATCGGAACTCTGCTTTTCCCATCGACAGACGCAGCACATTCGCACCCTTCATGGGGCTCTTGCCCCGGAAAGGGCGCAAGGCTGTCGCAAAGTATGTTCGCGACGCCCTTGAGCAAAAGCAATCGGTCGAACAGATACCGATCAGACCGCTTACGGATCCGCTGAAGAAGGTGGCCGATGAGCTGATGGTGAGGCGGTTCATGACCGTCAACTATGATTGGGAGCTTGAGCGGCTCCTGCTCTATCCCGACAAGATGGCGCAGACCGCTCGTCACTACACCGCTGATCTGGGCGTCGGCGAAGGCCTTCTGGAGCGACATCCCGACGAGCCGGGCGGGGCGCTTTCGCGGCGCATGCCTGATGGGCGATATGTTGCGAGCGAAGTGTATGCCGTACACGCTTCAGCGCGTCTTTTCGACTTTGCGCTGAACTCTGCGGACCACTCGGCCTATGTCCTGCACCTGCATGGGCGCGCCGATGCGCCTGACCAGATGGTGGCGCGCGAGCCTGACTACCATCGAACCTACCGACGTGATTCCGGCAACCCGCGCGCGCTGGAACGTGCGCTCGATGTGGCGCTGACCGGCAATCCCATTCTGGTTTTGGGTCTCGGAATGGGCGAGATAGAGCTGACCCGGACGTTCAAGCAGCTGGTGGCCGAGGGGCGTGTGACGCCCGATCGGCCAGCGTTCATCCTGTCGGCCTGCACGAGTGAAGACGAGACGCAAGCCTGGCGTCAGGAGGCGGCGTTCTTTCAACAGTTCGGCGTGTACGTCCTGCACTACGGTCAGGCGTCCTGTCCGGGAGGCGCTTCCTTGTCCAGGCATGTGTCCTTCCTCAGACAGGCGCGCGCGCGTGCGCGCGCGTTCCGGAAGTCGGCCCCGTTGGAGGCCGAGCCGCATCTCCTGGATACGGTGGATGCGCTTCACCTTGTGGAGGGCATGGCGGCCGATCGGAAGGTCCTGCGCTTCATCGTGCGCATCCTGCAGGGGGACGGGGAATCGATTGCGGCGCGTCTGCGAGACTTTGGCATCGAGCAGTCCGACAAGCGCCGCGTCGCTGCAGCGATGCGCGGCTTTGAAGACTATCTGGAGCGGCTGGAGAGCCGTATTCAGAGCGAGGCTTTGAGCGTCGAGTTGTCCCGGCTGGCGAACTACATCTCCGCGACGGTCACCCATGGCGACGAATTGCCAAAGACGCGCGAGAGCATCCCGTGGCAGCCTGAGCGGCTCACGCCACTTCTCTACACGCGCCATGTCAGATTCGAACCGACGCACCATGATGTGGCGTATTCGGGCGCTACTGAGGATGCGGATCGAACGACAACAACGCCGCTGGATGCCGCAATCTCGGACGCTGCGCCCCCAGGCGCCTCGACGCCCGTGCGACCGGATCCGAACCTGAGCGCGCTTCAGGCGTTGCAGGACGGGCGTCGGTCGGCCATGGCCATCGGCGCTGCGCATGCGGGAAAAGGCTCGCTGGTACGCCGGCTGATCGGGTCCCAATCCTCGCCGATGTTGGTCATCAATTTCACGTTTGCGGTGGAAGTCGATGGGGCGATCGCCCTGATCTTTCAGTTCCTCAAGAAGATCGGCGCCATCACCGTCGACGACGAATTGAACAAGGTGACCTGGATCGAGGAGGCGCTGTGCAAGCCCGCTTCAGGGGCAGGCGGGGCGCTCGGGCGCATCCTCCTGACCGGGTTGGAACGTCTGATGGACAAGAATGGAGGCTGCCTCTCACCCGACATCGAAGTCCTGCTGCGTGCGGTGGCGCAAGCGCCCGAGTATCCGCTGGTGAGCGTGGTCCTGATGGGCACGGAAACGCTTGCGCTCTGGCGCGCGTGCGAGGAGCCGAGTTGGGCGCGGCCGATGACGCCGCAGTTTGTCCCCGTCAGTTCGACGGCCTGGCCCAGCGGCGTCGCGCTGGCGTTTGCCGACGTGATTGAGCGCATGAAAGGCGACAGCGGCGCTTGGACCGGCGGCATGCGCTATCTCACCCAGATTGCCGATCGCCAGGAAACGTCATCGGAAAAGGCGCGCCACATGGCGGAAGCCATCATCGGGCATTGGGGACGGTGGGTGCGCTACGTCTACAGTTTCGAAAACGGCAAATTCCCTGCACCGGGCGCGGAAGCAGCCTTTGTCGCGCTGGACATGGCTGTGGTGCGATTTCTTTCGGTCGTCACGGCGCCGATCGAACGCGGTGTCCTGCGACATGTTCCCGACATCGCCGAGGCGTTGACCGCGATTTGCGCGCAGCGCGGCCTTTCCACCACGCAGGAACTGATCAAAGCGTACGACAATCTCGTGGACGAGAGTCTTTCGCGGCTGCGCGGCGCAAACATTGTGGTGGAGTTGAACGCGGTGCTCGGCGAGGACCGGAGGGAAGTCCGCAACGCAAGATACGCACTGCACAGGGTGGTCCTGGAGATGATGCGTGATCGCATGGGCGTTTCGGTCGGCGACACTCTTTTGTCCAACACGTTTACCCTGACCCTTGCCGCTTCATTGCCGGTGGATGTCGCCATACCCGACCGGGATGTTCGACAGAACATGGAACGGACGCTCGCCCATCTCAGGGGAGCCTGGAAGGACAGCCCCTCCCTGAAGACCGGTGAGGTGGCGCAGGCGCTCAAGACGCTGCGCAAGGCCGCAATACCCGATGACGAAAGTCCACACACTGAAGCCAATCGACCCAAGTATGAGGTGTGGCGGAGACTGGAGCGCATGACGGCCACCACGGATGTGGCGATGAGCGCGTCGCTTCGCGCGTCCTGCAATCTGTTGCGCAGCTTCTTCAACGCGACTGCGTTGGTGACGTTGACCGCCGACGAGGCGGACACGGGCGGGTATGATCGAATTCCCTTCGAACTGCACAAGAGACGCATCCGGAAGCTGCTCAGTCGGTTGCGCCAGCTTCAGGCGATCGGCGGCGAGGAGTCTCGCGCCGAACAGCCCCCGCACGGATTGCCGGAGACCATATCCGGGCTGGCGGACCACCTGGCGTCGCAATTGGGCGCTCCCACGCGGGAGGTAGAAGAGGCGGTCGCGACATTGAAGAAGCGCGAGAAAGTCTACGCACAATCCGTTGCGCCGCCGCCGCTCTATGGCGGCGAAATCGTCTGGCTGCACAATGAGAGGGGTGTGATCAGCCTGATCCAGGGAGATCTCTACGAGGCGGCCTACAGCTTTGATCTAGCGATCAGCGCCAACACCGCGTTCAAGGGCGCCGGACGCGGCAACAACCGCAACCGCATCGACCTCAACAAGTCGATGCTCCTCATTGAACGCGGACGTCTCTCGGAGGCGCGATCCCTGCTGCATGTTCTCGCCGCGGACGTGAAGCATCGGGTGTCGCGCGAACAAAAGCGCCTCACGCCCATCATCGAGGGGTATCTCGGTCTGGTGGCGCACCTCAACGGACGTTCGGATGACGCCTTGCGCCATTATGCGCTCTCCCTGTCGGGTCTCATCGACACAGAACAGCTGCGGGCATTGAGCCTTTTCCAGATGCGTCGCGCTTCGTTGCTTGCGTCGACGCGGCGCAGCGAGGAGGCGCGTCTGGACATCGACGAGTCCATCCGGTCTGCAGAGGCGTGTCGGCAGACGGATGTCCTCTGGCGCGCGCGCCTGTTGCGTTCGGCGATCGATCCGCAGTCGCGCGATCGCGACCATGTGGGGCAGCAGGCGTTTCTTGCGGCCGAGAGTCTGGGCCTCGTGCGGGTGTCGGTGGAGGCGCTGATGGCGCGTGCGGAGGCAGCCTTGCGAACCGGCAATACCAATTTTGCAGCGGATCTCACCGCCCAGGCCATGGCGCGTGCGTCCCGCTCGGGCATGACCTTGCGGCGCATTTCTCTGCGCGTTCTCATGGGACGCATCATGATCCGTCAGGGCGATGAAAATGGCGTTTGGCTCATCCGGCGTGCAATCGCCCTCGCAGATCGCATCGGGTATCAGTCGTGCGTCCAGAGCGCCAACGAGACGTTGTTGAAGCGCGACCTCGTCGCCGGATCGTAGCCGGACGCGTCAAATCTGCAGCGCGAATGGGGGTGCGCGGGCTTCAGACCCGAGAGCGACACACTGGAATCGCGGCATCGGCCCGGGGTGATGCACTCCGGGGTGATGCGCTCTGTGGGCCCAGTGCGCGCCGGTCGCGTCGCTAGCGTCGATGTGTCCAGATCAGCCCGACATAGCGGGCGTCGACACTGTGGCCGAGGTTTGACCCTTGCTCCTTCTCGACCACGGCGAGGGCGAGGTCGGTTTCCCCGCGCCCCAGCGAGACGCCGGCGGCGAATTCGCCGATGTCGACGCGGTCCTCACGGTAGGTGAGACGGTTGTAGTTGGGGCTTGCGCGCGAGAGCGACCATGAGAGGGCCTCATCGTCTGCCGACACAAAGACCGAGACATCGCGCAAGGCCGGGCGCGACCAGTCGGTCACAAGACTGTCCGCCATCGTCTCAAGGCGTGCGCGTGCAGGCTCGGGGCGTGGCGCGGTCATGGCAGGCGGCGACGAGGTTCCGACTGTCCCCGTATCGGTGGTGGTTGAGAAGGCGAGGTTGAGCTGCAGGGGCAGCGGGGAGATCGGCAACCAGCGTCGTTCGCCATTGGGCGCGGGCGCCAGCGGATCGGGAGACGAAAGCGTCAAGACTGCGCCTGTCTCAGGGGTGGCGATCGGTGCGTGGGTTGAAAGCGGATGCGGTGAACGCGCGCGCGTCGGCGCCGGGACGCGCGCATGTGCTGCGCGGGGCGCTGCAACTGTGCTCTCATGCGTGGCGGCGACGAAGAGACCGTTGGGCGGCGGCGTGGGCGCCTCGGTTGATCCCGCGAAGTCGGCGAGGCCTGACCGTTCGTGGTCGCCACCCGACCACGCCGGACCGGCGCTGCGCCAGGCGTCGACGGCTGGCGCGCCGAGCACAATGAGCCCCACGACTGCCGCGGCGCCGAACGCTGCATTCTGCCCAGCCGCGAGAAGTGCATCGTCGCGCGGTGATGCGAGCGTCGCGAATGTCCCTGAAGGCCGAAGGTCTTGAAGCCGCCCCATGGTCTCTTTGTCCCACCATACCCGAGCGCACGATACGACCGGTCGGCCCGCGCGCACAACGGATATTCGTGCGCCCGGGGCGTTGGTCCGGTGCGTTGGCCGGGCGTGCGGGGAAGCGCCGGTCCTGATCGCCCTGTCGCAGGATGCAGGAAAGCGCGATGCAATCCTTCGGCGATTGAGGTCCCGCGCCCGAGAAATGCCGAGCATTTTCCGAGCGATCTCCGGTCCAACGCCGATCCATCTCCAGACGGGGCGAACGGAACGGCGATAACGAGAGCGGGCGCGCCGGCGCGCCGGGCGCGTGAACGATCCGGGCACGTGGTTGCACGACTGGGGCGGTCCGTTGCCCGCCAAAGGGCGTGAGATCGGGCGAGGGGATCGGTAGCGGCAAGATCCATGAGTTCGGCGCGCGCCTGCGATCATCCATCCGCAACGGACGCGGACACGCCCGTCGTGCTGCGCAGGGCCGTCCAGTATCTGCGCATGTCGACCGATCACCAGCGCTACTCGCTTGAAAACCAGGCCGCAGCGATAGCGCGGTTTGCGGCCGCGCAGGGTTTTTCGATCGTGGGCGTCTATGAAGATGCCGGGCGCAGCGGGCTCACTTTCTCGAGCCGACCGGGGCTGAGGCGTCTCATCGGCGACATCTCGGCGGGCAGTCTCGATGCAGAGGCGCTGCTCGTCTTCGACGTCAGCCGCTGGGGGCGCTTCCAGGACATCGATGAGAGCGCGCACTACGAGTTCCTGTGCCGTCGTGCGGGCGTCAGGGTGATCTATTGCGAAGAGCGTTTTCCCGACGACGGTACGCCGTACGCTGCAATCCTGAAGAGCCTCAAGCGTGTGATGGCGGCCGAGTACAGTCGCGAGTTGTCGGAAAAGGTGTGGAGAGGGCAGAGGCGCCTCTTTGAGAGCGGCTTCAGTTGCGGATCCACCGCGCCGTTCGGGCACAGACGGGTGCTGGTCGGCGCCGATGGCGCGCGCAAGCAGGAACTCAGGGCCGGCGAGCGCAAGGCGCTCCAGTCGGATCGGGTGATCCTTGAGCCGGGGCCTGCCGCAGAGCAGGAACTGGTGCGACAGATCTTCGCGGCGTTCGTGGACGAGGGGCTGAGCGACGCCCAGATCGCCAACCGTCTCAACAGCGACGGCGTTCCCGGTCCGTCCAGGGGCCGCTGGACCCGCCAGACCGTCGGCCTTCTGCTGCGCAATCCCAAGTCTTGCGGCGTGCATGTCTGGAATCGCACCTCCGCTCGCTTGCGATCGCCGAGCGTGGCGGTTGCGCCCGACAAATGGGTCGTGCGACGCGATGAGGCGACGGCGATCATCGATGCGGCGCGTTTCGAGGCCGCACAGGCCGAGCGTGCGGCGCGGCGGCAGCGCTATGACGACGCCGCCCTCACAAAGCTGGTGCGGGCGATCTTCGATCGGGACGGTCATGTGAGCTGGCGCGCGATCGCGGAGGCGGGCGGACCTTCCGTCAACACGATCATGCGTCGCATCGGTGCGTCGGACAATTACTTCGGTCTAGAATCGCTGGTGTGTTCCCATAGCGAGCCGCCGCTGCCGCCGCCGATCGCGCCGGCGGCCCGCGCGGCGCGCTGGCGCGCATCCATCGTGCTCTGGCTCCGTGCGAAGGGCGTTCGCGCGCGGCTCAAGCGGGCGCACATCACGGTGGGCGCGCACTTTGTCCTCGCGCTTTCCATCGCCGAAGTGTCGCGTGCGCGGGACGGCTCGCCAGTGTGGCGCTACGCGCACCCCAAGGTTGCGGCAGCGGATTTTCTCCTGGTCGCGCGACCGCGCACAGAGGATGGGACGCTTCTCGATTACTTTTTCATGCCTTGCGCGGGCGATCTTGAGGACCGTGTGCTGCATACGCGCAATCCCGAAGTCGACGCGTTCCGGTGCGACGACCTCGGTCCGTTGTTCGCGGCGGCGGCGGAGGCGCGCTTTTGGCCGTCGTCGGCAACCGGGCGCGAGACAGCGGCGCAATCTCCGGCGCTGCGCCGCGACGCGCCCTTGCCTGAGATGGCGGCCCGGGCATGTGCGGTCGCAGGGACGTCCGACAATGGTCGCGGTTGCGCGCAGGGCCACAGGGAAGGACGCGAGTCGGGCCCCGAGCGTCTCCACCGGTGGATCGTGACGCATCGGCGGCGTTGCGACGCCGCGCTGGAACGGGCGCGGTGGACGCGCGAGGCGGTGCGCGCGGCGACGGATCTCTATTTTGAACGCGTCGCGTTTGAACTCGTCGCGCGGCGCGGGGAGGCGGCCACGCCGGGCGCGCGCGAGGTTGTCCTCTGTCCCGCCATGCTCGCCGTGCGGGGCCGGACCGATGACGCGCAAGAGCGGCGCGGGGTGAGCGATGCATCCGGCGCGCCGGCGCCGACGAGGCTTCCAGACACGCGAGACCACCGGAAGCGTTCGGGCAAGCAATCGGAATTGGCGGCGCAGCCGGGGCCGGTCGAACCGGTCGATGCGGACCTCGGGAGCGTCGGCGGCGACGCCCCGGGCTGGGTGCGCGCGCAAGTGCATCTGGAGCGCATGCGGGCTGAGCGCCGGGGGCAATGCGAGGCGCTCATGATCGCGCTTGGTCGATCGCCTGAGAGTGTGGCGCGCGTCTATGCATCGGCGCTCCCCGATGGTGCGCTTGTGCGCCGTCGTCGCGCGCGCCAGCCGCCGTCTCCATGGCTCGCCGCGATCGATGCGGCCGCAGCGCAGATGTTGGAGGTGGATGGGGTGTTGCGCGCGCAGGCGCAGTCGATCGCCGAGGACGCGACGGTGCTTGCGCTTGCGTGCGCCGCACTCCGGGGGATGTTCGCCGCACGCGACGCCTCGCACGCGCCCAGCGAAGGTCACGAACCGCTGTACGAGGCCTACGAGCGTCTGCGCGCTCGGCTTGCCGCGGGCGCCGCGAACGCCGGGCGCGCGCGGTCCGGCGGCGGCGGGAGGCCCAAGGTCCGGCGCGCCGGCGCGACACCATCGCGCGAGGATCAATGAGGCGGCGTGTCGGGGGGGGGGGCAGCGCCGGGACAGAACGGATGCGCTGAGGGCGCTGGGCCTCGCGTCTTCGGTTCAGAGTTCGAATTCAGCGCCTCGGTCTGCTGGGCTTGGGCCTGCGGGGTTTGCGCGACAGCGCCGCGATGGCGTCTTCTGGCGCGGCGCGCTTGTGCGGCGGGACAATTTCCGGCTGCCGCCGTCCGGCCTCGTCGCCCGGGGTCACGGGCGCGCGCGTGAGCGGGGCGCCTTCGCCGATAAAGCCCAGACGTTCGAGTGCGGCGCGGCGCGCTTCCACAGCGCGCGCCTTGGCGCCTGCCTCCCCGTAGAGGCGTACCGAGAACCGCTTCTTGCGTTGGCCGACGCCTGGTTCTTCCCAGCTCGCGATCCAGCAGGGGCCCCGCTTTTCCTTCTTCGGCTCGTACCTGATGACCCCTGGCAGTCCGGACTTCGAGTTGCGCCGCACCACGAGGCGCAGTTGTGTGGCGCGATCGTCTGCGGGCGCGCCGTCGAGCACGCTGTCGCGCCAGACGCGCGCGGCCGCGAGCGCTGCCTTGCGCCCGCCTTCGTGGGCGGCGTCATAGAAGATCCGGGTCACGCGCCTGCCATTGCGCTGGATCATCACCATCCAGGCGTGGCGCCCGCGTTCTTCGGTATCCACCCGATGGATGTGGTGGTTGGCGGGCAGGGCGCCGCCGGGTCGCCGGGAGGTCATGACGGGCCCGTCGCCCGAAGCGACGAACAGGTGATCATCCGCGTGAACATGCGCGCGAGATTGCCCGCAGCCGATGCATCGTCGCAAGCGTTGAGCGCCAGCCGCGACGGCGGCAGCGCCGTCATTGGCGCGGCGCGGATGTCACAAAATACTTCACGGAAGCAGGAGAAAAATCACAAAAGCCAAAAGAAACAATAACTTAAGACGATGAATTGTTACCATTGAGCAGGTGCGCCGTTGTCGCCCGTTGACCGGCCATGACCATTGACCGCCTAGGGCCGGTCAATTGGCCGTCGGGCGCGTCGCCTCGTACGGTGATCTCCCGCTCCTCCTGCCCTGGATACCCCATCATGAACGCGCCGCTTGCGATCCGCCCGATGGCCTTCATCGACCTTCTGGCCCAGCGTCGCCGTCTCGGCGCGCGCATCGACGACGCGATCCTGGAGGTGGTGAACTCCGGGGCCTTCGTCATGGGGCCGCAAGTCCGAGATTTCGAGGCGCAGATGGCGGCCTTCGGCGCGGCAGAGCGCTGCGTTTCGTGCGCAAACGGCACGGACGCACTGGCGCTTCCGCTGATGGCCTGGGGTGTGGGAGCGGGAGACGCGGTCTTCTGCCCGTCCTTCACGTTCGCCGCGACCGCTGAAGTACCGCCCTGGACGGGCGCCTCCCCGGTTTTCGTGGACATTCATCCCGACACCTACTGCATGGACCCTGCGAGCCTCGACGCCGCGATCACGATGGTGAAGGCGCAGGGCAGGCTTACCCCCAAGGTCGTGATCGCGGTCGATCTCTTCGGACAACCCGCCGACTATCCGGCGATCGCCGCCGTCGCGCGGGCGCACGGGCTCAAGCTCATCGCCGACAGCGCGCAAGGGTTTGGCGCGACGCTTCAGGGCAAGCATCCGCTGCACTGGGCCGATTGCGTGACGACGAGCTTTTTTCCGGCAAAGCCGCTCGGCTGCTACGGCGACGGCGGGGCGGTGCTCACCAATGACATCGAGCTTGCGGAGCTCATGGATTCCCTGCGCGTGCACGGAAAGGCGACGGCGGCCGACATCGCCGCCGCAAACTTCACCCATGACCCCAAATACATGGCCATGCGCATCGGCATGAACAGCCGGCTCGATACGATCCAGGCCGCCATCCTGATCGAAAAGCTTGCGGTATTTCCCGATGAGATCGTCGCGCGCAACATGATCGCTGCGCGCTACAATGAGGGACTGCGGGCGCATGTGGACGCCGTTCCGAGCGTGATTGCGGACGGGGTTTCGGTCTGGGCGCAGTACACCATCGAAACGGGCGACAGGGACGGCCTTGCCGCGCACCTGAAGACACTTGGCGTGCCGACGGCGTGCTACTATCCGATCCCGCTGCATCTCCAGCTGCCCTATCGGGACTATCCGGTCGCGCCGGGCGGCCTTCCGGTGACCGAGGCGAAGGCCGACGTCGTCATCAGTCTGCCGATGCACGCCGATCTCGCCGCAGACGAGCAGGGCAGGGTCATCGGCGGGGTCGCGAGTTGGCGGGCGGCGCGCGGCTGACATCAGATCTGGCCGGAGTGCGGGGGTTCGCTGGGTTCGCTCTGGATGCGGTTACTCTGACAGCCCCAGTCGCGTGACGGCGTCCGGCCGCAAAATGGTCGCTGGACGGTAGCAAATCTCGATCGCGCACTGTCCCTTGGCGGAGAGAGGGGCTCAATCGACGTGACGGTCGCGCGCACGCCGGGCGCCGCCGGCGGCGCGTTTCTGCAGAGGCTCAAGCGCGCCGAAGTCGCGACCGGACGTTTCGGCTCTCGCATTGGAACCGAGGCAGTCGTTGAGCAGCTGAAAGACGGCGGTTCGCGCGCCGGTTTCATCGCCTTGGCGTGCAATGGCTTCGAGCTGGTCGATCTCGTTGTCGGTGGGCGCGCGGCTCGCGTGAGATCTGATCGCGAGCAGGCCTTCCACGTCGGTGTGGTTCAATGTTTCAAACTCATCGTAGAGTTCTTCATCGAACTTTTCGCCTTCGCGCACGCCGGTCTCGACGATCTCGATATCGCGTCCAGAGGCGGCGATCATGCGCTGTGCGAGGTGCAGGATCTTCACGGGCGCGCCCATGTCGAGAAGGTAGCTCGTCGGGGCTGTCGATTGCACGCCGAGGGAAGCAGCGAGCAGGATGAGGCCGACCGCTTCATCGATGGACATGAAGTAGCGTTGCATGTGCCGGTGCGTGAGCGTGACGGGCCCTCCCGCCGCGATCTGGCGCTCAAAGATCTCCACCACTGACCCTTGCGAGCCTAGCACGTTGCCAAAACGGACCGAAATCGCGCGAGGGCCGGCACAGGCGACGTTGCGACCCTGAATGTAGAGTTCGGCAAGCCGCTTGCAGGCCCCCATCACGCTGGTCGGGGCTGCGGCCTTGTCGGAGGACACGAAAACGAAGAGCGGCGCGCCATGGGCGGTCGCGGCGTCCAGAACGTTCTTCACACCGACGAGATTGGTCAGGATGCATTCAGTCGGGTGCCTGTCGCCAAGATGGACATGCTTGAGGGCGGCGGCGTGGAAGACGACGTCCGGCGCGGTGCGGCGCACGACATCGTGGATGCGGTCGGGTTCACGTACGTTGGCGATGACTTCGCAGATGCGCGCGCGCTCCGGGTCGCGGGCAGTCGCGAGAAGATTGGCGAGGGCGTGTTCGGACGCATCCAACGACGCAACGCCTCGAGACCCAAGGCCACAGAGGGCGCGCGTCAGCGCGGCTCCGATGGAGCCGCCGCCGCCGGTCACCAGTGCGTTCGAGCCACTCAGGAGGTATTGTGCGCGTGACAGGTCGAGCCGCCTTGGCGCCCGACTGAGCCAATTGTTGAAACGGGTTGTAGAAAAGTCCATCCGGCCCCACCCGCACGCTGATGGCGTAGTGCTAGCGGCAGCGGACCCGAAAAGAAACCCCCGGATCACACGAGGTACGCGCGGACGGGCGTCTGCTTGGGAGGGGCGCCCCGTTTAGGGGCGCGAACGATCAATAATTGGTCAGCTTCCGTTTCGCGCTGAACGGAAACCACTCTGCGGGGAGCGGCACTTGCCGCTCCAGATAGAGCAATGCGGCGGCGTGAATATCGCCTTTCGTTGGGAGCAATCTCCTGACGACTTCCGGAGCCCCAAAGGGTTGGGCAAAATGGATTGGTTCGCGGATTGAACCTCGCTAGGTTCCAACCTACGCTGGATGTCTGCATTTCTAGACTCTCTCACCATCATTAAGAGGCCAGCATGACTTCGCGCCCAGTGCGCCGCTTTCTTGCAGAAGCGACGACCGATGCAGATGTGGCCAGCGGTGCGTCGATCTCGGATGAGCCACATGAAGTCTCCGCCCCTCGGTGCGGCTGCCCGGCCTGCATGGGCGCCCCGGACGACGGTCGCGAGCAGATCATCTTCAACGGCGGGGAGACCGCCTTCAACGGCAAGCCGATCCTGAGCTGGGACGAGGCGGCCGCGACCATCACGCGCGGCGGCTACACCTGGTCTCCCGTGCTCGGGCAGGGCGTGACGGTCAGCTATGCCTTCCGCGCCGATGCGCCGGAAACGATGCCGAACGGCGTCGGCGGCTTCGTGCGTTTCACGGCGGCGCAGATC
>JAEUMP010000022.1 GCA_016791445.1 Hyphomonadaceae bacterium | reverse complement strand
GATCTGCGCCGCCGTGAAACGCACGAAGCCGCCGACGCCGTTCGGCATCGTTTCCGGCGCATCGGCGCGGAAGGCATAGCTGACCGTCACGCCCTGCCCGAGCACGGGAGACCAGGTGTAGCCGCCGCGCGTGATGGTCGCTGCCGCCTCATCCCAGCTCAGGATCGGCTTGCCGTTGAACGCAGTCTCCCCGCCGTTGAAGATGATCTGCTCGCGACCGTCGTCCGGGGCGCCCATGCAGGCCGGGCAGCCGCACCGGGGGGCCTCGACCTCCTCGAAGGAATAGGCGTCGACAACGAACGCGAAATCGGACCGGGCGGCGAAGTCGGTCTGGGCGGCGAAGCGGAGCGGCGGACGCAGGGGCATGGCAGGTTTCCGGGCCTTGGCGCTGAGCACGCCTCTGGACCGTGTGTAGGCCCGCCCGTACGGGGCATCAATCGACTGGTCACAGGCCGGGGCGTCACATTCTCCGGCGGACGGCTGGACTTTGCCGCCCGCCCGGTTCACTCATCGAACGCGTTCAATGAACGTGACCGGGGAGCAGGCGACGCCATGCTGGGGCAGCGGGAGGAACAGAAGCAGCGGACCCGCGCGCGCATCCTCGCCGCCGCCCGCAAGCTGTTCGCCGACCCGGGCTACGACGCCACCACCATCCGCATGATCGCGCTGGAAGCGGGCGTCGCCACGGGCAGCGTGTTCACGACCTTCGAAAGCAAGGAAGACGTCCTCTTCGCCATCACCGGCGAGGTGTTCGAGGACATTTCAGTGCGCCTCGCGGAACGGTTCCGCGCCGCCGATGGCTCCACCCGCGACCGCCTGAAGCTGTTTTTCGCCGAGGCCTTCGCGGCCATGCACGAACGGATGGCGCTCATGATGGTCCATTTCGGGCTTTCGTGGCGCTGGGACATGGACTTCGAGGCCACGCGCCACAACCACATCGGCAAGATTTTCGGCATTGCGCTCGAGCTGTTGAAGGAGGGCGTGCGCAACGGCGAAATCCATCGCGACGCCGACCTCGCCGTGCTCGCGGACGTGCTGGTCGACATCTATGTCCGCAACTTCCGGCGGGCGTGGTACCGGCGCATGACCCCGGAAGCAGTGGCCGCACTTTCGGCGCGCCAGCTCGATCTCATATTCGACGGCGCGCGCGGCTCGGCGGCCACCGGCTGAATCCTAACGTCGCTTAACGCCTCGCCTTAAGCGCGCGGCAATGCGGTTGTGCGACGCTACGGCATGTCCCTTGCGCCGTCCGTCACCCCTGCAGAGGAGCTTGATCCGCACGCCACTCTCATTGAGGTGGCGGAGGGCCGGCGGCGTTCGCTGCCGCTCCGGTTCGCGCTCGGGCTGCTGCTCGCGGGCTTTTCGATCGCGATGTCCGGCCAGGTCTGGGCGCCGGCGGCCTGGTTCGTGGTGGCGATGACGGCGCAACTCGTCGACGCACAGGTGAGCGCGCACATCATCCGGGCCGCGCGCGAGGACGTGGCGAAATCCGAACGGATCCTCATCGCCTCCTGCGCCGCGTCGGCGTGGATCTGGGCCTCGCTTTATCCCGTGCTCTGGTTCTTCGCGGGCCCCGCAGGACCTGCCGCGGCGCTTCTAGCGGGCGCAGGGTCCATTCTGCATGTGTTCGTTCTGTCGGTGCGAATTCCCCGTCTATTCTTCGTGATGAGCGCCCCCTATGTGGCCGCACTGCTGACCCCGCTCGCGATCGAACTTTTCATGCCCGGCGGACTTTCGCTCGTGTCGCTCGCGGCGCTGACGCTCATCGTGGCGGTTTTCGTCGGCCATCTGGGAGAGTCCTTCCGGCAGCATCGCCTGATGACGCAGCGCCTCGAGACCGCGCGCGCGGAAGCCGAAGCGCGCCGCCTGCAGGCCGAACGCGCCGACCAGGCCAAGACCGAATTTCTCGCCACGATGAGCCACGAGTTGCGCACGCCGCTGAATGCGGTGATCGGCTTCTCCGAACTGCTCGAAGAAGAGATGACCGCCAACGGCAACGATCTCGCGACGCACGATGCGCGACGCATCCGCACTGCGGGCCGACACCTGCTACAGCTGATCAACGCCGTGCTCGACCTTTCCAAGGTCGAAGCCGGGCGCATGGACGTACACCTCACCGCCGTCGACGTCGCAGCGACCCTGCGCGACTGCGTCGCCACCCTCGAACCCATGGCGCGCGAGAACGGCAACCGCATCGCCCTGCAGATCGACGGCTTGGAAGACGCGCTCGCGCTCGACGCGCTGATGCTGCGCCAATGCGTGTTCAACCTCGTATCGAACGCCTGCAAGTTCACTCGCGACGGCCAGATCTTCGTCAGCGCCCGGCACGATGGCTCAACCGTCACTGTGGCCGTCTCCGACTCCGGCATCGGCATGACGCCGGAACAACTGGAGCGCCTCTTCCAGCCTTTCATGCAGGCCGATCCCTCCACAACGCGGACCTATGGCGGTACGGGGCTCGGGCTCGCCATCACCCGCAAGCTCGCGCGCCTGCTCGGCGGCGACGTCGAGGTCGAAAGCCGTCCGGGCGAGGGGTCTGCCTTCACCCTGACCCTGCCCGCCCCGATCGCCGTCGGCGAGCCTGCCGCGTCGCCGCTCCCCCGGGGACGGGCCGCCGCCTGACCCGCCCGAGCGCCCGCCCGCCTGAAAATTCCCGCTCGCCTCAGACGTTTCTGCGCTAGAAAGGTCGTCAGGGACGGCCGACAACAAGCGCCGCCGACGCGCACCCGCGGGATCGGGTCCGCGCGCCCGGGTATGAGATCGACAAGGATCAGGGGAATAGCGCCATGACACTGAAACGCTGGTTCGCAGGCTTCTTCCTGCTTCTCCTGATGGTCACGGCGCTGTTCGTGAACTCGATCCTGTTCAGCGCGCGCTCCGTGCAGCACAACTATTTCCAGGCCAATCCCGCATCGGGCGGCGTGCTCTCGCTCTCCGAGTTGGCCATCGTCGAGGCGCAGGTCGCCGAGCTTGAACGCCAGACCGCGCCGCAGCGCGCCGAAGCGGCGCAGGTGCAGCAGAAGGCGGCCGCCTCGAAGCTCGCCCTTGAGAACGCGCGCGCCGCCGTCACCACCCAGCAGGTAAAGGTGCTCGCCGCCGTCGCGGCGCTGGAACAGCAGGCGGGACTGCCGCCCGCGGCCGCCTCCGGCGCCTTTGACATCGCAGACGTGGCCCAGCGTCTTGAACGCGTGCAGGCGCAGCGTGCGACCGCCGCGCAGACCCGCGACGGCGTGATCGCCGCGCGCGCGGAGCTCATCAAGCTCGCGGACGCCGAGGACGCGCTGGCGCCGATGGAAGTCGAGCTGCAAACCGTCGAGGCCGAACTCGGTCGCATCGGTGAATTCATCCAGACCTCGAACCGGGCGGTGCTCGGCCTCAAGGGCCAGTATGGAGAAAGCTTCGACCGCGTGCGCAACGAAGCGCGCGCACTGCAGGCGTCGAGCCCGCTGGGCCTCGGCGCGAAGCTCGTTTCCATGCACCCGACCTTCCTGACGACAGTGCTCGTGTGCCTGATGGGCGCGCTGGGCGCGTTGCTCTATCTCTTCCCCGCCTATCTCAACCGCGACAACAACATCTACTTCGCCGACATCGTCGTGCGTCTCGTCTTCGGCATGGTGACGGCGCTTGCCTTCTACATCGTGGCGAATGCATCCATCGCAGGCCTGACTTTCATGCCCGGCCAGGAAGCCTCCTCGAATGTGGGCGCAAGCCTCAATCCATTCGCGGTCTCGCTGATCGGCATCACAGCCGGCATCATGGCCGACGACATCGCCGCCTGGATCCGCGAGCGCGGTCGCGAAGTATTTGGCGGCGCACGGGTTTCGCAGGCAGCGCCGCCCGCGTCATCGGTGTCCCCGGCCTCGACGGATTCCATGCCGAACCCGCATGGCGGCCCGGTCGGCCTGATGAACTTTGAGGCAGCGGCGCGGGACGCGCGCGCCGGCGCACAGGTCAGCGATCCCGGCGATACGCCCCCGCGCGGCGGCGTCGTCGGCTAGGCGATCTCGCCGAAATGCGCGCCGGCTTTGCCGGGCTTGAGCCGCAGGAGTCGTGAATCGGCCACCGCAGCGGTGCGATGCTTCACGGCCTCGCGGTAGTCGGGGTCGCGCAGCATGTCGATGAAGGCCTGCCCGCCCGGATATTCGGCGATGAAGGCGATGTCCCATGCTTCCGACTGCGGGCCGGTGAGCATCAGTTGCGGTTCGCCGATCCAGACCTGACGGCCGCCGACGCGTTCGAAGATCGGCCCGCTTTCCCGCGCGTACGCGCGATAGGCGTCGGCGCCGGTGCAGGAGCGGCCGTCCTCGTACTCCGCGAACGGCTTCAGGCGGATGAGGTTCAGCATGTGGATCGGCTCGTCGCGCGGCAGATCCTTGAAGCGCGCGAATATCTCCCGCTCCGGATTGATGAAGCCGTCCATGGCTACTTCCCCTGGAATTGCGGCGCGCGCTTCTGGATGAAGGCCATCACGCCTTCGCGCGCATCTTCGGTGTCGCCCAACTCCTGCTGGAAACGCCGTTCGAGATCGATCTGTTCGACGAAGTCGTTCTCGAACGCCTGATCGAACAGTTCCCGCGACCGCACGAAGGCTTTCGTCGGCCCTTTCGCGAGCGTGGCCGCAATGCCGCCCGCCGTTTCCATGAGCGCCGCGTCGTCGACGCACTTCCAGATCAGCCCCCAGTTCGCGGCGTCTTCTGCCGAAAGGCGATCACCCAACAAAGCCAGACCGCGTGCGCGCGCCACGCCGACAAGACGCGGCAACTGCCACGAGCATCCGAGATCCGGCACGAGGCCGAGCTTCGGCGCGAAGACCTGGATGAACGTCGCGGACTTCGCCGCGATGACCATGTCGCATGCGAGCGCCAGTCCCACGCCCCCGCCCGCCGCCACGCCGTTGACGGCGGCGATGGTGGGCTTCGGGAACTGGTAGAGATCGCGCACGAGCGGATTGAAGTGAGAGGTCATCGCCTCCGACGTGCGCTGGCCGGGCGAGAGCTTCGGCCCGCCCTCCACCACGCGCGCCGGTTCCGTGAGGTCGGCGCCCGCACAAAAGCCGCGACCCGCCCCGGTGAGCAGCAGCGCGCGCACGTCGCTATCCTTCGCCGCTTCCGCGAGCGCAGCGCGTACCGCTTCCATCAGCGCACGGTTCAACGCATTGAGCGCATCGGGACGATTGAGCGTGAGCGTGAGCACGCCCTCGGCGGTGGAATGGAGGATGGGAGCGCTCATTTCTTTTTCGCCGCCTTTTCCGCTTCCCACTGCGCCTCCATTTCCGCGAATTCGCGTTTGCGCGGGCCCATATAGCCGAAGAGGTGCCCCGCGACCTTGCGGATCTGGATTTCCTCCGAGCCTTCCGTGATGCGGTAGCGGCGGTGGTGGCGGTAGATGTGCTCGAACGGCTTGTGGCGCGAGTAGCCGATGCCGCCGTGCACCTGCATGGCGCGGTCCGCTGCTTCGCAGACGAGCCGGTTCGCCCAGTAGTTGCACATGGAAACGCGGTCCGAAAGCTCGCGCTCGATCGCCTTGTGCGGCGTCCGGTCCATTTCCCACGCCGTCTTGCGGATGAGGAGCCGCAGCATTTCCGCCTGCGTCGCAAGCTCGACGAGCGGGAACTGGATCGCCTGGTTTTCTGCGAGCGCCTTGCCGAAGGGTTTGCGCGTTCGCGCGTACTTCACGCTCTCCTCGATGCAGTAGACGGCCGCGCCGAGCGATGAGGCCGCCTGCCGGATGCGGTTCTGGTGGACGAACGACTGCGCGAGCGCGAGGCCTGCGCCGGGCGCACCGAGCACGGCGGTCTCCGGCACCCACACGTTCGTGAACGACACACGCGGGTGGTCGGTGGGCATGTTGAAGGTCCAGAGATACTCCTCGATCTTCACGCCCGGCGCATCGGAGGGCACCAGCAGGCAGGTGATGCCCCGCGCGTCGCCGGCCGCGCCATCGGTGCGCGCGAAGGTCGCGCAGTGCGTGGCGACGTGCATCCCGGTCGTCCACATCTTCTCTCCGTCGATACGCCAGCCGGGAATGCCATCCCGCACCTCCGGCACGGCGCGCGTCTCCATGTGTGTCGCGTCGGAGCCGTGCTCGGGCTCGGTGAGGCCGAAGGCGACGACGCGCTCGCGTTTGAAGCCGCCGAGGATGAACTCCTGCTTCTGCGCCTCGGTGCCGAATTCCTCGAACATCGCGACGAACGGGAAGTTGCCGACGATCGAGTGCTCGTTCTGAAGGTCGTTGTGAAGGCCGAGGCCCTTCGCGGCGAAATGCTCGCGGATCACCGCCATCCAGAGGTTCGAGCCATCCCTGCCGCCATATGTCTTCGGCGCAGAGAAGCGCCAGTGCCCGGCGGCGTCGGCGCGGCGCTGTACCTCGGCGAGCAGTGCTTCCCATTCGTGGCGCGGGAGGCCGCCGTTCTCGAAATCGGTGCGTGCCCATTCGCGGCGGTGGTCGAAGAAGCGGACGTTGTCGTCCACAGCTTCGAGCGGCCTGATCTCGGCCGCGATGAAGGCATCAAGCTCAGCGAGATAGGCGACGAGGTCGGCGGGCAGATCGAAATCCATGGGTCCTCTCCTTGCCCGCCAGATAGACATGCGCGCAGGCACGCGTCCACCGCGCGGGATTGAGAGGTCGTTAGATTTCTAAGTAAGTGTGCCGTTTTCCTTGTAGCGCTGTTCGAGGAACTTGCCCTCGATGGCGAGCGCATCAAGGTCGCCGCGCACGAGTTGTTCGGAAAGGCGGCGAAGCTCATCTGCGATGGTGACGAGGCCTTCGAGAAGCTGCTGTTCCGGCTCGCTGCCGGGCGTACGGTAAGCCTGCGGCACCTTGAGATAGGTATCGACGAGGCGCGGCAGATGCTCGCCGATGAGGCGGCGCGCATCGCCCGCGATCGGTTGGCCCGAGGACACCTGACCAAGCTGCTCGCCGAGCACTTCGAGGCGCAGCAGGATCTCGTCGATCAGCTTCGACGCACGCGACGGAAGGCTGCGGCGCTGGCGCTCGAGCCACGCCTCGACACGTCCGGGAATCGCCGCGAGATCGGCATTTTTCATAGCCTGCGGGGTCGGCATCTCCGGTTGCGGGCGGCGCAGCAGGAACCAGCCGCCGACGCCCGCCACCGCGAGCACGAGCAGCAGGAAACCGTTGATACCGAGCGGCGCCACGAACATCGCGAAGAGCAGCGCGGCGACCGCGAGCCCCCCTGCCGCCATCGCCGCATTCGCCAGGCGCTGCGCCACCGATTTCGCATGGCGCTGCGTGCGCCTGAGCGCCGCGGCGCGCCCTTCCGGCGTCTGGCCGAGGCGTTTCAGCGCCTCATCGGCACGGCCGAGCATCTGCGAAACATCACGCGCCACGTTCAGCCCTCGATCGCCTTGAAGGTGGTCGTCGGGCCTTTGATCTGCGCCTGAGACGCACCCTCTGCGCGGGCGATGTAGCCGCGCGACTTCTCGACCTCGCCCGAGAGCGTCTCGACCGTTTCCTTCATCGAGGCGAGCGCTTCCATCTTGAACGTGTCGATCGAATCCATCGTCGCGTAGATGTTCTCGAATGCGCGCTTCAGCGTTTCGATCGGGATCGTGGCGGACGCTGCCTGCTTGTGGATTTCGCCGGTCTGGTTCCTGAGCATCGTGCTCGTCGAGTCGATCACGCCCGCCGTCGTCGTGTTAAGCGCGGTGATCTGGTCGAGCACAAGGCGCTGGCTGGTGAGCGCCTGCGCGACCGTGACAGCCGTGCGCAGCGCCGAAACGGTGGTCGTCGAGGCGCGGTCGACGCCCTTCGTGAGCTCGACGTTGTTCTTCTTGACGAGATCGAGCGCGAGGTAGCCCTGCACGCTCACCGCCATCTGCGTGAGGAGATCGGTCGTCCGCTGGCGCGCATAGAACAGCGCGCTTTCGCGGATCGCCTTGGCCTTCGCGGGATCGGAAACCTCAAGCTCGGCCGCCGCGGCTTCGAGCTTCGCATCCAGCGTCTTCGAGACGTGGATCATCTGCTCCAGCTTCTCCATCGTCTTCCAGAGGTTCTGGCGTTCGACGTCGATCGCGGCATTGTCGCGGAACAGCTCCTCTCGGCTGTTCGAGAGGTTTTCGAGGATGCCCGAGATGTGGCTCTGCGCGGAGCGGTACTTGTCGAAATAGCGGTTCGCGCGGCTGCCGAACGGAATGACGCCGAGGATCTTGCGGGGCGCGAGCTTCTTGCCGTCCGTGCCCGGATCAAGGTCTTCGACCGTCCGGCGCAACGCGACGAGATCCTTGCCGATATTGCCCTCGGCATTGATCGCCTTCACCGGGCGATCGAGGAAGCGGTTCGATTGCTGCGCAGCCTCGGCGATTTCGCGGCGGCCGAGCGCCGTCACTTCATCGACGAGCTTGCCGAAGGCGGGACTGTTCGCATCCTGCGCCAGAAGATCCTCGACGAAGCTGTCGACGGTGGTTTCAAGCTTCGACTTCTTCTCGTCGCTGATCGGCACAAGCCCGGCAGCCTTTTCGGGCGCCACGGCGATCACGGGATCGGGGGCCTGAAGCTTCAGCTCGGTTTCGGTCTGCATTACCGCTCCTAATGATCCGTTTCCTGTCCTATGCTTATCACCATATTGGGTGTGTTGCCCACATAATACAAGGGGACGCCGTGAGGACCGTGAACCGCCTGATGCTGACCGCGCTGCCGCTGCTCATCGCCGCGGGTGCCGCCGCGCAGCAGCCCGACCCGACGAGCGCGGCGGATTCCGCGCTTCACCTGTCGCGCACGCTCGGCATCAGCCTTGAAGAGGCGGAGGCGCGGATGCGGCTTGCGGACAGGCTCGCCGTGTTCCAGCTCCGCGTGCGCTCCGATCCGGATTTCGCGGGACTCTACCTCGAACACGAGCCGAAGGCGCAGGCCGTGGTGCTGTTCAAGGGCGATGCCGCCGCGAAGCTGAAACGCTACGTGGGGGACGACGCCTTCGTGCCGCGCAGCGTCGAATATTCGCTCGCCGACCTCACCGCAGCCGAAACAGAGGCGAAGGAGGCGTTCAAGGCTGCCGGGCTCACGCTTGTCGGCACCGAGCGAGACATCGAAGCGAACCGCGTGCTGTTCCATGTCGTCGACGATGCGGCGGCGAAGGCGGCCATCGCAGCGGGGCGTCTGAAACTCTCGCCGGCGGTCGTGATCGATGCCGTCGGCGACGACAGTATCCCGCAGCCGCAGAAACTGGGTTCCGTCGCCCACTTCCCGCAGGCGCGCGATCCTTCGGGCGCCGCGATGCAGGCGCTGTTCACGGGCACGCTGTTCGTGAAGGACGGCTGTCTGCGCGTCGGCAGCGAAACAGGCGAAAGCCGCCTCGTGCTCTGGCCCTCCTCCGCCAGGCTCGCCGAAGATGCCGGCAAGCTCACCGTGCGGGACGGGGCTGCGGGCAGCGCGCTCACCGTGGGCGCCGCCGTGTCGCTTTCCGGCGGCGGCACCACCGAACCGCCGCCGCCCGGCTACCTGCTCGAAGGCATCCCGCGCGCCTGCGCCGG
>JAEUMP010000011.1 GCA_016791445.1 Hyphomonadaceae bacterium | reverse complement strand
GATCTCCGGCCTCGAGGAGCACGCCAACTACGGCGTCGACTTCCTGGAGGCGACCAAGGCGATCAAGGCCACCCTCAAGGACGCCAAGGTCTCGGGTGGGGTCTCCAACTTCAGCTTCGCCTTCCGGGGCAACGACCCGGTGCGGGAGGCGATGCACTCTTGCTTCCTCTACCACGCCACGCGGGCCGGGATGGACATGGGCATCGTCAACGCCGGCCAGCTCGCGGTGTACGAGAACATCCCCGAGGAGCTGCGCACCCGGGTCGAGGACGTGCTCTTCAACCGACGCCCCGACGCCACCGAGCGGCTGGTGGAGCTGGCCGGGACGGTCAAGAGTCAGAGCAAAGCCGAAGGGCCGGACCTCTCCTGGCGCAACCTGCCGGTGGAAGAGCGACTGACCCCCGCCTTGGTCAAAGGCATCGCCGACTACGCCGAGATCGACGCCGAAGAGGCGCGCTTGAAGGTCGACCACCCGATCCAGGTGATCGAGGGGCCGCTGATGGCCGGGATGAACGTGGTCGGAGATCTCTTCGGGTCGGGGAAGATGTTCCTCCCCCAGGTGGTGAAGAGCGCCCGGGTGATGAAGCGGGCCGTGGCCCACCTGGTGCCGTACATCGAGGCCGCCAAGCAGGCGAGCGGTCAGGCGGCCCAGAGCAAGGGCAAGATCGTGCTGGCCACGGTGAAGGGCGACGTCCACGACATCGGCAAGAACATCGTCGGCGTGGTGCTGCAGTGCAACGGCTACGAGGTGATCGATCTCGGCGTCATGGTGCCGTGCGAAACCATTCTGGAGACCGCGCGCCGCGAGAAGGTGGACGCCATCGGCCTTTCGGGCCTCATCACGCCGTCCCTCGACGAAATGTGCTTCGTCGCGAGCGAGATGGAACGTCAGGGCTTCGACCTGCCTTTGCTGATCGGCGGCGCGACGACCTCGCGCACGCACACGGCGGTGAAGATCGCGCCGAACTATAGCCACGCCACCATGTACGTCACCGACGCCTCGCGCGCGGTGCCGGTGATGCAGAAGCTCCTGTCGGATGACGACAAGGCCGCCTTCGTGAAGGTGGAAAAGGAAGACCAGGCGAAAGTGCGCGAGGCGTATCTCGCGGGGCAGGACAAGCGGCCGCGCCTGCCGCTGGCCGAGGCGCGCGATCGTGCGCCGAAGCTGAAGGCCGAAGGCGTCGTGAAGCCGTCCTTCCTCGGTGCGCGCCCGGTGGAAGTCACGCTGGACGAACTCGCGCCGTACATCGACTGGACGCCGTTCTTCGCGTCATGGGAACTCGTCGGGCGCTATCCGCAGATTCTGGAGGACGACATCGTCGGCGAAGCCGCACGCGGTCTCTACAAGGATGCGCGCGCGATGCTGGACAGGATGATCGCCGAGAGGTGGGTGACGGCGAAGGGCGTCGTCGGCTTCTGGCCCGCCGCGCGCGAGGGCGACGACATCATTCTCTTCACCGATGACAAGCGCAAGAAGGAGCGCGCGCGTCTCCATACGCTGCGCCAGCAGATGGAGAAGGGACCGGGAAAGGCGAACTTCGCGCTCTCGGACTTCATCGCCGATGCGGGCGACTACATCGGCGCGTTCGCCGTGACGGCGGGCATAGGCGAGGAGGAAATCGCCACGCGCTTCAAACGGGCTAACGACGATTATTCCTCCATCATGGTGAAGGCGCTGGCGGATCGCCTCGCCGAAGCCTTCGCGGAGTGGCTGCACGCGAAGGTGCGCCGCGAGTTGTGGGGCTATGCGAAGGACGAGACCGCAAGCATCGACGAAATGATCGCGGAGAAGTATCGCGGCATCCGCCCGGCGCCCGGCTATCCCGCCCAGCCCGACCACACCGAGAAGACGACGCTCTTCGACATCCTCGACGCCCGCAAACATGCCGGCATGGACCTCACCGAGAGCCTCGCCATGACGCCGCCGGCCTCGGTGTCGGGCCTCTACTTCGCGCATCCTAAGTCTGAATATTTCGGCGTCGGCCGCATCGACCGGGACCAGGTCGAGGATTACGCCCGCCGCAAGGGGTGGGAGGTGAAGGAAGCCGAACGCTGGCTCGCGCCGATCCTCGGGTATGAGCGGCGCTAGGCGGCCCGCCGGCCGCGACAATCCTGTTAATCCCCGGTCCAGCCTGAGCCTGTAAAACCGCCCCATGACCGATCACGCCCGGCTTTCGGGTCGCGCCTCGGCGACCCTGACCCTCGCGGCTGTCCTGCTGGCGGCCTGTTCGTCCGTTGCGCCGCAGGTCGCGGCGCCCGTGGGGCCGTACCCCGTCAGCCGCACGCCAAGCTATCCCGGTGGCCCGTTCGAAGGGGGGCCGCGCTTCGTGGCGGCCGCGCCGTCCCAGTGCGTGCCCTTTGCGCGCGGGCTTTCCGGCATCGACATCTTTGGCGACGCCAACACCTGGTGGGCGCAGGCGGAGGGCCGTTACGCGCGGGGGCGGGTGCCCGAGGTGGGCTCGGTGGTGGTGATCCGCACCTATGGCGACAATTCCCGGGGGCACCTGGCGGTCGTGCGCCGGGTGGTGTCGTCCCGGGAGGTGCTCGTCGACCACGCCAACTGGCATGGCCGGGGCGAAATCGCCGTGCAAGTTCCCGTAAGAGATGTGTCAGCAGACAACAGTTGGACGGAAGTTAATGTCTGGTGGCTGGACACGAATAGATGGGGCG
Source organism: Hyphomonadaceae bacterium (assembly GCA_016791445.1). Taxonomy (GTDB): domain Bacteria; phylum Pseudomonadota; class Alphaproteobacteria; order Caulobacterales; family Aquidulcibacteraceae; genus VFBF01. The sequence goes on along the minus strand of JAEUMP010000011.1, from coordinate 24,210 downwards.
TGAAGAATTACCTAGTCGAAGGCTTCATCTACCCGCGTTAACACTTATGAATTAACCTGGAAGTAACCACCTGCGGCAATTTATGGGCAGGTCACTTGCAAGGATCCTCATGTGGAGAAGCCACGGGAGGGCCGGCAAGGCCGAACCACGTTGGTCCTGGAGGCAGAATGCCGGGGGCCGCAACGGAGACGAAGCATTGATCGAGCAGAGCGCACAGCAACGCCTGGAAGCGTCAGTCCGGACCATTGTCCGGTTCTCGGCCGCTCTCGGCGCCACGGCCGCCCTTGCCGCAAGCCCCGCCGTCGCGGGTGAGATCGACGGCGCCCCCCTCGAGGAGACCGCGGCGCTGACCGGCGCGCCCCTGATGGCCGCGCTCGCGCCGGCGGACCTGGTCGAAGACGCCGTCGCCCCCATCGAAGCCCCCGCCGTCCACCGTCTGAGCGCGCGCCTGCAGTGCGTGCCTTATGCGCGCGAGGAGAGCGGCGTGCAGATTCGCGGCAACGCCTCCACATGGTGGCGTCAGGCCCGCGGCATGTATGTGCGCGAGCGCAAGCCCGATTCCGGCAACGTCATGGTGATGCGCGGCTACCGCAATCCCGGTCGCGGCCATGTGGCGGTCGTCCGTCAGGTCCTGTCCGAGCGCTCGATCATCGTCGATCACGCCAACTGGCTGAACAGCGGCGAAGTCACGCTGAACGTCCCGATCGTCGACGTGTCGCCGGGCAATGACTGGACCCAGGTCCGCGTGTGGCACATCCCGACCCAGTCCTGGGGCGCGCGCGTCTATGACGTGCAGGGCTTCATCGCGCCCAAGGCCATCGGCAGCGGCGGCGGCGGGGCGAGCCACGCCGTCCGCTGAGGCGGACTGCTCCCTGAAAGGTCAGGTGTGACCGGCGTCTCCCGCCGGAAGGGCTTGGCCTTGCGAGGGGTGTGCGGCTCGCGTTAGTCCGGTCCCGTGAGGTCGGAGAGCGGGCCGGGCATGACCCCCGAACAACCCCCTAGATTCGTTGGCGAAACTTCGCTCAGCGGTACGCCGGCCAAGGGCCGCGACGCCGCCGGTGCGCCGTCCGCCGCGCCCGAATCCGCCCCGCGCCCGCGTCTGTCGAGCGACGCGATCCTGCGCGACAAGATCAGCCAGTTCGTTCATTCCGATCCGTTCCGGAACGCGATCCTCGTCATCATCATCATCAACGCGATCTGCCTCGGCCTCGACACCGACAAGGCGATCAACGCGCAGTACGGGCAGCTGCTCTTCCAGATCGACATGATCGTCACCGCGATCTTCGTCTGGGAGATCTCGATGAAGCTCTACGCGGACCGCATGACGTTCTTCAAGGACGGCTGGAACGTCTTCGACTTCATCATCGTGCTCGCGTCCGTGCTGATGATCTCGTCGCAGTGGATTTCCGTGCTGCGGATATTCCGCGTGATGCGCGTGCTCCGCGTGCTGCGGGTGTTCCGCGTGTTCGGATTCGTGAAGGAACTGCGCCGCGTCGTCGATGCGCTCTTCAAGGCGATCCCGGGCATGAGCGCGATCATCGCCGTACTCGGCCTGCTGTTCTACGTGTCTGCGGTCATCACGACCGACCTGTTCGGAACCGAGGAGCCGGAGCTTTTCGGCTCGATCGGCGCGTCGATCTTTACGCTGTTCCAGATCATGACCGGCGACGGCTGGTCCGAGGTGGTGCGTCTCATCGGCGAACATCACCCGTGGGCGTGGGCGTTCTTCGTGCCGTTCGTCATCATTTCGAGCTTCGCGGTGCTCAACCTCTTCATCGCCGTTATCGTCGATGCGTTGCAGACGGAACAGGCGCAGACGCTCGAGGATACGCTCGGCGAGGCCGAAGCGAAGATCGGGGCCGACATTTCCGAAGCCAAGCGCGAACTGGAAACGGAGATCGAGGAAGTCTCCGGCAACATCCAGGACATCGAGGACGCGCAGGTCATCGCGGCGCGCGAACGCGCGCAGATCCTGCAGGCGATCGCGGACCTGCGTTCGGAACTGCGCGACATGCGGGAAGCGCTCCCTCCCAAGGGCTGACGCCGAAGCAATGACGGGCCGGCCCTTCAGCCGACCCGTCACGCCTTCGCCTCACGCCGGCGGCGTCAGCACCTTGTCGACGCCGTGCACGACGCCGTTCGACGCCTGCAGGTCCGCACGCGCCACGGTAGCGTCATTGACCTTCACGCCCTCGCGTCCGTCGATGGTCAGAGGCTGGCCGTTCACCGACGTCGCGCGCACCGTGCGCCCGGCGAGCTGCTGCGAGGACGCCTGCGCGGGCACGACGTGGTAGTTCAGGAGCGCCACCAGCGCCGCGCGGTTTTCCGGCTTGAGCAGATCGTCGAGCGCGCCGGCCGGCAGCGCCGCGAATGCGGCGTTCGTCGGTGCGAACACGGTCATCTTCTGGTCGCCCTCGAGTTGCGCGGCGAGGCCGGCGGCTTCCACCGCGCGTGCGAACGTCGAGAACTGGGCGTCCGCTTTCACGATGTCGACTATGTCGCCGGCGGCGGCCTCGGCCTTCACGGCGGGCGCGCTCGCCGGCGGCGGCGTTGCGGGCGTCGTCACGGCGGGGGCGGGATCGGCGAGCGCCGGGGCCGACAGCAGCGCGGCGACGGCGGCGGCGATCATGAAATTCCTGTGGGTTGTCATGCTGTTCTCCTGAAGGTTCGTCCCCGGACGGGGCAGCAGGAGAAGCGTCGCGACCCAGCCCGGGTTTCGTGACCATGCAGTCACCTTCGCGTTTCCCGGGAACCGTGGCGCCGCCGCGCGGGCATGTTGCAGTGCGAACGCTTGGCGAAGCAGCGGGTTCGCGCGACAATGCGGTCATGTCCGTCTGGTCCCGCATCGTCGATCTGGCCGCACGCGCGTTCGATCCGGCGGCGGACGAACCGGCGGCGCCGACCAATGAATGCGCGCCTGACCCCAACGACGTGGGCTTCACCGCCGCCGTCATCGGCCTCGCGGCGAAGATGTCCAAGGCCGACGGCGTCGTTTCCGATTCCGAGATGGCCGCCGCCGCCCGGGTGTTCCAGCCGCCGCCGGGGGAGGAGGCGGCCTTCCGTCGCGCCTTCCTGCTCGCCCGCCAGACGGTGCTCGGCTTTGAAAGCTATGCCCGCCAGATCGGCCGCAAATATCGCGCCCGGCCATGCCTGCTGGAGGATGTGCTCGACGGGCTGTTCCACATCGCCGCCGCCGACGGGCGCGTGGGCGCCGAGGAACTCGCCTATCTCGCGCGCGTGGCGGAACTGTTCGGCTTCTCCGATCTCGAGTTCCGGCGCATCAAGGCGTCCAATCTCGGTCCCGAGGCGGGCGATCCCTACGCCATACTCGGCCTCTTGCCCGGCGCGGGCTTCGAGGAAGCGCGGCAGGCGTACCGCCGGCTCGTCGCCGAAAACCACCCCGACCAGATGGCCGCCCGCGGCGCGCCGCCTCAATTCGTGGCGATCGCTGCTGAAAAAACAGCCGCCATCAACGCCGCATGGGCGCGGATCCGTGAAGATTTCTCCACGCCTGCGACAGCCGATTGACGGACGCCTCCGCAATCCCGCCATGTTGGAGCGCAAGGATCGCTCCATGACGACAGAGACGGTCGCCGACCGCCAGACACTCGCTCCGCCGCCCCGCGCGTCCTCGCGCGCACGCGCAGGATTGAACCGCCCGCTCACCTGGCTGATCGCTGCAGTGTTCGGCGTGCTGGTCGTGGCGGCGCTGGTGGTGGCGCTGACGGCGGCGCTCTTCGTCGGCGCCATCGTGGTGATCGCCGCGCTCGTCCTGCGTCTCGCGCCGAACCGCCGCGCGCACCAAACGCCCACCGAACTCGAAGCCCGCCGCACGCCCGACGGCTGGGTCGTGGAAGCCGCCCTGCGGCGGTAGTCTCGCAGGCGTTCCTCCCCTTGCAGGGGGAGAAGGGCATGATGCGTTGACGCGACGTATCCATTCCGCCGCCCGTCAAACCGCGCTACGCACCGCCCGTGACAGCGCGCGACTTCGGGCTTCTTTCGCTCATCTGCTTTTGCTGGGGACTGAATCTGGTGCTCACCCGATGGGTGGTCGCCGACGTGCCGCCGTTGTTCTACGCGTTCCTGCGCTTTGCGCTGATCGGGATCGTGCTGGCGCCGTGGCTGCTGCCGGCGCCGCGTCAGCTCGGCACGGTGGCGCTGGTGGGCCTGTGCATCGGCGCCTTCAACTTTCTTTTCCTGTTTCTGGCGCTCAAGCTCGGCACGGCGTCCCAAGTGGCGCTGGCGGGGCAGGTCGGGCTGCCGTTCACGACGATCCTGTCGATGATGTTTCTCGGCGAACGGATCGGCTGGCGACGCGGCCTCGGCATGACGCTCGCCTTCGCCGGCGTGATCATCATCGCATGGAAGCCCGAAGGCATCGGCTTTTCGGCGGGCGTGGTGCTCGCGATCCTCGCGGCGTTCGTGGGCTCCGTCGGCGGCGTCCTGATGAAGCGGATGGAGCAGATCAACGTGCTGACGCTGCAGGCGTGGGTGGCGATGGTGTCGTGGCCGGTGCTGCTCGTGGCCTCGGGCGCGACGGAGACGGGCCAGATCGACGCGGTCTCGCACATGGGCGCGCCGTTCTGGTGGGTGGTGGCGTTCTCGGTGTTCGGCGTGTCCATCTTCGGGCACGGCATGTTCTACGACCTCGTCAAACGCCACGAAGTCACGCAGATCGCACCGCTCACGCTGATGACGCCCGTCTGGGCCGTGATCATCGGCGCGACCATGCTCGGCGAACCGCTCACGCCCCAACTCTTGACGGGCGGCGCGCTCGCGCTCACCGGAGTGTTCATGATCGCGATCCGCCCGAACATCCGCCTGCCGGACGCGGCCGCCCTCTGGCGTCGCTGGACGGCATGAAGATCGTCGATCGCCCCTCGCCGAATTTCGACGTGCGCAAGACGCCCATCGATCTCGTCGTGCTGCACTATACCGGCATGAAGGACGCCGAAACCGCGCTCAGGCGCCTCACCGATCCCGCGCCGAAGGCCGGCGATTATCCCGGTCCGTGGCAGGCGCCCGACATTGATCCCGCGACGCCGCTGTCGCGGGTCAGCGCGCACTATGTCGTCGACGAAGCCGGCGTGATCCATCGCGTCGTCGCGGAAAAGGATCGCGCGTGGCATGCGGGCGTGGCGATGTGGGAAGGGCGCGACGACATCAACTCCCGCGCCATCGGCATCGAGATCGCCAACGGCGGGCACGACTACGGCCTGCCGCCGTACACGGACGCGCAGATCACGGCAGTGATCGACCTCGTGGCCGACATCCTCAGGCGCAACCGCCTTACGCCCGACCGCGTCGTCGGCCACGCCGACATCGCGCCGGGCCGCAAGGACGATCCGGGCGAACATTTTCCGTGGAAGCGTCTCGCCGAGGCGGGCGTTTCGATCTGGCCCGACGACGACGCCGGCGCGAAGGTGGTGTCCCGACGCGGCGATCGCGGCGAGCGCGTGCACCTGCTGCACGCCATGCTCTCGGCGTTCGGCTACGACGCGCCCGAAGAGGAAAGCCCCGCCGCCGCCCTCTTTTCGGAAAGGACCGAAGCAATCGTGCGCGCCTTCCAGCAACGCTTCGAACCGCACGCCGTCGACGGCGTCGTGCGCGAAAGCACGCTGGCCAAACTGGACTCCCTCATCGACGACCTCGACGACGAGGACTAGGCCGTTCGCCACGCATGGCGCGGGGCGCGGGTTCGCGCTAACATGTACACGCCAGACGGTCGGACGATCGCGCGTGCAAGGTGGAAACGCCGCACGGGAGGAAAGTCCGGGCTCCACGTCGACACGGCGGCGGGTAACGCCCGCCGGGCGCGGTCTGAAAGGGCCGCGTTCAGGGAAAGCGCCACAGAGAACAGTCTGCCGAATTCACTTCGGTGAATGGCGATGGTGAAACGGTGGGGTAAGAGCCCACCGCCCCGACCGCAAGGAAGGGGGCACGGCAAGCCCCGCCGGGAGCAAGACCGAATAGGGATGCGTCTCTCGCAAGAGGGAAGGCCTGTCGCGGGTCGCATCCGGGTAGGTCGCGAGAACCGCGCAGCGATGCGCGGTCCAGAGGAATGATCGTCACGCGCGCAAGCGCGTACAGAACCCGGCTTACAGACCGTCTGGCATTTTTCCTTACGCCGAGAGCGCTTCCGCGATGCGCAGCACGTCGTCGAACGCCTGGCTCTGCGGATGGCGCACGCACAGCGGCGTCTGGCTGCGGATGGCGTCGCTCACGCGCGGATCGCGGCAGATGACGCCCGCGAGCGGCGGACGGATGGCGAGATACTTCTCCGTCGCCTTGGCGAGCTGTTCGTAGACGCGCCGTCCGGAGGTGCGGTTGTCGGCCATGTTCACCACCACCCACGGCTGGGCGGTGGGCTGCGCGAGGCGCAGCAGTTTCAGGAAGGCGTAGGCGTCGGTGAGCGCGGTGGGATCTTCGGTCGTCACCACGACGACGCGGTCCGCCGCGCGCGCGAAGCGCATGACGTTGGCGTCCACGCCCGCGCCGCAGTCGAGGATGATGCGGTCATAGAGCGGTGCGAGCTGCGTCACGCCCTGCGCGATGCGGTGCACTTCCTCGAGCTTGAGGTTCGCCAGCGCGCCGGAGCCGGAGTGGCCGGGCAGGAGGTCGAAGCCGCCCTGGCGGCCGGGGCCGCCGAGAATGGGCGTCACCGCCGCGTCGAGTTCGAGCCAGCCGCGCATCACGGAGGAGAGATCGGCCTCGGGCCGCACGCCGAGCTGTACGTCCACGTTTGCGAGGCCCAGATCGCAGTCGACGAGGAGCGCGCGCCGGTTCGTGCGCCCGTACGCGCACGCGAGCGAGACCGACAGCCACGTCTTTCCGACGCCGCCCTTGCCCGACGCGACCGCGAGGATCGGCGCAGAGCTCGTGCGCGAGGCGATGGCGCGTTTTGCGACCAGGGCCATGTCTTCCCCTTCTTGTTCTGAGAGGGGAGAGTGCGCCAACAGCCTTGCCGAGCCGTTGACGATAATGGGGATATCGAAAAATTTGCGTGTGTTTTCAGTAAATTGGGGGCGGAAAATTGTTTCTGAAAAGAAACGAAGATGAATCCGCATTAGCCATGTTGCGTGAAGCGTCGCGACGACGCCCGGCGTCCGCGCCGCGCGCGAACATGAATTTTCATTAGGGGGATTGAGACAGGCTCCGTCCCTCGCCGCGAGGACCGCCAGCGCCCCGCCGGCAAACCACTTCCCCTTGGCGCACAAGGAGGCCGGCTAGGGCGCTGGCGGTCCGCTGCAGAAAAATTGCCGCCGCAATCCGACCGGGTCGAAACCTGAGTCACGCTTCTCCCACGTCGCGTCCGGATGGTCCGGAGGCCACGGAGAGGAGCACCGCCATGCAGTTCGTGAGAACGCCGGATTTCACCGCGCAAGTCGCCGAAGCGCTGGCGGCGCTTCGTCTGTGGGTCCTTCAAATCCTCGCGTGGGTCGCGGAATACGCACCCTTGCCGCGCGACGCCCGTCTCTGGATGCAGCGCCAGCTGCGCCGCGTGCGCAGCGACATCCGCCTCCTGATCGCCGCCGCTGTCATCTCGCGGATGCGCAAGGTCAAGCGGCCACGGGTTCAGATGCACAAGCGCAGACTGCCCCGCGGCTACCGCTGGGCCGCACGGCGTTCGCCCGCCATCGGCTGCATCACGCGCGGCATCCGTCTGCGCACGCTCGCCGACATGCGCCGCGTGCTCGATGATTTTGAGAAGGTCGTGGACCGCGCGCTCGCCAACCTGCCGCGCATCCGCCGCAGCGGCGTGCTCGTGCTCACGCACGCGCAGAAGCCTGCACGCGCGCCCTTCTTCATCGCACCCGCGACGCAAGCCGCAGACACGTCATGACCAGCCATGCCGGACCGCGCGGCTCCCGCCGCGCAACCCCATGCCGAAATAACGCGAGATTCCCCCGAGTCTGGCGCCGCACCCGCATGCGCAGAGGAACTTGCGCCGCTGGCGCACCCGACAGGATTCGAACCTGTGACCTCTGCCTTCGGAGGGCAGCGCTCTATCCAGCTGAGCTACGGGTGCGGAGGGGCGGTGTGTACCGGAGCGGCGGGCGCGGCGCAATCGAGGGGGCGGGCGCGCTTGCGGCCCTTGGCGGGCGGGGCCGGCGTCGGCATGGTCCCGCGATGATCGTCCTGCGCGCCCTCGTTCTCGCCGCCGTTTTCCTCGTCAGCGCGTGCGCGCCGAAACCCGAGACGGGCGGGCCGGCGATGTGGCGGCTCGCGGACGCCGACAGCGAGATCTGGATCCTCGGAACCGTGCATGTGCTGCCGCGCAGCTTGAAGTGGCGCAACGCCGCCATCGACGACGCCTTCCGCCGCGCCGACATCGTCTGGTTCGAGGCCGCGACCGACGGCGAAGACGTCACGCGCGAGATCGGCGCGCTGGTGCAGCGCGTCGGCGTGAATCCGCCGGGGGTGACATTGTCTTCGCTGCTGGCGCCGGCGGAGAAGGCGCGGCTCGACTCGGTCGCGCGCAGCGTGGGCCTCGACCCGCGCGGGCTCGAAGGCGCGCGGCCCTGGCTCGCGGCGCTGCAGCTCTCGGTGGCGATGCTCGCGCGCGAGGGCGCCGAAGCGGGCTCGGGCGTGGAGAGCGTGCTCGAGGCCGAAGCGGCGCGGCTCGGCAAGAAAGTCGCGTATTTCGAGACCGCCGCCGAGCAGATGCACTTTCTCGCCGACCTGCCGCCGGAAGTGGAAAAGCGCTTCCTTCTCGTCACGCTGCGCCAGATCGAGGAAGACGCCGACAAGACCGCCGTGATGGACGACTTGTGGGCCAGCGGCCGCGTGGAGGAACTCGGCCGGTTGCTCGCCGACATGATGGACGAGGCGGGCCCTGAAGTCGCCGACGCCATCATCCATCGCCGCAACGCCGCGTGGGCGGCGCGCATCGACGAGATGATGAAAGGGGAAGGCCGTGTCTTCGTGGCGGTGGGAACCGCGCATCTCACGGGCCCGCGCGGCGTGCCGGCGCTGCTGCGCGCGAAAGGCTACGCGGTGGAAGGACCATGAGCGCACTGCACCTTGGCCGGAACGATGCGCGCGCTGCGACGTTGATGATCCGTGCGGGCGAAGCGGCCCGCGCGATTTCACTCACATCAGCCACGAAAGCGAGGTTCGACATGAACTGGACGCAAGTCGAAGGAAAATGGGATCAGGTGAAGGGCGCCGCGCAGAAGCAGTGGGGCAAGCTCACCGATGACGATCTCGCGCAGGCCAAAGGCAATCGCGACATCATGGTCGGCAAGATCAAGGAGCGCTACGGCATCGCGAAGGAAGAGGCCGAGCGTCAGGTCGACGACTTCATCAGGAAGGTCAACTGACCCCGACATCGAATGGCGGCGCGGGAAACCGCGCCGCTTTCGATTTATCGCTTGAGGGCCTTGATTGCGGCGCGGGCGAGCCCATCTGCTCTCTCGTTCATCACGTCGCCCGCGTGACCCTTCACCCACTTCCATTCGATCTTGTGCTTGCCCGCCGCCGCATCGAGCCGCTGCCAGAGATCGACATTCTTCACCGGCTTCTTGTCGGCGGTCTTCCAGCCATTGCGTTTCCAGCCGTGGATCCAGGACGTGAGCCCGTTCTTCACATACTGGCTGTCGGTGTGCAGCGTTGCGGCAGCGCCATCGGGCAGGGATTCAAGCGCGGCGATCGCACCCATCAATTCCATGCGGTTGTTAGTCGTCGCGCTTTCGCCGCCGGAGAGTTCGGTCTCGCCACTGCGAAAGCGGATCACCGCCCCCCAGCCGCCGGGACCGGGATTTCCGCTGCAGGCGCCGTCGGTCCAGATTTCGATTCGTTCAGTCATGACGTCGCTATAGCCGACTTGCGATCAAGTCTGCGAGGAGGGCACGGCAGGATTATCAAGATCAGGGCGACGCAGACACCAAGCGATCGCTGCAGTCAGCGGACCCATCGGCAATCCATAAAACAACGAGCTTGCCCCCAGCGATCCGAACAAGGGGGTCACATCTGGTGGGATGAGCAAAGCCGCGAAAAGGAGGCAGATCGTAATCACCAGCCAACCGGCCAAGCCCGCTGCGAGGTAGCGCGAAAGTTCATGGCTGCCTCGCTTGACGCGCCAAGCATAGGCGACGGGCCCAACAATTAGAGCCGATGGAACCGCTAGCATGGCAGCCATTGTGAATGCTGACGCGCCCGCCAGCGCGGCTGTTGTGAAGCGATCAGCATCAGATTGAAGGCCTGCGAAAGCCAGTGCCGTGATAAAGATCGCGACAAATGCGCTTGATACAAGTGCACCGAGAATCAGTGCTCCGAGATTTCGCAGTGTTGTGGGCGGCGGTCTATCCGCCATAGTCAGCCACGCTCTTCGCGCTGCGATGGAAGCCGAGCTTGTCGGCATATTCCAGCGGATCCTTCGGGCGCACCAGCGCACCGGCGGGCGTCTCCGCCCAGTCCGCGAGCCGCGTCGCGAAAAAGCGCATCGCTGCGCCGCGTGCGAGGACGGGAAGCGTCGCGCGTTCTTCACCAGAAAGAGGCCGCACGCTTTCATAGCCCGCGATCAGCGCTTGGCCTTTCGTCAGATTGAACGCGCCACGCGGTTCGAAGCACCAGGCGTTGAGGCACACGGCGAGATCGTAGGCGAGCGCATCGGTGCAGGCGAAATAGAAATCGATCAGGCCCTTCGCTTCGTCGCCGAGAAAAAGCGTGTTGTCGGGAAAGAGGTCCGCATGGATCACGCCGTCGGGCAGCCCTTGCGGCCACGCCTTCGCCAGCGCCGCAAGATCCGCCTTCACATCGGCCGCGAGACCGGGCCGCAATTTGTCCGCCAGCTCGAGCCGCGGTTCGACCAAACCCGGCCACGCATCGACGGACAACGCATTCGGCCGCGCCTGCGTGAGCCCGCGCAAACCGAGATGCATCTCCGCCAGCTTCGCGCCGACCGCGCGGCACTGCGCCACATTCGGCCGCTTCGGCGAAACGCCGGTGAGAAACGTGATGATCGTGCAGGCCTTGCCGCGCACTTCGCTGAACAGCGCGCCGTTGCGGTTGCGCATCGGTCGCGGCGCGGGAACGCCTTTCTCCGCCAGCGTCTCCATCACCGTCATGAAGAAGGGCAGGTCGCGCCGCTCCACCCGCTTCTCGAAGATCGTGAGGATGAATCGGCCTGCTTCCGTCTCAAGCAGGAAGTTCGAATTCTCGACCCCTTCGGCGATGCCTTTGAACGCGACAGCCTGACCGAGATCGTACTGCGCGAGCAGGCCGGCCAATTCTTCGTCGGAGAGATCGGTATAGACGGCCATGGCTCAGGGAACGTCCGGCAGGGCGTAGGGCAGGAAGGTCGCGCGTTCGCGCATGCGGGCATAATACGATTCCGCCGCCACGAGCTTTGGCCGCGTCATCGGCGTGCAAAGCCATCGATGCAACGAGAGCGCCGTGACCACGTCGCCCAGCGTGAAGGTCTCGCCGCAAAGATACGGCCCCGATGTCGCGAGATGCGCATCGAGCAGCGCGATCTTCTCGTTCCATGTGGAAACGGAAGCCGCGACCGCGTTCGGATCGGCGATCTGCCCGCGCGCAAGCGCCGGGAAGGCGACGCGCCATGCGCTGTTGAGATCGGTCGCCTGCCAGTCGATCCACTGTTCCAGCCGCGCGCGGCGGCGCGGATCGGCGGGGAAGAAGGCGTCGTCGCCGTAAGCATTGGCGAGATAGCGGATGATCGTGTTGGATTCCCACAGTGTGAAATCGCCGTCGATCAGCGTGGGGATCTGCGCGTTGGGATTGAGCGCGAGATAGTCGGGCGTCCTTGGATCGCGGAAGCCCGTGCCCCAGTCTTCGCGCGCGTAGGCGATGCCGAGCTCGTCGAGCGTCCATGCGACCTTGCGGACGTTGATGGAAGACAGGCGACCGAGGAGTTTCACGCGAGCGGCCCGTCGATGCCGAGAATGCTGCGGTCCTCGCCCAGCCGCACGACCCACTCCGCGCGCCGTCCGCCTGCCAGCATGTGCCGCGTGATGCGCTCATAATACTGGACGAAGCGGCCGATATTCGTCTTCACCTCCGGCGGCACTTTATCGAGCGCCAAGCCGCGCAGCGTCGCTTCCTGTTCGAGCCGCCACTGCGGCACCACATCGAAGGAGGGCGCGGCGATGTGGATGAAGAGATCGAAGCGGCCGAAGAAATCGGCGTAGGTCGTTTCAAGCTGCGCATTGGCATGCGTTCGCCAGACGGCGGCTTCGTCTTCATCCAGCTCAAGATCGTTCACCGGCATTTCGAGCGCCTCGATGGGCTCCGGCGTTGCGCCCATGCACCAGCCGTCCACGAGCACGACATTTGCTGTGCCCTTGAACGCCGGCCATTCGGCGGCGGGGACGCGGTGATCGGCGAGCTTGTCGAAGCGCGGCAGCTGCACCACGTCCTGCGCGCGCGCATCTTTCAGTTTCGCGAGCGTGCGCTTGCCCAGTTCGAGATCGTGCGTGCCCGGCGGTCCGCGCACCTTGAAGAGCGGATGGACGTTGGCGGCGAGCGCTTTCCGCTCGGCCGTGGCGAGATAGATGTCATCGAGCGAGAAGTGCGCCGTGCGCGGGTTCGCGGCGGCGAACGCCTTGCAGGCCGTCGTCTTGCCGCAGCCTTGCGCGCCGGAAACCGCGATGCGCACGGGTCGGCGCAGTTCGAGGATGAGTTCGCGCGAGACCATGTCGATCAGCGTCGCGATCTCGGCGGCGGTGGCGGGAACCGGAGCCGCGGCCATCAGGCGGCGCCGCCGAGAGCGATGGCGATGACGCCGTCGATGGCTTCGTTCAGCGGCATGTCGAACACGCCCGCCTCGTCGTCGGCGCGCCACGCGGCATACGCTTCGGCGAAGACGGATGGCGGCATCTGTTGTGTCTTGAGCAGGGCGTCGAACGCTTCGTCGATGGTGTCGCGGTAGAACGGCATATGGCCAAGCTCGAGGCGCGGACCGAACCGGCCGACGAGATGTGGCGGCGTATCGACAGTGACGAAGAGGTGGACGATGGAAGCCTCGTCTTCATCGTCGATGCGGCCGACGAGGGCGGCGGCGTTCGGCATGCCGTGTACGGACCAGACCTGACCTTCCTCAAGCGGGGGCTTTGCGCTCATTGGCTCACGCGTCCTGCAGCACGCGCGGCAGTTTGAAGACCACGTCTTCCTCCGTCACCGTCACTTCCTCCACGCGCGCGTCGAACCGCGCCGAAAGCGCCGCGATCAGCCCTTCGACGAGGTCCTCCGGCGCACTCGCGCCGGCGGTGACGCCCACGGTGCGCGCGCCGTCGATCCACGACCAGTCGAGGTCATCGGCGGAATTGATGAGGTGGGCCGCCTTCGCGCCCGCCCGCCGGGCGACTTCCGCGAGCCGCACCGAGTTCGAAGACTTCGTCGAGCCGATCACCAGCACCACGTCGCTGTCGCGCGCGAGCGCCTTTACGGCTTCCTGCCGGTTGGTGGTGGCGTAGCAGATGTCTTCCTTGTGCGGCGCGGCGATGCCGGGGAAGCGGGCCTGGAGTGCGGCGACCATCTCGGCGGTGTCGTCGACCGAGAGCGTCGTCTGGGTGACGAAGGCGAGATTGGCGGGATCGCGCGGCTCGAAGCGCTGGGCGTCGGCGAGCGTTTCGAGCAGCGTGATCGCCCCTGGCGGCAGCTGGCCCATCGTGCCGATCACCTCCGGGTGGCCGGCATGGCCGATCAGGACGATCTCCCGGCCGGCGGCGTGGAGGCGTTCCGATTCGACGTGGACCTTGGAGACGAGCGGGCAGGTGGCGTCGAGATAGAGCATCTGCCGGGCCCGGGCTTCCGCCGGAACCGACTTCGGCACGCCGTGGGCGGAAAAGACGACCGGCCGGTCCTGCGGGACCTGATCCAGCTCCTCGACGAACACCGCGCCGAGCCTTTCCAGCCGTTCGACGACGTGCCGGTTGTGCACGATTTCATGGCGCACATAGACCGGAGCCCCCCACTTGCCGAGCGCGCGCTCGACGATCTGGATGGCCCGGTCCACCCCGGCGCAGAACCCCCGGGGGGCGGCGAGCAGGATGGTCAGCGGGAGGCGGGGGGCGGGAGCGGCGTCGTCGGCGGGCATCGGAGACCTTACGGCGGCGCCTTGTTGCGGGCGCCTTCGGCGGCTTGTATCACGCCTGCCGGTTCATGCGGCGCGTGTTTCTGCGCCGCAAGCGGGGCCGCTTACGGGTTCACAGCCCGCGGTCATTCCCAGGGGTCCTCATGAAGTTCAGCCATCTCGTCCTCGCCGCGCTCGCGCTGCCGCTCGCCGCCTGCGCCTCTGGCAAGGAGGAGCGGGAGGCTCCGGCCCCGGCGGCGGCGGGACAGGCCGAGGCGGCGACGGAAACGCCGGGCTTCCTGTCGCGCACCTTCGGGCGCAGCGCTTCGGAAGCGAACGCCGGGCCCTGCCCGCTGCTCGGCGTGCTCTACGACTCCGCGCGGATGGTCGAGTTTCGCGGCGGCGAGGAGCGCATCGCCAACGTGACCTACACAGCCGAAATGCGCGGCGTGCGAGGGCTGTGCCGCTACACCGGCGCCAATCCGATCGAAATGAGCCTCGAGATCGACATGGCCTTCGGCAAGGGCGCGGCGGCGGAAGGCTCCAGCCGCACCTATCGCTACTGGGTGGCCGTCACCCGCGCGAACATGGCGCCGATCGAGAAGCAGTATTTCGATGTCACCGTGAACTTCCCCCGTGGCGAAGATCGCATGGCGGGTACGGAGAGGATCGAGCGCATCGTCATTCCCCGGGCCAACGACACGGTTTCGGGCGCGAACTTCGAAATCCTCGTCGGCTTCGAACTGACGCCGGAACAGATCGCGTTCAACCGGGAAGGCAAGCGTTTCCGTGTCGACGCCGGCGTCGAGCCCAGCGGTCGCCAGAAGAAGTAGGTCAAATCGCGCGACGCCTTGTTCGTCCGCGCAGGACGAATAAAGACGACGCCCATGAGCGATCTCGCCACTACCCTGACCCGTCACCTCGCGGCCGCGTTCGCCGCCGAGGGGCTCGACCCCGCGCTCGGCGCGGTGAAACGCTCGGATCGTCCCGATCTCGCGCCATTCCAGTGCAACGGCGCGATGGCGGCCGGGAAGGCCGCCGGCAAGCCGCCGCGCACCGTGGCGGAGGTCGTCGCGTCGCGCCTCGCGGGCGTCCCCGAGATCGCATCGGTCGAGGTGGCGGGCCCCGGCTTTCTCAACATCGCCCTCACCGACGCCTGCCTCGCCGCGCGCGCGCAGGCCGTCGCGGACGATCCGCGCTGCGGCGCGACGCCCGTCGCGGCCCCGCGCCGCGTCATCGTCGATTACGGCGGGCCCAACGTCGCCAAGCCGATGCATGTGGGCCACCTGCGCGCGTCGATCATCGGCGAGAGCATCAAGCGGCTGTTCCGGTTCCGGGGCGACGAGGTGTGGGGCGACGCGCATTTCGGCGACTGGGGCTTCCAGATGGGCCTCTTGATCGCGGACTTCGAAGAGCGCAACGGCGCGATCGAGGGCGACGATCTTTCGCCGCTCGCGCTCGAAAAGCTGCGCGGCGTGACGCTTGAAGACCTTCAATCGCTTTACCCCGAGGCGGCGGCGCGCGCGAAGGAAGACGAAGCCTTCCGGGATCGCGCACGCAAGGCGACAGCGCGTCTGCAATCGGGAAATGCCGCGTACCGGAAAATCTGGGCGTTCTATCGTGATCTTTCGATGGCGGCGCAGAAGGAGGATTTCCGCGCGCTCGGCGTCGACTTCGACCTCTGGAAGGGTGAGGCGGATGTCGATCCGCTCATCCCCGGCATGGTCGAGGATCTGCGGGGGAAGGGGTTGCTCGTCGAGGACCAGGGCGCGCAGGTCGTGCATGTGGCCGGCGGCGAGACGAAAAAGCGGAAGCTGGAAGACGGCACGGTGATTGATGCGCCGTTCCCGCCGCCACTGCTCGTCGTGTCGTCTGAAGGGTCGGCGATGTACGGCACGACCGATCTCGCGACGATCGTCGAGCGCGCGAAGGATTTCTCTTTCGACCTGTGTCTTTACGTTGTCGATCAACGTCAGGGCGATCACTTCGAACAGGTGTTCCGCGCGGCAGCGCTTGCGGGCTATGCGCCTCGCGCTGCGCTTGAGCATGTGGGTTTCGGGACGATGAACGGACCGGACGGCAAGCCGTTCAAGACGCGCGCCGGCGGCGTCCTGCGGCTCGCTGATCTCATCGAGATGGCGCGCGAGAAGGCGCGTGAGCGCCTGCGCGCGGACGAGATAGGCTCGGACTTTTCTGCGGAAGAGTTCGAGGACGTGGCGCACAAGGTGGGCATCGCCGCGCTGAAATTCGCCGACCTCGCCAATTTCCGCGGCACGTCCTACGTCTTCGATCTCGACCGCTTCATGAGCTTCGAGGGGAAGACGGGCCCCTATCTCCTGTATCAGTCGGTGCGCATCAAATCGATCCTGCGCAAAGCCGACGAGGCGGGGTTCAAGGCAGGCCCGATCGCCATCTCCCACCCGAACGAACGCGCGCTGACGCTCGCTCTCGATGCCTTCGACGCCGCGCTCGCGGCGGCCTATGAGAAGCGCGCGCCGCATTTTCTGGCGGAGCACGCCTTCAGTCTCGCACAGGCGTTCAGCGGGTTTTACACGAACTGTCCGATCCTGCCGGAGAAGGAGGAGGCGGTGCGCGCGTCCCGCCTCGCTTTGGCGCAGGCGACGCTCAAGCAGCTGGCGCGGACGCTCGATCTGCTCGGCCTTGAAGCGCCGGCGAGAATGTAGCTAGCGCGGCGCGCTGTAGATTTCCTGCTTCATGATCGCGCCCGTGACTGGGTGGATGTCGAATTCGATTTTGGCGCCTGCGGCGGTCCAGCCTTCGACCTCCCACCTGCCGTCGTCAAACTTCACTTCGTGCAGTCGAACCATTCCGTTAGCGCGGGCGATAGCGACGGCGCGTTCCTGCGTCACGGTCACCCGCTGTGCGGATGGCGCCGGCTCGTCCCGCCCGCGCCGGTCGGCTGCGGCCGGGGGCGCAGCAATCGCCGACAGCATCATCGCAGCGAGGGCGAGGGGAAGGGCTGTGCGCATGTTCTCTCCTGAATGTTGCGGTCCCCCGCTTGCGCCAGTCTGGTGCGGCGCGTTGAATCGAGTTGGAGTGAATTATCGGACCTGTGGCGGAAAGGAACAAGCATGGCGGCGACCCAACGCGGGCACGCTCAATGGCGGCTGTTCTGGATTTTCTATCTGATCGGCCTTGGGGTGTTCGCTTATGTCGCCGCGACCAATTCCGCGCTCGCGACCGACGTTTCGCCCGGCGGCATCCTCGATCACCAGAGCGCCGGAACCGGCGTGCGCGCAGACCAGATCCACGCAGCGTGGAAAGCCAAGGGCATGTTCGATTTCGCGGCGGTGTCGATGTCGCTCGATCTCGTGTTCATCACCTTCGCGACCATTGCGGGCGTGATGGCGGGCTATCTGATGGCGCGGGCGGGCGGCGCTCGCGGCATGCTCGGCTGGACGGTTTTGCTGGTATGGATCGTCTTCGGCGCGTGCGACTACATCGAGACGGGATGCCAGCTCGTGCAGGTGCTGCAGGACGCCGGAAGCGATGAACTCGCGGGCCTCGCGGCGACGGTGAAGCCGCCCAAGATCGCCGCGTTCTTCGCGGGGACGCTCGCGCTCTGGGCGGGCCTCGTCTGGACGTGGTTCGCGCGGCCGCGCGCCGCGCCTCAATCGTCGTAGTCGATCCGCAGGACCTCGCCCGTGCGCGCGGAGACATCCACTTCGATCTCGCGTCCCGATTCCGTACGGCCTTCGACTTCCCACTTGCCGTCGTCGAGTTCGATGTCCTCGACCTTGACCATGCCCTGCGCCTTCGCGGTGGCGATCGCTTGTTCCTGTGTGACCGCCAGGGGCGGCGATGCGGTCCGGTGGGCGGCGTCGTCCGCGTAGGCTGCAGCGGCAAATAAGGCGGCGGCCACGAGGGCGATGGCGGGTCTCATCATCGGTTGTTTCCTGCGTGCTGGAGAGGGCCGACCGGATCGGCCGACGGGGGGGAAATTCCCGGCGCCGGGGTCTGTTCCGCCCGCTCACGGCAAGGTGACGGAGGCCACCGTCCGCGCCGATTGTCCGTTTGACTTGGACGGGACGCCCGACCATGTTGCGCCGCAACGGAGAGGGCCGACGCGAGTCGCTCCCGCCCCGGCCAAACAGACGAATCTCGCGGGAGAGACCGGCTTACTCTTTGCCTCGGCAAGGACGGGCCCGGCCCCGAAGGCGCAACCGCCCCGGAAACGCTCAGGGCAAAGGACCGCGAGAGGATGAAGACGCTGGATAGCGCGGAACCGCTCGTTCCGCCGCCGAAGGAGTAAGCGCCGCACGCGTGAATCTCTCAGGCCCAAAGGACAGCGGGGGCGCCGGCAAATCGCCGGTCGCCGACCCGACTCCGAGGACCAGCTGATGGGCGAAAGCACCGGACCGTTGAAGAAGCTCCCGCTCGACGCGCTCTGGCGCGCCAATGAGGGCGGCAGAGGCGCGAAGAAGTTCGGCGACTTCGCCGGCTACGACATGCCGCTCGAGTTCGAGGGCCTCATCCCCGAGCACAACTGGACCCGCACGAAGGCCGGCCTCTTCGACGTGTCGCATATGGGTCCGTGTTTCTTCGCGTTGCCGAAGGGCCATGGCCTAGTCGGCGACGAGGCGCACAAGGCGGTGGCCGCCATCATCGAAGAACTCGTGCCCGGCGACATCCAGGGGCTGAAGCCGGGGCAGGTCCGCTACACCACGCTGCTGAACAAGGACGGCGGTTGCCTTGACGACCTGATGATCGCACGACCGGCCGAACCCGGCGCCGCGGGCGATCTCTACATCGTCGTCAACGCGGGCACGAAAGAGCAGGACTTCGCACTCATCGCGCAGAACGCAGGCGCCCGCGCCAATCTCGTGCGCGCCGATGATCGCTGTCTGCTCGCGCTGCAGGGACCGTCGGCGGAAGCCGTCGCGCGCGCGGTCATCTCCGACGATCTCGGCGCGATGACTTTCATGCAGGTGAAGCGCTTCGACGCCTTCGGCCGTCTCACCATCACGCGCTCGGGCTATACCGGCGAGGACGGCTATGAAATTCTCGTGCGCGCGGAGCAGGCGACCGCGCTGGCGCAAGCGCTGCTCTCGCATCCGGACGTGAAGCCCATCGGCCTCGGCGCACGCGACAGTCTGCGTCTTGAAGCGGGTCTGTGCCTCTACGGCCACGAACTCGACGAGACGATTTCACCGATAGAAGCGGATCTCGCCTGGATCATCCAGAAGCGTCGTCGCGCATCGGCGGACTTTCCGGGCGCGGCGCGCATCCTGAAAGAACTCGCCGACAAGCCTGCACGCAAGCGCGTGGGCATCCGCCCGCTGGATCGTGCGCCGGCGCGCGAAGGGGTGGAAATCCAGTCGGGCGGTCGCAAGATCGGCGTCGTCACGAGCGGCGGCTTTTCGCCGATACTGAGTGCGCCGATCTCGATGGGCTATGTGGAAACAGCGTTCGCAACGCCCGGCGCGAAGGTCGATCTCATCATTCGCGGCACCCCGCGCGCGGCGGAGATCACGCCGCTTCCGTTCGTTCCGCACCGCTACAAGAAGGGCTGAGCCATGACGAAGAAGTACACGAAAGACCACGAGTGGGTGCGGATCGAGGGCGATGTCGCCGTCGTCGGCATCTCGAATTTCGCCGCGGAGCAGCTGGGCGATGTCGTCTATGTGGAGCTTCCCGCCATCGGCAAGGCCGTGAAGCAGGGCGCGGACATGGCGGTCGTCGAAAGCGCGAAGGCGGCGTCGGACGTCTACGCGCCGATCTCGGGGGAGATCGTGGCGGTGAACGACGCGCTCAACGGCAATCCCGAGAAGGTCAATGAAGGCCCGGAGGGCGATGGCTGGTTCGTGAAGATCAAGGTCGCGAACGCCTCTGAACTCGAAGCGCTCATGGACGAAGCCGCCTACGCCGATTTCGCCAAGGCCTGAGCAAAGAACGGAAGACTGCAGAATGCGTTACCTGCCCCTGTCGGACGAAGACCGCGCGCAGATGCTCGCGGTGATCGGCGCCAAGTCGATCGACGATCTCTATGTGGATGTGCCGCGCGAAGCCGTGCTGAAGGCCCCGGTCGCGCTGCCGGCGCATCAGAGCGAGATGGAAGTGGAGCGGCTGATGAAGCCGCTCGCCTCCTGCAACATCCCTGCGGGCAAGACGGCGTTCTTCCTCGGCGCCGGCGCCTATCGCCATCACGTGCCGGCGAGTGTCGATCACCTGATCCAGCGTTCCGAATTCCTCACCACCTACACCCCGTACCAGCCGGAGATCGCGCAGGGCACGCTGCAGGCGCTCTATGAATTCCAGACTCAGGTCGCGCTCCTGCTCGACATGGAGGTGGCCAACGCCTCCATGTACGACGGGTCCACGGGGCTGCACGAGGCGGCCATGATGGCCTCGCGCGTGACGAAGCGTTCGCGCGTGGTGCTCTCGGGCGGCGTGCATCCGCACTATGCGGAGACAGTGCGCACGGCCTGCGAGGCGCATGGCCTGGAGATCGTGACGCTTCCCGCCGCCATCGACGACGAAGCCGCCGTGTTGCGCGCCATGGATGCGAATACCGCCGCCGTCATCGTGCAATCGCCGAACGTGTTCGGCACGATCACGGACCTGAAGCCGATTGTGGCGGGCGCGAATGCCGCCGGCGCGCTGATGATCGCAAGTTTCACCGAAGCGATGGCGTTCGGCCTGATCGAGCCGCCCGGCGCCATGGGCGCCGACATCGTTGTCGGCGAAGGTCAATCGATCGGAAATGCGCTGAACTTCGGCGGGCCATATGTCGGTCTCTTTGCGACCAAGGAGAAATATCTTCGTCAGTCGCCCGGCCGCCTCGCCGGGGAGACGGTGGACGCCGACGGCAAGCGCGGTTTCGTGCTGACACTTTCCACGCGCGAGCAGCACATCCGTCGCGAGAAGGCGACGTCGAATATCTGCACCAATTCCGGCCTCTGCACTCTGGCTTGGACGATCCACATGACGCTTCTCGGCGCTGAAGGCCTGAAACGCGTCGCGACGCTCAATCACGAGAACGCCTGCGACCTCGCTGACGCACTCGCCGAGGTTCCAGGTGTGGAGGTTCTGACGCCGCGGTTCTTCAACGAATTCGCCATCCGTCTTCCCAAGCGCGCCGACATCGTGCTCGACGCGCTCATGGGCAAGGGCATCGTCGGCGGCGTGCCGTTCTCGCGCCTCAACCCGCGTGAGGGACTGGAGAACGTGCTCCTCGTCTGCGCGACGGAAACGAACACCCCTGAAGACCTCAACGCCTACGCGGCCGCGCTCAAGGACATCCTGCAATGACCGCAACCGTTTCCGGAAATCACGGCCTGCAACAGGCGGAAGGCCTGCTGTTCGACTTCGCCTCGCTGAAGCGTACGGGCGTGGACATGCCCGCGCCGCGCGGGCGCCCGGACCGTCTCGGCGGTCTCGGCCGCAAGGTTGCGCCGCCGCTGCCTGGACTCTCCGAGCCCGAGGCCGTGCGCCACTACGTGCGTCTCAGTCAAAAGAACTACGCCATCGATCTCGGACTCTTTCCGCTCGGCTCCTGCACGATGAAGCACAATCCGCGCCTCAACGAACGCATGGCGCGCCTGGAGGGCTTTGCCGATCTTCACCCTCTCCAGCCGATGCAGACGGTGCAGGGTGCGCTCCTGCTCATGGAGGAGCTTTCGCGCTGGCTGATGACGCTCACGGGCATGGAGGCGGTGGCGCTTTCGCCGAAGGCGGGCGCACATGGCGAACTCTGCGGGATGCTGGCGATCCGTGCGGCGCTCATCGCGCGCGGCGAAGGGGAGACGCGCAAGCGCGTGCTCGTGCCGGAATCCGCCCACGGCACCAACCCCGCGACGGCGGCGGCGTGCGGCTTCATCGTCGATGAAATCCACGCCACCGATGACGGCCACGTCGACATCGAGGATTTGAAGAAGAAACTCGGCCCGGATGTGGCGGGCATCATGCTCACCAATCCGAACACCTGCGGCCTCTTCGAGCGCGACATCCGCACGATCGCCGATCTCATTCACGGGGCCGGCGGCTACTTCTATTGCGATGGCGCGAATTACAACGCGATCGTCGGGCGGGTGCGTCCGGGCGATCTCGGCGTCGACGCCATGCACATCAACCTGCACAAGACGTTCTCGACCCCGCACGGCGGAGGCGGACCGGGTGCTGGCCCGACTGTGCTCTCCGAGGCGCTCGCGCCATTCGCGCCGGTGCCGCTGATTACTCTGCATGGCGAAAATCGCGAACTCATCGAACACAGCGAAGGCACGCAGGCCTTCGGCCGCATGTGCGCCTTCCATGGCCAGATGGGCATGTTCACGCGCGCACTCACCTACATGATGAGCCACGGCAGCGATGGCCTGCGCCAAGTCGCCGAAGACGCGGTGCTGAATGCCAATTATCTGCTCGCGCGCCTGAAGCTGCATTTCAGCGCGCCGTTCGGCGAACGCCCGTGCATGCACGAAGTGCTGCTCGATGATTCATCGATCAAGCCGAAGGGCGTCGAAACCATCGACATGGCGAAGGCGCTTCTGGACGAAGGCTACCACCCGTTCACGACCTACTTTCCGCTGGTCGTGCACGGCGCGATGCTGATCGAGCCGACAGAAACCGAACCCAAGCGCGAACTCGACCGCTTCGCCGATGTAATGATCGCGCTCGCCGAGCGCGTGAAGGCGGGCGAGGTCGAGTTTTTCAAGCAAGCGCCAAAACTCACGCCAATGCGCCGCCTGGACGACACGCGCGCGGCGCGTCAGCCAAAGCTGCGCTGGCGGCGGGGCGAAAATTCCGGCGCAGCCGCCAAGCACGCCGCCGAGTGATACTGCGCCGCGCCGCTAATTGGGATGGGGCGCGGTGCGGGGCGTTGCGGGTCACATCAGCGCTGCCGCGATGACCACGGCGCCGGTGATGGCCAGCAGTAGTGCGGCCGAGGCGCGGACATAAGCGAGTGGGACCAGGCGCGTCACGCTTTCGCCGAGAAAGACCGCCGGCACATTCGCCGCCATCATGCCGAGCGTGGTACCCGCGGTGACGAGCGCGATGTCATGGAAGCGCGCGGCGAGGAGAGATGTCGCGATCTGCGTCTTGTCGCCGATCTCGACCAGAAAGAACGCGATCAGCGTCGTGAGAAAGACGCCGCCCGCGCCGGTCTTTTCGGCGCGGCCATCCTCTTTGTCGGGTATGAGCGCCCAGGCGGCCATGAGCATGAACGCGGCGCCGACGACAAGCTGGAACGTTTGGCCGCTCAGCCATTGGGCGATGAAGTAGCCCAGAGTCGCGGCCGCGGCGTGATTGAGAAGCGTGGCGCACAGAATGCCCAAGATGATCGGCACGGGCGCGCGAAAGCGCGCGGCGAGCACGATCGCGAGCAATTGGGTTTTGTCGCCGATCTCCGCAATCGCGACGAGGCCGGCGGAGGTTAGGAGCGCTTCCATGATGAACTTCCGGGGCCTGCGATTGACACGACGACGCGTGCGCCCAAGCGGCCCTCGCTTGAATGCTGCGTCGTCGGTCTCGCCAAGTGGATCGTCTGATCCGCCGCCTGCGCCATGCTGTTGTCAGCAAGTGTGTTGACGCGGGCGCCGCTCTACGTTGCGGCCGGCTACTCCCCGAGAACGGAGGCTACATAAGGTTGCGCGCAGCAGCCGTCAAACGTGCGAGGCGTTCGCAATCTCAGTGCGCTTCGCCGACGCCCACGGGGCAACGCGGATAACCCTCGACGTGATGGAAAGCAGCGCCGACCGTTGGCGGCAGGTCCAGCATTTGGGGGAGGCACGCGATTTCCGTCGCGCCGGTGTCCGGATTGAACTGGAAATATTTCTGGCGCCCGTAGAGCTGCGCGCCAGCATATGTGCGCGTAACGCTATCGACAGTCATGGCCACGAGGAAGCGCACGTCGGGCTCGTCGGGCGCGAGGCTTAGCGCGCGAATGGCGATCGCCATCGCCAGTAAGCGCTCATCGCGGGTGTCGCCATATCCGGTGATGTAGCCGGCGCGGTAGAGGTCACGCCAGTTCGGCGCCGGCAAAGCATCGAGCAGTTCACGCGTGCGTGCGCGGCGCTCCGCATGACGTTGTGCGCGCGCGGCGGCGTCGGCTTGGCTTTCGCTCCGGAGTTGGGCGAATGGCGGATTGTCGGAGAGCGTGGCCGCAGCGAGAGCGCAGAGTTCGGCGCTGTCTTCGGGCGCGCATGCCGGCGCGGCGT
>JAEUMP010000007.1 GCA_016791445.1 Hyphomonadaceae bacterium | reverse complement strand
TCAAGTGATCCGGTGGTTGAATGTGGAATCGCCATCGCTCATAGGACAAAAGGTACGCTAGGGATAACAGGCTGATCGCGCCCAAGCGTTCACAGCGACGGCGCGGTTTGGCACCTCGATGTCGGCTCATCACATCCTGGGGCTGGAGAAGGTCCCAAGGGTTCGGCTGTTCGCCGATTAAAGTGGTACGTGAGCTGGGTTCAGAACGTCGTGAGACAGTTTGGTCCCTATCTACCATGGGTGTTGGAAACTTGAGAGGATTTGTCCCTAGTACGAGAGGACCGGGATGAACGCACCTCTGGTGCACCTGTCGTGGCGCCAGCCGCGCAGCAGGGTAGCTATGTGCGGACGGGATAAACGCTGAAAGCATCTAAGCGTGAAACCCCCCTCAAAACGAGGTTTCCCTCGAGAGCCGTAGTAGACCACTACGTTGATAGGCCAGGTGTGGAAGTGGTGTGAGCCATGAAGCTAACTGGTACTAATCGCTCGATAGACTTGAACATTGCCCAGTGCTCCATGCATGGCGACGACAACGTTCTGCCGAGAACGTGCTCGCCCGACCTGGGTGCTCTCTAGATGATATTCCAATCGCGATAGGCTCCCTCTCGGGGGAGCTTCGTGTTCATGCGCGCCGCGCCGAGCTGGTGGCTATGCCGGGGGGTCCCCACCCGATCCCATCCCGAACTCGGTCGTTAAGTCCCCCAGGGTCGATGGTACTACGTCTTAAGGCGTGGGAGAGTAGATCGCTGCCGGCTCTGCGCGGCGCGTATGACGCAAACTCGCGATTTCCCGAACCCTCCTCTGCGTCTCTCTCCAGATCACAGATTCCGAACGCCCGCTTCTGCGGGCGCTTTCGCATGTCCGCGCGCCGGTCCGCACACTCTCCACGCCGGCGGCAGGGACCGCGTCCGCTGACCAGTTCGCCGCATTGGCCCGCAATTGGCATCGGGCCTGGTCATGCGATGGCCCCGGTTCACCTTCCAGCATGGCGGACGCGACGACCGGTCGTTGTCGCACAGGGATCTGCGCCTCGGCGCGGTTGTCTTTCTCGCGGTGTTCGTCGCCGGCCTGCTCCTGACATCGCCCGCCCGCCCGGACTTCGGCGCGACATCTCAGAACGCGTCGGCGCCAAGCCGTGACAATGCCGCCGCCGGCGCGCGCGGGGCGTCACCGGGACGCGTGCGCGTGATCGACGGCGACACGGTCGAACTTCCGGAGACGCGCGAAATCGTGCGCATCGCCAACATCGACACCCCGGAGTCGGGCGGGCGCGCGGGTTGCCCGGCGGAGGATCGCGCGGCCGCCGCGGCCGGGGCTGCGCTTGCGGCGCTCATCGGGCGCGCCGGGCGGGTGGATGTCGTTCGGTCGGGACGCGTCGACCGGTACGGGCGCACAATCGCCCGTATCCGCGTCGATGGGCGCGATGTCGGTGAGCTGATGGTCGAAGGTCGCCACGCGCGCGTCTGGCGGGGCAGGCGGGAGCCGTGGTGCGCGTCGGACGGGACGCTCTCGCGCTGAAGGCCGACACCTCGGCGATTTTGCCGGCGCCGTCTTGCGGCGCGCGTCGACGTGTCGGAAGGTGCGCCGGCAGGGAGCGCGACATGGCGGACATTTTCGGTTTCGGGCCCAGCGGGGGCGACGACCCCTCCAACGATGTTTCCGCCCGCATTCCATTCGGCTCGAGCGGCATGGGCGGTTTCGGCGGCGGCGATCCCGGCTTTCTGGACATGCTCCAGTCCGACACAGCCTTCATCGGCATGGGTGACGCGCGCGCGCCCGCTTTCGTGGCGGTCGCCCCGGCGATCGTAACTGCCGCGGACGAGGGCGCCGCGCCCGAAGACATCGTCGATGCGTGGCTTGCCTTCAACGCGGCGGAACCCGTGTCGCCCGATGCGACGACCGTCGCGGTGGCGCCCAGTGCGGGCGTGGCGCCGTTCGAAGATCCGGCGCCGCTGCGCTTTGCTGTGCGCGACTTCCAGATCGCTGTCGATCGCGGCGCGTTCGACTGGTGGAACGATACATTCCTGCTGCCGCCGCAGACGCTGCGCGCGCGCCGCTGATCCACGCATCCCGATGAGCTGACGGACAAAGAAAACGGGCGGCCTCTCGAGGAGAGACCGCCCGCAATCATGTCAGCCTGGAGCCGGCGCTTACGTCGCGCTGGCGCCGAAGCAGTTCGGTCCCTTCAGATAATTCTCGATCAGCGTCAGGGACTCCGTGTGCCACTGCGGCCACCACGGCAGCTGGTGCCACATGTCCTTGATCTCGACGTACTCGACCGGCTTTCCGGCATTGCGCATCGCACGATAGAAGTCGCGCGAGTGCACCGTGTCGGCCTGCCGGTCACGGTCGCCGTGATACATCAGGATCGGAATGTTGGCGTTGCGGACGTTCTGGATCGGGTTCATGCCCGCCACCGTCCAGCCCTGATACTCGCGCTGGAGGCGGCTTGCGCCCCACAGATTGGCGAGACGGCCGAGATCGGAAACGCCCGCGCCCGAAAGCGCGCAGCGATAGGGGCTGTTGGGCCGAACGGACGCCGCGATCGCGGCGAAGCCGCCGTACGAATAGCCGAAGATGGCCATGCGCTGCGGATCGCCGATGCCTTCGCTCACGAGGTACGCAGCGGCATCGTCCTTGTCGTCCTGCATCTTCTGGCCCCACTCGGCGTCGCCGGCCTTCCAGAGCTGCATGCCCCAGCCGTCGGAGCCGCGGTATTGCGGCTGGATCACCGCATAGCCGCGCGACGCCATGAACTGGGTCCAGCCGCTGGAGTCCCAGCCGAGATAGTCACGCGCCCATGGGCCGCCGTGCGGATGCACGACCACGGGAATGCGACCGTGCGTGGCCTTGTTGTAGCCCGGCGGCAGCGTGATGAAGGCAGGGATCTGCAGGCCGTCGCGCGCGGCGTAGCGCACGAATGTCGTTTCCGACAGCTGCTGCGAGGTGATCCACGGACGCTCGCGGCCGATCAGCTTCAGCTCCGTGCCGTTCAGAAGATAATAGGCCGGAGAGTGACGCGGGCTCGACACCGTGACGATGGCGCGGCCGTTTTCGCGAACGAGATTGCCGCTGAAACGCACTTGTTGTCCGGGGAATTGCGCTTCCAGCGTGCGCTGCATGTTGGACCAGTAGTCGTCCACGAACATTTCGCGGCGCGCAGGTCCATCGATGGAGAAGGCGCCGACGCCGAGAAACTTCTTGTTCTGGCGATCGATCAACGGCCGGACGCCGGCGATGTCGAAGTCGGGCGACGCGAATGCGGGCTCCGCCTCCCACGTGCGCGACACGATGTTGTAGATGCGCACCTGCGTGAAATTGCTGCTGCGGTTCGTAAGCACGTAGAGCTTGTTGGGATCTTCGGCGTCGAGGAAGCCCATCGGCGCGAGCGTCACGCGATTGCGGAAATCGACAGTGAGCTCCGGGTGCGTCTCCCACGCGCCGCTCTGGCGGTTCTTGATCTGGCGAACGCGTGTCCAGCCGCCGCCTTGGGAGACCAGAGATTCCTTCACCATCGGCTGTCCGTCGCGAATATCCGCGAGCACGAAGCCTTCGACATCGCCCATGCGCGCAAGGCGTTCCACGCGCATCGTGCGCACGTCGAGCGACGACACCGTCTGCGAGCCGTTGCGCTGGTTTGTCTGCACGACGACGTACTTGTTGGGATCATTCACGGTGCCCGCGACGACGACATCGGTTTCGACCGCGCCGCCGGTATCGCAGTTGGAGCCGCCTTCCAGCGCCGCGCCGCCGAACGGCTGCGAGAAGTTGCTGCCGGTGAAATCGGTGACGATCGTCTGGACCGTGAAGCTCTTGTAGGTGCCGCAGGTCCACGGCTGGTCGGCGAGGAAGAGCAGGCGGTCGTTGCCGACGAACTGCACGCCGCGCGGACGCATTTCGCGCGAGGAGATCTGCGACGGCGGCTTGGCCAGATTGTCGGCCTCCCACACCGCGATGACGGGCCACTGCTGGCCGGTGACCGCCACGAGGCCCGCAATGCGCCGCCCGTCGGGCGAGATCGTCACGCCCGTGATCGCGGGCAGGCGCGACAGCGAGGCGATAGGCAGCGGGTTCATGGGCAGGGGTTGCTGCGCCGCTGCAGACAGCGAGAACAGGCTCGCCGCAACGACGGTGAGCGCCGAACGCCATAATTTCATCGAGAAGTCTCCGGACCGGGGCAATTCAGGCTAGGAAACCAATGTGGCCGGGTTGGTCAAGCCGCCTTGGGCCGCACATCTGCGCGACGAGCGGGAGGATGGATCGCGCGCCGGGAAAGGCAAGTGGGGGCAGGCGTTTTCCCGTGGGGGGAGAATGTGGGCGAACCGCCCCCGGCTATGTCTCTTCGGCCACACCCCCCGGTGAAAAATTAAAAATCGTGCAACAGGCATGTTGCGGAATGGTGAAGCGGACCGATAGGTTGGCGGAAATGCGACCGGATTGGGCTCAAAGAAGGCCGGACCGTGACGCGTCGGCGAATTCTCGTCGAGTCGAGACAAGAAACGGGGTTACGGATCATGGACAACAAGAAGAAGAGCTTCTGGCGTACGAGCGCGATGATGGCCGTGCTGGCCGGCGCGTCGGTCGCCACGCCTGCTATGGCGCAGCAATCGAACCCGGAGCCGACGCCGGAGCCGGCGCCGGCCGAGGCTTCCTCCTCCTCCACCTCTGACGACATCGTCGTCACCGGTTCGCGCATTCGCCGCAACGAATTCACCTCCACCTCGCCGATCCAGGTCATCACGTCGGAACAGACGACGCTTGAAGGCCTCATCGACCCGGCGGAAATCCTGCAGTCCTCCACGGTCGCGAGCGGCTCGCAGCAGATCAACAACCAGTTCACCGGCTTCGTCACGGACGGCGGCCCGGGCGCTCAGACGCTCTCGCTGCGCGGCCTCGGCGCCGGCCGTACGCTGATCCTGCTCAACGGCCGCCGCATGAACCCGGCGGGCACCCGCGGCGCGATCGCCTCGGTCGACCTGAACGTCCTGCCGAGCTCGCTGATCGAGCGCTATGAAGTCCTGAAGGACGGCGCCTCGTCGGTGTACGGTTCGGACGCGGTCGCGGGCGTCGTCAACGCCATCACCCGCTCGAACCTCGACGGCGCGGTCGTCGGCGGTCGTGCGAACATGCCGATCGACGGCGGCGGCGAAACCTACAACGTGCAGGGCTCGTTCGGTAACACGTTCGATCGCGGCCACTTCATGCTGGGCTTCGACTACACCCGCGTCGAAGAACTGAACTGGGGTGACCGGGACTACCTGTCCTGCGCTTCGGACTATGTGTTCAACCCGACCACCGGCGCCCGGATCGATATCCTCGAGAACGGCCAGCCGAAGTGCTACAACCTGCTGAACTCGGTCATCGACATTCTCGCGGGTCCGGCGTTCCCGGGCGTCAACGGCGGTCGTTACGTGCCGGACGCGACGGCTGTCGCTGGCGGCGGCACCTTCGGTCTCGATCTCGCCGGCTGGCGCCGCGTCGGCCTGACGGTCGGCCAGGTCGCGAACCGCCTCTTTGGTCTGCCGACGAGCACGACACTCGCCACGCCGGGCCTCACGGATGCCCAGCGCACGGCGATTGAAGCGGGATGGCGCGCGACGCAGGCGGCCGTGCCGAACAACCCGGCGAACTACGGCACGCGCAACGCGATCTCGCCATCGGAACGCCTCAGCTTCTACACCGACGCCTCGTTCGACCTCGGCGCCGGTCAGGAAATCTACGGCGAATTCCTCTACAACCAGCGGAAGTCGAGCCAGAACAGCCTCCGGCAGATCTTCCCGAACATCAGCGCGGCCAACCCGAACAACCCGTTCGGCCAGACCGCGCGGTCGATCATTACGGCGCCGTCCACCGGCAACCAGCAGGTCGACTACTACCGCGCCGTCGCCGGCATCCGCGGCTCCACCTTCCTCGAAGGCTGGAACTACGATCTCTATGCCCAGTACGGAAAGTCGGACGCCGAATACACCGGCCTGTTCGTCTATAACGACCGCGTCAACGCCACGATCGGCGCGGCGGGCTGCAACCAGGCCCTGATCACCATCTCCGGCGGTCAGTGCTCGGCGCTTCCGGCGAACGGCGTGAACTGGTTCAGCCCGACGGCGATCCTGACGGGCAACCGTTCGGCGGCGGAAACGGCGTTCCTGTTCGGCACCGAAACCGGCACGACGGAATACACCCAGACGCTGGTCAACGGTTCGGTCTCCGGCGATCTCTTCCGTCTCCCGGCGGGTTCGGTCGGCGTCGCCGCCGGCTTCGAATGGCGCGAAGAAGAAATCGACGACACGCCCGGCTTCAACGCCCGCAACAGCAACTACTGGGGCTCCACGACGGCCGGCCGCACGGCGGGTTCGGACGCGGTGCGCGAACTCTTCGCGGAAGCGGAAATCCCGCTGCTGCGCGGCTGGCGCCTCGCGGAGTCGCTGACGGTCAACGGGTCGTACCGCTGGACGGACTATGACTCCTACGGCGATGACAGCACCCACAAGCTGGGCGTCAACTGGCAGATCACCCCCGAGTATCGCATCCGTGCGACGCAGGGCACCTCGTTCCGCGCCCCGGCGCTCTACGAAATGTTCCTCGCGAACCAGTCGGGCTTCCTCGCCCAGACGGCGATCGACCCCTGCCAGCAGGTGAACCTCGCTACGCAGACGAACGCGACCATCATCGCCAACTGCAACGCCGCCATCGCGGCGGCGGGTGTCGCCAACATCACGGGCGGCTCCTCGGCGACGGTGTTCACCGGCGGCGGCGGCAAGGGCGTGCTCTCGGCGGAAACGTCGGATGCGGACACGATCGGCTTCATCTGGACGCCGAGCTTCGTGAACCTCTCGATCGCGCTCGACTACTTCCGGATCACGGTGAACAATCAGGTCGCGCAGTTCGGCGCCGGCAACATCATCGGCACCTGCCTGCGGGATCCGGCGTACCCGGCGAACCCCTTCTGCGGCCTGTTCACGCGTATCGCGGCCGGCAACCCCGGCGCGGGCACCATCGCCACGGTGCAGAACGCGTACGTGAACCTGAACAAGCAGTACACGACGGGTCTCGACCTGACGCTGCGCTACCAGAAGGAGTTCTCGTTCGGCCGGTTCACCACCGACTGGGCGGCGACCTGGACCTTCGACGACGAAATCACCTTCCGCACCGGCGCTGCGCCGAGCGACTTCAACGGCGAAATCATCAACCCCGATTTCACCGCCAACGTCGACCTGCGCTTCGACAAGGGTGACTTCACCTACTTCTGGAACATCGACATCGTCGGCAAGGCGTCCAACACGGAAGAGTTCCGCGGCGACGTCTTCGGATACCGCTCCTCGGGCCTGACCGCTTACTACAAGCAGCAGACTGAATTCACGGCGATCCACGACGCGTCGGTTCGTTACCGGAACAACAACTGGACGTTCATCGGCGGCGTGCAGGACATCTTCGACGAACAACCCCCGGCGATCTCGACCGGCTCGGCGTTCTCGCGGATCGGCCTGACGACGACCGGCCCGTACGACATCCGCGGTCGCCGTGCGTTCGTGGAAGTCCAGCGCCGCTTCTAAGCGTCGCGTACGACCAGAAAAAAGGGGCGGCGGAGTCTTACGACTCCGCCGCTTTTTCTTTTGTCGCGTTTTGCGCTATTGACGGCTCAAGCGTGAACGCTCATAAGCGCCGCCTTCCGGCGGAACGCGTTCCATCGGAACTGACGCGGGGTGGAGCAGCCCGGTAGCTCGTCAGGCTCATAACCTGAAGGTCGTAGGTTCAAATCCTGCCCCCGCACCCAATCTGGCGCCAGTCGTCAGCGCGAAGCCCTCGGCGGAAACGCCGGGGGCTTTTGCGTTCGGGGTTCATGCGGCGTGAGCGTCTGTCAGGGGCGGGCGACTAGAAGCGATCGCCGCGCATGACGCCGACATCGCTCACGGCGACCACGCCGGGATACTCGCGGAAATACGCTTCGAGCCACGCCAGCACGGCGTCGGCGGCCTCCGCGGCGCCGATCGCGATGACGAGGCGCGCGTCGCCCTCGGCGATGCCGGTCTGGCGCCACGCGCCGTGCGCGCCTGCGCCCTCGATGCCCGCGAAAACGCTCCAGCCCTTGAAGCCCGCACGGCCGAGCTCGGCCTCCAGCCGCGCCAGCGCGTGTCCTTCGATGAAGATGTCGAGCTTCTTGCGCGCCACAAGATCCATGCGTCACCTCGCCAGCAACACGGCCACGCCGTGATAGAGGGGAATGCCGACGACCAGATTGAACGGGAAGGTCATGGCCAGCGACATCGGGATGTAGACGCCTGCGTCCGCCTTCGGCAACGCCATGCGCATCGCCGCCGGGACGGCAATGTAGGACGCCGACGCCGCGAGAATCGCAAACAGCGTCATGTCGCCCAGCGAAAGGCCGAGCGCGCGCGCCGCAAGCAGCGCCGCAGCGGCGCTCAGGAGCGGCCATGCCAGCGCGAATGCGATGGCGCCGGGTCTCAGCGCGCGCGTCTCGGCGAGCCGGCGCGCGGCGAGGAGCCCCATGTCCAGGAGGAACAGGCACAGCGCTCCCTGGAACATGGCGCCGCCGACAAAGCCCGAGAGCCGCTCCATGCCCGCCGCGCCCGAGAGCAGGCCCACGAAGAAGGAGCCGATCAGCAGCACCGCCGCCCCATTGAGCAGCACTTCGCGCCACAGCGCGCTGCGGTGCGTGCGCGACGCCGCGCCGCCGCCCGACCCCGCGATCAGCAGCGCCGCAAGGATCGCCGGCGTCTCCATGAGCGCCAGCACCGCCGCCATGTGGCCGCTGAACGCCACGCCGCTTGCACGCAGGAATTCCGCGCCCGCCGCAAACGTCACCACGGAGACGCTGCCATAGTGCGCCGCCGTCGCGGCGGCCGTCGTCCGGTCGAGCCCACCCATAGCACGCAGCACGGCGAAAGCGGCGAACGGCGCAAGGAAGCTGAAGGCGAGTCCCAGCGCGCCCGTCGCCAGAAGGTCCGCCGAGAGGCCGCTCGCGCGCGCTTCCGCGCCGCCTTTGAAGCCGATGCAGAGCATCAGGTAGAGCGACAGCGTCTTTGCCGCCTGGTCGGGGATCGTGAGGTCCGACTTCGCCCAGCCCGCCAGCGCGCCGAGCGCGAAGAACAGGATGGCCGGTGCGAGCAGGTTCGCGCCCGCAGCGTTCAGGATCGAGTCGAGCATCAGGCGCGCGCCCGCCTGCGCCTGGTCCTGTTTCCGATGTCCACGCTGCCCGCCTCCTGTGTGCGGGGGTCGATAGCGTGCGGCAGTTCATTGCGTCCAATTCAATGATTGCAACGTATCATTCCATCAAACAGAATTGAGACATGCCCGCCCTCAACTTCCACCACCTGCGCTATTTCCACGAGATCGCGCAGGCCGGATCGCTGACGCGGGCGGCCGAGAGGCTGAACGTGTCGCCCTCGGCGCTCTCGGTGCAGGTGCAGCAGCTTGAGGCGCAACTCGGCCAGGCGCTGTTCGAACGGCGTGGTCGCCAGCTGGTGCTGACCGAAGCGGGCCGCATCGCGCTCGACAGGGCGGATGCGATCTTCGCCGCCGGCGATGAGCTGGTCGACGCGCTGAAGGGCGTGCGGACGCCGCAGGTCTCGACCCTTCGCGTCGGCGCACTCGCCACGCTGTCCCGCAATTTCCAGGTGGCCTTCCTCGCGCCGCTCCACGGACGCGACGACGTGCGGCTCGTGCTGCGGTCCGGCGCGCTGCGCGATCTTCTCGCGCAGCTCGAAGCGCACCAGATCGACGTGCTGCTGACCAACACGCTGCCGACGCGGGAAGGGAAGTCCTTCTGGACCGCGCACCGGCTCGCCGATCAGCCCATCAGCCTCGTGGGACCAAAGCCGCCGCGCGGACGGCGCATGACGATCGAACAAATCCTTTCAACGAAAGGCATTGTGGCGCCGACGAGCGAAAACCACATCCGCGGCGATTTCGATTCGCTGATGCAACGCATGGGGCTCGCGCCGACCATCATCGCTGAAGTGGACGACATGGCGATGATCCGCGTGCTCGCACGCAGCGGTCTCGGCTATGCGGTCGCGCCGCCGATCGTGGTGCGCGACGAACTCGACTCGGGTCTGCTTTGTGATCACGGCAGTTTGCCGGGGCTGACGGAATCCTTCTTCGCGATAGCGC
The DNA here is from genome assembly GCA_016791445.1 of Hyphomonadaceae bacterium. Taxonomy (GTDB): domain Bacteria; phylum Pseudomonadota; class Alphaproteobacteria; order Caulobacterales; family Aquidulcibacteraceae; genus VFBF01. The sequence goes on along the minus strand of JAEUMP010000007.1, from coordinate 213,996 downwards.
CGGTGCGGCGCTTCCCGAATCCGCTGGTGGAGATGCTGATCGCGGCGCACGCGCCTTTGAAGGCGGACCGCTCGTGACGGCGGCGGCGATGTCGCCTGAGGCGCGCCGCGCGGGCGTGCCTGACTCGCTGCGGGCGGGACGTCTGGACTTGGCCGTGCGGGCGCCGGTAGCTTCCGCGCGGGATGGCGCCGGCCTCGGCCGCAGCGGCGCAACGTGGAGTGAAGACGTCTGACATGTCCCTCGACCTCGAACGCCGCGCGCTGGAACTGTTCGAGCGCTGGCTCGACACGACGGAGGCGGCGCAGGACGCGTGGGTCGATGCCGAGACCGCCGGCGATCCCGAACTGAAGGCAGCGCTGTCGCGGCTCATCGCGGCGCACGCCCGCGCGACCATGATTCCGACTGTTCCGCCTGAACCCGGCAAGCTGTCGGAGAGCGCGCCGCCGGAGCGGATCGGCGTCTATCGCATCGTCGCGCCGATCGGGCGCGGCGGCATGGGCATGGTCTATCGCGCTGAACGCGATGACGGACTCTTCGCGCAGACCGTCGCCATCAAGCTCATCCGCCCCGGCATCTTCTCTCCGCGCGCCGCCGCGCAGTTCGCCCGCGAACGACAGATCCTCGCGGGCCTGCAGCATCCCAACATCGCGCGCCTCTACGACGGCGGGTCGACGGAAGATGGGCTTTCCTATTTCGTGATGGAGCTGATCGACGGCGCGCCGATCACGCAGCACTGCGACGAGACGGGGCTCGACCTGCGCGCGCGCGCGGGGCTTGTGGCGACGCTCTGCGACGCCGTGCAGTTCGCCCACCAGAGCCTCGTCGTGCACGCCGACATCAAGCCCGGCAATGTGCTCGTCGAGGCCGCGCACGGACCCAAGCTGCTCGATTTCGGCATTTCGCGACTTTCCGACGGCAGCGACGGCAGTGACGGAGAAGGCTCCGGATTGTCGCCCGCGTTCGCAAGTCCCCAGCAGCGCGCGGGCGCCGCGGCGACGCCGTCCGACGATGTGTACGCCCTCGGGCGCATGCTCGAGGAGCTGACGCGCGCCGCGGCGCCGGATCGTGAACTTTCTGCGGTTATCGCACGCGCGCGGGCCGATGCGCCGCATGATCGCTACGCGACTGCGGGCGCGCTCGGCGAGGATCTGCGCCGCTGGCTTGAAGGCAAGCCGGTGCGTGCGTTGCCGTCGAGCCGCCGGCGCGATGCGACGATGTTCGTGCGTCGTCACCGCATCGCGACGCTGTGCGCCGCCGCCGGAGTTCTCGCGCTCGCCGGCGCGGCGGTGATCTCGACGACGCTCTATCTCCGCGCCGAGGCGCGCTTCAACGAAACGCGCGAGATGTCGCGCTTCCTGCTGGATGACGTGGTCTCCGGACTCGAACCGATCCCAGGCAGCGGCGAGTTGCGCCGCCGCATCGCCGAGCGCGCGCACGCCTCTCTCGAACGTCTGAGCCGCGTGCCCGGCGCGTCAGCGGAACTGGAGGCCGAAACGGCGCGCGCATTGACCCGCGTCGGGCGCATCCTCACCGCCGCCGAACTCCGCGATGTGCGCGGATCGGGGCCACTCGGCGCGCAATCGCTTGAACGGGCGGATGCCATGCTTGCCGCTCTGGTTGCGCGCACGCCCGGACGCGCCGACTGGCGTCTCGCACTCGCGGAAACGCGGGTGACGCAAGCGCGCTATCTCACGGTGGACGTGTCGGACGGGCCGCGCGCGGAAGCGCTGCTCGATCAGGCCGACGCCTTGCTCGCATCGCCCGACGTGGCGATCGCCGATCCCTTCGGCGCGGCGCTGGCGCGGCTCGATTCCGACATTGCGCGCGCCGACGTCGCCTTCAACGCCTCCGACTATCCCCGCATGATCGCGTTGATGGAGCCCGCCATCGTCCGCGCCGGCCCGATCGCGCCGCAGACGACGCGCGCGCGCGCAGAACTGGCGCTGCGTCTGGAGAAGATGTGGGCTCATGTCGGCGATGCGCGCTGGTATGGCTTCGATGACAAACGCGGCGCGCTCGCGGCCTACGAAAATCAGCTCGCCGCTCTGGCCGACGCCGATGCCGATAGCGATGTGCGGATCGTGCGGCGTCGCGCGCACGCGGCGTACAATGTCTCTAGCGCGCTCTTCGAGGTCGGCCGGGAAGATGATGCTCTCGCCATGATCACGCAGGCGATGGAGCAGGTCGGGCGCATGCGCCTGTTCGACCACAGCGTCAGCGCGCGCCATCAGGCCGAGATCCTGCGCGGCGAATACGCGCTGCAGCTGCAGGCCGTCGGGCGGATCCGCGAAGCGAAAGTCGTGGCGCGGCAATCGCTTGCGGGGCGGCGCGAGAACATCGCGGTGGCGCCCGACAGTTACCTCGTCCTGCGCGCGCTGCCGCTGGCCTTGCGGGTCTATGGCGAACTCTACCGCGACAACGGCGACCCCGCGGAGGGCTGCCGCATGTTCCGGGAGGCGCACGATCTCTGGAAAGACGCCGACCGCCGCGGCGTCCTCACCGACTTCGACCGCAAGGGCGACCTGGCGCTGATCGAAAAGCGCGTCGCACGGTGCCCGGCAGGGGCGAAGGGCGGGTAAGGCGAAGAGCAAGGCTTTCCGTCACTTTTGATTGGTTCAGAACGCCGCCGCGGATAATCTTCGTTCGAAGATCCGGGGGCAGGCGGCATGAAGAAGATCGGGGCATTGTCCAGTTTCTCGCGGCTGCTGGGCCGCTTTGTCATCGTGCTCGCCGTTGCGCTTGCCGGCGCCTCCGCGCACGCTGCGGGCGACCCCAAGCTCGCGTTGGTTGTAGCCAACTGGGCCTACTCGCCCGCCCATGGCGAGCAATGGCCGCTGAGCCGCCCCGGTGCGGATGCGATCGCGATCAGCGAAGCGCTGACGGCTGCGGGCTTCACCGTGCGTCCCGTCGTGCGCAACGCCGACAAGGCGCGCCTGGAGGCCGCCATCGCCGCCTTCGCCGCCGATGTCCGCGCTGCGGGGCCGCGCGCGACGGCGGTGTTCTACTACGCCGGTCACGGCGGCGCCGATGTCGCGGGCGGCGGCAACTACATTGTGCCGGTGGATGCATCTCCCGAGAGCGTCACGCGGATCGACCGTACCGGGGTTTCCGTGGACTTCGTGACCCGTACCATCGCCGCCGCAGGCGCGCGCGCGACGCTGGTCATCTTCGACGCCTGCCGCAATCCGCTGTTGCAACCGGGCGAAACGCCCGTCGCGCCGGCGCCGATAGCCGGATGGGTGCGCGAACGCGAGCGCGTCGGCGCGATCGTCTCGTTCGCGCAGATCCAGGACGAAGCCGCGATGGACGACGGCGTCTTCGCGATGTCGCTGGCCTCCGCAATCAAGACGCGCGGCCTGACGATCGAACAGGCGCTGGACAAGGTGCAGTCGGAGGTGGCGGTGCGCTCGCGCGGCCGTCAGGCGCCGTCCTATCTCGATGGCATCGTGGAAACGATCTGCCTGTATGACTGCACCCCGCCGCAGGCAGCGCTGCAGAACACCGATCAAGCATTGAGCGTGCTGCGCTCCGCGCAGACCCAGCGCCCGCGCGGCGATCAGGGGCAAGCGGCCGCGCTGCAGGCGCTGATGGCGCAGGGGCGGACGTTTGAAGGTGGCGATTTTGGGGCGATTTCATTCGCGCGTGCTGATCTGGGAGGGCTTCTCGCGACTCAAGCAGATTTTTCGCTTGCAGACCTCTCCGGGGCCAATCTCACTGGAGCAATTCTGTCGCGCGGAGACTTCAAGACGGCGTCTCTATCGGAGGCGAGGCTGGAGCGCGCGTCCGCGGAGCAAGCGAGCTTTCTGATCGTCGTTGGCGACGGGCTTGTCGCCTCTGACGCCCAGCTGCGGCAGTCTTCTTGGATTGCGGCGAGCCTTCGTGGGGCGGTCTTTCGCGACGCCGAACTCTCTGGGGCCTCATTCCTGTTCGCTGATCTCCGCAATGCGGATTTCACGAATTCAAATTTGACGGATGTGAACTTTGCTGGTGCAGATTTGCGCGGTGCAAGGTTTGTTGGCGCGACATTGCGCAACAACGACATCACTGGCGCTGTTGCGGACGAGTCCCAACGCGCTGCATTCATCGTGAGCGGCGCTTGTGGGCGCTCAGTCGGGGCCGGTGTCTCGTTCAGTTTTCGCCAAGTGGTAAGCGAAGATAGAGCGCTTCCCGTGGCAAGCCTACGCATGAATACAGCAGGCATTCGTCCCTCACTTGGCCTCACGGGCTGCGCCCGGCCGAAAGTCACGCAAACATTCTTCAATGGCGAGAGGCGGATTAGTTTCTACTATGACGACGAAGAGCGCCTTAGTGTGGGAGGCGATTATTCGCATCTTTACTACAAGCGGGCTCACCTGAATGCTGCGGGCCGTCAGTCGGACGTCATCGAGCTGGTCGCCGCGCGCGATCGGGATTTAGAGGCGCGCCAAGCCGCGTTCGAACAGCTTCCGCATCTCCAGCGATTTCGTCAGAGCATGATCGATGAGATGCGACGGCGCGCGCGCGAGACTCGTCCGTCCAAACAATTGAACCTTCATGAGCATGGCCGTGCCGATGATGAGGAGGCCGCACTTCTCGCCGCGCTCGCGGCAGCTCCCGGCGCTTTGCCCGCCGATTGGAAGGGGTGGTCTCGTCGCGCAAGAGATAGATTGAATGCCGAACGAAAACCTACTGCCGGCGCACCTTGGCCCAGACTATATCCGGATGCATTCACCGGCACTGATTACGGCATCGACGATTTTGACGTAGTTGGGGCGCAAGTCTACCCGATTTACAGGACGTGGACAATCGAACGCGCCCGTAGCGTTACGCCCGAACTCCTGCTGGAAATGAGAATGGCAGGCACAAGACCTGCCCCAGCTTCCCTAAAGTGGCGCGATTTGTCCTACGATGGTGACATCAGTCATGATCAAAACGGCTTCGAGTACAGATCTTTTGGCAACTATCGCTTGATCTTCAGACGGCCGCCGGATGCCGCGCTTTTGTCTCACTGGACTCCCTGGGCGCGATGGGAAATACGCCTGCGGGTCGTGCGTGCCGAGTATCTCAACGAAGAGCACTCGGCAGATTTGCTCATATTCGTAGAACCTTTGTCGGTTTCGGCCAAAGCGCAAGAAACGCGATAGGCTCGAGACTGGAGTTCAGATTTGCAGCTACGGGGGGACAAACCGGTCTTGGCCTCACCCCCTATTTTGCCTTTATGAATGTGGGTGCCAACCGCCGCTGAAATCATATAAAGACTTCTTTATATCTTTATTGCCCGCCGTCGCCGGGCCTGCTAGACGCTGCCGCACATCAGGAGATTCCCATGTCCGTCCAGCTGGCCGAAGGGCCGAACTATGTCGTCCGTGACCTCTCGCTCGCCGAATTCGGCCGCAAGGAGCTGAGCCTCGCCGAGAGCGAAATGCCGGGCCTCATGGCCACCCGCGAGGAATACGGCAAGAGCCAGCCGCTGAAGGGCGCGCGCATCGCGGGCTCCCTGCACATGACGATCCAGACGGGCGTGCTCATCGAGACGCTGAAGGCGCTCGGCGCCGACATCCGCTGGGTGTCGTGCAACATCTATTCGACGCAGGACCACGCCGCCGCGGCGATCGCCGCCGCCGGCATTCCGGTCTTTGCGTGGAAGGGCGAGAGCCTCGTCGACTACTGGGACTACACGGCGCGCCTCTTCGACTGGCATGGCGGCGGCACGCCGAACATGATCCTCGACGACGGCGGCGACGCCACGATGTACGTCCACCTGGGCCTCCGCGCCGAGAACGGCGATACGGCGTTCCTCGACAAGCCCACGTCGGAAGAAGAGGAGGTCTTCTTCGCGCTGCTGAAGAAGAAGCTGGCGGAAAAGCCGAAGGGCTATTTCGCGGGCCTCGCCAGCGCCATCAAGGGCGTGTCGGAAGAGACGACCACGGGCGTGCACCGCCTCTACAACATGGCCAAGGAGGGCAAGCTGCTCTTCCCGGCGATCAACGTGAACGACAGCGTGACGAAGTCGAAGTTCGACAACCTCTATGGCTGCCGTGAATCGCTCGTCGACGGCATCCGCCGCGGCACGGACGTGATGATGTCCGGCAAGATCGCGATGGTCGCGGGCTACGGCGATGTGGGCAAGGGCTCGGCGGCGTCGCTGCGCCAGGCGGGCTGCCGCGTGCTCGTGTCCGAGATCGATCCCATCTGCGCGCTGCAGGCGGCGATGGAAGGCTACGAAGTCGTGACGATGGAAGATGCAGCGCCGCGCGCCGATATCTTCGTCACCGCCACCGGCAACAAGGACGTCATCACGATCGAGCACATGCGCGCGATGAAGGATCGCGCGATCGTCTGCAACATCGGCCACTTCGACAACGAAATTCAGGTGGCGGCGCTCAAGAACTACAAGTGGTCGAACATCAAGCCGCAAGTCGACGAGATCGAAATGGCGCCCGGCAAGCGCATCATCCTTCTTTCGGAAGGCCGTCTCGTGAACCTCGGCAACGCCATGGGCCATCCGAGCTTCGTGATGAGCGCCTCGTTCACGAACCAGACGCTCGCGCAGATCGAACTCTGGAACAACCATGCGAAGTACGAGAAGCAGGTCTACACGCTGCCGAAGCACCTCGATGAAAAGGTCGCGCTGCTGCACCTCTCCAAGGTCGGCGCGACGCTGACGAAGCTGCGCCCGGACCAGAGCGACTATCTCGGCGTGAAGCCGGAAGGCCCGTTCAAGCCGGATCACTACCGGTACTAGAGCCCTCGTTCACGGCGATCGGCCCGCGCGGATCAGGTTCGCGCGGGCCGTTTTCGTAGAGCTCCCGCAGCGCTTCGCCGGCGGCGACAGTCCGCGACAGGGCGCCGACGCGCCGGAACAGCAGGGCAACGAGTCCGAGCAAAAGTGTTGCGCCGACTCCGAGACCGGCGGCCAGCCACAGAAATCTCTGTTCAAGTTCGCGCACCCGGATACGCGCGCTTTCCAACAGCGACGACTGGCTTGCGAGGCGCGTGTCCACTTCGAGCTGGCGGGCGAGCGCCGCGAGTTCAGCCTTCTCCGCGACGCTGACGCAGCGTTCCTCGACAATGTCGGCGGTGACGCCGGCCTGCCGCAGAAACCGGGACAGTTCGCGCGCGCCGACGGCGATGCCGCGCGCCGCGCTCATCGGCGAGTTTGAGCGGACCGCCGTATTCACGCCGATCACGCGGCCGCACCCGTCAAGCAGCGGTCCGCCGGAATTGCCCGATGAAATGCCGGCCGAGTGGAACACCGTCTCCACGCCGCGCCGATAGAGCTCGACCGTGCGGAGATTGGAAATCGCACCGACGGTGACTCCCGGGTCGAGCGGCAAGAAAATGTCGTCACGCCGCACGATTTCGATATCTGGATAGCCCAGCGCATACACCTCGACGCCTTGCTGCAACGGCGAGGTCGAAATCGACAGCGGCGTGAGCTCGGGGCCTTCGTAGCGCAGCAACGCCAGGTCGGCGTCCACATCGTAGCGCAGCACCTTCGCGATGGCCGCGCCGCGGCCCTGCGGCGGCACGATCCAGATCACGGCGGCTGTATTCGTGATCGCCGAGGCCACGACGTGTGCGTTGGTCACGAGCAGATTGCCGGGCAGCGCGAACGCCGAGCCGGTCGCCGACGAAATCTCGCCGAAACGTCCGACGGCGATCACGCCCACGCGCACCGCGCTCGGACGGGCGTTCAGCACCGATTCCGTCACGTCCGCCCGCGCGGCGCCCGGCCATGAGCAGGCGGCGACGGCCATCACGAGGGCGGCCAGAAGTCTTTTCAGCATGTGGTGTCCCCCAACACCGCGATACTTTGTCAGGTGCGAGGTGCGATCAACCTCAAATTTGCGGCGGTCTCGCGGGCACGCCCTCCACCCGGGGAACACGACGCAGGACAGCGCGTCCGTCATTCGCTAGAAGCGCCGCGGCCTCATTTCGATCCCGGAGCAACATGCGCGTATCGGCGACACGGCGGGTTACGGATTTCGCAGGGGGGATGCTGTTCCTCGCGGTGGTGTTCGTCGGCGTGATCCTGTTGCAGGGGGCGGTGAACGGCGCGCTGCGGAATGCGGGCGTGGCAGGCGGGCTCGCGCTGATGCTCTCGGGGGCGGCGGCGTTCGCGGCGGTGGTCGGCGGGTTCGGTCTGTACCGTTTTCTGGGCGCGATGGCGGCGCAGCGCGCGGAGGTCGAACGCGAGCGCCTCGGCCTGCCGTCGGGGCCGACCTGCATCATCTGGCGCGGCGAGGAGGGGCAGGAAATGCCCTGGGCGCTGACGCAGCCCATGCGCGTCCATTTCCCGAAGATCGCTCGCCGCTTCGGCATCGAGGGGGTGGCGGTGGTGGAGTTCGACATCGCACCCGAAGGTCAGGTCAAGAACATCCACTGCATCGACGCCTGGCCCGCCGACATCTTCTACGACGCCGCCCATGCGGCGCTGAAAGACGCGCGCTTCGTGGTGCGTCCGGGCGAGCAGCCGCGATTCGGGCCGTCCTACCGCATGCCGTTCGTGTTTCGTATCCAGGGCGCCGCACGCGTCACCGATCCCGGGCGCAAGGCGCGGCGCGGCGGCAAGCCGAAACAAGCCCGCTGATCCACGGGTTTAAGCCTTCCTGAACCATACTGGTCGTTTCGTTACCGGCCCACGCGCTTCCTGACGGGAGCCGCATCGTCCAGACTTCGGTGAATCGGCACGCGATTCGCTGAAGCCAACCGAAGGCCGCCGACACATGGACGGATCCATCGCCCCCACTCTCGTGACCGCCGGCGCTTCCGCCGTGGCGATCGCGGCGTTGCTGTGGGCGCTTCGCGTCACCGACGGCGCGCGCGGCATGATCGCCCAGTGGAAGGATCGCGTCGCGGAGCTCGAGCTGAAGCTCGCGCGTGCGGATTCGATCTTCGGGGCCCATCCGGGCGCCGTCATCATCTGGGAAGAGGCCATCGCGCCGACGGACGGCGGCGCGGCGATCGACTGGGGCGCGCCGCGCGCGTACGGCTCCTCGCTCGCGCTCGCGAGCCTCATCCGCTTCTCCGATAACTCCATGGCCGCCGACACGGCGGTGCGCATCCTGCAGGGGCTCTCCTCGTTCGAGGGCAAGGACGCCACGGGCCGGCCCGCGCGACTGGCGCCGGCCTTGATGAAGCTGCGCCGCGAGGGCGCGCCGTTCTCGATCACCATCTCGACGCCGTCCGGCGTCTTCGTCGAGATCGACGGCCGCACGGCGGGCGCGCGCGCGGTGGTGTGGATCGTCGATTCCAGTGTGAAGGGTCTTGAGCAGGGCGGCATTGACGGACGGCTCGAAGGCGACCCCCACCTCGCCATCGCACGCGATCCTGCTTCGTTCCTCGAAATGATGCAGGGCGCGCCGTTCCTCGCCTGGCGCGTCACCGACGGGGGCAAGCTCGACTGGGTCAACGACGCCTATCTCGGCGCCGTGGCGTCGAAGTCCGTCGAACAGGCGGTCGCCAGCAATGTTTTCCTCGACGCCGCCGCCGCCGACCAGGCGCGCCGCGTCATCGACACGCAGGAGCGCATCGAAGAACTGCGCCACGTCTCCACCGCCGACGGCAAGCGCCGCGCCTACCGCGTGCAGATGTTCCCGGTTTCCGGCGGCGCCGGCGGCATGGCCTTCGATGTCAGCGAGACAGAGCAGCTCAAGGCCGACTTCGCCGAGCACGTCGCCGCGCATGACGAAACGCTCAACCATCTCGCCGAAGGCGTGGCGGTGTTCGGCGCCGACAAGCGGCTCATCTTCCACAACAAGGCGTTCGCCAAGATGTGGGACCTCGACGGCGCCTTCCTCGCGGACCGCCCCTCGCACGCGCAATGGCTCGATGAGCTGAAGACCAAGCGGATGCTGCCGTTCCACGGCAATTTCGCCGAATGGCGCGCGGGCGAACTCGCGCTCTATCAGGAAGTCTCGCACCTGCCGGAGGAAGGCTGGAATCTCGAGGACGGACGCATGCTGCGCATCGCCCGCCAGCGCCATCCGATGGGCGGGCTCCTGCTCGTGTTCTCCGATGTGACGAGCGAGCAGACGCTGCGCGGCCAGTACAACAACCTCGTCAAGGTGCAGCAGGCCGCGCTCGACAAGCTCTACGAAGGCGTCGCCGTGTTCGGCGCCGATGGCCGCATGCGTCTCGCCAACGCGGCCTTCCTCAGCATGTGGGAACTCGATCCTGCGGAATTCCAGGAAGGCGCGGACTTCGACCGCGTGATCGAAGCGTGCGTGCCGCTCTATCATGACCGCGCAAAGTGGCGCGAACTGAAAGCCCGCATCACCGATCCCACGCCCGGCGCGCGCCGCGAGGATGCGGGCGAACTGCGCCGCTCCGACGGCATCGTGGTGGAATACCTCACGCGACCGCTGCCGGACGGCGCGACGCTCATCGCCTTCATCGACGTCACCGCCTCGCGCAATGTCGAGACCGCGCTGCGCGAACGCGGCGATGCGCTGGAGGCGGCGGACCGTCTGAAGACGGAATTCGTCGCCAACGTGTCGGTGCAGCTGCGCGACCCGCTGCAGACGATCAAGGGCTATGCCGACATGCTCGCCGCGCGTCTCGCCGGTCCGCTCAACGATCGCCAGCAGGCGCAGGTCGACAACGTCGTCGCCGCGACGACGCACCTCACCAGTCTCATCGACAACGTGCTCGACCTCGCGATGATCGACGCCGGCGAAGTCGCGCTGGAGGCATCGGACGTCGACATCTTCGCCGTCATCAAGGAGGCCGCCGCGGCGCCGTCGAGCGCCAAGGCCACCGAGGTGCCGATCAGGATCGAGTGCGATCCGAAGATCGGGAAAATGTCGGGCGACGAAAAACGCATCCGCCAGATCCTGTTCAATCTCGTGTCGAACGCGCACCGCTTCACCGAACGCGGCGACACGATCACCATCGGCGCCGAACGCCTCGATGCGATGGTGCGCTTCTGGGTGAGCGATACGGGCCGCGGCATGGCCTACGAACAGCAGGCGACGGCCTTCGACAACTTCAAGTCCGGCGACCAGGGCGGCGCAGGCCTCGGCCTCGCGCTCGTGCGCTCCTTCGCGGAACTGCACAATGGCTGGGTCTCGCTGCAATCGGAGCCTGGTGAGGGAACCACCGTGAGCGTGAACCTGCCGACCGCGATGACGCTGTCGATCGCGGCGGAGTAGGGCGGGCGAACCAGCCGTTAGCGCGGCTTGCAGCTTGAAGCGTTGCGGGTGGGCAGTGCGAGACAAGCCACATTGCAATTGCTAGCTTGCAGCATGCGTCTCACGGATCGCGTTCTCTCCTTGCACCCGGCGGCCATCACCGGCCTTTTTGTGGCGCTCTTTCTCGGTGGCGGGCTTGCAACCAACGTCTTTCCATTCGGCAGCATTGCATCGTTGCTGATGTTCGCCATCACCATGTTGGTGATGATCGCGCCGATGTGGCTCTGGTTCTACAGCCTGTACAGAGCAGCTTCAGCCCGAAGCGATCAGTTCGTCGGACACAGCGGCCGCCGTGGCTTTCTTTTCTTGTCGGCGATTTTGGGCCTGTGTGCATTTCTCGCCTTGTTTCCGACGATGATGTCCATTCCGCCGACTGCCCCGATTTACCGAACGGTGGTCGCCGCGCTCACGATCTCGATGCTCGTCGGAAGTATAAGTTACTTCGCGAGCGTCTGGGCGGCAGCGAATGCGCTTGTGCGCTTTGACGAACACCAGAGACACGCTGAGTTTCACAAGACGCTCGGAACATTCTTCCTGCTCGCCTACCTGCCGATAGGCATTTGGTGGGTACACCCGCGGATCAAACGCCTGCTGGTCGCGCCATCGTCGTCCGAGCTTGTTTCCTAGTACGGCGCACGAAGTTATTCGCCCGCCGTCATTCCGGGGCGCGCATCGCGCGAACCCGAAACCCAAGCGTTCAAGCGAACGATCTCACCCAGTCCCCTGGATTCCGGATCAACGCTGCGCGTTCTCCGGGATGACGGTGTTTGTGCATAGGGCGCGGTGTCCCTTCTCCCCCGCGAGGGGGAGAAGGGCGGAGCAGCGCCTCACACCGGATACTTTGGAAAGCGCGGACGCCACACGCCCAGCGCGATATTGGCGACTGAAATGGCCAGCAGCAGCCACAGCGTGTTGATCTCCGCATCGACGAGGCGCGCGGCGTCGGCGCCTTGGGCGGCGCGTTTCGCTTCTTCCTGGATCGGGCCGATCACATGCAGGCCGGCTTGCAGCAGGAGGATGCCGGTCGCGGCTTTCGCCCACACCCACCCGACGTCCTGAAAGGCGGGCGTCACCACCATCGCGAGCAGACCGGAGATCACCGTCAGCACCAGCGACGGCCCGATGATCCACATGGCGATGTTGGACATCGCCCGCAGCACCGCGAGCGTTTCCGCCGTGCTCTGGCCCGCGCCTTGGGCCGTGTGGCCCGTCATCAGCGCGACCGCGAGCGCCGCCGCCGCGCCCGTCAGCGCGGCGCCCACGGCCGTGTGCAGGAACTTCAGGAACCGCCGCACATCGCCCCTCCGGATCGCGCGCGCGGCATTGGAGCTTGGCGCCGCCGCGAAGGCAATCGCGCGGGGTGTGGAGGGATTGTAAGGGGCTTCTTCCCTCGCGATGAGGACCGCCGGCGCCCCGCCCGCAAAGAGGTTCCCCTTGGCGCACATGGATGCCGGCGAGGGCGCCGGCGGTCCTGTGCAGAAAATTCGCCTCCGCAATCCGACCGGGTCGAAAGTCATGAAACGCTCCTCCCACGTCGCGTCCGGATGGTCCGGGCGTCACGGAGAGGAGAGCCAGATGCAGATCGTCAGACCGTTACGTCACCGCCGCGAAGCCTATGCGACCGCCGCGCGCGACCTGCATCTGTGGCTGCTCCAGGTTTTGGCGTGGGTCGCCACGCGCGTGCGCCCGCCGCGCATCCTGCGCCTCGATCTTCAGGACGAAATCCGCAAGGCGCGCCGCGACATCCGCATGCTGATCTTCCTCGGCATGTGTTCGCGGATGACGTTCCGTCGTCGCGACATCAGAAACATTACGCGCAGGCCGCACGGGATCGTCGGCTACCGGCGCCGGCGCGCGCGCCTCTTGCGCATCTACACGCGCGGGATTCCGCTGCGCACGCTTCGCGACATGCGCGATGCGTTGGCGAAGTTCGAAAAAGTGGTGATGTGCGCCATCGCACGTCTGCCCAAACTCGGAGTCGCGCCCGGCGCCGTCGTCACGGTCATCGCCGTGATGATCGCCCTCGGCGTCGCCGCCGTCGCAGCCGCGCCGGAGGCCGCGGACACTTCATGACGGGACATGCCGGACCGGGCGCCTCCCGGTGCGCATGCCCATGTTCCGTTCACGCGAGATTCTTCGGAGTCTGGCGCCGGCGGCGCATGCGCATCGGCGCTGCGCGGTCCGGCCCCGATACCGGGCCTAGTGCTGGCTCGCCGGCAGCCGCACCACCAACCCGTCCAGCGCGTCGGTCACCTTGATCTGGCAGGAGAGACGCGAGGTGGGTTGCAGGTCGTTGGCGAAGTCGAGCATGGACTGCTCCATGCCGGAGCTTTCGCCGGTCTTTTCCGCCCACGCCGGATCGACATAGACGTGGCAGGTCGCGCACGCGCAGGCGCCGCCGCAGTCGGCGTCGATGCCGGGCACGTTGTGCTTCACGGCGCCTTCCATGACGGTCATCCCGGAGGCGACCTCGATCACGTGCTCCTTGCCGTTGCTCTCGATGTAGGTGATCTTCGGCATCGCTTCCTTCCGGGTGGTTCGACGTTCACGTCACGCCAGCGCGGCGTTCATGATCTCTTTGAAGGGCTTGGACATATCGGAAAGCGCGGCGGGCGCAACCGAGGCGCCGCGTTCGATCATGCGCTTGCCGCCTAGGAATTCCGCGGGGCTGTTGACCGCGTCCACCGCGAGCAGCTTGCCCTCTTTCAGGTAGAAGGCCGCGAAGGCGCGCTTGGCCATGTCGCCGCGCAGGACGAGCTGGTCATAGCCCGCCGAGAGGCCGGCGATCTGGAGCTTGAGGTCATACTGGTCGGACCAGAACCAGGGCGCTTCCAGCGCCGGCATGGGTTGGCCCGCGATCATGGCCGCGACGATCTTGCCGCCCTCGATGGCGTTGTGGACCGACTCCAGCCGCCCCTCGCGCCCATATTGGGCGAGAGGCCGCCGCACGCAGTCGCCGATGGCGAAAATCGCCGGGTCCGAGGTCCGCATCTGCGCGTCGACGACGATGCCGTCCTGCACCGTCAGACCCGCCGCTTCCGCGAGCGCCACGTCCGGCAGGATGCCGATGCCCGCAAGCACGAGGTCGCAGGGGACTTCGCGTCCGTCCTTGAGGCCGACCGCGCGGACGCGGTCCTCGCCCTTGATCACCGCCGCCTGCGCCGAAAGCTCGAAGCGCACGCCCTTGGCCACATGCTGGTCCAGGAAAAAGCCGGAGACTTCCGGGCTCGTCACCCGCGCCAGCGGCCGCGCCGCCGCCTCCAGCACCGTGACCTCAAGGCCGAGCGTGCGGGCCACCGCCGCCACTTCAAGACCGATATAGCCGGCGCCGACGACCACCAGCCGCTTGCCCGCCTGAAACACGGGTCGCAAGCCGTCCACGTCGCCGGCCGTCCGCAGCACATGGACGCCCGGCAGGTCCGCGCCCGCCACCGGCAACTCGCGCACCTTCGATCCCGTCGCCAGGACCAGCGCATCATAGGCGAGCTCCCGTCCGCCCTCGAGCCGCGCCTTCTTCTGCGCCCGATCGATCCAGACGACTTTCTTGCCCGTGAGCAGGGTGATGTTCTCTTCGGCATAGGCCTCGACCGGCTTCAGCAGCAGGCGGTCGAGCGGCATGTCGCCGGAGAGGTATTTCTTGGAGAGCGGCGGGCGCTGATAGGGGGGCAGCGGCTCCTCGCCGATCAGTGTGATGTCTCCCTTGAAGCCGAGCTGGCGCAGGCGGATCGCCGCCTCGCCGCCCGCCTGGCCGGCGCCGACGATCACAACGCGTCCGATGTCGCTCAAGGCCGCCTCCGTTCCCTGGCAATTCTGTGGGACGCATCCGCCGTCGAAGCAAGGTTCCGCCCCGCTGGCGCGACGCTATGGCAGTCCCCGGGGCGCCCCCTTGCCCCAACTGCCGGTCGGCGGCAGCTTCCGGCGGTGAGGCCTGCCCCGATACTGATCCCGTTGCCGGACGCCGCAGCCACCGAGGCGCTTGGCGCCAAGCTCGCCGCGCGGCTGGCGGTCGGCGACACGCTGCTGCTCTTCGGCGATCTCGGCGCGGGCAAGACGACCCTCGCCCGGGGCCTCGTCGGCGCCTGGACAGGCGAGGGCGACGAAACGCCGAGCCCCACCTACACCCTCGTCCAGACCTATGACGGTCCTGGCGGCGAGCTTTGGCATTTCGACCTCTACCGCCTCGAATCGCCCGATGATGCTGCGGAACTCGGTCTGGAGGAGGCGCTCGCGTCGGGCGTCGCCGTGATCGAGTGGCCGGAGCGGCTGGGCGCCTTCGCTCCGCCGGACCGGATCGAACTGCGTCTCGCCATGGACGGCGAGGGGCGGCGCGCGGAGATCATGGGCTTCGGGCGTCTGGGCAAACTGGAACTGTGAACATGGATCGCGACGCGGCGCTCGACCGCCTCCTCACCGCCACGGGCTTTTCCGCCGCCGCGCGCGTGCCGTTCCCCGGCGACGCCTCCACGCGGCGCTATGAGCGCCTCTTCGCCGAATACGGTCGCGTCGCCATCCTGATGGATGCCCCGCGCAGCAATGAAAGCCCGCCGTGCGATCCCGCGGCCACCGCGGAGGAGCGTCTCGCCTCAGGCTGGAACGCGGTGTCGCGCCTTGCGGCGTCGCGCGTTGAAGCCTTCGTCGCGGTGGCCGATCACCTCAGCGAACTCGGTCTGTCGACGCCTTTCGTCCACGGCGTCGATGCGGCGGCCGGCTACGCTGTGCTTGAAGATCTCGGCGACAACCTCTTCACCAACGCCATCGCCGGCGGTGAGGATGAGATCCAGCTCTATTGCGCGGCGGCCGACGTGCTCGCGCATGTCCATGCCGCGCCCGTGCCCAAAGTGATGCCCGGACCGGATGGCGATTGGCCTCTGCTCGACTACGATGCGCTGGCGCTCGCCGCGAATGCGGATCTCTTCGTCGACTGGGCGCCAAGGCATGCCGACGCTATCACCGTCAGCGATGCGGCGCGCGCGCGGTGGGAACGCATCCGCGATGCGTTGATCGAGCAGGCGATGGGCATGGACCGCGCCTTCACGATCCGCGACTACCACGCCGAAAACCTGCTTTGGCTGCCGGATCGCGAGGGCGTGCGCCGTGTCGGCCTGCTCGATTTCCAGGACGCCGTGCGCGGCTGGCCGGCGTGGGATTTCGCCATGCTGCTGCAGGACGCGCGTCGCGATGTGAGCCCGATCGCGGCGGAGGCGGCGATCGCGCGCTATCTGCGCCGTTCGGAAATGGACGAAGGCGTCTTCCGCCATCAGCTCGCCATTCTTGGCGCGCTCAATGCGCTGCGCATCATCGGCATCTTCTCGCGCCTCGTCGTGCGCGACGGCAAGGCGCGCTACACCCAGTTCATGCCGCGCGAATGGGGGCATCTCGCCGCCAATCTGCGCCACCCGGAACTCGCCGAGATGCGCGCCTTCGTCGCCGAAGTCGCCGCGCCCTATCTGGAGAACGCCGCATGAGCGACGTGACGACCGCCATGGTGCTCGCCGCAGGTCTCGGCACGCGCATGCGTCCGCTGACGCTGACGCGGCCGAAGTGTCTCGTCACCGTGAATGGCAAGACGCTGATGGACCACATGCTCGACCGGCTTGCGGGCGCCGGAGTCCAGAGAGTGGTCGTCAACGTGCACGCCTTCGCCGACATGCTGGAAGCGCACCTCAAGACGCGCCGCGATGTGGAGATCGTGATCTCCGACGAACGCGCGCAGCTCATGGAAACCGGCGGCGGCGTGCGGCAGGCGCTCCACCTTCTCGGCGATGCGCCGTTCATCGTGTGCAACACGGACTCGATCTGGGAAGAGCCGCAGGGCTCGGCTATAAAACGCCTGATCGACGGCTACGACGCGTCGCGCATGGATTGCCGTCTTATGCTCGCCGACATGAATGCCTGCCTAGGCTTCGATACGCCCGGTGACTTCACCTTGAGCGAAACGGGAACCATCGCCTTGCGCGGCGGCGCTGCGAGCGCGCCCTGGGCCTATACCGGCGTGCAGATCGTTCGGCCTGACCTCATTGCAAACGAACCCGTCGAGCCGTTCTCGTTCAAGCGCATCTGGGAGCGCTCGATCGCTGCGGAACGTCTGTACGGCGGTACGCTGGACAGTTTCTGGATGCATGTCGGCGATCCCTCGGCGCGTGACGCTGCGGAGGCGCGCCTGACGGGCCGCGCGCCCTGACGCATGAGCGTGCCGGGCCTCTTCGACGGCGACTCCCCCCGCGTTCGTTCGATCCCCGCGTCGGCGCCGTTTCTCGACACGCTCGTCGACGCCATCGTGCGGGCCTTGCCGCAGGACGAGCCGTTCGCGCTCGCAGACAGCGTCGTCTTCCTTCCCAACCGTCGCGCGTCGCGCGGACTCGTCGACGCGTTCGCCAGGCGTCTCGGCGGCGCCGCGCTGTTGCCGGCGATACGACCGCTAGGCGATCTTGAAGACGATCCTGACGTGTGGGGGCCGGAGCCGCTCGCGCTGAACATTCCGCCGGCGATCGATCCGCTGCGCCGCCGCTTCGAGCTGGCCCAGCTGGTGCGTCGTCGCACGCTTGCGGAAGGGGGCGTCTCCGATCCGGTCCGCGCGCTCGCCTGGGCGGACGAGTTGTGCCGACTGCTCGATGCGGCGGCGACGGTCGGCGAAGTCGACTGGACGAAGCTGCCCACGCTTGTCGGCGAACGCGATCTCGCCACTCACTGGCGCGCCTCCGCGGACTTCCTCAGGATCATCGCCGAGTACTGGCCGCAACGGCTTGCACTCGACGGTCTCGCCGATCCCGGCGCGCGCCGCGCCGTCCTGCTCGAGCGTCTCGCCGAGACGTGGATCGCCAATCCGCCGCAAACGCCGATCATCATCGCGGGCTCGACGGGGTCGGTATCGGCCACGCGCACGTTGATGCGCGCCGCCGCAGCGCTGCCGAAGGGCGTTGTCGTGCTGCCGGGCCTCGATTCCGATCTCGACGATGCCGCGTGGACGCGGATCGATCCGCAACACCCGCAGCATGCGCTCAAGGTGACGCTCGACGCTCTCGCTGTCGAACGCATGGATGTCGCGCCGCTGATCGACGTCGAGACGCCGCGCGCGCAGGCCCGCCGCCGTCTCATGCGTGAAGCGCTGGTACCCGCCGATGCGACCGCCGACTGGCGCCAGCGCGTTGCGGACAATGGCGGCAAGGCGCTCATTCGCGATGGCGCCGCCGGGCTCTCGGTCATCGAGGCGCGCAATGAAGAGGAAGAATCGCTCGTCGTCGCGCTCCTCCTGCGTGAAGCGCTCGAAGCGCCCGACCGCACCGCCGCCTTCGTCACGCCGGACGCCACGCTCGCGCGGCGCGTGGAGGCCAAGCTGCGCCGCTGGGCGATCGTACCCCAGATGTCGATCGGCGAGCCGCTAGCGGAGACCGGTCATGGTGTCTTCATCCTGCTGCTCGCCGAACTGCTCGTGGACGAGGCCGATCCCATCGCCATGCTCGCACTGCTGCGGCATCCGCTGACGGCGCTCGGCATGACGGTGGAGGCGCGCACCCAAGCGATCACAGCGCTGGAGCGTCTGATCCTGCGCGGCGCGCGTCGCTGGACCGATCTTGCCGATCTCGCGCGGCGGATCGAGGCGGAGGCGCCCGATGCCGATGACAAGGCCATGCCGCCGCGCGCGCTGACCTTGGTCCGTGCGCTCCGCGAAGCGCTGGCGCCACTCGTCGCGCTACGCGTCGCAGACGGCCTCGACCTCGCCACCCTCGCCGATGCGCTCGCCGCCGCTGCGCGCGAGGTGGCGCGCGACGAAGCGTTCGACGGCGCGACCTCTCTCGGCGCGGGGCCTGCCGGAGAGTCTGTCGTGCAGATGCTGTCCGACATGACGGCGTTCGGCGCGCATCTCGGCGCAATCGCGATCCGTGACGCGCCGCGTGCGCTGCACTTGCTGATGTCGGCGCGCGAGACGCCGCCGCCCACGGGCGGGCATCCGCGCATCTCCATCCTCGGGCCGCTCGAGGCGCGTCTCCAACGGCGGGATCTCATGATTCTCGGCGGTCTCGTCGAAGGCGGCTGGCCTTCGCCGCCGCCGGAAGACGCATTCCTTTCGCGCGGCATGCGGCGCGATCTTGGGTTGCCGGAACCGGAAGCGCGCATCGGCCTCGCAGCGCACGATTTTGCGCAGCTCGCGAACGCGCCTGAAGTGGTGCTGACGCGTTCGGCGCTGCGCGACGGCGCGCCTGCAGTCGCCTCGCGCTGGCTGTGGCGGCTGGAAACGCTCACGCGTGCGACTGGGGATGCAGACCAGCTGAAGCCGACAACGGATCCACGCACGTGGGCCCGCGCCATCGACGCGCCGAAGGCGATCGTGCGGATAGAGCCGCCGAAACCACGACCCCCCGCTCATGCACGATTGAAGCGCTTGAGTTTCACCGAAGTGGAAAGGCTCATCCGCGATCCCTACGCGGTCTACGCCCGTCGCATTCTGGGACTTGAAGCGCTCGATCCGCCCGGCGGCGAGGCGGGAGCGGCGGAGCGGGGCACTGCGATCCACGATGCGCTGGAGCACTTCGCGCCGGGGGAAAGCGTCGAGGCGTTGATCCTGCGTCTCGATGCGGCGCTGGAAACTGCGGGATTCACGAAGGAAAGACGTCGTACGGAGCGCGTGCGCCTTGTCGAATCCGCTCGTGCGTTCGTCGCGTGGAACGAGGCGCGTCGGATCGCCGGGTATGTGGCGTATCGCGAGATCAAGGGCAAACTCGACGTCGCGGACGGCCATGTCCTTTCGGGACGCGCGGACCGCATCGACATTCGACCCGACGGGCTCGCCGAAGTCATCGACTTCAAGACGGGATCGCCGCCGACGAAGGATCAGGTCAATTCCGGTCTGTCGCCTCAACTCACGCTTGAGGCGGCGCTGCTCGCGCGCGGCGGATTCGAGAATGCTCCGAAAGCTTCAACCCACAGCCTCGTCTATTGGCGTTTCGGCGGACGCGACCCGGGGCCGGCGCCGGTGAAGATCGATGGCGACGTCAATGACGTGGCGACGTCGACGCTTGCCGAACTCGCAGCACTCTTCCGGAAGTATGCCGACCCGCTGCAGCCATTCTATTCGAAGCCGCGCGTGCAGTTCGCCTGGGAATACGGCGACTACGATCAACTCGCACGCCGCGCCGAATGGGCCGACGCCGGCGGAGACGGTGAATGAGCAAGGCCTACAAAGATGCCGTGCAGGCGCAGCGCGCAGCGGCCGATCCTCATGCGTCCGTTTTCGTCACCGCGAATGCAGGTTCGGGCAAGACGAAGGTGCTGGTGGATCGCATTGCGCGACTGCTGCTCGGCGGCGCGCGGCCCTCGGCCTTTCTGTGCATCACCTTCACGAAGGCGGCGGCGGCGGAGATGCAGCGGCGTCTCTTCGAGCGACTTGGCGCTTGGTGCGTGGCCGATGACGACACCCTGACGAAAGAGCTTCTCGATCTCGGGGAGCCCAGGCCGGACGCGGCGCGTCTCGTGACGGCGCGCGCGTTGTTCGCACAGGCGCTGGAAACGCCGGGCGGTCTGCGCATCCAGACCATCCACGGCTTCTGCGAACGGCTGATCGCGCGCTTTCCGCTGGAAGCTGGCGTCGCACCCGGGTTCGAGATTGCCGACGACGCGCGCGGCGGAGCGCTGATCGCATTGGCGTGGTCGCAGGCGATGGCGGCCGGCGGGGGTGACTTTCACGGCGCGCTCGATCGTTTCGGCGAACGGCTCGATGCGCAGACATTCGAGGGATTGCTCGGCGCGCTGGCGCAGCGGCGCGGGTCCTTGAAGGCGTTCGTCGAGGCGCATCAGGGGGTGTCGGCGGCGCTTGCGTCGATCACCGCGCGCCATCGCGTCACGCGAAGCGCTGAGGACGCGCGCGCCGATGCACTTGCGCACTGCCGCTGGGACGATGCAATCGCCGCTGCTCAGGCATTGTCAGGCGGAAGCGTCACCGACCAGAAGGTCTCCGCACTGCTCGCTGCCGCCTTCGAGAGCCGCACGCTGGAAGACTACCGTGATGCATTCATCACCAGTGGCGGCAAGGCGCGCGGCGCCACAAAGCCGACGCTGGCGAAGCATCCCTTTCTCGGCCCGTTCTTCGCCGACGAGAGCGAGCGCATGCTGCGTGTCGACGCGGAGCTCGCCGCCATAGAGCGCGCCGACGACGCGCGCGCCGCCGTCGTGATCGGCGCAGCGCTGGGCGGCGCCTACGAAGAAGCGAAGCGCTATGCAGGCGTGCTTGACTTCGAAGACCTGATCGACCGCGCCAATGCGCTGCTCAGTTTGTCGGATGCGGCGCCGTGGGTGCTGTTCAAGCTCGATGGCGGCTTTGATCACATCCTGATCGACGAAGGGCAGGATACCAGCCCCGCCCAATGGAAGCTCGTGGCGCCGCTGCAGAACGAGTTCTTCGCCGGTGCCGGCGCCTCGCAGAAGGAGCGCACCGTCTTCGCCGTCGGCGATGTGAAGCAGTCGATCTATTCGTTTCAGGGCGCCGATCCTGCGCACTTCACCGCCGAGTCACAGGCGCTTGAGGCGCGCGCACGCACGAGCGGCAAGGCTTATGTCGGGCCCACGCTCGAAATGTCGTTCCGGTCGACGCCGGAAGTACTGCGCGCGGTGGATGCGACGTTCGAGGGGCTTGCGGTCGCGGCGGGCGCGTCCGGAGGCGACGTCATGCGACACACGGCGCGACGCGAAGGCGAGCAGGGGCGCGTGGAATGGTGGCCGCTGGCGCAGGCGCCGGACGTCGCCAGCTCCAGACCCTGGGACGCGCCGCTCGACATCGAGACTGGCGGTTCGGCGGTGTCGGCGTTGTGCGCAGGCGTCGCGCAGCGCGTGAAAGCCTGGATCGAGAACGGCGAGGCCGTCTGGGCGAAAGAGGGCAAGCGCGCCATGCGGCCCGGCGATGTGATCGCGCTGGTGCGCTCTCGCGGCCCGATCTTTTCGCAGCTCCTGCGCGCCTTCAAGCGTGCCGGCCTGCCGGTTGCGGGCGCCGACCGGATGACGCTCAGCGATGAAACCGCCGCGCAGGATCTACTGACCGCCGCGCGCGTAGCGCTGGATCCCACGGACGATCTGTCCCTCGCCACGCTGCTGAAGTCTCCGTGGATCGGGCTCGTCGATGACGATGCCGAAATCTTTCCAATCGCACATGGGCGCGCGCCGGGCGTGCATCTCATCGACGCATTGCGTTCGGCGCCGGCGCGCTATGCGGCGGCGCGGCACTTCGTCGAGGATGTGATCGCCCACGCGCATGCAAACCCGCACGTCTTCTTTTCCCGCATTCTCGAAGCCGTGGACTTGGAGGGTCGTTCGGGTTGGGAGTTGATGATCGAGCGGCTGGGTCTGGAAGCGCGCGATCCGGCGGAAGAATTGCTTGCGCGCGCGCTGGCATGCGGGCGCGATGGGCCCGCCACGCTGCAGCACTTCGTGTTCGCCATCGAAAACGATGCGGCGGAAATCAAACGCGAGACCGATCAGGGCGCCGATGCGATCCGTGTCATGACGGTGCATGGCGCGAAGGGTCTCGAGGCGCCCGTCGTCATCCTTGCCGACACTACCGGTCCGGTGAAAGCGGATCCGTCCGGCAATATCTATTTCACGGAAGAAGGCCCCGTCATGCGCGGCGCCAAGGCAAGCGACGACGCGGTGGTGGCGGCGGCGCGTCTCGCGGCGGAAGACGCTGCAACTTTCGAACACCGCAGGCTCCTCTACGTGGCGATGACGCGCGCGCGCGATCGCCTCATCGTGTGCGGTCATGCACGCGGCAACGTCGCCGGCGGCGCGGCGCAAGGCTCTTGGCACACGGCCGTCGAGGCGGGAATGCAACGGCTCGCCGCTGAACCGTGCGATACGCCGTTCGGCGTCGGGCTTGCTATTGGCGGGATAGACGTTGCGTCGCGCGTCGCAGCGCCGCCCCACGGTACGGCGCCGCTGCCCGTTTGGGCGCGCATCACTGCACCGCTGGAAGGCGCTGCGCCGCAGCGGCAGACGCCGTCGAAACTCTCCGCGCCGCATGATCGCATCTTTTCGCCGCGCGTGGATGGTCGCGCGCGGTTCCGGCGCGGCACACTGATCCACGGTCTGTTGCAGCGACTGCCGGACGTGGCGCCGGAGCGTCGCGCCGAGGCCGCCGCCGCCTGGCTGAAGCAGCAGGACGCGCCCGCAGAAGAGGCCGCAGCCTACGTCGCCGAAGCGCTCCGCGTGATCGATGATCCCGCCTTCAGCGCTGTTTTCGGACCGGGGAGCCGGGCGGAGATCCCGCTCATCGCCACGCTAGACGATGGAACCGTGGTTCGGGGCGTCATCGATCGCATGATTGTGACCGCAGACGCCGTGCTTGTGCTCGATTTCAAGACGGATCGACCGCCGCCGGACGCTGTCGGCGACACGCCCCAGCGCATCCTCGCCCAGATGGCGGCCTACCGTGCAGCGTTGCGGCTGGTGTTCCCGGCGCGCGCCATTCGGTCGGCCCTGCTCTGGACAGAGGCGCCCCGGCTGGTCGTCCTGCCGGAAGACATGCTGGATGCGGTTCGCCCGGCGGACGCCCGTTGTTGAACCCGACCGATTCCATCCATACATCCAAGGCCTGAGACGGACCGCCCGGCGTCCGCCAGCCCTTCCAGGAGAACTTCATGGCGACGGCCAAAGTCACTGACGACAGCTTCGAGTCCGATGTCCTGCAGGCGCAGAAGCCTGTCCTTGTCGATTTCTGGGCGGAGTGGTGCGGGCCGTGCAAACAGATCGGCCCGGCGCTGGAGGAGATCTCCAACGAACTTGGCGCCAAGGTCGAGGTCGTGAAGATCAACATCGACGAAAACCCCATGGTGCCGAGCCGCTACGGCGTGCGCGGCATCCCCACGCTGATGCTCTTCAAGGGCGGCAAGGTGGCGGCGACGCGCGTGGGCGCGATACCGAAGTCGAAGATCGTCGAATGGCTGAACGAGACCGTCGAGTCCTGATCAGCTGACGCCGCCGGAGAGCGCAAGCGCATCCCCGGCGAGATAGAGCGATCCACAGATCACGATGCGCGGCGGCTCTCCCGGGAGAGCCGCCGCGTCTTTTATGGCGTCCACGAGTGACGCTGCAGTGGTCGCGATGAAGCCGTGCCTGCGTGCGGCCTCCGCGAGCTTGTGCGGATCCTGCGCAGCGGTCGACGATGGCACCGGAACGGAGATGAAATGCGCACCTTCGTGCGCGAGCGGCGCAAGCACGCCATCGACGTCCTTCGTGGTGAGCATGCCGCAGATCAGCACGCGTGGTTTCGGCGCGCGTGCTTCGCGCTCCGCAAGCGTGCGCCCCAGCGCCGCAGCGCCGTGCGGATTGTGCGCGCCGTCGAGCCACAGCTCCGCGCCGCGCGCATGCGCGATGTCGGCGAGAGCGCCTCGCGTCAGCCTCTGCATGCGGCCCGGCCAATAGGCGCGTGTGACGCCGTCAGCGAGCGCGTCATCCGAGAAGCGCGCGTCGTCCCATGCCAGCAAGGTCGCTGCGGCGAGAGCGGCGTTGTCGAATTGGTGCAGGCCTTCGAGGTTCGGCGCCGGGAGGTCGAGGAAGCGGTCCTGCGTCTGCACGCACAACCGTCCGTTCGCACGCCATCCGTCCCATTCGACGCCGCACCGCGACAGCGTCACGCCGAGCGCTTCTGCGCGAGTTTCCAAGACGTGCATCGCAGCATCCGTCTGACGTGCGATCACCCCTGGCGCGCCGCGCTTGAGGATGCCTGCTTTCTCGCCTGCAATCTTGGCGATGGTGTCGCCGAGGATCGCCATGTGATCGAGGGCGATGGGGGCGATCGTCGCGACTGCTGGCGTGGGGATCACATTCGTTGCATCGAACGTCCCGCCGAGGCCGACTTCCAGTACGAGTACATCCGCCGGCGTTTCGGCGAACATCAGGAACGCTGCCGCCGTCAGCACTTCGAAATAGGGCAGCGTCACGCCAAGTGCAGCGACGCGGTCGATGGTGTCGATGAACTGGTCGTCGCGCGCGAGTGTTCCCGCCAGGCGCACGCGCTCATTTGGAACGATGAGATGCGGTGAGCTGAAGACGTGCGCGCGCAGGCCCGCGGCCTCGCACATCGCGCGTAGGAACGCGCAGGTGGAGCCCTTGCCGTTGGTGCCGGCCACATGCAGCACCGGCGGCAACTGTTTATGCGGATTGCCCAGCTTCTGGAGCGCCGCTTCAATACGGTCGAGTTTCAGCGCCATGCCGTGATCGAATTCGTGGCCGATCTCGGCGAGGCGAAGCGAAACGGGATCGCGTCCTGACGCGATCATCGGCGTAGCTCAAACGGGAAGATGGCCTACTCCGCCGCCTTGGCGCGTGACTGCTTGATTGCAGCGCGCTCGCGACGCGTTTCGCGCGCGGATACGGGCTCCGGTAGCGGCAGTTCAGGTTCGGCGTCCACGGCGACGCTCGCACGCTTGGCCATGAGCACCGACAGGATCTGGCCGACGATCTCGCGCATCTGTCCGCGCGGCACGACCATGTCGATCATGCCTTTCTCGAGCAGATATTCAGCGCGTTGGAATCCTTCGGGCAATTTCTGTCGGATCGTCTGCTCGATCACGCGGGGGCCGGAGAACGCGATCATCGCGCCGGGTTCCGCGATCTGCACGTCGCCGAGCATGGCGTAGGAGGCGGTCACGCCGCCGCTCGTCGGGTCGGTGAGAATGACGATGTAGGGCAGGCCCGCTTCGCGCAATTCCTGGATCGCGATGGTGGTGCGCGGCATCTGCATGAGCGAGAGAACGCCCTCCTGCATGCGCGCGCCGCCGCTGGCGGTGACGACCACGAGCGCCGCATTGCGTTTCACGGCGGCTTCGGCCGCGGTGATGAACGCTTCGCCGGCGGCCATGCCGAGCGAGCCGCCCATGAAATCGAAATCCTGCACCAGCACGACGGCTTTCTGTCCGCCGATCTTGCCGTGCGCGGCCGCCATGCAGTCTTCACGGTTGGTCTTCGCGCGGGCCCCCTTCAGGCGGTCGACGTATTTCTTGTCATCCTTGAAGCGCAGCGGATCCTGCACGACCTGCGGCAGCGGGATGTTGAGCCATTTGGAGTCAAAGAGGCTCCGGAACCGTGGTTCCGGCCCGATGCGCATGTGAAATCCGGACGGCGTCACCCAGTGCGCGGCCTCGACGTCATCGCGCGGGAGAATCTCGTTCGTCTGCGGGCATTTCACCCAATGGGTTTCGTCGTTTGCCTTGTCGGTGCGCGCATCCTTGCGCTGCTGCTTTGCAGCTTCCTCCGTGGGCTTCTTCTGAAAGCCGCGGGGAACGACGTTGTGCCACCAGCTGTTGCTGCTCATGCCGTCTTGTCCTGCTCGCGTGCGGTGCGCACCGCGCGTGCCAGTTCACTCACCTTCGCGCTGACCGCCTCGACGACGGGCGCCCCGTCCGCTGCGGCCTTCGCAATCACGTCGACGAACGCCGATCCTACCACGACCGCGTCCGCAGCGCGCGCCACCGCGCTTGCTGATTGTGCGTCCCGGACGCCGAACCCGACCGCGATGGGCAGGTCCGTCGACCGTTTGAGGCGCTCGACGGCGGCGCGGGCCGCGTCCACGCCGATCGCCCGAGCGCCCGTCACCCCTGTCACGGAAACATAATAGAGGAAACCCGTAACCCCTTCGAGAACGACCGGCAGCCTTGCAGCATCCGTGGTAGGGGTAGCGAGACGGATCAGCGATAGTCCTTGGCCGCCAAGGGCTGAGCGTGTCTCGAGGTCCTCTTCGGGGGGCAGATCGACAAGGATCACGCCGTCCGCGCCGGCGGTCTTGGCGCGCGTCGCGAAGGCCTCGGCGCCCATATGCTCAACAGGATTGGCGTAGCCCATGAGGATGACCGGGGTCGTCTGGTCGGCCTCGCGGAAGCGGGCGACGAGGTCCAGTGTCCCCTTGAGCGAACCGCCGGCCTTCAAGCCGCGCTCGGCGGCCTTCTGGATCGAAGGGCCCTCGGCCATCGGATCGGAGAAAGGAAAGCCCACCTCGATCACGTCCGCGCCCGCCGCCGGCAGCGCCTTGATGATCTCCAGCGAGGTTTCGAGATCGGGATCGAACGCCATCACATAGGCGACGAGACCCGCGCGACCTTCGGCCTTGAGCGCGGCGAAGCGTTGGTCGATGCGG
The DNA here is from genome assembly GCA_016791445.1 of Hyphomonadaceae bacterium. Taxonomy (GTDB): domain Bacteria; phylum Pseudomonadota; class Alphaproteobacteria; order Caulobacterales; family Aquidulcibacteraceae; genus VFBF01. Next base: position 186,708 of record JAEUMP010000007.1, on the reverse strand, counting down.
GAGGTCAAATCTTCTTCCCCAGCGCTTCCGCCACGGTGAAGATGTCCTTGTCGCCACGGCCGCACATGTTCATCACAACGACGCGGTCGGGGCCGAGATCCTTGGCGATTTCGCCGAGGCGCGCGAGGGCGTGCGAAGGTTCGAGCGCGGGGATGATGCCTTCGATCTGCGCGCAGAGCTGGAAAGCGGCGAGCGCTTCGTCGTCGGTCGTCGAGAGATATTGCGCGCGGCCCGTATCCTTCAGCCACGCATGTTCCGGGCCGACGCCCGGATAATCGAGGCCCGCCGAAATCGAGTGGCCTTCGAGGATCTGGCCTTCGTCGTCCTGCAGCAGATAGGTGCGGTTGCCGTGCAGCACGCCCGCCTTTCCGCCCGCGAGCGCCGCAGCGTGACGGTTGTACTTGTCGAGCCCTTCGCCCGCCGCCTCGACGCCGATGAGCTTCACGCTTTCATCGGCAATGAACGGATGAAATAGGCCGATCGCGTTCGATCCGCCGCCGATGCACGCGACCACAGCGTCGGGCAAGCGGCCTTCGCGTTCGAGAATTTGTGCGCGCGCTTCGCGTCCGATCACGCTCTGAAAGTCGCGCACCATCATCGGATAGGGGTGCGGGCCCGCGGCTGTGCCGATGATGTAGAAGGTGTCGTGGACGTTGGTCACCCAGTCGCGCAACGCTTCGTTCATCGCGTCCTTCAGCGTCGCGCCGCCGCTCGTCACCGGGCGTACTTCGGCGCCCAGCAGGTTCATGCGGAAGACGTTCGGCTTCTGCCGCTCCACATCCACCGCACCCATGTAGACGACGCACGGAAAGCCGAAGCGCGCGGACACCGTCGCTGACGCAACGCCATGCTGTCCCGCGCCGGTCTCGGCGATGATGCGCGTCTTGCCCATGCGGCGCGCGAGGAGAATCTGGCCAATGCAGTTGTTGATCTTGTGCGCGCCGGTGTGATTGAGCTCGTCGCGCTTGAAATAGATCTTCGCGCCGCCGAAGTGCTGCGTAAGGCGTTCGGCGAAATAGAGCGGGCTGGGACGACCCACATAATGCGTCATCAGATCGTCGAACTCGGCCTGGAACGACGGGTCCGCTTTCGCGGCCGCATAAGCCTTTTCGAGATCGAGCACGAGCGGCATCAGCGTCTCGGGCACGAAGCGACCGCCATAGATTCCGAACTTGCCGGAAGCGTCGGGCAGGTCCTGCCAATTCTTGCGGGCGTCCATGTTCAGGCGTTCTTTGCGGCGGCTAGGAAAGCTTCGATGCGGAGGGGGTCCTTTACGCCCGGCGCCCGCTCCACGCCAGAGGACACATCCACCATGCGCGCGGCGCTCGTGGCGATGGCCTCCGCCACGTTGTCGGCGTCGAGCCCGCCCGAGAGAAACCATGGTCGTGCGAAGGAACGGCCCGCGAGGATGCGCCAGTCGAACGCCGCGCCGTTGCCGCCGGGAAGCGCTGCCTCCGGCGGCGCTTTGGCGTCGAACAGGAAGGCGTCGGCGGCTTCGGTGTAGGCGTCGATGGCGGTCAAGTCTGCCGCGCGGGCGACGCCAAACGCACGGATAACGCCTTTGCCCGCATAGCGTCGGACGGCGGCGGCGCGCGCCGGGGTTTCCGCTCCGTGGAGCTGGATCCAGTCGGGCTGCAGCGTCCGCGCGATCGCACCGAGGAGGTCATCGTCAGCATCCACCGTCACGGCCACTGTGTCAGCGCGTCCGCGCGCCGGTGTCGCGAGGGACGCAGCCTTTTCCACGCTCAGGTGTCTTGGGCTCTTCGGAAAGAAGACGAAGCCGACATAGCGCGCGCCGCCTGTCAGCGCCGCGTCCATGCCCTCGGCATCGGAGAGCCCGCAGATCTTGGTTTCCGCCATGGCGTCTATTTAGGCGCGCCAGGGTCAGCGGGCGAGGGCGCGGAAGAGCGCGGCGGACTTTGGCCAGCTCAGTGCGTCGCGCCGATCCAGCGCTTGCGCGGAAAAGCGGCCCCAAAGGGCGTCGTCGGTCAGCAAGTGCGCGGCGCGGTCGGCGAAGTCGCCGGGCTCCTGCTCGACGAATCCCGTTTCTCCATGGCGCACGCGCTCGCCGACCGAGCCGACCGGGCGCACTACGGCGGGCACGCCCATCGCCTGCGCTTCCGCCACGGCGAGGCAGAAGGTTTCTCCCGGATCGCCGAGATAAAGCAGCGTCCGTGCCGCCGCGAGTTCGCGCGCCAACTCGGACTTCGGCAGCGGCGTGCGGATCACCACGCCGTGCGCCGCATTGGCCTCCGCGTCCGCGAGCGCGGCGCGCATGGCGGCGGCGTTGCGACCGGTGGCGCCGTAGACCTGGGGGCCTGAAAAAATGTGCAACTCCGCGTTCGGCACGCGTGGCCGGATCGCTTCGCGCCAAAGAATGAGCAAGGCCGCCAGCCCGCGCATCGGATTGGAGGTGAACACCGCGCGGGGCGGCGGAATCTCGCCGTTGCGCGGCGTCGTCAGGAAGGCGGATTCAATGCCGAGCGGGATGATGGCGCGCTTTGCGGGTATCCAGCCCGGCGCACTCGACGCGTGTGTGGGGCCTGCCATCACAAGCGTCGGACGATGGCGAAGGATCGGCCAAAGATAGCGGGGCTTGGAGAGGAACTGCGCCGGATTGTGAAGCCAGAAGACGCGCCGCCGCGTGCGGATGCGGGCCGCCACAAGTCGGGGGCTCCGGTTGGCGATGTAGAGATCCGCGCGTTCGGGCAGGGTCGCGCCGTGTGGACGCCACCGGACGCCAGCATGCTCCAGCGTGCGCGCTTCCTTGGCGTAGGCGGTCACCTCGTCGCCTCCTGCCGCCAGAGCTTCCGCGAGTGCAACGAAGGCGCTCTCCGCCCCGCCGAGCGGGCGCTCGGTGGGCGTCAGGCCGTCGAAGGGGAGGCCATCGTCGGCCAGAACGATCTGCATGGGCCGACGACGTCCGGTCCTATTTCTTCAGCGCGTCGCGGATTTCGCGCAGCAACACGATGTCTTCCGCAGGCGCCGCCGGGGGCGCGGCCTCTTCCTTCTTCTTCATCGAGTTCATCGCCTTGATCACCAGGAAGAGCACCCAGGCGACGATGAGGAACTTCAGGACGGCGGTGATGAACTTGCCGTACGCAAATACCGCGCCCTGCTTGCGCGCCTCATCGAGCGTGTTCGCCGTCACCGCATCCGAGAGTGGCAGGAAGTAGTTGGAGAAGTCGAGACCGCCTGCCACCGCGCCGATCAGCGGCATGATCATGTCGTCGACCAGCGATGAAACGATCGTGCCGAACGCAGCGCCGATGATCACGCCCACGGCGAGGTCGACGACGTTGCCCCGCATGGCGAAATCGCGGAATTCCTTGAACATGCCGACTCCCGGGCGCTACGCGCGCAAGGCGGCGCGCCGGGCAGTCTGAGCCGGAGTCCTCCGCAGCGGTCAACCCGTCGCGCCGGGAGGGCGCTACTTTGCGCGGCGTTTCGTCTGCTTGGCTGCCTTGGCGGACTTCGCCGCCTTTGCGGGCTTGGCGCTCTTCGCGGCCTTTGCGCCCCGTGCCTGTTTGGCTGGCTTGGCGACCACGTCGACCTTCGCGCGCAGTTCCTTGCCCGGCTTGAAGAACGGCACGTTCTTCGCCGCGACTTTCACGGCGGCTCCGGTCCGGGGGTTGCGGCCCTGACGGGCGGCGCGGCGACGGACCGAAAATGCCCCAAATCCGCGCAGCTCGACCCGGTCGCCCTTTTCGAGGGCGCGGACGATCTCGTCGAGCACGACCTCGACCATCGCTTCCACATCCTGGGCGCGCATGTCCGGGAAATCAGACTGCATTCGCGTCACGAGTTCGGATCGCAGCATCGGCGCCTCCCCTCCGGGGAAGGGAAACCCGAGGCGAGTGAGTCCGTCAACGTGTTGTCGTCAAAAAGGAAAAACGGCCGGACCCGTGAAGGTCCGACCGTCCTGTCTGCACGCCTCTTGGGCGGATCAGTTCTTGTTGGCGTCCTTGAGGGCCGCGCCGAGGATGTCGCCCAGCGAAGCGCCCGAGTCCGAGGACCCGAACTTCGCGATGGCTTCCTTGTCTTCGGCCATTTCCAGCGCCTTGACCGACAACGACACACGGCGCGCCGCCTTGTCGAACGTCGTCACCATGGCGTCGATGCGATCGCCCACCGCGTAGCGCTCCGGGCGTTGCTCGGCGCGGTCGCGCGACAGGTCGGTCTTGCGGATGAAGGAGCGCATCGCGTTGCCTTCGCCGAAGGCCACTTCGATGCCGCCCGACGTCACTTCGACGATCTCGACGGTGATCTGCTGGCCGCGACGGTATTCGGCGCCGGCCATCGGATCGTTCGCCGCCTGCTTGATGCCGAGGCTGATGCGTTCCTTCTCGACGTCCACGTCGAGAACCTTGGCCTGCACGATGTCGCCCTTGTTGTGACGGGCGAGGGCTTCTTCGCCCTGCGCGTCCCAGGCGATGTCGGAGAGGTGGACCATGCCGTCCAGTTCCGGCGTGAGGCCGATGAACAGACCGAACTCGGTGATGTTCTTCACCTCGCCTTCGATGGTGGAGCCCACCGGGTGATCGGCGATGAACTGTTCCCACGGGTTCGACATGACCTGCTTGAGACCAAGCGAGATGCGGCGCTTGTCGGCGTCCACGTCGAGGATCATCACGTCCACTTCCTGCGAGGTGGAGATGATCTTGCCGGGGTGCACGTTCTTCTTTGTCCAGCTCATTTCCGAGACGTGGACGAGGCCTTCGACGCCCGGCTCGAGTTCAACGAAGGCGCCGTAGTCGGTGATGTTCGTCACCCGGCCCGTGAACTTGCCGTCGATCGGGTACTTCTTGTCCACGCCGTCCCACGGATCGGACTGCAGCTGCTTCATGCCGAGCGAAATGCGCTGGGTGTCCGGATTGATCTTGACGATCTGCACCTTCACCGTGTCGCCGACGTTCAGCACCTGCGACGGGTGCGACACGCGCTTCCAGCTCATGTCCGTGACGTGCAGCAGGCCGTCGATGCCGCCGAGGTCCACGAACGCGCCGTAATCGGTGATGTTCTTGACCACGCCTTCGCGGATTTCGCCTTCCAGCAGCTGTCCGACGATTTCCGAACGTTCGGCGGCGCGGGTCTCTTCCAGCACCGCACGGCGCGAGACGACGATGTTGCCGCGCTGGCGGTCCATCTTGAGGATCGCGAACGGTTGCACGATGTGCATGAGCGGGCCGACGTCACGCACGGGGCGGATGTCGACCTGCGAACCCGGCAGGAAGGCGTTGGCGCCGCCAAGATCGACGGTGAAGCCGCCCTTCACGCGGCCGACCAGCGCGCCCATGACGGGCTCCTGCTTGGCGAAATTCTTTTCGAGGCGCGTCCACGCCTCTTCACGGCGGGCCTTTTCACGGCTGACGACGGCGTCGCCCAGCGCGTTCTCGATGCGGTCCAGATAGACTTCGACGATCTCGCCGACCTTCGGCGCTTCGTTTTCCGCGTCGACGATGAATTCACGGAGCGGGATCCGCCCTTCGGTCTTCAGTCCGAGATCGACGACCACGAAGTCATGCTCGATGGCGACAACGGTGGCGGGGACGACCCGGCCTTCGACAATGCCTCGGCCAGTGAGGCTATCGTCCAGCATCGCGGCGAAATCGTCGCGCGAGGGACCTTTCAGGGCGGTTTGGTTCAAACTCGAAACTCCGGACTCTTACGAATGAAGGCCAACCGGTTGAATCCGGCGGTCTCGGCCCCGGGGTGGGACCTGTGGGGCAGGCATTGGCGGAGGCCGGGGTTCACCAGAAAGGTGCGCGGAAAACGCGAACAGGGCCGGCAGGCGTTATCGCCTTCCGGACCCCCGAAATCCCGACGGAACCGCCAGAATGTCGCTTTATGGATCGATGACCGCGTCGATGATCCGACACGCGGCCGCCGCCGCCGCCTCTATAGAGAGGGAGGTGGTGTCGAGCAAGTGCGCGTCAAGGGCCGGGCGGAGCGGTGCGATGGGACGTTCGGTGTCGCGTTTGTCGCGGGCGGCGATCTCCGCTTCGACCTGCGCGAGGTTTACGCTCTCGCCCCGACCGGAGAGCTCCTTCCAGCGGCGTTCGGCGCGGACCGCGAGATCAGCCGTCACGAAGAGCTTCACATCCGCGTGAGGGCAGACGACCGTACCGATGTCGCGCCCGTCGAGGACGGCGCCCTGCGGGTGGGCGGCGAAGCGGCGTTGGGACTCCAGGAGCGCCGCGCGGACGGCAGGAATGGCCGAAACGATGGAGGCGGCCGTGCCGACCGGACCGGAGCGGATACGCTCCTCGTCGATGCTCTCGAGGTCTAGGCGCGCTGCGGCGCGGGCGGCCAGCGCGGCGTCCGCCGGGTCGACGCCGGCATCGAGCAGGGCCAGCGCCACGCCGCGATAGATCGCGCCCGTGTCGAGCCGCTTCAGCCCGTAGCGTTCCGCGACCTTGCGCGCGAGCGTGCCTTTCCCGGAGGCGGTGGTGCCGTCGATGGCGATGATCATGCGGTCTCGGAAATGTCAGCGCCGAGGCTTCGCATCAAGTCCGCAAAGCCCGGGAAGCTCGTGGCGATCATTTCGGCGTCTTCGACGACCACGGGGCTTTGGGCCCCCAGGCCGAGAATGAGGAAACTCATCGCGATCCGGTGGTCGCCGTGCGTCCGCACGGTCGCGCCGCCCGGCACGCCGCCCATGCCCCTGCCGTGGACGACGAGGCCGTCCGACCGCTCTTCCGCGTCCACGCCGCACGCGCGCAGACCTTCGACCATCAGCGCGATGCGGTCGCTTTCCTTCACGCGCAGCTCCGCCGCGCCGGAGAGAGTCGTTTCGCCCTCGGCAAAGGCCGCCAGCGCCGAGAGGATGGGATACTCGTCGATCATCGAGGCGGCACGGCTCTCGGGCGGCGCGGTCCCGCGCAGTCCGGCCGGGGGGCGGACGATGAAGTCGCCGATCGGCTCCTCGGTCTCGACGCGATAATCCTCCACCGGAAGTATGCCGCCCATGTCGTGCACGGTCTCGAAGAAGCCGGTGCGCAGGTGATTCATGCAGACGTCGTCGAGGCGGAGGTCGGACCCCGGACGGATCATTGCCGCCGCGATCAGGAAAGCTGCCGAAGAAGGGTCCGCAGGCACGACGACCCTCTGGGCGGCAAGACGCGCGCCGCCGGCGACGCGGGCGGTGTGGATGCCTTCGCGGGTCTCCGTTTCCTCAACAGCCACGCCGAAAGCGCGCAGCATGCGCTCGGTATGATCCCGCGACGCCCGTGGTTCGGTGACGGTTGTGACACCCTCGGCGCCCAGTCCCGCCAGCAGCACCGCCGACTTGATCTGCGCCGAGGCGTGCGGCGAGGCGTAGTCGATGGCCTTCAGGTCGCCGCCGTGGACGGTCGCCGGAAGGAGACCGTCGTCCCTGGCCTCCCAGCGGGCGCCCATCTGCGCCAGCGGATCGAGAATGCGCCGCATCGGCCGGCCCGAGAGGCTGGAGTCCCCGGTATAGGTTGCGCGGATCGGGAAGGTGGAGGCGGCGCCCATGGTCAAGCGGACGCCGGTGCCGGAATTGCCGAAGTCGATCGAGCCGGCCGGCTGGGCGAAGCCCCGTGAGCCGCGCCCCGTCACCCGCCAACGTCCGAGCGCGTGGCGGGCCACTTCCGCGCCGAAGGCGCGCATGGCGGCGGCTGTGCACAGCACGTCTTCGCCCTCGAGCAGGCCGTCGATCTCCGTGACGCCCTCGGCCAGAGCGCCCAGAAGCAGGGCGCGGTGCGAGATGGACTTGTCGCCCGGCGGGCGGACACGGCCCCGGATCGGCCCGGAAGGGCGCGCGACCAGACGCATCGGGAAGGCTTTCGTGGCGAGGGAGCGGGAGGCCTCTTGGAGGCGTGACAAAGGTTTTGACAGGCGCCCCCGAAGGTGGCAAGCGCTCCGCCCGCCAAATCCGGGAGTCCGTGGGTGCCAAAAGCCGAATTGGGCGAGAAGCAGTTGTGTCCGAACTGCGCCGCCAAGTTTTACGACCTGACCAAGCGTCCTGCGGTTTGCCCGAAGTGCGGCACGTCGTTCGATCCGGGCGACGAAGTCGTCAAGTTGAAGCGCGTAAAGGCCACGCGCGCGACCGCCGCCGCCTATGAGGACGACGAGGAAAAGCCCGTTGTCGAGCCCGGTGACGGCACGGAGGACGAGGTCGAAGAAACCAAGGAACTCGACGCGGAAGGCGATGAGACGCCGACAATCCTCGACGAGGACGGCGACGAAGAGGCGCCCTCGCCCGACGCGCTGCCGGAAGGCTTCTCCGAGGAGGAGGCCGACCTCGAGGAGGAAACCGCCGACGATGGCGACGCGCCCATGCTCGACATGGACGACGACGAGGAATTCTCCGACGACGACCTTTCCCTCGAGGACGACGAGGAAGAGCCGCGATAGTCGCCTGTCGCGTGCGTGACCCGCACGCGACGGCCCATTATGCTCCGTCGCAAAGACTGCGAAGGGAGCACCCATGTCCGAGACGATCATCCCCGTGCCGGAAGCATTCCGGGCGAAGGCGCTTGTCGATGACATCGCCTACCGTTCGATGCACGCCGCCGCGCTGGATGATCCGGAAGCGTTCTGGGGCCATCACGGCCAGCGCCTGGACTGGATCACGCCCTATCGTCAGGTGAAGGATTGCTCCTTCGACGCGAAGGACTTCCGCATCCGCTGGTACGCCGATGGCGTGCTGAACGTCTCCGCCAACTGCATCGACCGCCATCTGGCGACGCGTGGCGACAAGACTGCGATCATCTGGGAGGGCGACGATCCCTCCCGCTCGAGGAAGATCACCTATCGCGAACTGCATCGCGAGGTGTGCCGCATGGCCAACGTCCTGAAGGCGCAAGGCGTGCGCAAAGGCGATCGCGTGACGATCTATCTGCCGATGATTCCCGAGGCCGCCTACGCCATGCTTGCATGCGCGCGCATCGGGGCGATCCATTCCGTCGTATTCGGCGGCTTCTCGCCTGAAAGTCTCGCCAACCGCATCCAGGACTGTGACTCGAAACTCGTGATCACCGCCGATGAAGGCGTGCGCGGCGGCAAGAAGATCCCGCTAAAGGCAAACGTCGACGCGGCGCTGACGCATGCGCCTTCTGCGGAGAAGGTGATCGTCGTCCGCCACACCGGCGCGGCTGACGATCTCATGCAGGCCGGTCGCGATGTGTGGTTCCACGAGGCCGCGCGCTCGGTGACGGATGATTGTGCGCCGGAGCCCATGGGCGCGGAAGATCCGCTTTTCATTCTCTACACGTCGGGCTCGACCGGAAAGCCGAAGGGCGTGCTGCACACGTCGGGCGGCTATCTCGTCTACGCTTCGATGACGCACGAATATGTCTTCGACCTGAAGGCAGACGACATCTACTGGTGCACGGCGGATGTGGGCTGGGTCACGGGGCACAGCTACATCGTCTACGGGCCCCTCGCCAATGGCGCTACGGCGGTGATGTTCGAGGGCGTGCCAAACTACCCGACCTCGTCGCGCTTCTGGGAAGTGATCGACAAGCACAAGGTCACGATCTTCTACACCGCGCCGACGGCGCTGCGCGCGCTCATGCGCGAGGGCGAGGCGCCGGTGAAGAAGACGTCTCGCGCATCATTGCGCCTTCTCGGCACGGTCGGCGAGCCGATCAATCCGGAAGCATGGCTCTGGTATCACCGCGTCGTCGGCGATGGCCGGTGTCCAATCGTCGATACGTGGTGGCAGACGGAAACCGGCGCCTCGCTCATCGTGAACCTGCCCGGCGCCACCGCGATGAAGCCGGGCTCAGCGACGCGTCCGTTCTTCGGCATCATGCCCGCGCTTGTCGACGGCGAAGGCCGCTTCATCGAGGGCGCGGCGAGCGGCAATCTGGTCCTTCTCGACTCATGGCCGGGCCAGATGCGCACGGTGTACGGAGATCATCAGCGCTTCTTCGACACCTATTTCAGCACCTATCCCGGCATGTATTTCACCGGTGACGGCTGCCGCCGCGACGAAGACGGGTACTACTGGATCACGGGTCGCGTCGACGATGTGATCAACGTCTCCGGCCATCGCATGGGCACGGCGGAAGTCGAGAGTGCGCTCGTGGCGCACAAGGATGTGGCTGAAGCGGCGGTGGTCGGCTTTCCGCACGACATCAAAGGGCAGGGCATCTACGCCTATGTCACGCTCAATCTCGATGCGCCGCCCACGGAGGCGTTGCGCAAGGAGCTGGTGGGCTGGGTGCGCAAGGAGATCGGGCCGATCGCGGCGCCGGATGTAATCCAGTTTGCGCCCGGCCTGCCGAAAACGCGCAGCGGGAAGATCATGCGCCGAATTCTGCGCAAGATCGCAGAAAACGATCTGGGAAGTCTCGGCGATACGTCAACCCTCGCCGATCCTGCCGTCGTCGATGATCTCGTGAAAAACCGCGCCGGCGCCTAGGCGCGCCGGAAGAGACTGACCACGACGAGCAGCACGATCGCGCCGCCGGTGGCGAAGAGGATCGTGTCGACGATGCCGCCGCCGACGCTCACGCCGAGTTGCGGGAAGAGCCAGCCGCCGACGAATGCGCCGAGGATGCCGACGACGATGTTGCCGATCAGGCCGAAACCGCCGCCGCGCACGACGAGGCCCGCGAGCCAGCCTGCAACCGCTCCGATCAGAAGCCAGACAAGAAGTGTTTCAACGGCCATCGCGCGTCCTCCGCTCTGTTGTGTGGCAAGACAATGCGCGAACACGGTTCCGGTTCAATCGCGAGGCGTCGCGCCCGGTATCGCTTGACGCGCCCGTGCTCCGGCCCAAGTCTCGCGACGGAGCTTCATGGAGCGCGTGATGACCGCAACCACGACGACTGGCCGCTACTCCGCCGTGGCCATGACCCTGCACTGGATCATCGCCTTCGTGCTCGTCTATCAACTCGTCCTCGGCTTCAGCCTGGACGGCATCCCGCGTGAGGAGCGCGGCGCGTATATGGGCGTGCACAAGTCGCTCGGCATCACCATTCTGCTGCTCAGCGTTCTGCGCCTCGCCTGGAGACTGACGCACAAACCGCCGCCATTGCCAGACGATCTGAAGCCGTGGGAGCGCATGCTCTCGCGCGGCGTGCACGCGGGGTTCTACGTTTTGCTGATCGGCGCGCCGCTCGGCGGGTGGGCGATGTCGACGGCGTCGACGCGGGCGCCGCCGGTGTCGTTCTGGGGCTGGTTCGAGTTGCCCGGCCTGCCGGTGCCGGAGAGCGACGCGCTTGCGAAGCAACTGGCCGTCGGCCACGCGGCGGCGGGCGCTATCGCCGTCATCCTGATCGCGCTGCATCTGGCCGGCGTGCTCAAGCACATGTTCGTCGACGGCAACGATGTGCTCTGGCGGATGGTCCCTGGCCTCAAGAAACCGCCGAGCGCCTGAACACTTCCATCTGGTGGCCGATCTCGGACTCGAACCGAGACGCCCTCACGGGCAACAGATTTTGAGTCTGCCGCGGCTACCAATTACGCCAATCGGCCTGACCGGATGAAGGCCGGGACGGGTAAGGGCGCGGAGCGGGACTGTCAAATGTGATCCGCTTTTGCGGCGCGCCGCGCCTCCATGGCTGTCGCAGAGCGCCAAGGGAGGTCGAACACATGCTGACCATGACGCCGGTTGTCGCAGCGCCTTCGCACAGCCTGCCGTTTGCTTGGGCCAAGGCCGATCCCGCACATGCATGGCTTGCCCTCAGCGGCGCGAGCGAGGATGCGGATATCGCTCTGCTTGTCGGCATCCTTGCCCGTGGGAACGACGTGCCGGCGGGCGCCACCCTTGTTGAGGCGATCGACCTGCTCGGTGAGGCCGCGCCGTTCACGGTCGATGGCGGTCTGATCATCCGGGCCGGGGATTTCGGGGTGGAGCCGGGCTGCTGCGGCGTCCTCTCCGACTGGCGCGGGTGGGTCGATCTCGCCCCCGGCGCTCCGACGCCTTGGATGGGCCATGACCCTGCCCCTTGGGTGGAGACAGCGCCCGAGGTCGCCCTGATCCACGCCGATGGCGGCACGGAGAATGACCGCCCCGTCGACGGCGAACACATTCGCGTCTCGTACGCGGAGATTGCGGAGGCGCTCGCGGCCGCTGTCGGCGATCTTGAGGGGTTCCAGGCCCGGCTCGAGGACTGGCTGGCGCGTCATGCCCCACAGGACCGGGCCTTCGGTCCTCGCTTTTGGGACGCCTTCGTCCGCCAGCCTGAAACGGCGTGCGCCTAGCCGCCGATCGCCATGCCGGCCGCATCGACGCCGAACATGTCGAGCAGCCATGGGAGGCCGGTGACGAAGGCGTACGCGAAGAGCGCGAAGCGCGCACCCTTGGCCAGACCGACCAGCACCATCGACAGAAGGAAGGGCGTCCGGAAGATGCCGCCGATGAGCGTCAGCACGTCGCCCACGCCGGGCAGCCACGCCATGCCCATCGCCCAGACGCCGTACTTCTGGAACCACGCCGAATACTTGTCGTACTCCGCCTCCTTGAGCGGAAAGCGCTTGTGCCCGCGATACTGGGCGAGGAACCGTCCGAGCGCCCACTGCGCCGCCGATCCCGCAATGCTGCCCGCCGTCGCCGCGATCACGACCGGAACGATCGTGGCCGAGCCCAGCGTGAACACGGCCGCCATCGCCACTTCCGTGCCGCCGGGAAGGATCGACGCGGATACAGCGGCGGCGATGAACACGCCGATCAGTTGCCAGATCATCTTGGGTCTCTCGGAAGCCGGGTGGGGATGGCTTATTCGCCCCGCCGGGGCAAGCGGGGCTGCAAGACCAACGCCAGACGCCGTCGCGGCGTCCGGTCGCAAGAATTCCGCCGCATAAAGCTGGTAGGGAAGAATCATGACGCTGATCGCCCCCGCGCGGAAAAACTGGCCTGTCCTCGCGCTCCTCGCCTCGGCGGCGATGCTTGCGGGGGCGCATGCCTTCCAGGCGGCGGGCTACAGCCCGTGTTCGCTCTGCCTGCGGCAGCGGGAAGTGTATTGGGGCGCGATCGGCATCGCGGTGGGCGGCATCGTCCTCCTGCGCTTCTGGAACAATCCCTACCTGCCGCGCGCCGTGGCGGCGCTGCTCGGGGCGGCCTTCCTCGCGGGAGCGGGGGTGGCGATCTACCACGCGGGCGTGGAGTGGAAGTTCTGGCCGGGCCCGGAGTCCTGCAGCGCCGTCGGCGACTTCAGCGGCGATCTCGAAGCCGCCCTGAGCCGCCGGATCGTTGCGGTCCCCTGTGACGAAGCCGCCTGGCGCGACCCCGTGACGTCCTTGTCCATGGCGGGATGGAACGCCATCATCTCGGTCGCGCTCGCGGCGTTCAGCTTCTTTGCGGCGGCGCTCCCCGTCGACCGTCCTCAGAGAGATTGAGTCATGACCGCGCGCGAACGTCCGCACTTTCCCGGCGACGGCGGCGTCGACAAGCGCCTCCATGAAATGATCCGCGTGGACCACGCCGGCGAGTATGGCGCGGTGCAGATTTATCGCGGTCAGCTTGCGGTGTTCCGCAACCAGCAGGGCAAGGACCGCGTCGCCGACCTCGTCGCGGAGATGGAGGCGGGCGAAAAGACCCATCTCGAGACCTTTGATCGCATGATCGTCGAACGCGGCGTGCGGCCGACGGCGTTGGCGCCGGTGTGGCGGATCATGGGCTTCGGTCTCGGTGCGGCGACCGCGCTGATGGGCGAGAAGGCGGCTCATGCCTGCACCGCCGCCGTGGAGGAGGCGATCGAGGAGCACTATGCCGAACAGGCGAAGGCCCTCGACGGCATCGATCCCGAACTGAAGGGCGTGGTCGAGAAGTTCCGGCTCGATGAACTCGAACACCGCGACACCGCCATCGTCGAAGGCGCGAAGAATGCGCCGGGCTATGGGCTTCTGAGCGGGGCGATCAAGCTCGGCTGCAAGATCGCGATCAAGGTCAGCGAGAAGATCTAGGCGCGGCTTTCCTGGCGCCGATGTTCATGCCGGACCGCGCAGCTCCCGCCGGGCAAACGCCCGCGGCGCCAGACTCCGAAGAATCTCGCGTGATTTGAACATGGGTATGCGCAGCAGGAGCTGCGCGGTCCGGCATGAATGGTCATGACGTGTCTGCGGCTTCGGCGACGGTTGCGATGACTTGCACGCCGAGAGCGATCGTCACGGCGAGGACCGTGACGATGGCGCCGGGCGTTGCGCCGTTCTTCGGCAGGCGCGCGAGAGCGCGCTTCACGACCTTGTCGAAATCCGCGAGTGCGTCGCGCATGTCGCGAAGCGTGCACAAGGGAATCCCGCGCGTGAAGGCGTGCAGGATGCGGATCTTGCGACGGCGGTAGCCGAGGATTCCGTGCGGATGATGCGTGAAGGTCGGGTGATCGCGCCGGAAGGTCATGCGCGAGCACATGCTGAGAAAGATCAGCTTGCGGATGTCGCGGCGCGCTTTTCGGATTTCATTCTGGAAATCGAGACGCAGGATGCGCGGCAGATGAACACGCGCCGCGACCCAGGCGAGGACCTGCAGCAGCCACAAATGCAGTTCGCTCGCAGCGGCGGCGTAGGCGGCGCGGCGGTGACGTAGCGGTCTGGCGATCTGCATCGGGTGCTCTCCTCTCCGTGGCGGCGGAACCATTCCGGCGCGACGTGCGAGGAGTGTGACTCAGGTTTTTACCCGGTCGGATTCCCGGGCTGATTTTTCTGCGGTTTTGTTGGCGCGCATGGGGTGCGGGCGCGATCGTGGAGGGATTGTAAGGGTCAGTTCCCCGTGCTCGTTCTTCCCCCGCGCGCGGGGGAAGTACCCGGCGCAGCCGGGGGATGGGGGCGCACTCGGACGTTCACGCGTCGCCCCCTCCGTCTCGCGCCTTGAAATCGGGCTTGCCCGATTTCGAACATGAAGGCCGATCCGCAGCAGGCTGCGGATCGGGGCGCGAGCCACCTCCCCCGTTTCACTTCGCTGCACGGAGGAGGAAACAACAGCTCACAATCCCCGCGCCACTTCTTCCAGCTGCGTGATGCACGTGCCCCAGCCGTCGTAGAAGCCCATCTCCTCGTGTTGCTTTGCGCCTTCGGCGTTCAGGTGCAGGCAGCGCGCGACGTAGCGCGTGCCGTCGCCTTCGTCGTCCATGGCAATGATCGCCGTCATCGGCATCCACGGCGCGGCCGGGCGCCAGCCTTCGACGAGCATCGACGTGCTGACGATCTTCCGCTCCGGAATGATCTCGAGAAACACGCCGGGATTGTCGCTCTCGCCGGTCGTGCCGTCGGGCAGGGGGCCGGTCATGTAGGTGTGGAAGGCGCCGCCGGGGCGCAGGTCGAAGGCGCGCACTTCCGTCACCCACGGCTTCGGGCACCACCAGAGTTTCAGGATTTCGGGATCCGTCCACGCCTGCCACACCTTCTTGCGCGGGGCGTTCACGAAGCGCGAAATCTCGAGGTCCAGCGTCTCACTCATCTTTCAGCTCCCTGCCTTCCAGAAGCGCATCGAGTCTGTCGAAGCGCGCATTCCACATGTCCGCCTGCCTGCCGAGCCACACTTGCGCGGCGCCGATCGCCTTCGGGTCCATCCAGCAGGTGCGCACGCGACCGACTTTCTCGCTCTTCACGATGCCGCTCTCCTCCAGCACGGCGAGATGCTGCACGACCGCCGGCAGCGACATGGCCAGCGGCTTCGCGATTTCGCTGACGCTGGCGCGTCCGCGCGACAACCGTTCAACGATCCGCCGCCGCGTCGGGTCCGCGAGCGCTGCAAACGTGCGCGAGAGGGCGGCGGATTGCTTAGTCATTGGCTTAAGTATTCACGGGCGGGGCGGCGGTGCAAGCAGAAACTTCATTTATGGCTTAACTGTCCCTTCTCCCCCGCGACGGGGAGAAGGCGCCCGAAGGGCGGATGAGGGGGAGAGTTTCAGGATGAAGTCGTCCGTTGCGGCCAATCGCCGGGACGCCCCCTCATCCGACGGCTTCGCCGCCGCCTTCTCCCCCTCACGGGGGAGAAGGGTTAGGGAGCGTCATGCGTTACACGTTCAAAGCCGAACTGTGGGTCTGGACGACCGACAAGGCGCCCGCGTCATGGCGCTTCATCACGCTGCCCGCCGACGTCTCGAGAGCCATCCGCACGCTCGTCCCGAAAACACCGGGCTTCGGCTCCGTCCGCGTGGCCGCGACCATCGGCAAGACGACATGGTCCACCTCGCTCTTTCCATCAAAGTCGCAGGACGCGTTCCTGTTGCCGGTGAAGGCGGATGTGCGGAAGCGGGAGAAGCTCAGTGATGGAGACGAGGTGACGTGCGCGGTGGAGATTGATTTTTAGCGCCGTCTTTTCCTTCTCCCCCGTGAGGGGGAGAAGGTGTCAGCGAAGCTGACGGATGAGGGGGCGAGTCTCAGGATAGAGTGCAGCGTCGACACGACGTTTCATTCTGCGTGACGCACCCTCATCCGGCCTTCGGCCACCTTCTCCCCCTCGCGGGGGAGAAGGGCGGTCTGCGCGTGTCGCTGTCTAAATCTCCTGACCGCTCGCCTTCCAGTCTTTCAGGAACGCTTCGAGCCCCACATCCGTGAGGACGTGCTTGTAGAGCGCGCGGAAGATGTTTGGCGGAATGGTCGCGCAGTCGCTGCCGGCGAGCGCTGCGTCGCGGACGTGGCCGACGGTGCGGATCGAGGCGGAGAGCACCTGCGTCTCGTAGCCGTAATTGTCGTAGATCGCGCGGATCTCGCGGATGAGCTCCATGCCGTCCTGGCCGCCGTCGTCGAGGCGGCCGAGGAAGGGCGAGATGTAGGTGGCGCCGGCCTTCGCGGCCATCAGCGCCTGCACGGCGGAAAAGCAGAGCGTGACGTTGGTCTTCGCGCCGTGTTGCTCGGTCAGCGTGCGGCAGGCTTTGAGGCCCTCGAATGTCAGCGGCAGCTTGACGACGATGTTCGGCGCCACGGCCATGAGCTTCAGCCCCTCCGCGACCATGCCGTCATGGTCGAGCGCAACCGATTCGGCGCTGACGGGGCCGGAGACCGTCTCGCAGATGGTCTTCAGCGTCGGGAAGATCGGCCGGCCTGACTTGGCGATGAGGGAGGGGTTGGTCGTCACCCCGTCCACGAGGCCGGTGGCGGCCAGCGCCTTGAGTTCCTCGGTGTCGGCGCTGTCGATGAAAATCTGCATAGGGTTTCCGATGTGGCGATTCGCGCGTGACGGGCGCGGGCGGTCGCCTATACCACGCCGGAAAGAGTCGGGAACGAGACATGGACAACAAGACGCTCGCCAACGCCGTGCGCGCCCTCGCGATGGATGCGGTGGAACAGGCCAAGTCCGGCCACCCCGGCATGCCCATGGGCATGGCCGATGCCGCGACCGTGCTCTTCCGCGATTTCCTGAAGTTCGACGCGAGCGATCCGCACTGGCCGGACCGCGACCGCTTCGTGCTCTCCGCCGGCCACGGCTCGATGCTGCTCTACGCGCTACTGCACCTGACGGGCTATGCGGACGTGACGCTCGACGAGATCAAGAATTTCCGCCAGCTCGGCTCGAAGACGCCGGGGCACCCCGAATACGGCCACACCGAAGGCGTGGAGACGACGACGGGTCCGCTCGGGCAGGGGCTCGCGAACGCCGTCGGCATGGCGATGGCGGAGCGCATGATGAACGCGCGCTTCGGCGGCGACCTCGTCGATCACCGCACCTGGGTGATCGCGGGCGACGGCTGTCTCATGGAAGGCGTGTCGCAGGAAGCGATCACGCTCGCGGGGCGGCACCGTCTCGAAAAGCTGATCGTGCTGTGGGACGACAACGACATCTGCATCGACGGCAAGGTGTCGACCGCCGACACGACGGACCAGCGCGCGCGCTTTGAATCCGCCGGCTGGAAGACGCTCAGTTGCGACGGCCATAACCCCGACGACGTGAAACGCGCGCTCAACGACGCCATCCGGAGCGATCGCCCGGTGATGATCGCGGTGAAGACGGTCATCGGCTTCGGCGCGCCGAAGAAGGCCGGCACGAAATCCGCGCACGGCGAAGCGCTCGGCGCGGAGGAACTCGCCGCGACGAAGGCCGCGATCGGCTGGCCGCACGGCCCCTTCGAAATCCCCGACGATGTCGCGAAAGCGTGGAAGGCGATCGGCGCGAAGGGCGCACAGCGTCATGCGGACTGGAAGGCGCGCGTGAAAAGCTCCGTGCACAAGCGCGATTTCGAGGCTGCGCTGTCAGGAGAAATGCCGAAGGCGGCGAAGGACGCGCTCGCCGCCCATATGGCGAAGATGGCCGCCGAAAAACCCGCCGTGGCGACGCGCGCCTCGTCCGGCCACACGCTCGACGCGGTGTTTCCGCACTGGCCGGAACTCGTCGGCGGTTCGGCCGATCTTACGGGCTCCAACAACACGCTGGTGAAGGGCACGGAAGTGTTCCTGCCGGAAAGCCCCGCGGGCCGTTACGTGCACTGGGGCGTGCGCGAACATGGCATGGCGTCGGCGATGAACGGCATGGCGCTGCATGGCGGCGTCGTGCCGTATGGCGGGACGTTCCTGGTGTTCAGCGACTATTCGCGCCCGGCGATCCGTCTTGCGGCGCTGATGGGCGTGCGCGTGATCCACGTGCTGACGCACGATTCCATCGGCCTCGGCGAAGACGGGCCCACGCACCAGCCGGTCGAGCATCTCGCCGCGCTGCGTGCGATCCCGGGCCTGCAGGTCTTCCGTCCATGCGATGCGGTGGAAGCCGCGGAAGCGTGGGCGATTGCTCTGGAGTCGAAAGGCCCGAGCGCGCTCGCGCTCTCGCGGCAGGCGACGCCGGGGCTGCGCACTGATGCTTCAGAGAACAAGAGCGCGCGCGGCATGTACGAACTCTTGCCCGCCGAGGGCGGCGCGGCGAAAGTCTCGCTCTTCGCGACGGGCACGGAAGTGGCGCTCGCCGTCGCCGCGCGTGACTTGTTGCAGAAAGACGGCGTGCCGACGCGCGTCGTCTCCGCGCCGTGCCTCGAACTTTTCCGCGAGCAGGACGACGACTACATCAACGCCACCATCGGCGACGCGGAAGTCCGCATCGTCGTGGAAGCCGGCGTCTCCCTCGGCTGGAGCGACGTCATCGACAACTGCGCGTTCATCGGCATGACGGGCTTCGGCGCGTCGGCGCCGGCAAAGGCGCTCTACCAGCACTTCTTCATCACGACGGAAGCGATCGTGGAGGCCGCGCAGGCGTTGCTATAGTTTCGGCCCTCCCCCGCCAGCGGGGGAGGGAAGATCGCGAAGCGATCAGGGTGAGGGCCCGTGAGACTTATCGCGTGAGACCCATACGACCCGACCGGAACATCAAGCGCGCCCGCAAGTTACGGCAATCCGCCAATCTGCCCGAAGAAATCGCATGGCGCGCGCTTCGCTCCTTGGGAGACGACGGCTGGCCCGTTCGTCGTCAGCACCCGATCGGAAAACTGATCGTCGATTTCGCCATCGTGAAGGCGAAGCTCGTCATCGAGATCGATGGTTCAATCCACTATCGCGATGATGTCGTCGCAGGAGATCGCGAGCGCGATGCATTGTTGAAAGCGGAAGGGTGGAGCGTGTTGCGGCTGCCGACGAAGGTCGCATTGTCGGAGGATGCGGTTCTTTCGCATGTTCGGATGTGGCTGAAGTCTCACGGGCCCTCACCCTGACCTCGCTGCGCGAGGTCTGTCCCTCCCCCGTGAACGGGGGAGGGCTATCTGAGCTTCTCCACCCACGCCTTCGTTGCGGGATCGACGTTTTTCACTTCATCGCCCTGCAGCGCCGGCAGCAAACCTGCCGCCATCTGCTTGCCGAGCTCCACGCCCCACTGGTCGAAGGGGTTCACGCCGGCGAGCCAGGCCTGCAGCACCGTGCGGTGTTCGTAGAAGGCGAGGAGCGCGCCGAGCGTCTTCGGCGTGAGCGCATCGAGGCCGATCATCGTCGACGGACGATCGCCGGTGAAGGCGCGATGCGGCGCAAGTTCGGCGGCGCGCTTGGGCGTCTCGCCCTTGTCGAGCAGTTCCTGCTTCGCGGCGGCTTCCGTCTTGCCCTCGTAAAGCGCCTGCGCCTGCGCGAGCACATTGGCGAGCAGCATGTTGCGGTGGGACGCGGGGCCTTCGCTGCCGCGTTCGATCAGCAGGAACTCCACCGGCGTCACGTCGCGGCCTTGGTGCAGAAGCTGGAAGAAGGAGTGCTGCGCGTTCGTGCCCGCATCGCCCCATGTCACGGCGGCGCTTGAACGCTTCAGCGTGCGGCCCTCGGCGTCCACACCCTTGCCGTTCGATTCCATTTCAAGCTGCTGCAGGAAGGCCGGCAGCAATTGCAGGCGCCGCCCATAGGGAATGAGCGCATAGGTCTTCATGCCGTAAAGGCGATTGAGGCTCTGCACGCACGCCGCGCGGAAGGCGAGATTGTCGGGAAGCGGCGTCTCGAACACATGCGCGTCCATCGCCGCCGCACCGTCGAGCAATTGCTGGAAGGCATCGTCCACAAGGCCGATCTCGCAGGAGAGCCCGACGGCGGACCAGAGCGAATAACGCCCGCCCACCCAGTCCCAGAACGGAAACACCGCGCCCGCGCCCCAAGCCTTCGCGCGATCCGGCGCCGCACTCACCGCGACGACATGGTCCTTCGCCTTCGCTTCGCCGATGGCCGCGATCAGCCACGCCCGCGCCGCGTCCGCGTTCGCCATCGTCTCTTGTGTCGTGAAGGTCTTCGAGACGACGACCACGAGCGTGGTTGCGGGATCGAGGCCTTCCAGCGCATCGGCGATTTCGGCGCCGTCCACATTCGCCGCGAAGCGCATGGTCATGCCCGGGCGACGGAAGCGCTTCAGTGCATCGTAGAGAAAGCGGGGCCCGAGATCCGAGCCGCCGATGCCGATATGCACGATCGATTTGAACGGCCCGCCGGCGCCTTGCCGTTTGCCGGTCGCGATCTCGTGCGCGAACACCTTCACCTCGCCGCGCGTGCGATCAACGCTCGCGCGCGCATCGACGGCGGACCCCGACCCGCGCAACGCGACGTGCAGCGCCGCGCGTCCCTCCGTCGGGTTCACGATCTCGCCCTTGCCCATGGCGGCGAGCTTTGCGGAAACGTCGGCTTCCCTAGCGAGATCGAGAAAGAGCTTGAGCGTGTCCCCGGTCAGGCGCTGGCGGCTCAAGTCCACGGTCACGCCGGCCGCGGACTTCGTGAAGCGCGCCGTGCGCTCCGCATCGGCCTCGAAGAGGGCCTTGAGCGGGGTTTTGGCGAGGTCGGCGGCGTGGGCTTCCAGCTTCGTCCAGGCGGCTTCCCGTGCTTCGTATCCGCTCATGGGCCCTCTCTCCTGCGCCGCCACGTCCGATTTTCAAGACGCGCATATCGTTCTATGGAGCGCCCCGAAAGGCGCATGATGAACACGAACGCGAAACTACGGGGCGGGGTCGCCGGGGCAGGCGCTTTCGGCGCCAATCACGCCGGCAAATATGCCGGGGAACCGCGTGCGACGCTCGCCGCCGTCTACGACATCGATCTGGCCCGCGCGCGCGCGCTGACTGACAAGCATGGCGGTGCGCCGTTCGACGATTACGCGGCGTTCCTCGCGGCAGTGGACATGGTGACGATCGCCACGCCCGCCGTGGCGCATGGCGAACAGGCGCGCGCAGCGCTGGCGGCGGGCAAGCATGTGCTGGTGGAAAAGCCGATCGCGGTGACGCGGGAAGAAGGGCGTGCGGTGCTGGCGGCGGCGAAAGCGTCCGGCGCAAAGCTCGCCTGCGGACATCAGGAGCGGCTGGTGTTCGCGGCGATGGGGCTCTTCGACGTGGCGGAAAAGCCGACGCTCATCGAAGCGCGCCGCGAGGGGCCGTGGACCGGGCGCGGCGATGATGTGAGCGTGACGCTCGATCTCTCGATCCACGACGCCGATCTCGCGATGACGCTGCTGGGCGAGGCGCCGTCTTCGGTATCCGCGAAGGGATCGATCACGCGCAGTGCGTTCTTCGATACCATCGAGTCCGAGACGCGCTTTCCAGGCGGCGCCGTGGTGCGTCTCGCCGCCACACGCGTGGCGGAAGGGCGGCGGCGCGTGATGCGGATCGTCTATCCGTCCGGCGAGGTGAATGTGGACTTCGTCGCGCGCACCTTCTCGAACACGACGCCTTTCAGGCTCGATCCGGACTTCGCCGACAAGGTGCGCGATCCGCTCGGCGCGAATGTCTCGGCACTAATCGATGTCATCGAGGGCAAGGCTGCCCGTCCGCCGGTGACGGGGGAAGAGGGCCTTGCGGCGCTAGAGCTGATCCTCGCGATCGACGAGGCGGCCGCTACTTCCTGAAGGCGGCGACGAAATATTCGACGCCGCTCCAAAGGGCGAGGATCACCGCGCTCCACAAGGTGAAGCGCGACAGCACTTCCACGACGGAGACGATCGCGCCCTCGGCGATCGCCAGCCGCGCGATCTGAAACGCGATGGCTGCGCCGATGGCGACCATGGTGACGACCGTCTTCAGTTTGCCGAGTGATGCGACGGGCAGCGCGCGTCCCGAAAGCGAAAGCCCCTCGCGCAGGCCGCCGACGGCGATGTCGCGTGTGACCAGCAGCGCCGCGGCGATGGTGAGATCGAGCGGCAGGAAAGTCGCGCCGAGGGCAACGAGTGTCGCTGTGGTGAGCGCCTTGTCGGCGGCGTGATCGAGGGCGGCGCCCAGCGGGGACACGGCATCGAGCTTCCGCGCCAGCGCGCCGTCGAGCCAGTCGGTGAGCGCGGCAAGGATGAAGACGACGAGCGCAAACGAAAGCACCGTCACCGTCCAGTCACGGCCTTCGGTGTAGAGGAGTTGGCTCGCCAGGAAGATGAGGCCCGCGACGATGGGCGCCGCCGCGAAGCGCGCGATGGTGAGCGCCATCGGCAGCGACGAAGTCTCAGGGCTTGTTGTGGAAGAAGTCATGGATGCGTCGCGCCAGTTCCGTGTTGATGCCTTCCACCGCTTCCAGCTCCGCCAGCGCCGCCCGCGCGACGCCCCGCGCCGAGCCGAACCGCGCGAGAAGCGCCTTCTTGCGTGATGGACCCACGCCGCCGATTTCGTCGAGGGGATTCTTCCCGATGTCGGCGGCGCGCTTCTGCCGATGCGCGCCGATGGCGAAGCGGTGGGCTTCGTCCCGGAGGCGCTGGAGGTAGTAGAGGACCGGGCTTTTCTCGTCGAGACGGAAGGGCTGCTTGCCCGGCATGAAGAAGCGTTCGCGGCCGGCGTCGCGGTCCACGCCCTTGGCGACGCCGACGACGCACACCTCCTTGTCGACGCCGAGTTCACGGAGCGCCGTCATCGCCGCTTCGAGCTGCCCCTCGCCGCCGTCAATAAGCAGGAGATCGGGCCATTCGGCCTTCTCTTCCTCAAGCTTCGAAAAATCGACGCCGCCGTTCTGGATGGTGGAAGTTTCCGGTGCAGACGCCGTATCGTCCACGGCCTCCTTCACCAGTCGCGCGAAACGCCGACGGATCATCGCCTGCATCATGGCGTAGTCGTCGCCGGGCGTGATCTCCCTCATGTTGAATTTTCGGTACTGGTTCTTCCGGAAGCCCTCCGGCCCCGCCACGATCATCGCGCCCACGGCGTTCGACCCCTGGATGTGGCTGTTGTCGTAGACCTCGATGCGCTCCGGCGCCTTCGCCATGCCGAACGCATCGCCGACGCCTTCGAGCAACCGCGCGACGCTCGCGCTTTCCGCCATGCGGCGTCCCAGCGCCTCGCGCGCATTGAGGATCGCCTGATCCATCACCTCACGCTTCTCGCCGCGTTCGGGCCTGCGGATTTCCACCTTGCGGCCGGCTTTCAGGGCGAAGGCCTCTTCGAGCAGGTCCGCGCCCGGCGGTTCATGGCTCGCGAGGATGAGGGAAGGCGGTTCTTTGTCGTCGTAGAATTGCGCGAGGAAGGCGTCGAGAATCTCGGCGGGCTCCAGATCGCGCTCGTGCTTCGGGAAATACGCGCGGTTGCCCCAGTTCTGACCGGCGCGGAAGAAGAAGACCTGGATGCAGGACTGCCCGCCCTCGCAGTGCAGCGCGAACACGTCGGCCTCCGAGAACGTCGAGACGTTCACGCCCTGCACGGCGCGCACGGCGGCGAGCGCGCGGATGCGGTTGCGCAGGCGCGCGGCCTGTTCGAATTCGAGCGCCTCGGCGGCGGCGTGCATTTCCGCGGCGAGGCGGTCCTGCAGCTCGACGCTTCTGCCCTTGAGGAAGTCGACGGAGTCGACCACGAGGCGGCTATAGTCTTCGGCGCTGATCTCGCCCGTACACGGCGCCGCACAGCGCTTGATCTGGTACAACATGCAGGGACGCGTGCGCGCGCTGTAGGTGCTGTCGGTGCACGAGCGGAGCAGGAAGGCCTTCTGCAGGGTGTTGAGCGTGCGGTTGACGGCGCCCGCTGAGGCGAAGGGCCCGAAGAACTCGCCCTTGAAGCTCTTGGCGCCGCGATGCTTCTGCAGCGCGGGGATCTCGTGGTCGCGGCGAATGGCGATGTAGGGAAAGCTCTTGTCGTCGCGCATCAGCACGTTGAAGCGCGGGCGCAGGCGTTTGATCAGATTGGTTTCAAGCAGGAGCGCTTCGGTCTCGGTCGCGGTGACGATGAATTCCATCGCCCGCGTCTGCGAGATCATCCGCGCGATGTGATTGCCATGGCCGCGCCCCGCGGCATAGTTCGAGACCCGCGCCTTCAGGCTCTTCGCCTTGCCGACATAGAGCACCTCGCCGTCCGCGCCGATCATGCGATAGACGCCCGGTTTCGCGGGCAGACGCGTGAGTTCGTCGCGGATGACGTCGACGCCCTTTTTCGGTGCGCCACTGGACGCTTCCGGCGCATCCTCCGCGCGCGGCAGGCCCGCGAGGTCGGGCAGGTCGGGTTTGTCGGCGGACGCCATCGCGCCCATGACATAGGCGTTGGCGCCGTTGAAGACCATGGCCCCGACGGGACGCAAACGGCGCCATTCCGGCACATTTTCCCGCCGCCATGCGCGATTGGTTTACCACCAAAGGCCTAGGCTTTCCGGCACAGGGCGACATGTCCTAATGGGCGGGAAACATTGATGAATATCCGTCAATTTCTGTTCGGCGCCGGGGTCGATCCGATGGCGCTGCGCTTCGCTGTGGAGGCGCAGAACACGGGCCGCATGGGGCGTCTGGCGGCGATGGCGCTGGCGGCGGTCCTGCTCTCGCGCTGGATCGGCTGGGAAACCGCGCTCTTGTGGGCGGGCGTCGTGCTTGTCTGGGACGCGCGCGTCGCGAACTTCATCTACGACCGCCTGGTCACGCCGCTCATCGATACAGACCCCAACCGCGGCGCAGCCTACGGGGCGCTGGCGACGCTATGCGGTGCGACGCTCTATTGCAGCGGCTGGGTGACGGCGTGGCTCGTCGGCGGCAAGGCGGCGGGCTTTCTCGCCGGCGCGTGGCTCGGCATCACCGTGATCCACGGCATGGTCTATTTCTCCAACGTGCGCGCCTTGTTCCTCGCGTCGCTCGCGCCGCCGGCGCTGGCGGCGACGTTCATGCCGTTCCTGATCGCCAACGAGTATGGCGCGGCGATGTCGATGGCGATCGTGGCCGCACAGGTCGTGCTCCTCAGCTTCATGGCCGCAAACGACCGCAACCGGCTCTACGCCGATCTGGAAGCGGCGCGCGCGCAGCGTGCGGCGGCGGAAGAGGCGAGCAAGGCAAAGTCCCAGTTCATGGCGAACATGAGCCACGAATTGCGCACGCCGCTGAACGCAGTGATCGGCTATGCGGAAATTCTCGAAGAGGACCTCGACGCCGACGGCAAGACCGAAGGCGCCGCCGACGCCAATCGCATCCGCAAGGCCGCGCGCCATCTGCTCAGCCTGATCAACGATGTGCTGGATCTGTCGAAGATCGAGGCGGGCCGCATGGAGCTGGCGCTCGGGCCGGTGGATGTGGAGGCGCTCGTCGCCGACGTGCTCGACCAGGTGCGGCCGATGGCGGAGGCCAACGGCAATGCGCTCGTGCTGACGATGCAGGATGTCATCAGGCCCAAGATGACGGATGGCGGAAAGCTCGGCCAGTGCCTGCTGAATCTCCTGTCGAACGCCGCGAAGTTCACAAGGCATGGCCGTATCGAGCTGCGCGTCGCGCGCACGGCGGACGGTCTTGTCTTCGAGGTCGAGGATACCGGCATCGGCATTGCGCCGGCAGATGCACGCCGCCTGTTCCAGCCGTTCACGCAGGTCGATGAGTCGCTCACCCGCCGTCAGGATGGCACCGGTCTCGGCCTCGTCATCACGCGGCGTCTTGCGGAGTTGATGGGCGGCGACGTGACGTTCACGAGCGTGCAGGGGCAGGGCTCGACCTTTACGCTGCGCATCGCGGCGGAGCCGGTCGGCGCAGCACTCGCGCCGACGACGCGCGCCTGTGTGCTGGTGATCGAGGACGAGGCGAGCGCGCGCGATCTCACGCGCCGGGCGCTTGCGAACCTGCCGTTCGATCTGCGCATGGCGGCCAATGTCGCCGACGGCATCGCGGCGTTCCGTGCGCTCGATCCGGCGGTCGTGGTGCTCGACATCCACCTCCCGGACGGCTCCGGCTGGGACGTGCTCGCCGCGATCCGGCAGTCGCGTCCGCAGACGCCGGTGCTGGTGGTGACCATCGACGACGACCGCAATCGTGCGCTGGCGCTCGGCGCCGCCGAGCACATCGTGAAGCCGGCGGACCGCGAGGAGATCGCTGCGGCGGTGCTGCGTCTGGCGACGCCCGACCATGCCGCAGCG
Source organism: Hyphomonadaceae bacterium (assembly GCA_016791445.1). Taxonomy (GTDB): domain Bacteria; phylum Pseudomonadota; class Alphaproteobacteria; order Caulobacterales; family Aquidulcibacteraceae; genus VFBF01. Next base: position 160,083 of record JAEUMP010000007.1, on the reverse strand, counting down.
GCATGATCGAACGCGTAAGCGGGCGTGAATTGACAGCAGGCGCGCGCCGCTAGACGGGTTGCTTGTGCATACAAGGGCTTTCCGCGCCCTGGGCGCCGGGGACCTTATCGATCATGGCGAACGCAATCGACGAGGCCGCGCCGCGCCGTCCCACGGGCAACGTGTTGCTGGACGGCCCGATCCTCAAGACGCTCGTCTCGTTGTCGGCGCCCAATCTCATCGCGCTGTGTTCTGCGGCGATCATCACCATTGCGGAAACCGCTTATGTCGGACGCCTCGGCGTGCCGGCGCTGGCGGGCGTGGCGCTGGTATTTCCGGTCGTGATGCTGATGCAGATGATGTCGGCGGGCGCGATGGGCGGGGGCATATCCGGCGCCGTCAGTCGCGCGCTCGGCGCCGGCGACAGGGCGCGCGCGGAAGGGCTTGCGCTTGCGTCGGCGGTCATCGGTCTCGTGGCGGGCCTCGGCTTTGCGGTGATCATCTGGATCGCCGGGCCGTCGATCTTCGCGCTGCTCGGCGGCAAGGGCGAAGCGCTCGAAGCGGCGGTGACGTATGCGCATGTGGCCGCGCTCGGCATTCTCGCGATCTGGCTGACGAACTGTCTGGCGTCGGTGTCGCGCGGCTCGGGCGACATGGCGGGGCCGGCGCTGATCGTGCTGCTCGCGGGGCTGTTGCAGATCACGGTGGGCGGCGCGCTCGGGCTTGGCGTCGGGCCGTTTCCACGGCTCGGCATTGCGGGCGTCGCGACCGGACAGGTCGTCGGCTTCACCGTGGCGGCGATCCTGTTGCTCCTGCGTCTGCGGGCGCCGACGAGCCGCGTGCGCCTGCACCTCGATCCCGCCAAGTTCGAAGTCGCGCGCCTGAAGGACGTGCTGCGCGTGGGCCTGCCGGCGACGCTGTCGCCGATCCAGTCCGTGCTGACGATCATGATCGTGACGGCGCTCGTCGCGCGCTTCGGCGCGGAGGCCCTGGCAGGCTACGGCATCGGCGCGCGGCTTGAGTTTCTCCTGATTCCGATCGCGTTTTCGGTCGGCGTCGCGTGCGTGCCCATGGTCGGCGCAGCGATCGGGGCGGGCGATGTGGCGCGGGCGCGCAAGGTCGCCTGGACGGCGGGCGCGCTGGCGACGGGCGCGCTTGCCGTGATCGCGGGCCTCGTGATGATCGCGCCCGACATCTGGGGGCGGCTCTTCGTCAGCGACGAGCGCGTGCTGGAAGTGACGCGGACCTATCTGCGCGTGGCGGGGCTCGGCTTTCCGCTCTTCGGTTTGGGGCTGTGCCTCTATTTCGCGTCCCAGGGCGCGGGGAAGGTGATGGGGCCGATCATCGCGCAGGGCGCGCGTCTGGCGGTGGTGGCGATCGGCGGCTGGTTCCTGCTGCAGGCGCAGGCGCCGCTGTGGGCGCTGTTTGCGCTGGTCGCTGTGGCGATGGCGGTGCTGGGGCTCGGGTCGGCGCTGGCGATCCGGGTGACGCCGTGGTCCGCGCGCAGCTGAGAAACGAAGAACGGCCGGCTCCGCGAGGAACCGGCCGTCTTTTGTTCAGTCGCTGAAGGCGAAGCCGACTAGTCGACCATCTTCAGATTGACCGCCTTGGGGCCTTTGCCCTTCGGGTCGGGCAAGGTCTGGAAGGAGATCTTCTGGCCTTCCTCGAGCGGGGGCAGGCCCGCGCGCTCGACGGCGGAGATGTGGACGAAGACGTCCGCGCCGCCGTCATCGGGGGTCACGAAGCCGAAGCCGCGCGCGCCGTTGAAGAACTTCACCACGCCGGTCTGCTCGGGGCCGAGGGGCGCGCGCTCGCCGCGGTCGAAGCCGCCGCCGCCGCCGCCACGGTATCCGCCGCCGCCGCCGCCGCGATAACCGCCGCCGCCGCCGCCGCGATAGCCGCCGCCGCCGCCGCGATCACCACCGTAACCGCCGCCGCCGCCCCGGTCGCCGCCGTAGCCGCCACCGCCGCCGCCGCGATATCCGCCGCCGCCGCCACGATCACCGCCGCCGCCATAACCGCCGCCGCCGCCGCCACGGTATCCACCGCCGCCGCCACGGTCGCCGCCGCCGCCGTAACCACCGCCGCCGCCGCGGTATCCGCCGCCGCCGCCGCGATCACCACCGTAACCGCCGCCGCCGCGATAGCCGCCGCCACGGTCGCCGCCGCCGCCGAAGTCCGGCGGGGTGTCGGTTTCGCTTGCGGATTTGTCACGACGGCCCCGGCCGTGATCCTTCTTGCGATCGTCGTTGTGATCGTCGTCGTTGCCGAACTCGTCGTCGTAACTCATCGTCCTCTTCCCCAAACGGGATCAGGCCGCGCGCGAGTGATCGCGCGCGGCGCCATCTTGGAATGGTCGCTCGTCAGCATGTCCGAAGGATGTCGGGGGTGATCTTTGTATCGCCGCACGCCGCGGAACGTCCGCACTCTGCCGGCGACATGCCGGCGTTATTCTCAGCTATGGTCGAAAAACCACTTGCCCGCAAGGCGATTCGGTGGGCCCGCGCGCTTCAGCCGGCGGCGGCCGGGGCCGCGATCGCGTCCTTCTTCTCCCTTTGCGCCACGATCCACGCCACCACCGCCGCGCCGGCGAGCTTGGAGACGATCCCGGTCAGGATGGTTCCCCATGCGAAGATGCCGGGCACCACGAAGGAGGCGAGCCAGATGAAGACCACCTGGTCCAGCGGCGCCGACAGCGCGCTGGACAGCATGATGCGCTGCGACAGCGGGCGCTTGGTGAAGGTGTAGACGGCCCAGTCCACCAGCTCGCTGATCAGGAAGGCCGCCCCCGAGGCGAACACCACCACGATCCACGAGGTCATCGTCGAGAAGAGCAGCCCGATCAGCATCGCCGCGAGCACGCGGTGGCCGATCTCGCGCTGGGCGAAGTCGCGCACGACGAGGACGAGGCCCGTCACCACCGCCAACGGCTGGAGCTGTCCGCCGCCGAGCGCCTCGGGGATGGCGAAGGTCGGCACCGCCGCGAACGACCAGTTGATCAGCGGCATCAGCCCCACATAGATCGCCGTCGCCGGCTTCTTCGCGAGGAAGAGCGCGAGCAGGGTGACGCCGATGACGGGGAGGTAGACGGCGGGCTGCTGGATGAGGGCGAGGAATTTCTCGAAGTTCATGGGGGAACACTAGCCGCCCGCCGTCCGTCTCCGCCAGCCCGTCGCTCGGGGGCAAGGCCAGACGCGCCATTCATGCCGGACCGCGCACCTCCCGGTGCGCAATGGGCGGATCGTGACGGACGCCGGCGCGGGCGCGTGCTTCGGAATGCGCACCGGGAGGTGCGCGGTCCGGCCCCGGCGATGTGTGCCAAGCCCCCGGCAATCGGGCGTTGAGAGAGCCGACAGACATACGCCGGCGCCCGCGGAATCGTCTCTTTCGAGAACGACGCCACGGCGTGTTGGACAGCGATGGACGACGGCGCTCAGCAGAGCGCGGGCGCAAACCTCGCGGCGTCTGGCGCACATGCAAAATCACGAGCGGGGCGCAACACCCGCCCGCGTGCACGACGCGAGATGAATCCCAAGGCCCGCTCACACAACAGACCCGGCGCGCGCGACGCATAAATGAGGGAGCGCCGGACAGCGGCGTCACGCGAGAGCTTCCGACGGCGGGCGTGCGGCGCACACGTCTCCACGGCGGTCACAGGACGCGCCGGCGCCGCCCGCCATGCGAGCAACCCTCCGACCGTCAGAACCAGAACCACCAGAAACGCGAGCACATCAGCCTCCGTTGAAAAACCTGCGCCAGATGTTCCCTATATGTTCTTTGCGTGCAAGTGACGATTTGGACAGAAAGTACGGAGCGGCAACGCCCAGTCGCCTTACCCCTCCCGGAGACCTCACGGCGACGAGGGCGTCGCCGCTCCGATACGCGCACAGGCCGCGCTCCAACGCGCGGAGACCGGTGCAAACGTAGGGTGGATGGAGCGCAGCGAAATCCACCATCAAGACGGCGGACGCCTTGGCGGATTTCGCTTACGCTCAATCCACCCTACGTGCGCGACAACTCGGCGCGCCAGCGCTTGGCCGCGTGTATCAGTTCTTGCGCCTGTCCTTGAGGAGGGATGGAATATCGAGGAGCAGTATCGAAGCCAAACCCACAATGCCGATTGCGATGGTGATGAGGCGAGCGCTCGCCAACTCATAATGCCAGATCGCAATGATCGCCATCCATGCAGCCAACAGTACGATTGCTATGGCTCGTTTCATGTCTCTCTCGCTGCCGGTTTCATTGCGTCTCAACCTCCCATCGTCTCCATCCGCCACCCCGCAGCCGGCGTCGCCGCGAGACGCTCACTCAACGCCGGCATCAACTCCGCGAGCGCAGGCGCCAGCGTATAAGGCGGATTGACGATCAGCACGCTCGACGCGACGAGCCGGCCTTCGGGATCGACACGGTCTACGGCGAGATCGACGCGCAAGGTCTTCAGCGTGCGGCCGTGGAAAAGCTCCTGATCGGCCATGTCGGTTTCGCGCACGTCTTTGACAGGCCGCCACCACATGTAAACGCCGTGGCCGAAGCGATCGAGCGCGGCGCGGAGCGCGCGGATGGTCTGGATCGTCTCGTGGTCGCGATCTTCGTAGGGCGGATCGATCAGCACGAGGCCGCGCCGTTCGGTGAAGGGGAGCAGTGCGCCCATCGCTTCAAAGCCGTTGCGCTGATGCACCTGCGCGCGCGGATCGTCTGACAGACGCCGCCGCAGCACGCCCGCCTCTTCTGGGTGCAGTTCGCATGCGATGAGGCGATCCTGTTCGCGCATGCCCGCGAGCGCGATCAGCGGGGAGCCGGGATAGGCGTGCAGTTCGCCGTCGGGATTGGCGCCGCGCAGCGCGTCGAGGAACGGCGCCATCGCCGCCGGCGCGTTGGCCCAGTCCCAGATCCGCCCGACGCCGCCGCGCCACTCCGGGCTGCGCTGCGCTTCCTGCCCGTCGAGCGCATAGGCGCCGCGGCCTGCGTGCGTGTCCATCACCGCGAAGGGCGCCGCCTTGTGCTTCAGGTGATCGATGACGAGCGAAAGGCACACGTGCTTGAGCACGTCCGCATGGTTCCCCGCGTGGAAGGCGTGCCGGTAGTTCATGGAGAGGTTCTACCCCTCTCCCGCGCCTGAGCGGGAGAGGGACAGATCGCGAAGCGATCAGGGTGAGGGCGCGGTGGCGCCGAACCGGACTCCTCCTGAGAGACCGGGCCCTCACCCTGCTTCTCGCCCTGCTCGAAGCTTTCCCTCTCCCGCGGGTGGGAGAGGGGTCGCTTTTCCTTAACCATTCCGTGCTGCGACCATCTCTTCCCAAATGATCCCATCTGTGCCCATATAGAGCCGCTTGCTCCAGACGGCTGGGTCGGGGCGATGCATTTCGGGGCGCTGAGGGTGTTCATCGGCACGCACATTGTCGGCGTGGACGCGAAGGGACGGGCCTCGGTGCCCGCGCCTTTCCGCGCGCTGCTGACGGGCGGGGCCGAGACCGAACAGGGGCGCGGCAGGGTCTATGTCTGGCCGTCCTATCGGGGGCCGTGGCTGGAAGCGGGGGATGCTGCTCTCCTCGCCCGCTACCAGGCCGCGCTGTCCGCCCGGGGCGAGTTCGACGATCTGCGTGACGATTTCGACTACGCCATCTTCGGCGAGGCGCGCGCGCTGGATCTGGACGAGACCGGCCGCGCCTCGCTCCCCGAAGATTTGCGGGCCCACGCGCAGCTGAACGGCAAGGCCGCCTTCGTGGGGCTGTCCGACCGGTTCGAGATCTGGTCGCCGCCGCTGCTGGAGGCCCGCGCCGCCGAAGCCCGCGCCCGCGCCGCGGAGAAGCGCGCCCTGCTCGCCCGCGCCGCGTCGGAGGCGGGCAAGTGAGCCACGCGCCCGTCCTTTTGCATGAAGCCGTCGCGGCCCTGGCGCCCAAGGCCGGCGATTTGATCGTCGACGCGACGTTCGGCGGCGGCGGCTATACGCGCGCGCTGCTGGAAGCCGCCGACTGCAAGGTCATCGCGCTCGACCGCGACCCCGACGCCATCGCCCGCGCGCAGGCGTTTGCGCGGCTGACGCCCTGGCGGCTGGAGCCCCGCGAGGGGCGGTTCGGCGATCTCGAAACACTCGTGCCCGAGTCCGTGGACGGGGTGGCGCTCGATCTCGGCGTCTCTTCCTTCCAGCTCGACGAGCCGGAGCGGGGCTTTTCCTTCCGCTTCGATGCGCCGCTCGACATGCGCATGGCGAAGTCGGGCCCCTCGGCGGCGGATGTCGTGGCGCAGTTTCCCGAGGAGGCGCTGGCGGACGCGATCTGGGCGCTCGGCGAGGAAACGCAGAGCCGCCGCATCGCCCGCGCCATCGTCGAGGCCCGTCGCGAGGCGCCCGTCGCCACCACCGGCCAGCTCGCGGATCTTGTGGAAAAGGCGCTCGGCGGACGGAAAGGCGCGCGCACGCACCCCGCCACCAAGACCTTCCAGGCCCTGCGCATGCTGGTGAACGACGAACTCGGCGAACTCGAGCGCGCGCTCGCCGGGGCCGAAACGAGACTGAAACCCGAAGGCCGACTCGTGGTGGTGTCCTTCCACTCTCTGGAGGACAGGATCGTGAAATCGTTCATGGTCGAGCGCGCGGGCGCCGGCGGCGGCGGATCGCGTTACGCGCCCGAACGGCCCGCGGGCCGTCCGCCGTCCTTCCGTCTTGCGCACAAGAAATCCATCGCGCCGAGCGAGCTTGAACTCGCCGCCAATCCGCGCGCGCGCTCGGCGAAGCTGCGCGTGGCCTTGCGGACCGAGGCGCCGGCGTGGGGCCCGATCGGCGGGCGCGCGCTCGCGCCGAAAGCCGCTGAAGCGTGGGAGCGGCTGGCATGACCTTCAACTTCAAGCCCGGCCGCTTATTCGTGCCCGTCGCGGTCGTCGTGATCCTCGTGATGGCCGTCGGCGTGCTCAAGGCCAAGAACGACGCCGCCGCCACGCGTCGCAACATCGCGGAACTCGAGCGTGAAGTCGCGGCCAGGCGCGACGAGGCGCGCGGTCTCGCGGCGGAAGTGCAGTATCTGGAAAACCCCAAGCGCATCGAAGCGCTGGCGCGACGCGAACTCGGCATGGCGCCGGCGGGACGCGAGCAGAAGAAGTCGATCGACGCGCTCGCCGCGCCCGAAAAGGCGACGCCCTGATGCGCGTCAGCGCGCGCGACATGATGAAGGCCGGGCGCTTCGAAACGTTCGAAACGCCCGTGCGTCACGCGCCGGTGGTGGAGCCCGCGCCGGGACGTCCGCGCATCAACAAGCTCGCCGTGCTGATGGTCGTGATCTTCGGCGTGCTGGCTGCGCGCGCGGTGCAGCTGTCGCTCGCCGGCCAGCCGGAGTCCGCGCGCATCGCGCCGCGGGCCGCGCCGGCTCCGGTGGTGGCGCGCGCCGATCTCGTCGATCGCAACGGCGTGTTGCTCGCGACGATGCTGCCGAGCTGGATTCTCGCGGGCGAGCCGGAAAAGATCTGGGATCCCGCGCAGGCGGCGCGACGGCTTGCGACCGTGCTGCCCGATCTCGATATCGCCGCGACGGAGCGCCGGCTGCGCTCGAAGGCGAAGTTCGTGCACCTGAAACCCGGCCTCACGGCCTCGCAGCGGCGCGCCGTGCACGATCTCGGCCTCGCCGGCATTTCCTTCGAGCGCGAACAACGTCGCGTCTATCCAAACGGCATGCTGGCGGGACACGCGCTCGGCGGCGTCAATCGCGAGAATGCGGGCGCGGGCGGCGTGGAAAGCGCGCTCGACGCCGAATTGCGTCGCGCGGGCGTGGGGCGCGTCGAACTCTCGCTCGACACCCGCATCCAGTACGCGCTCGAATCCGAACTTGCGGACGCGGCCTGGGCGGCGAAGGCGAAGGGCGGGGCGGCGGTGATCCTCGACGGCCACACCGGCGAGACCCTGGCGCTCGCGTCGTGGCCGCAGATCGATCCCAACACGCCCGGCGCCGGCTCCGAAACCGCACGGCTCAACCGGGCGTCGGGCGCGGTCTACGAGATGGGCTCGACGCTCAAGCCGTTCACGGTCGCCATCGCGCTCGACACCGGCAATCTGCGTCTCACCGAGCGCTTCGACCTGACCGAGGCGTTCACCATCGACGGGCGCACCTTCCGCGATCCGCATCCCTTCGTCGGCCCGGCCACGATCCGCGAGGCGGTGGCGCATTCGTCGAACGTGGCGATGGCGGAGCTTGCGCTGCGCGTCGGCGCCCAGCGCCAGCGCGACTACCTCGGCAAGCTCGGCCTGCTGGAACGCACGTCGATCCAGATCGGCGGCGCGCCTGCGCCGCTGCTGCCGCGCACCGAGTCGCGCCTGACCACGGGCGTGCTGGGCTTCGGCCACGGGCTTGCGGTGTCGATGGTGTCGCTTGCGGGGGCCTATACGGTCTTCACCAACAACGGCGCGCGCGCGACGCCGACGCTGCTGCGCCATCGCGCAGGAGAGAAGGTGCGCCTGACGCCGGTCTTCACGCCGCTCGCGGCGCAGGAAACGCTGCAGCTGATGCGCGATGTCGTCATCGAAGGCACCGCGCGGCGCGCCGACCTGCGCGGCCTCGACATCGCCGGCAAGACGGGCACTGCCGAAAAGATCGGCGCGGACGGAAAATACGCACCCGACGTGCTGCTCTCGAGCTTTGCCGCCATATTCCCGGCGCGTGCGCCGCGCTATGTGATCGTGCTGGCGCTCGATGAGCCGCAGCGCACGCCGGAGAACGGAAATCTGGCGACGGGCGGCGCGGTGGCGGCGCCGGCGGTGGGACGGGTGGTGGCGCGCATCACGCCGTTCCTTGCAACGACGCCCGTGCATGGCTCCGCAGAAAAGCGGGGCGGTGGAGACAGAAGGCCTTGAAACTGGAATCCCTTTTCGATGACGGCGTCGCGGCGGCGGCGCGCGGGCTTGAGGTGAAAGGCCTCACGGCCGACAGCCGCAAGGTCGAGCCCGGCTTCGTGTTTGCAGCGCTCGCGGGATCGGCGGCGCACGGGCGCGATTTCATTCCGCAGGCGCTGGAGCGTGGCGCCATCGCCGTGCTGAGCGCGGGCGATGTGGGCGCAGACGTGGGCGTGCCGCAGATCATCGCCGGTAATCCGCGCCGCGCGCTCGCGCTGGCTGCGTCGCGCCTTTATCCGCGCCAGCCGGGCGTGGTCGTCGCGGTGACGGGCACCAACGGCAAGAGTTCGACGGTGGATTTCCTGCGCCAGATATGGGCGCATGCCGGCAAGCGCGGCGCGAGCATGGGCACGCTCGGCGCCATCTGGGCCGACAAGTCGCTCGACATGGGCCACACCACCGCCGATCCGGTGCAGATCCACAAGGTGCTGCAGGCGCTCGCCGACGACGGCGTGACGGATGTGGCGATGGAGGCGTCCAGCCACGGCTTCGATCAATCGCGCCTCGATGGCGTGAAGCTCGCCGCCGGCGCCTTCACCAATCTCACGCAGGATCACCTCGATTATCACCACACCATGGACGCCTATCGCGAAGCGAAGATGCGCCTGTGGTCGCTGCTGAAGCCGGGGCAGCCGGCCGTCGTGAACGCTGATGCGGCGGAAGGACCGGCGTTCGAGGAGGGCGCGCGCGCAAAGAAGCTGCAGGTCGTGTCGTGCGGCTGGCGCGCGGGCGCCGACGGTCTGAAGATCGTTGAAATTCAGCCGCGCCCGAACGGGCAGACGCTCGATCTCAAATGGTACGGCGCCGAAGCGCGGGTGGAGCTGCCGCTGATCGGCGAATTCCAGGCGCTGAACGCGGTGACGGCGGCGGCGCTTGCGCTGTCGCTCGGCGAAAAGCCCGCCGACGTCTGGGCCGGCATGGAAACGCTGAAGACCGTGAAGGGCCGCATCGAACATATCGGCGCGACGAAAGCGGGCGCGCACGTGTTCGTCGATTACGCCCACACGCCGGACGGCCTCGACGTGCTCTTGCGCGCCGCGCGACCGCACGCGCCTGGGCGCATCGTGCTGGTGTTTGGTTGCGGCGGCGATCGCGATACCGGCAAGCGACCGAAGATGGGCGCCATCGCGGCGAAGTTCGCGGACGTGGTGATCGTCACCGATGATAATCCGCGCTCGGAAGAGCCCGCCGACATCCGTCGTCAAATTCTGGCGGCGACTCCGGGGGCGCTAGAAATCGGCGACCGCGCGCAGGCGATCAACGAAGCGGTCGCGATGCTGAAGCCGGGCGACGCGCTCATCATTGCCGGCAAGGGCCACGAGACCGGCCAGATCGTGAAGGGCGTCGTGCATCCGTTCTCGGATCAGGACGTGGCGCGCGCGGCGTTGGGTGGTTCCCATGCTTGAACCACTCTGGCTCGCCGAGGACGCCGCAGAAGCGACGAAAGGCCGCCTGATCGGCGCGGATTCGTGGATGGCGACGGGCGTCTCCATCGACACGCGCACGCTGGAGCCCGGCGATCTATTCGTGGCCCTGAAAGACGTGCGCGACGGGCATGATTTCATCGCGCAGGCCTTCGAGAAAGGCGCGTGCGCCGCGCTTGTGAGCGATCCCGACAAGGGATCGGGCCTTGGGCCCATGCTCGTCGTGAACGATGTGCTCGGCGGGCTGACGGCGCTGGGCGAGGCGGCGCGCGATCGCAGCGCCGCGCGGCGCGTCGGCGTGACCGGCTCCGTCGGCAAGACGTCGACGAAGGAAGCGCTGGCGGTGTGTCTTGCGGCGTCCGGTGCGACACACGCCTCGACAAAGAGCTACAACAATCACTGGGGCGTGCCGCTCACGCTCGCAAGGATGCGTGCGTCGTCGCAGTACGGCGTGTTCGAGATGGGCATGAATCATCGCGGCGAAATCCTGCCGCTGACGAAACTCGTGCGGCCGCATGTGGCCATCGTCACCTGGATTGCGCCCGCGCACGTGGAAGCGCTCGGCTCGCTCGACGCCATCGCCGACGAGAAGGGCGATGTGTATGCGGGCCTTGAACAGGGCGGCGTCGCACTCGTGCCGAACGAGGCGCCGAGCGCCGCCCGCGTGCTCGCGGCGGCGGAAGCGCAGGCCGGCACGATCATCCGCTTCGGTCGTGGCGCCGAATGTGAAGCGCGACTGCTCAAATTCGAGATGTTCGACGATCACTCGATCGCCGAAGCCGACATTCTCGGTCGCCAGATCCGCTACCGCATCGGCGCGCCGGGCGCGCACTGGGCGCTCAACAGCGTCGCGGCGCTCGCAGCGACGGACGTGGCCGGCGGCGACCTGCACGCAGCGGCGCATGCGCTTGCGACGTTCGAGGCCCCGGCGGGGCGCGGGCAGGTCGTGACGATCGCTGCGCCTTTCGGTTCGTTCACGCTGCTCGACGACGCCTACAACGCCAATCCGTCCTCGATGGCGGCGGCGTTCAAGACATTGGGCGCGCGCACGCCCGGCGCAGGCGGGCGGCGAATCGCGGCGCTCGGCGACATGCTCGAACTCGGCCCTGACGAGGCAGCCTATCACGCAGGCCTTGGCCCCCAGCTCGACGGCGCGGCCGATCTCGTGTTCTGCGCCGGCCTGCGGATGAAGGCGCTGTGGGATGCGCTTCCCGCGACGCAGCGCGGCGTCTATGCGGAGACCGCCGAAGCGCTCGCGCCGCAGCTCAAGGACGCCTTGCGCGCGGGGGATGTGCTTCTGGTCAAGGGATCGAACGGGTCGCGCATGTTCAGGGTGGTGGAAGCCCTGAAAGCGTTGGCGGTCTGACAGGATAAGGACGCGGGATGCTGCCGTTTCTCGGAAAGCTGGTCGAACAAAATCAGCTCTTCAATCTGTTCAACTACATCACGTTCCGCACCGGCGGCGCGATCGTCACGGCGCTGTTCTTCGCCTTTCTCATCGGCAAGCCGCTGATCGACTGGCTGCGCCTGAAGCAGGGCAAGGGCCAGCCGATCCGCGAGGACGGCCCCGAAGGACACCTGCTGACGAAGAAGGGCACGCCCACCATGGGCGGCTTCATCATCCTCTTCAGCCTCGCGTTCGCGGCGCTGCTGTGGTCCGATCTCACAAACCCCTATGTGTGGGCGGTGCTGCTGGTGACGTTCGGCTTCGGCGCCGTCGGCTTCATCGACGATTTCGCAAAGGTCACGAAGCAGAAGGCCGACGGGCTTTCCAGCAAGGTGCGCCTGCTGCTCGAATTCGTCATCGCGCTGGGCGCGACGCTCATAATGCTCTCGGCGCAGTGGTCCGCGGATCCCGAGATGATCGCACGCGGCGGCCAGTTCTGGCAGGCGCTGATCGAGGGCGGAGACTTCACCAGCGTCGCGCTGCCGTTCTTCAAGGATCTGATGATCCCGCTCGGCGCCTTCTTCCTTCTGTTCGCGATGGTCGTGATCGTCGGCGCGGGCAACGCGGTGAACATGACGGACGGCCTCGACGGTCTCGCCATCGTGCCGGTGATGATTGCGGGCGCGGCGTTCGCCATGATCGTCTATCTCGTCGGCCGCGCGGACTACTCGGCGTATCTGGGCATCAACCATGTGCGCGGCGTCGGCGAACTCGCCGTACTGCTTGGCGCGTTGCTGGGATCGGGGTTGGGCTTTCTCTGGTACAATGCGCCGCCGGCGCGCGTGTTCATGGGCGATACCGGTTCGCTGGCGCTGGGCGGCATGCTGGGCGCCGTGGCGGTGGCGGCCAAGCACGAGCTGGTGCTGGCGATCATCGGCGGGCTCTTCGTCGCCGAGGCGCTTTCGGTGATGATCCAGGTCGGCTTCTACAAGATGACCAAGAAGCGCGTCTTCCTGATGGCGCCGATCCACCACCACTTCGAAAAGCTGGGCTGGAAGGAACCGACAATCGTGATCCGTTTCTGGATCGTGTCGGTCATCTTCGCGCTCATCGGTCTCGCCACGCTGAAACTCCGCTAGGACGCAGGACGCAGGACGCATGATCCCGATCACCGAATATGCAGGGCGCGACGTGGCCGTGTTCGGCCTGGCGCGATCGGGATTGTCGGCGGCGCGCGCGCTCGCGGCGGGCGGCGCGATCGTGCATGCGTGGGACGACAACGAGGCCGCGCGCGAAAACGCGGAGAAGGAGGGGCTCGTCCTCTCCGATATCAACGCCCGCGACTGGCGCGGCTTTGCGGCGCTCGTGCTTTCGCCCGGCGTGCCGCTGACGCATCCGAAACCGCATCGTGTCGTGGAACTTGCGCGCGCGGTCGGCGTGCCGATCGTCGGCGACATCGAACTCTTCGCGCGCGCCGTGAACGCGCTGCCGGCGCATGCACGCCCGAAGATCATCGGGGTCACGGGCACGAACGGCAAGTCGACGACCACGGCGCTGATCGGCCATATCCTCAAGCATGCGGGCCGCGATGCGCGCATCGGCGGCAATATCGGCACCGGCGTTCTCGATCTCGAAAGCCTGCACGCGGGCGCGCACTATGTGCTGGAGCTTTCCTCCTATCAGCTCGACCTGCAGGAGAGTCTGCGCTGCACGGTGGCGGTGTTCCTGAACCTTACGCCCGACCATCTCGACCGTCACGGCGACATGGCGGGCTATCTCGCCGCCAAGCGTCGCGTGTTCCGCAATCAGGGCGCGGGCGACTGGGCGGTGGTCGGCGTCGATGACGCCTATGGCGCGCAGATCTGCACGGAGCTGACGAGCGGCGCACGCCAGGTGGCGCCGGTATCGGCGGGGCAGGCGCTGAGCCGCGGCGTCTCCACGCTGGGCGGTCGTCTCTACGATGCACTGAACGGGCGCGCCGAACTCGTACTCGACATGCGCGAGGCGCCGGCGCTGCCGGGGCGCCACAATGCGCAGAATGCAGCGGCGGCGTATGCGGCGTGCCGCGCGCTGGGGCTTTCCACGCGCGAGATCATCGCCGGCATCGCAACATTTCCTGGCCTCGAACATCGCCTCGAGCGCGTCGCCGAAATCGACGGCGTGCGCTTCGTCAACGACTCCAAGGCCACCAACGCCGACGCCTCCGCGCAGGCGCTCGCTGTGTATGACCGCGTCTACTGGATCGCGGGCGGCAAGATGAAGGACGGCGGCATTGAGACGCTGGAGAAATTCTTCCCGCGCATCGCCAAGGCCTATCTCATCGGCGAGTCCGCGCCGAAACTCGCGCTGACGCTCGCCGGCAAGGCGCCGTCGGTGCAGTGCGGCACTATGGACAAGGCCGTCGCGCAGGCATTCAAGGACGCCCGCGCAGCGAAGGAGAAGGGGGCGGTCGTGCTGCTCTCGCCGGCGTGCGCGTCGTTCGACCAGTTCCGGGACTTCGAGGCGCGCGGCGATCACTTCAAGAAGCTCGTCGCCGCCCTCGAAGAGGCCGTCAGCCGCAAGGCCAGCGCGTGAACGCGGTTTTCGAACAACTCCGCCGCCATGAGCGCGCGTTGCTCGTGTCCTGCGGCCTGCTGCTGCTGTTCGGCTTTCTCTATGCGCTGACGGTGAGCCCGCAGGCGGCCGCGCGCATGGGCTATGAATCGACGTTCAACCTCGCGCTGCGCCATGGCGCTCTCGCGCTGGTCGGCGCTCTGGCGATCGTCGGCGTTTCATTCCTGCCGCCGGTGGCGGTGCGGCGCGGCGGCGTGATCCTGCTGGTCGGCGCGCTGGCGATGCTCGCGGTGGTGCTGATCGTCGGGCACGAGGCGAAGGGCGCACAGCGCTGGTTGCGCGTGGCGGGCCTCTCGATGCAGCCGTCGGAGTTCGTGAAACCCGCGCTCGTCATCGCGATGGCGTGGATGTTGGCGTCCGGCGTCACGCAGCGCAATTTTCCGGGCGTCGCGTTGGCGTGCGGTCTGTACGGCATCACCGCGGCGCTGCTCGTGCCGCAGCCGGATTACGGGCAGACGGCGCTTCTTGCGCTCGTGCTCGGCGCAATGCTGATCGCAGCGGGAGCGCCGTGGCGCTTCTTCGCCGGCGGCGCCCTGATCGCATCGGCGGGCGGCCTGCTTGCGTACAATTTCGTCAGCCATGTGCGGTCGCGCATCGATCTCTTCTTCAGCGCCGAGAACAAGGGCTTCCAGGTGACGAAGGCGCTGGAGGCGATCCAGAATGGCGGGCCGCTGGGGCGCGGACCGGGCGAGGGCACGGTGAAGGTGTCGCTGCCGGACGCGCATGCGGACTTCGTCTATGCGGCGGCGACGGAGGAATTCGGCTGGCTCGCGTCGCTCGGTTTCATCGGGCTTTATGCGGCGATCGCGTGGTTCGGCTTGAGGCGTGCGTCGCGTCTCGTCGATCCGTTCCAGCAGTTCGCGGCCTCTGGCCTCATCATGCTCTTCACGCTGCAGGCGGCGATCCACGTCGCCGTGAACATGAGCATGGCGCCGGCGAAGGGCATCACCTTGCCGCTCGTCTCTTACGGCGGTTCGGCGATGATCGGCTCGGCGCTCACCATCGGGCTTGCGTTTGCGCTGCTGCGTGAGCGGTCGGGCGCATTTCTACACGACAGGACTCAAGCATGACCACCCGCACCGTTCTCGTCGCCGCCGGCGGTACGGGCGGGCATCTTTTTCCGGCGGCGGCGTTTTCCGGCGAAATGCGCGCGCGCGGCTGGCGCGTGGTGCTGATGACGGATGCGCGCGGGCGTCGTTATGCGGAGGGATTTCCCGCCGACGAAATCCAGGATGTGCCGGCGGCGACGATCCAGGGCGTCAACCCCTTCAAGATCGCGGGCGCGGCGCTGAAGATCATGAGCGGCATCGCCGCCGCGCGGAAGTCGCTTGCGGTGATGCAGCCGGCGGTGGTCGCGGGCTTCGGCGGCTACCCGTCGCTCCCGGCGCTGGAAGCGGCGCTCTCGCAGAAACGCCCGGTGGTGATCCACGAACAGAACGCCGTGCTCGGCCGCGTGAACCGCACCTATGCCGCGCGCGCGACCTATGTGGCGTGCGGCTTCGAGCGTCTCGATCGGCTTCCGCCGAGCGCGGCGTCGCGTAAGGTCGTCACCGGCAATCCCGTGCGGCCCGCGATCCTGGAGGCGCGCAATGCGGGCTATCCGTCGGCGGCGCCGGGGCAGCCGATCCGCATTCTCGTCACCGGCGGCAGCCAGGGCGCGCGTCTCTTCGGCGAAGTGACTCCCAACGCCATCGCCGCGCTCGACGCCGATCTGCGCGCGCGCATCGAGATCACGCAGCAGGTGCGCGAGGAGCAGGTGCTCATCGTCAGCGAAGAATACCAGCGCATGGGCGTGAAGGCGGAGGTGTCGCCATTCTTCAAGGATATGGGCGTGAAGCTGGCGCAGGCGCATCTCGTCATCGCGCGCGCGGGCGCCTCGACGGTGACGGAACTGCAGGCGGCGGGCCGCCCCTCGATCCTCATCCCGCTCGCCATCGCCGCCGACGATCACCAGACCGCCAACGCCGAAGCGCTGAGCGGCATCGGCGCCGCCGACGTGATCGACGAGCTCGAGTTCAACTCGAAGACCCTGGCGCGGGTGCTCGCGCAACGACTGGCCAACCCGCACGATCTCGGCGTGCGCGCGGCTGCGGCGCGCGCGAGTGCGAAGGTGGACGCGACGAAAGCGCTGGCGGATCTGGCGGAGAAGGCGGCGGGGTAGCCGTTGCTACTTCGGTGGAGCGTCAGTTTCTTGCTTGGTCAGAAGTCGCCGAACGACATCTGGCGCCGCTGCGATTGCAGATGCCGCTCCCGCGACCTGCGCGTTTGCACTGACCAACAATTGCGCTAGCTCCGGCGATACTTCCGCACGGAGATAGCGCTGCGTGCGTCGGGACCGGACACGTCCGAGCCAATCTCGCTCAAACTCCTCCTCAAGCCCTGACGAGATGATCAGTTTCCAGAGACGCGTTTGCTCGACTTTTGCCATTAGAGATCCCTCACCAACAGCAAGACACTGGCGCATCAACTTCCGATAGGCAACTTCGCCCTCACGTCAGCGCTGAATACACCAGCGTCCGCAATTCCCGCCGCAGCGGATAGAGCGTCGACGGCAGCAGCTGCGTCATGAAGATCGCGATCAGCTCTTCCTTCGGGTCGATCCAGAAATAGGTGCTCGCCGCGCCGCCCCAGGAGTATTCGCCGGCGCTGCCGGGCAGGAGCGTGCGGGCGGGATCGGTCGTCACCGCGAAGCCGAGGCCGAAGCCGACGCCGTCATAGGCCACTTCGCTGAAGAGCGAGCGAGACATGTCGGTGAGCGATTGGCCGCCGGGCAGGTGGTTCATCGTCATCAGCTCGATGGTCTTGCGACCGAGCAGGCGCTTGCCGCCGACTTCGCCATTGTTGAGGAAGAGGCGGCAGAACTGCAGATAGTCATGCGCGGTGGAGACGAGGCCGCCGCCGCCGGAAACGAAGGCCGGGGTTTCGAGATAGGCGCTCGCGCGCGCATCGTCCTGCCGGAAAATGCCGCCTTTCGGGGTCGCGGCGTAGCAGCTCGCGAAGCGGTCCACGCCGCGCGGGCTCACCGCGAAGCCCGTATCGTCCATGCCGAGCGGATCGAAGATGCGTTCCTTCAGGAATTGCGGGAACGGCACGCCGGAAATCTTCTCGACGAGATAGCCGAGCACGTCGGTGGAGACTGAATAGTTCCACGCATCGCCCGGCGAGAATTCGAGCGGCAGCTTCGCGAGCCCTTCGATCATGCCGTCGAGCGTGCCCGCGCGCGTCAGTTCGCCGATGCTGTTCTTGCGGTAGGCGGCGTCGACATTCGTGCGGTTCTGGAAGCCGTAGGTCAGCCCCGAGGTGTGGCGCAGCAGGTCGACCATCAGCATGGGCCGCGACGGGCGGCTCGTCTGGAACGTGCCGATGAAGCCCGCCTTGAACACGCCGAGATCGCGCCACTCGGGGATGAAGCGGTGGACTGGATCGTCGAGCGCGACCTTGCCTTCCTCCACCAGCATCATGAACGCCGCACTCGTGATGGGCTTGGTCATCGAATAGATGCGGAAGACGGTGTCCTCGGCGATCTTCTCGCCGCGTTCCACGTCCGCGAAGCCCTGGACGCCGAGATGCGCCACCTCGCCGCCGCGGGCGACCATCGTCAGCGCGCAGGGCAGCTTGCCGGGGCCGATGTATTTCTCCGCGAAGTAGGCGTCGATGCGCTTCAGACGGGCGGCGTCGAGGCCGAGACTTTTGGCGGACATGCGCATTCTCCTTCACCGGGCGTTGTCGGGCTCCGGACGTAGCGCAGTTTGGACAATCCGGATGGCCGCCGTCCACCCCCGTCGAATTTCGGCGTCCCGGTGACGTCGGGTCGCCAAACGGCTATAGGACGGCCATGGACCATCCACGCATTTCCCAGAACCCCGCCGTCATGGGCGGCAAACCCTGTATCAAGGGCACGCGGATTCCCGTGGAGATCGTGCTCGATCACCTGGCGGCCGGGGGTGGTGACTTCGCGGCGGTGCTCTCAGGCTATCCCGACTTGACGGCCGAAGACATCACGGCCGCGATCGCCTACGCGGCGGAGTATCTGCGTTCCGACGGGTTCATCGCTGCGTGATCCCCGCGCTTTTCGATGAGTGTGTGCATCGCGAAATCACGCGGCGCGCGTTTTCCGGCTTCGCAGAGATCGCGCTGGTGCGTGATTTCGGCGTCATAGGGCTCGACGATGTGGAGGTCATGGCGCTGGCGCGTCGTGAGAACCGCATCCTGATCACGGAAGACTTCGGCTTTGGACAGTTGATCTTCCAGAAACTTCTGCCGCCGCCCCCCGGCGTCTTGCTCATCGCGCTTTCGGGAACCACGCATGCCGAGCGCGAGGCGCGCCTTGTGCAAGCCGCCGAAAAAGCGTTTGCAGCGGTTGCTGGTCACTTCATTTCCATCGGTCGGGAACGTGTGCGCGAGCGCCCGTTGCCGGCAGCCAACGAGAACTAGGCACCCATGTCCATCCGCCGTCCCGTTCCTTTCGATACCGGACCTGTCCACTTCGTCGGCATCGGCGGGATCGGCATGTCGGGCATCGCCGAGGTGATGATCAATCTCGGCTACAAGGTGCAGGGATCGGACGCGAAGGCGTCGGCCAATACCGAGCGGCTGGAAAAGCAGGGGGCGCGCATCTTCATCGGCCACGCGGCGGAGAATGTGGGCGAGGCGGGCGTCGTGGTGATCTCCTCGGCGATCAAGGGCGGCAATCCGGAAGTCGATGCAGCGCGTGCGCGCGGCGCGCCCATCGTGCGGCGCGCGGAAATGCTCGCCGAGATCATGCGCCTGAAGTGGACGGTCGCCATCGGCGGCACGCACGGCAAGACGACGACGACGTCCATGGTCGGCTCTTTGCTGGAAGGCGGCGGGCAGGACCCGACCGTGATCAACGGCGGCATCATCAACGCCTACGGCTCCAACACCCGCATGGGCGAGGGCGACTGGATGGTCGTCGAAGCCGACGAGAGCGACGGCACATTCACGCGCCTGCGCGCCACGGGCGTCGTCGTCACCAACATGGACCCCGAGCATCTCGATCACTATGGCTCCGTGGAGGCGATGAACGAGGCCTACAGGACCTTCGTTGAATCCATCCCGTTCTACGGCTTCGCGGTGATGTGCATCGATCACCCGCAGGTGCAGTCGCTTGCGGCGCAGATCGAGAACCGGCGGGTCATCAGCTACGGCTTCAATCCGCAGGCGGATGTATGCGGCACGAATGTGCGCCCTTCAAAGGACGGATCGACGTTCGACGTGGTGGCGAGGAAGCGCGGCGACGGGCCGGGCGTGACGCTTCACGATCTCTTCCTGCCGGTGGCGGGGCGGCACAATGTTCAAAATGCGCTGGCTGCAATCGCCGTTGCGCGCGAACTCGGCGTCGCCGACGGAGGCATCCGCAAAGGCCTGAAGGCGTTCGGCGGCGTGAAGCGACGCTTCACCACGACGGGCGCGTGGAACGGCGTGCGCATCATCGACGATTACGGCCACCATCCGGTGGAGATTAGCGCCGTGCTCAAGGCCGCGCGCGAGATCACCGACGGGCGCGTCATCGCCGTCGTGCAGCCACACCGTTTCACCCGCCTGCGCGATCTCTTCAAGGATTTCTCCACCTGTTTCAACGAGGCGGACGTGGTGGCGATCGCGGATGTATACGCAGCGGGCGAAGCGCCGATCGAAGGTGTGGACGCCGATGCCCTTGTCGCGTCGATCACCGCTCACGGCCATCGCAGGGCGCTGAAACTCGGCTCATTCGATCTTCTGCCTGCGCTCGTACAGGCGGAGACGCAGCCCGGCGACGTGGTCGTATGTCTCGGCGCCGGCGACATCACCGTTCACGCGAATGCCTTGCCGGGCAAGCTGAGCGGCGGCTGATCCTTCATGGCCGAACGACGTGACGTCGGCATTGCGGGCGCAGGGATTGCAGGTCTGGCGCTCGCAACGTTGCTCGCGCATGCAGGCTGGCGTGTCACCATCCACGACAAGCTGGATCGGCCCGCGCCGCTGGGTTCGGGTCTCATCGTGCAGCCGGTCGGCATGGCGGTGCTGGCGAAACTGGGCGTCGCCGGTCGCGTGCATGAACTCGGCGCGCGGATCGATCGTCTCTTCGGCCGCGTGAAGCCCACTGATCGTGTCGTGCTGGATGTGCGTTACAGCGCCCTCGATTCCACCAGTCATGGCATCGGCATCCATCGCGGCGCGCTGTTCGAGATTCTCCACGACGCGGCGGTGAAGGCGGGCGTGACCTTCGAGACGGCTCGAGACGTGCGCGGCGTGAAAGACCGGCGTTTCCTCTTTGCGAATGGCGCGGAGTCGGCGCCGTTTCATTTGCTGATCGACGCGCTGGGCGTGCGCTCGCCGCTTTCGCCGAAGGCGGGGCGGCCGCTCGCCTATGGCGCGCTCTGGGCGTCGCTCGACTGGCCGCAGGGCGGAGGGTTCGACGCGCATGCGCTGGAGCAACGCTATGTCGCGGCGCGACGGATGGTCGGCGTTCTGCCCATAGGGTGTCTGCACCCGGACGCGTCGGCGCAGGCGGCCTTTTTCTGGAGCCTCAAGGGCGTCGATCTCGGCGCCTGGCGCGCAAACGGCATAGATTCGTGGAAGGAGGAGGTGCGCAACGTCTGGCCCGAAGTGGAGCCCTTCCTTGCGCAGATCGCAGGGCCTGACGATCTGGTCTACGCGACCTACGCCCATCGAACGCTTTCCCATCCGGTGGCGCGTGGACTCGTGCATGTGGGCGACAGTTTCCGCTGCACGAGCCCGCAGCTCGGGCAGGGCGCCAACATGGCGCTGCTCGACGCGTTCGCGCTGGCGCATGCGCTGTCCACGGCGCGAGGCGTCGAAGACGCGCTCGACCTTTATGCCCGCATGCGTCTCGCCCACACGCGCCTCTATCAGGCGGCGAGCTGGCTCTTCACGCCGGTCTATCAGTCAGACTCCACGATTCTGCCGTGGGTGCGCGACTGGATTGCCGGGCCGCTCTCGCGCATTCCGCCGGCGCCGCAGATTCTGGCTGCGCTGGTGGCTGGCGCGATCGGATCGCCGCTCAAGGCCATCGGCGCCGATCTCATGGACGCGCGCGCCGCCTCGATGCTACCGAGCGCCGATGTCCCTTCCTGATTTGCCACCCGTGCGCGGCAAGCTCCTGCGCGACGAGGCGCTCGCGCCCTACACGTGGTTCCGCGTGGGCGGGCCCGCCGATGTGCTGTTCATTCCCGCGGACCATCTCGATCTTGCGGACTTCCTGCGCGCGTTGCCGGAGGAGGTTCCGGTCTTCACGATGGGCGTCGGCTCCAACCTCATCGTGCGCGAGGGCGGCATGCCGGGGGTCGTGATCCGCCTCGCGGGTCGCGAGTTCGGCAAGGTCGTGATCGATGAGGAGAAGAACTGGGTGATCGCAGACGCCGGCGCGCTCGACATGGCGGTGGCGCGCACGGCGGCGAAGGCGGGCCTCGCAGGTCTCGAGTTTCTCGTCGGCATTCCCGGCACGATCGGCGGCGCGCTGACGATGAACGCCGGCTGCTACGGACGAGAGACGAAAGACATTCTCGTGACGGCGTGGGGCTATGACCGCACAGGCGAGATGCGGGTCTGGAACAACGCCGATTTCGGCTTTTCCTACCGCCGCACGCAGGTCCCGGATGACATGATCTGGATTCAGGCCGTGTTCCAGGGGACGCCCGACGATCCCGCCGCCGCCGAGGCGCGCATGGCCGAAATCACCGCGAAACGCGAAGCCGCGCAGCCGATCCGCGAGAAGACCGGCGGCTCCACCTTCGCCAATCCCGATCCGCCCGGCGCGCCGAACCAGCGCAGCTCATGGAAGCTCATCGACGAGGCCGGCATGCGCGGCGCGCGACGCGGCGGCGCGCAGGTGAGCGAGAAGCACTGCAACTTCCTCATCAACACCGGCGAGGCGACCGCCGCCGATATCGAAGGCCTCGGCGAGGACGTGCGCGCGGCGGTGCTCAAGAAGAGCGGCGTCGATCTCCACTGGGAGATCAAACGGATCGGCCGCCGCTGACGGCTATTGCTTCGCGAGCGAACGCACCATCGTGTTGACGATGTCGCCGCGCTGGCTCTCCGCCGTGAGGTCGCGCTTGGCGACATAGAGGCCGCGCAGATACGCGAGATCCCAGTCCGTGAGCGTTGCATGGGCGGGCTGGCCGCCGGCGACGCCGTTGAACATGTTGAGGATGGTCGGGAAAGCCGATGTGTCGGTCTCCGGCGACAATTGCGCGAGCGCGACCATGGAGAGGTAGTCCGCCAGCGCGCCGAGCGGCAGGCCGGCGATGCGGTTGGCGTCGACGATGATGAAGGCGCCGTTGAAGTCGAGGCGGGTGTCGCGGTGGATGCGCGACACGTTTTCCACGCGCACGCTGGAGGCGTCGCCGGTGTGGGAGTCGCCTGCCGACGCACCGGTCGCGGTGGTCACGGACGCGACATGCCACCAGCGCACGGGCGCGTCGGACGCCATGAAGTCGCGCAGGCCGTCGCGGCCCTGCGTGACTTGTCCGCGCTGGGCGTGCCAGCCGAGGATCTGGCGGTTGTCTTCGACCACGCGCTGCGAGACCGCGTCCGCGTCGGGCGTGACGAGGATGAGGATGTTGGCCTTGCAGCCGGGTTCACCCACATCCAGGCCGATCTCGAAGGCGCGCTGCGCCATGCGGTCGAGGACGGGGCGCGCATATTGCGCCTTGATGCCGGAAATACCGGGGCAGATACGGCGATCCCACCGCGCGAGCTGGTTGGAGCCGCGCACCGATACCGAAATGTCGGAGACGAAGGAGCGCACGACGTCTTCCATGCGCTGGCCGGTCACGACGACTTCCTCCACCGGCGCGGTGGACGCCTGGTCGGCGTGCGCGGTTCCGGTCAGCCCGATGGCGAGCGCGCAGGCGAGGGCGGCGAAGGTCCTGGTCATGGAATTCCCTGAACTGGGGGCATTGGCGTGGGAAGCGCCCCGTTTTCCCCGGTCGGAGCGCCGTTCATGCCCGCTCTCTAGCCCATTCGCGCGCGCGCGCACAGGGCCGGTCGACAAACGGCGTCCTGCCTGCGACGGCGCGATTGTCCGGACGTCAGGGAAAGCGTATCTGAAGCCCGCGCGGGGACGGCCCCGCCACTTTCCTGCAGCGTTGGGACGGCCCGACACCCGCAAACACGGGAGCACGCGCATGCCTTGGATCTATCTCGCCGTCGCCGGCGTCCTCGAGGTCGTCTGGGCCTACACGATGAAGCAGTCGGCGGGGTTCACGAAACCCGTCGAGAGCGCCGTCACCATCGTGACCATGATCGCGAGCTTCTCGCTGCTGGCGATGGCCATGAAGGTGCTGCCGCTCGGCACGTCCTACGCGATCTGGACCGGCATCGGCGCGGTGGGCGCGTTCGTCGTCGGCATCGTCTGGCTGGGCGAGAGCGCCAACCTCATGCGGATCGCGAGCGCCGGCCTGATCCTCGCGGGGATTGTCGGCCTCAAACTCGCAACCCCGCAATGACGGCCTGAAGATCGACCGGGGGCTTGCCGTAGATATAGCCATAGGCCGCCCAGGCGACGCCGGAGACCAGCATCACGAGCATGACCAGCGCGCTCCAGCGGCCGGAATTGTGGTCGCGTTCGCGGCGGGGTTTCGGCGCTGAGGGCGGGGCCTTGCGTACGGTCGTGGCCGATGCGGCAGGGGCTGCGGCCAGTGCTGCGAGGCCGCGTTGCGGGCGGGCGGCGGACAGGGCGACGGCGTGGGCGCCGCGCAGGGGCTTGGGCAGGCGCGTCGCGTCGAGGCGAACGACCGTGAGGCGGTCCCCGGCGGCGACCGCCTCCCGGAGCATCGCAGCGTCGCCCGCCATCGCCCGAGACCAGAGGAAGACGAGGCGAACGGCGTCGTCGAACGCGTCCTTTTCGGGCTTCAGGGCCGGCGCCTTCCGGCGGATTTCCACATCTTCGCCCGTCTCCGTCAGCGCGCGCGCCACCCGCGCGGCCATGGCCGCATCCGCGCTCGCGCAGGCGATCAGAACCCTTCCCATCGTACTCCTCCGCGTCCTCGCTAGGCGCTCGGCGGGCGGGGGAAGAGGGAAATCGGCGGGTCCGGAAAGAGTTCGTTAAGGGCGCCCCGAAAGGCGGCGGCGGCGCTGAAAAAGGGGGCGCCGAAAAATACCTGCAAACTGCACCCCGAACGGGCGTCGTTGCGGAGAAAACCTTAACCTCAACGCGCTTTAGCTGGGTTTTGATTTCGGGAGCCGTGAATGGCGCGCGTGGCGGTATTGCTGGGGGGGCTGAGCCCCGAACGGCCGGTGAGCCTGTCCACCGGCGCCGGCTGCGTGGCGGCGCTGAAGCGGCTCGGCCACGAGGTCGGCGAGATCGACCCGCAGGACCCCGATTGGATCGACCGGCTGAAGGCGTTCAGGGCCGACAAGGTCATCAACGTGCTGCACGGCGAGTGGGGCGAGGACGGGCGCGTTCAGGGCGTGCTGGAATATCTGCGCCTGCCGTATTCGCACTCCGGCGTGCTCGCCTCCGCGCTGGCGATGGACAAGGCCAAGACCAAGGCGGTGCTCGGGCTCCACGGCATTCCGCTGGCGGCGGGCAAACTCATGGATCGCCATGAGGCCTCGAAGGCGCACCCGATGCCGGTTCCCTATGTAGTGAAGCCGAACGCGCAGGGATCGTCGGTCGGCGTGTTCATCGTGCGCGAGGGCGCGAACCGGCCGCCGGAAGAACTGCTCGATCCCGACTGGACCTACGGCGAAGAAGTCCTTGTCGAGGAATTCATCGGCGGCGCCGAATACACCGTCGCCGTGCTGGGCGAAAAGACCGGCCCGCGCGCGCTCGCCGTCACCGAGATCATTCCCGCCGGCGAATGGTACGATTTCAACGCGAAATACGCCGATGGCGGCTCGCGCCATGAATTGCCGGCGAAGATCTCCGACGAGATGACGCAGAGCATGATGCGCTGGGCCGAGATCGCGCACGAGGCGCTCGGCTGTCGCGGACTCACGCGGTCCGACTTCAAGTGGGATCAAAAGACCGGCAAGGTCTGCCTCATCGAAGTGAACACCCAGCCGGGCATGACGCCGACTTCGCTCGCGCCCGAGCAGGCGGCCTATCTCGGCATGAGCTATGACGAACTCGTCGCGTGGATCCTGGAGGACGCCTCATGGCCCCGGTGAAACCGCGCAAATACCGGCGCAATCCGCCGCCGCCGCCGAAGGCGATGCCGCGTCTCGCGAAGATCAAGCTCGAAGGCGCGGCCTATGCCGAACACGCCGCGAAGGTCAGCAAGAACCGCGATCCTCGCGTCACGGTCGCTGGGGCGCTGATCGTCGGCGTCGCCGCGATTGCGGGTGCGTCGTGGATCGGGGGCAATCTCTTTTCCATCACCGAGGCGATGACCGCCGGCGCGGATGGCGTGGTCGCGAGCGCCGGTTTTCCGGCGACGATCGAAGTCGAGGGCGTGGAAGGAAACCGGCGCGCGGAAGTGCGCGATGTCGTGCTGCCGGACGGACGCCTGTCCATCGTCGGCGCGAGTCCGCGCACCATGAAGGACAATGTGGAAAGTCTCGACTGGGTCGAGAGCGCCACCGTGCAACGCCTGTGGCCGTCGACGATCAAGGTCCGCGTGCAGCGCCGCGACGCCTTCGCCGTCTGGCAGGAGAACGGCACGCTGACCGTCGTCGACGCGGCGGGCGAGCGTGTCCACGGCGCGCCGCCGTCGGTGTACAAGAACTTGCCGCGCATCGTCGGCGCCGGGGCGGGGCCTGCGGCGGAGCCTGTGCTGCATGCGCTGGAAGAATTGCCGCTCATCCGTGAACGCCTCGCGGCCTTCGTGCGCGTTGGCGAGCGGCGCTGGAACCTCAATCTCAAGAACGGCATGGTCGTCATGCTGCCGGAGGAAGATCCCGTCGGCGCGATGGCGCAGCTGGAAACCCTGCAGATGCGTCACGGCGTGATGGACGGCGACTATGTTCGCCTCGACCTGCGCGAACCGGGCCGCCTCGTGGCGCAGCCGCGACCGCCGGTGGTCAACACCAACGCCGCGCCGCCGCCCGCGCCGCGCATCCTGCCGCCGCCACTGCCGAATCAGGACGCCTGACATGGGCGCGTTCGAGGCCCGTCTCGGACTGCGCGACCGCACCGGCGGACACCCGCCGCTTGCAGCGGTGGACATCGGCGCGGGCAAGGTTTCGTGCCTGATCGCGGCGGCGCCCGCCGACGGCCCGTCCGAGCTCGCCATCGACATTCTCGGCGTCGGCGCGCTCGCGCTGCGCCATGGCGGAACCTGCCGCACCGATCCCGCCACCCAGATCCGCATGCTGCGCGTCGCCGCCGACCAGGCCATGCGCATGGCGGGCGACGCCATGCCGGCGTTCGCGACCGCCTATGCGGGGCGCGATCTCGTCACCTCCCGCGCCACCGGCGTCGTGCGGGTGAAGCGGGGCGTCATCACCGGCAAGGAAGTGGCTGCGGCGATCGCGGCGGCGCGCGCGTCCGTCGATCTGGAGGACCGCCGTCTGCTGCACTGCCAGCCGATCGGCTACAGCATCGACGACAACGAACCGATCACCGATCCGCGCGGCCTCGACGGCCAGGAGCTGGCGGTGGAGGTCTGCCTCGTGCACGCGCCGTTCGACGGCGTGACCGCACTTGAAACAGCGATCACCACGGCGGGCTTCGCCGATCCGGTCTTTGTCGTCGCGGGACCGTTCGCCGCCGCGCACGCAGTGCTCAGCGAGGAAGAGCGCGACGCGGGCGCCGTCGTCATCGATTTCGGCGAGTCGCATGTGGGTATGGCGGTGTTCGAGCACGGCGCGCTGCGCCACGCGGAGACCATGAGCGGCGCCGGCGCGCGGCTGACGCTCGATCTCGCGGCCCGCCTCAACACCACGTTCGCCGTCGCCGAGCGCGCCAAGCTCGCGTACGGCGCGCTGTCGGGCGACCATGACGCCGGCGAGGCGCTCGAAGTGCCCACGCTGGGCGAGGACGGACGCCTGGAGCCGGGACGTGCGCTACGCGGCGCCTTCGCTGAAGCGCTCGTGCCGCGGCTGGAAGAGATTTTCGAACGCGTCGCGCAGCGCCTCGCGGCGGCGGGCCATGGCGCCTCGCCCGTCGGCTATGGTGTGGCGCTGACCGGCGGCGTGTCGCTCACGCCCGGCATCCGCCAGATCGCGCATCGCGTGCTCAAGCGGCCTGTCCGGCTCGCGCAGCCTGTGAATTTCGCCGGTTTCGAACACGGATCGGCTTGCGCCACGCACGCGCTGGCGGCCGGCGTGTTGCGCTGCGGATTTTCGCGCCTGGCCGCCGCCGCGCCGCAAGTCGTGCGCGGTCGCGCGGCCGCAGGACCCGCCGTTGTGCGCGAAGGAGCGGGCGTCGGCGGCGGCGCTGTGGTCACGCAGGCGGTGGCCTGGTTCAAAGAAAATTTCTGAAGCTGCTTTCGATAGCTGGCGCAGCGCTTCCGAGTCTGTGAAAACAGGAGTTCAGGGGCCATATGCGCGTCTGCGTGTCCCCCAAGGTCTGTGAATTATGATTCATGTGAACGCCCCGTCCGTGAACGAACTGAAGCCGCGCATCGTGGTGTTCGGCGTCGGCGGCGCGGGCGGCAACGCCGTCAACAACATGATCGACGCCCGCTTGCAGGGCGTTGAATTCGTTGTCGCGAATACGGACTCCCAGGCGCTCCTGCGCGCCAAGACCGACAACCGCATCCAGCTGGGGGCGGCGATCACCGAGGGCCTCGGCGCGGGCGCGCGCCCGGAAGTGGGGCAGGCGGCGGCGCAGGAATCGGCGCCGGAGATCATGGAATTCCTCGACGGCGCGCACATGGTGTTCGTCGCGGCGGGCATGGGCGGCGGCACGGGCACCGGCGCTGCGCCGGTCATCGCGCGCGCGGCGCGGGAGCGCGGCATCCTCACGGTTGCGGTCGTCACCAAGCCGTTCCACTTCGAGGGACAGCGCCGCATGCAGCTTGCCGAGGCGGGCGTGCAGGAACTGCGCAAGCATGTCGACACGCTGATCGTCATCCCGAACCAGAACCTGTTCCGGGTCGCCAACGACCGCACGACCTTCGCCGAAGCCTTCCAGCTCGCCGACCAGATCCTCTATTCCGGCGTGCGCGGCGTCACCGACCTCATGGTCATGCCCGGCCTGATCAATCTCGACTTCGCGGACGTGCGCACGGTCATGGCCGAGATGGGCACCGCCATGATGGGCACGGGGGAGGCTTCCGGCCCGAACCGCTCCATCGACGCCGCCCACGGCGCGATCACGAACCCGCTGCTCGATATCGTGTCGATGAAGGGCGCCAAGGGCGTCCTGATCAACATCACCGGCGGCTTCGACATGACGCTCTACGAGGTCGACGCCGCCGCGAACGAAATCCGCGCCGAAGTCGATCCCAACGCCAACATCATCCTTGGTTCGACGTTCGACGAGCACATGCATGGCTCGATGCGCGTCTCCATCGTCGCCACCGGCATCGATGACGAGGCGATCGTCACGATGAACACCGTCGTGCCGCCGGCGCGCAAGGCCGCCGATGTCTATGCCGCCACGCCGCGCCGCCCGGCGCCGGGCGCCGAGCTGCCGCCGCAACTCACGCCGACCGCGCCCGCCGTCGGCGCCTATGACGAACCGCGTCCGACTTTCGCGCGTCGCGCCGAAGAACCGAAGAAGGCAGGCTTCAGCCTGTTCGGCTGGATGAATGGCGGCGAGGCCGACCAGCGCCAGCCGCAGCCCCAGCCGATCGTCGATCACGAACCGCCCGTCCACGACGACGCGCCGCCGAACGACGAAGATCTGGAAATCCCCGCGTTTCTCCGCCGGCAGATGAATCCGCGCTAGGCGGGGTCACCCCTCGCTCTTCAGGCGCTCCAGCAATGGTGCGTCGCGCGGGGTGAGTTTTCCCTCGTTCTTCAGGTCCTCCAGCATCGCCACCGCGCGGCTGCGGTGATCGTGGTGGTCGGCTTCGCCGAGGGTGGCGAGGAGGGCGTGCACCACCGCCTGAAAACGACGCGTGCGGGGATCGGTCGGGTCGAGGGCGCGCAGGCCCTCGGCGATCTTGAGTTCCTGCTCCCAGGCGCTGCGTGCGGCGTGTGTGTCTCCCGCGGCGGAGGCCGCCATGCCGAGACGTTCCAGACAGATGGCGAGATCGCGCTTCGTCGACGGGTCCTGCGGCGCCTTTCGGGCGAAAGCGATGCGCGTCGCGAGACTGGCCTCGAAATGGCGCCGCGCCTGTTCGGCGTCGCCGGCGGCGAGCGCGACGTCGCCGAGCTTGGTGTCGCTGACCGCAAGGTCTCGCGCCCACATGGCGGGCGCCTGCTCCCTGGCGGCGAAGCGCGCCCGCACATTCCGCGCAGTGGTGAAGTGGGCTGTGGCGGTCTGGGGATCGTGGGCGCGCATCGCCACATCGCCGCACCGGTCATGCGCCACGGCGCTTTCGCGCGCCCAGAAGGGATTTTCGGGATCGCGCGCGGCCCATGTCGAGACGATGGCGAGGCTTTCCTTGAACCCTTCGCGCGCGGAATCGATTTGACCTTCCGCCATACCGGTATCGCCGATGCGCGCCCACAGGCCTGCGAGTTCGCGCGCGCATTCGGGATCGTCGGGCCGGCGCTTCACGAGACGATCGACGACGCCGATGCCTTGCCAGTAGCTCGCGCGCGCCACGGCGTGATCGTTGGAAGCGCGCGCCGCATCGCCGAGCTTGCGCCACGACAGCGCGAGATCGCGCGCCCAGTCAGTGTTGCCGGCGTCGCGCACCGCAAGTTGCGTACGCACCGCAAGGCCGCGTTCATGCGCCGCGCGCGCGGCCGCGAGATCGCCTTCCGCGCGCGCCAGATCGCCGAGCTTGGCCCAGCTCGTGCCGAGATCGCGCGCCCAGTCGGGATTGTTGGTGTCGCGGGTGATCAGCCGCTCCATGAGCCGGCGTTTCTCTTCGAAGTGCACCCGCGCGCGCGCGAGATCGCCGATGGCCATGGCGAGATCGCCGAGGCGCTCGTGGCCGACGCCGACATCAAGCAGCAGCTGCCCGTTCTCGGGTTCGGAATCGGCGAGCGCGACCGAGAGGTGCAGGCTTTGCTCATATCCTTTCCGCGCTTCGGCGATGTCGCCCGTCATGGCGGCGATGTCGGCAAGGCGGCCCCAGGCGAGCGCCAGATTGCGGCTGATCTCGCGGTCTGCCGGATCCTGACGGCTCAGTTCCTCGTGCACGGTGCGGAAGGCGTTGAACGCTTCGCGCGCCTCTTCGAGGCGACCGGCGCGCATGGCGAGGTCCCCGAGATCGTGGGCGGCGACCGCACGTTCGCGCGGATCGCGGGCGAACTTGAAGCCCCGGACGGCGCTGTCCCAGGCGGCGGCGTTGTCGCCGGTGGAGGAGAGCGCCCTAGAGAGCCCGAGATGGGCGGCGAAGTGTTCGGGATCGAGCGCGATGGCCCGTTCGAAAGCGGCGATGGCGCGCTGGTTATCGAACCCCCGGGCGAGCGCGCCGGCCCGGCGGGCGGCTTCCGCAGCCTCCGGCCCGTCCCCGGAATGCGCCCGCGCCATGAGCATTTCGTAGGTCCGACGGGCGTCGTCGATGGAGGAAGTAGCGGAAGAGGTCATCGCGCTCGGGTTTGATACACGTTTCAGGGGAAGCCAAGGCCCGTCGTGAACCAATCGTCACCGGTCGCGGCATGGTTAACCGTCACAAACCGTAATCGTCTTTGAGTTGAGGGAAGGGGCCCGGTTCCGTAGCTGAGCGTTGGGGAAGAGGGTTCAGCCCAAAGGTTCATGCGCGTGGAAATGCAGCACACCATTTCGAGCCCGGCCGTTTGCGCGGGCATCGGCGTCCATACGGGCGCCCGCGTGCGCCTGTCGATCCGCCCCGCGCCGGTGGGGACGGGCATCGTTTTCGTCCGGTCGGATGAGAAGGTCCGCGATTCCCGCATCCCGGCAACAGCGGATTACGTCGCGTCCACAAATCTCGGGACCACGCTGCGCAACGCCGCCGGTGTGGAGATCGCCACGGTCGAGCATTTTCTGGCCGCCTGCGCAGGCCTCGAGATCGATAACCTCATTGTCGAAGCTGATGGCCCCGAGCTGCCGATCCTCGACGGTTCGTCCGCGCAATTCGTCCAGCTTCTGGCGAGCGCGGGTCGCGTCGAGCAGATGGCGGCCCGCCGCAGCATCGAGATCATCGAGCGCATCGCCGTCGCCTCGGGGGACAAGTCCGCCTCTCTGGAACCCGCCGAGCGCGCCGAGTTCGACGTGACGATCCGCTATGCGGACGCGCCCATCGGCGTGCAGCGCCGCCGCTATTTCCCGGGCCGGGACGCGTTCCTCAGCGACATCGCCGACGCGCGGACCTACGGCTTCCTGTCGGACGTGGAAAAGCTCCATGCCATCGGTCGGGGCCTCGGCGCGTCCTATGAAAACACGGTCGTCATCAATGAGGGCCGCGTCGTCAACGAGGACGGCCTGCGCTTCGAGGACGAATTCGTCCGCCACAAGATTCTCGACGCCATCGGCGACCTTGCGCTCGCGGGCGCGCCGATTCTGGGCCGCTACACCGCCGACCAGCCGGGCCATGCGCTCAACGTGAAGCTGGTGCAGGCGCTGCTGGACACGCCCCGCGCCTGGCGCTGGGCCCCGCCGGACGTCGTGGCCGCCATGGCGGAACGCCAGGCCCCGGCGTTCGCCATCGCGGGCTGAAAGTCACCCCGGGCATTGCCCCGAACGCGCCTTTTTTCGGGATCATGAACCTCTGCAGCGCCGCAGCTTTGCGGCGGCGCGCGGCTCATGTATGCCAGCCGCTTCCATTCCGCCGGCCGGGCACGATCCCGCCGGCCTACGAGGGCCCGATCGCATGACCCAACGCTCCAGGCGCATGACGCAGGTCCTGCTCGCCGTCGCGCT
This sequence comes from Hyphomonadaceae bacterium, assembly GCA_016791445.1. GTDB lineage: Bacteria > Pseudomonadota > Alphaproteobacteria > Caulobacterales > Aquidulcibacteraceae > VFBF01. The sequence goes on along the minus strand of JAEUMP010000007.1, from coordinate 127,948 downwards.
CGCCGCCTCGCTCGGCGCGTGCGCCAGCCGGGAGCGCGAACAGCGCCTGCAATACACCGAGCAACCGGTCGAGCAGCTCTACAACCGCGCCGCCGACCTGATGGACCAGCGCCGCTGGACGGAGGCCGCGACCGCCTTCCAGGAGGTCGAGCGCCAGCACCCGTACTCCTCGTGGGCCCGCCGTTCGATGCTGATGACGGCCTACGCGAAGTACCAGGCCAACCAGTACGACGAAGCCATCGCCGCCTCGCGCCGCTTCATCCAGCTGCACCCGGGCAACGAAGGCGCGCCTTACGCCTACTACCTCATCGCCATCTGCAACTTCGAGCAGATCATGGATGTGGGCCGCGACCAGAAGACCACCGAACTCACGCTCGATGCGCTCAACGACGTCGTGCGCCGCTATCCGCAGAGCGACTACGCCCGCGATGCGCGCCTCAAGATCGACATGACCTACGACCAGCTCGCGGGCAAGGAGATGGAGATCGGCCGCTTCTACCTGAACCGCGAGCAGCACCTCTCCGCGATCAACCGCTTCAAGAAGGTGGTCGACGATCCGAACCTGCAGCGCACGAGCCACGTCCCGGAAGCGCTGCACCGTCTGGTGGAATCCTACCTCTCGGTCGGCCTGATCGAGGAGGCGCAGCGCTCTGCGGCGGTCCTCGGGCACAACTTCCCGGGCGACAAGTGGTACCAGCGCACCTATGCGCTCATGGGCAATCGCGGCGTGACGCCGGTGGAAGAGCCCGAAGCACGCCGTCGCGGCTGGCTCTCGCGCCTCTTCTAGATTTCCATGCAGTTTGACAGGCGTCAGGCGGTCGTCGGCGGGTTCGCTGCGGCGGCCTGCGCGCACGCGCCTGACGGGGGAGAATACATGTACGGCCTGATCGGCAGGATGACCGCCAAGCCCGGCGAGCGCGCGGCGCTGATCGCGATCCTCCTGGAGGGCGTCGCAGGGATGCCGGGCTGCCTCAGCTACATCGTCGCGGAAGACCCCGTGGACGCCGACGCCATCTGGATCACCGAGGTGTGGGACAGCGCGGAAAGCCACAAGGCCTCGCTCGCGCTGCCGTCCGTGCGCGACGCCATCGCGAAGGGGCGACCGCTGATCGCGGGCATGGAAGCAGGCCGCGAGACACGCCCCGTCGGCGGCCACGGGCTGGTGAAGGCGTAGTTCCTCAAGCGGCTCGCAGGGAAGAAACTCTAGCGAGTTCATCGAGCGCTTCAGCTAAACTCACGCCATGCCCGAACACCGCGCGATAGCCGTCGAAGAACTCACCAGGAAGCAGGCCGAGGCCGAACTTGCCGCGCTCGCCGAGGAGATCGCCGCGCATGACGCGCGCTACTACCAGAAGGATGCGCCCAGCGTTTCCGACGCTGAATACGACGCGCTGCGCCGGCGCAACGACGCCATCGAAGCACGCTTCCCGGCGCTGAAGCGCACGGACAGTCCGAGCGAACGTGTCGGCGCCGTCGCGGTCGAGAAATTCGGCAAGATCCGTCACGGCGTCGCGATGCTGTCGCTCGACAACGCCTTCGCCGATGAGGACGTGAGCGCTTTCGTGCAGAAGGTGAAGCGCTTCCTGTCGTTGCCGGAGGAGGCGGCGCTCGCCGTCACGGCGGAACCGAAGATCGACGGGCTCTCCGCGAACCTCCGCTACGAGAAGGGCGTGTTCACGCTCGGCGCCACGCGCGGCGACGGCCGCGAGGGCGAGGACGTCACCGCCAACCTGCGCACCATCGCCGACATTCCCGCCACGCTGAAAGGCAAGGCGCCGGACGTCATCGAAGTGCGCGGCGAAGTGTTCATGGAGAAGGCCGCGTTCAAGGCGATGAACGAACGCGCGGCGGAGTCCGGCGGACAGACCTATGTGAATCCGCGCAACTTCGCCGCCGGCGCGCTGCGCCAGCTCGATCCCGCGATCACCGCCACGCGGCCCTTGCGTTTCTACGCGCACGGCTGGGGGGAAATCTCCGCGCCGCTGGCGGACACGCAGGCTGGCGCGATGGAAGTCCTTCAGCAAATGGGCGTGCCGGTGAATCCCGGCATGCGCGTGTGCGCGAGCGCCGATGAGTTGCTCGCCGCCTATCGCGCCATCGGCGCGGGCCGCAATGATCTCGCGTACGAGATCGACGGCGTCGTCTACAAGGTGGATCGGCTCGATCTGCAGCAACGCCTCGGCTTCGTTTCGCGCAGCCCGCGCTGGGCGATCGCGCACAAATTTCCTGCCGAACAGGCCGAAACGGTGCTCGCCGGCATCGATATCCAGGTGGGCCGCACCGGCGCGCTGACGCCGGTCGCGCGTCTCGAGCCCGTCTTCGTCGGCGGGGTCACGGTGACGAACGCGACGTTGCACAACGCCGACTACATCGCCGGCAAGGGCGCCGACGGCGCGCCCATCCGCGGCGGCAAGGATCTGCGCGTCGGCGACACTGTCGTCATCCAGCGCGCGGGCGACGTGATCCCGCAGCTTGTCGATGTGATCCTCGAAAAACGTCCGAAGGGCGCGAAGAAATTCATCTTCCCGACGACATGCCCGCGGTGCGGATCGCACGTCGCGCGGGAGGTGGAAGGCGAGACGGGCGTCGTGGCGCGCTGCACCGGCGGTCTCAACTGCCCCGCGCAGACGGTGGAGCGTCTGAAGCACTTCGCCGCGCGCCGCGCCATGGATATCGAAGGTCTCGGCGACAAGCAGATCGAGGAGTTCTTCGAGATCGGCATCGTCAAGGAGCCCGCCGACATCTTCCGCCTCGGCGACCATCGCGCGATGATTTCCGAACGCGAAGGGTATGGCGAAAGGAGCGTCGCCAATCTCCTCGCCGCCATCGAGGCGCGCCGCGCGCCGGAGCTGGCGCGCTTTCTCTTCGCGCTCGGCATCCGCGACATCGGCGAGACGACGGCGGGCGTGCTCGCGCGCTATTTCGAGACATGGGAAGCGTTCGAAGCCGCGTGTCTCGCCGCGGAGAAGGGGCGGCCCGGCGAAGCCTATGTGCGCCTCGGTCTCGTCGACGGCGTGGGACCCGGCGCGCGCGATGCGTTGCTGAAGGCGGCGCCCGCGCTTGCGTCCACGGGCGATCTCTTCGATGCGGCGCCGCCTTCGGTGAAGGGCGTGAACGCGCGCGCGTGGCAGGGCCTCGCGGCGGCGTTCGGCGACATGCCTGCCGTGATCGCCGCCGTGAAGGACGCCGCCGCGCAACAACCGCAGGAAGCGTTCGACGCGCTGGTGAAAATCGACGGCGTCGGTCCTGTGGCGGCGGAGCGGCTCTGCGATTTCTTCGGCGAAGCGCACAATCGCGATGCGCTCGCGCGGCTCCTTAAGGAAGTGCGCCCGCAGGCGCAGGCGCGCGTCGCCACCGCGAGTCCGGTGGCGGGCCTCACGGTCGTCTTCACCGGCACGCTCGAAAAGATGAGCCGCGATGAGGCGAAGGCGCGCGCGACCATGCTCGGCGCGAAAGTCTCCGGCAGCGTGTCGAAGAAAACCGATCTCGTCGTCGCCGGGCCCGGCGCTGGTTCGAAGCTCAAGGACGCCGAAGCGAACGGCGTGAAGGTGATCGACGAGGACGCCTGGCTCGCGTTGATCGGCGACGCTTGATCCCGCGCATCGAAGGAGGCGTCGACTCACGCTCTGCGTGACACGCGCACGCTTGAAGGACGCAGGCGCAGCGCAGCGTACGCCTTGCCGCTCAAGGTGTTTCCCGGCGCTCCGTGCGCGGAGGACGCGCCGGCCCCCGCCCTGAAAGGAGGGAGCAAGAGGCGCAAATGCAGGGGGATCCAGAAAGATATCCGACCGGGTCCGGGGCCATGCCACTCTCCCGGTCATGAAGGCTTTGACCCTCCCGCCAGAAACGGCAGCATCGATCAGGAACGCACAGGCGGCACTTCGCCTGTGGGTGCTGACGCTCGTCGCCTGGCTGTCGGAGGCGATTGCGTCGCGCACCCTGCGGCTGCTCTTGCAGCGATGCGTGCGCGAGGCCCGACAGGACGTGAAGACGCTCGTTTTCGCGAAGATGCTCTGGCGTGCGCGAAATCACCCCGATCACCTGCGCCTCGAAGCGCAGGCGGCCGCGATCTCCGCGCCGCCGGGATTCAGGCTGCGGCGACGACGCGTCACGATGTTTCGTCTCTGCACGCGCGGGCTCAGGCTGCGCACGCTGCGCGACATTCAACGCGTGCTGCAAGCGATCGGGGACACCGTGACCCGCGCGCTCAACCGCGTGCCGTCGACGTTTGTGACGCACGCTCTCGTGGCGGCGCGGATTCCGGCGTGCGTGTGCGCATCCCGCGGGCCCGCACCCGCGACGGAAGCTGCAGACACATCCTGACGACCGACACGGGACCAGGGGTCCACGTTTTGCAAACATCCACGTCGATCACGCCAGATTCCCCGGAGTCTGGCGGCGCCGGCGCTCGCCTTCCGCATTGTCACCGAGGCGGGCCCTGCTGCGGACGTGCGGGCGGCGCCGCCACGGGCGGGGCGACGACTTCGTAATAGCCCTGCGGATGCAATCCGCGTTGCAGCGACCGTTGCAGCGCGGCGCGCAGCTGCGCGCGGTCGGTCACAAGGCAGGTCTGGCTGTCGGCGTATTCGATCTTCAGTTCGGCGCGGTCGGCGTCATTGAGGCCCCGGCATTCGGGCGCATAGGTCCACACCCGCGGGCCGTCGATCTTGGCGATGCCGTAGGTTGCGCGCCCGCCCTCGATCACCTGCGCGACGAGCCACACGCGGTCGAGCGGCGCCACGCGATAGGTGATGCGCTCGCGCGGATTGGCGAGCGACACGATTTCATAGGCGTCGCCAGTCCAGCGATAGATCACTGCGTCCGCAAGCGGGCCGCCGCCCATGCGGTCGAACGCCACGCGCTTGGCGTAGCCCTCATTGCCGAACACCCGCACGCTCTCGCGCGCCGTCACCAACGGCTCGCGCGAGGCGAAACAGCCGGGCAAGACCGTCATGGCGCCGGCGAGAACCAGCGTCCGCGCGAAGCCGACGAGAAGGGTGCGTCTGTTCAAGGCCGCGTCTATCTGCGGCGAGCGTGGCGAATGCAGGGCGTCGCCGGGGCGCCCGCCGCGCCGGCTGCTATGCGAAGCGTTCGCAAGCGGCGCGCCCTTGCGCTGCAAGCGTCGATCATCGGCCCCCTCCCGGAGAGTGTCCCCCGGACCTTAGCGTCCGGCGGCCCGCTGAAAAGGGGCGCGGGGGTTAGAATGCCCTTTCTAGACAAGCCCCCTAGAACTGGCGGCGATGGCGCGATGGCGCGCCGACCGGAGTTTGAAAGTCATGGCGACGAAGAAGTTGAAAGTGATCGAGAAGGCCCCCACCGCGGCGCAGGCCGAGGACATGGCGCGCAAGATCTGGCTCGCGGGCGTGGGCGCGTATGGCCGCATGTTCGCCGAGGCCGGCGATCGCGTCGGCAAGGCGGCTGGATCGGCCAACGATCTTTTCGAACAGCTCGTCGCCCGTGGCGAAGCGCTGGAAGACGCGGTGCGCGACCGCCTCGAAGCCAACGAAACCACCCAGAAGGTCGCCGGCGTGATCGGCAAGATCCAGGACTTCCGCGCCGAGCAGCGCGCGGCCCTGAAGTCGCGCGTGGAGACGGTCCGCAAGGCCGTCGACGGCGCGATCGCTCCGTACAACCCGCTGGCGCTCGCCAGGCAGGTCGAAGAACTGACCGCCCGCGTCGAAGCGCTGGAATCCAAGCGCGTCGGCCCGCGTGTGGTCGCCAAGGCCGCCGCCGCGAAAGCTCCGCGCCGCGCCGCCGCCGCCGCTGCGCGCACGCCGCGCCGCACGAAGCGCTAGGCGATCGCCGCCCGGATGGGCGCCATGATCTCGGCCGCCGCGCGCGCGATCTGCGTGCGCGGCGCAGCCGGGACGCCTTCGAGTTCGATCTGGAACAGCTTGAACGAAAGGCCGAGCACCACCTGGCGGGCGAGCCCGTCGATGAGCTTCTTCGGCGCTTTCAGCGCTGTGAGCATGTCGACCACGCAGCCGTACTGCGCGCTCATCACCCGTCGGTAGCGCGGCGCGAGTTCCGGAAACGCTTTGGTCAGCGCGCCCGCCTCCCGGAAGAGGAAGCGCATGTCATGCGTCTCCTCCAGCAGGATGGCGATCTGAGTCTGCATGCCGTCGAGATCGCTGACGGCGGCGCCGTCGAGCACCAGCGCCAGTTCCGCCTCGTAGGCGGTGAAGAGGGTCGAGACGATCTCGGCCTTGCCCTTGAAGTGGTAATAGAGGTGACCCGGAGAGATGCCTAACGCGGCGGCGATATCGACGGCGGAAAGCCCCGAGACGCCCTCTTCGTTGAAGAGGGCGAGCGAGGCCGTCAGGATGCGGTCGCGCGTCTTCACTGAGCCTCATCTCCCGTCCGCGCCGAAGCGCGTTGACTCAAAGGCATATGGCCCCGCACCTTTCCGCAACTTGAACCCGAGAAGCGAATCCGCCCGGCAGAGGCGGATCAGGGCAGGGAGCGATCGAATGGCTAAAGGCGGCTTGGACCTCGGTCCGGAGGCCCCGGATCACGTCGTGGCATTGAACCCGATCGTCGGGCTGGCGCGCGAGGATCTGATGGGCGCGGTGGCGGTGATGCTGCGCGAGACGGCGGGCAAGCCCGTGACGGCCGCAAGGCACCTCAAGACCTTCTCCGAAGACGTGGTGAAGATCGTCACCCAGAAGTCCGATCTCGCGCCCGACCCGCGCGACAAGCGCTTCCTCGATCCCACCTGGCAGAAGAACCCGTTCTACAAGGCGGGGATGCAATACTATCTCGCGGTGCAGAAGGGCACAGCGGCGTGGATGAAGGATCTGAAGCTCGACGAGCTTGAGCGCGCGCGCGCCAACTTCGTCGTGCAGATGCTGCTGGACTCGATGTCGCCGACGAACACGCTCATCGGCAATCCGTCCGCCATCAAGCGCGCCTTCGACACCGGCGGCGTCTCGCTCGTGAAGGGGCTGAAGAACGCCTACGAGGACATCACCGAGAACGACGGCCTCGTCAGCCAGGTCGACAAGAAGCCCTTCAAGCTTGGCAAGAACATCGCCACCTCGGCCGGCGCCGTCGTCTACAAGACCGAGATGATGGAGCTCATCCAGTACACGCCGACGACGCCGGACGTGCACAAGATCCCATTGCTCGTCATCCCGCCGCAGATCAACAAGTTCTACGTGAACGATCTGACGCCGGAAAAGAGCATCGTGAAACTCCTGCTCGACGCGGGCATCCAGGTGTTCGTCGTCTCGTGGCGCAACCCCGTTGCGGAGCATCGCGGCTGGGGGCTTGATGCGTATGTGGACTCGCTGATCGAAGCGATGGATGTCATCACCGACGTCACGAAATCGAAGAAGATCAACGTTTCCGGCGCCTGCTCCGGCGGCATCACGACCGCGACGCTGCTTTCGAAACTCGCCGCCGCAGGCGACGAGCGCGTCAACGCCTTCGTCCTGATGGTGTGCGTGCTCGATCCGCAGATGACGGACAGCGAAGTCGGGGCGCTCGTGTCGAAGAACGGCATCGAGATGGCGCGACGGCGTTCGGCGAAGAAGGGCGTGCTCGACGGGGCTTCGCTTGCGCGCACCTTCGCGTGGCTGAGGCCCAATGATCTCGTCTGGAACTACGTCGTCAACAACTACCTCCACGGCGACGATCCGCCGCCGTTCGACGTGCTCTTCTGGAACAACGATTCCACGAACCTGCCGGCGCAATTGCATTCGGATTATCTGCGCGTCTATGAGGAGCAACCCTTCGTCAATCCGGGCAAGGTCGAGCTCGCAGGACACAGGGTCGATCTGACGAAGGTGAAACAGGACTGCTTCATCGTCGCGGGCGTCACAGATCACATCACGCCCTGGAAGGCATGCTACCGCACGACGCAGATGCTGGGCTCGGAGAACATCGAGTTCATTCTCTCGCATTCGGGCCACATCCAGGCGCTGCTCAATCCGCCCGGCAATCCGAAGGCGAAATATTATCGCAACCCGAACAAGCCGCCGCCGAACACCGATCAATGGATGATGGGCGGCGCAAGCGAGCAGGCCGGCTCGTGGTGGCCGCACTGGAAGGAATGGCTCGTCGCGCGCTCCGGCCCGACAAAGAAAGCACCGGCCAAACTCGGCAGCGCGAAGCATGCGCCGGGCGACGCCGCACCGGGCGCCTATGCGTTCGAGGACGGCAAGCCGAAACGCACAAGGAAGAAACCCGCATGACCGAAACCAGCGCCCGCACGCCGAAGCTCGAGATCGAACGGATCGGCGGGCGCGAGATCCGCTACGCGGTGTGGAAAGCGAAAGCCGGAAGCAAGCCGCAGCGCCCCATCTTCTTCTTCAACGGTATCGGCGCGAACATCGAATTGATGGCGCCGTTGGCGGAGTGGATCGACGATCGCGACATCATCACCTTCGACATGCCGGGCGTGGGCGGCTCGCCGCCGCCGCGTCTGCCGTATCGTCCGTGGATGATCGCACGGATGACGATGCGGCTGCTCGATCATCTCGGCTACGACAAGGTCGATGTGATGGGCGTGTCCTGGGGCGGGGGCATGGCGCAGCAGTTTGCGTTCCAGCATCCGAGCCGCGTCGGCAAGCTCATCCTCGCCGCCACGTCGCCGGGCATGCTGATGGTGCCGGGGGAAATCAGCGCGCTCTCGAAGATGGCCAATCCGCGCCGCTACTTCGATACGCAGTTCATGAAGGACAATTTCCGCACGCTCTACGGCGACGAAGAATCGAGCGCGAGCTCACATGCCGATCGCATCTCGCCGCCGACGCGCGTGGGCTACGCCTACCAGCTCGGCGCGATGATGGGGTGGACGAGCGTGCCGTTCCTCCCGCTCATGCGCCAGAAGACGCTCGTGATGATGGGCGCGGACGATCGCATCGTGCCGGTGGTGAACGGCAAGATTCTCGCCAGTCTCATTCCACGCGGACGGCTTGAGATCGTCGCGGGAGGGCACCTTTTCCTCGTTTCGCGGGCCAGCGACTGCGTGCCTCTGATCAAGGCCTTCCTTGCGGAGAGCGACGCGGACTTCGAAGCGCGGGCGGCGTAGCCCTACGCCGCCTGTGCGCCGCGCAACAGCTTGCCTGGCAGCCTGTTCGTCGCGACGCCATCGCGATAGGTGATTTGCCCCGACAGCACCGTCGCTCGATAGCCACGCGACGCCTGCAGCAGGCGCTTGCCGCCGGCGGGTAGGTCGTAGCTCATGCGGGGTGGTTCGATGGCGAGCGCATCGAGATCGATCACATTGAGATCGGCCTTCATGCCCTGTGCGATGACGCCGCGATCATTGAAGCGGAACATGCGCGCCGGCTTCTGCGTCAGGCGATGCACTGCGTGTTCCAGCGTCATCTCCTTGCGCTTGCGCACCCATTCTGTGAGCAGGAACGTCGACACGCTCGCATCGCAGATGGTGCCCACATGCGCGCCGCCGTCGCCTAAGGCGGGGACCGTCTGCGGATGGAACAGCATTTCCTTGATCACGCCGCCGGTGGGATCGGTGAAATTTGTCAGCGGTACATAGATCAGGGCGCGGCCTTCTTCTTCGAGCAGCACGTCATAGAGGAATTCGAACGGATCGCGCTCGGCGCGTTGCGCGCGCGCGCTGATGCAGGCCTCAAGGTTCGGCATGTATTCGGGTTCGGAGGCGCCGAGCGCGAAGAAGCGGTCGAGCCTGGCGCCGAGGAACTTGATGAAGATGTGCGCGTCTTCGTCGGTCTCCGACAGAATGGCGCGCTTCACCTCCGGATCACGCAGGCGCGCGACCTTATCCTTAAGCGGCAGATGCGCGATCGCCTTGTAGGTCGGTCGGAAGCGGAAGGTGTGCATCGAGGCGTCGAGCCCCATGAGCACGCCGATCGGACGGGCGATGGCCTGCGCTGTGATGTCCGCGCCGGCGGCGTTTGCGGCTTCGAGATGGGAAACCACATCGCGCCAGAGGGAAGGCGTCGCGTCGTTCTGGAGCAGGGTGAAGGTGCCCTTGCCGCCGCCGTCACGGACGATATCGGTCAGCGCGGCGAATTCCGCGTCGAGATCATCCCAGTCGGTGATCATCTGGAACGCGGCGCCGGGCGAGACTTTCAGCGCCGCGCCGACGCCGCGAAGTTCATGGTGCGCAGCGCGATAGGTAGGCGTGAATTCACCCGCCGCCGTGCGGTGCGCGAGCGTGCGCGACGTTGAAAAGCCGACAGCGCCGGCGCGTAGGCCGTCCTCCACGAGGCGACGCATCAGCGCTATGTCGTCATCGGTCGCCGCTTCGCGCGCAATCGCGCGTTCGCCCATCGCATACACGCGCACCGGGCCGTGCGGGACGAAGGCGGCGAAGTCGGCGTCGCGCGGGCGCTTTGCGATGGCGTCGAGATATTGAGGGAAAGTTTCCCACGTCCAGTCGAGCCCCTCGGCCATCACGGCGCCGGGAATGTCCTCGACGCCTTCCATCAGACTGATGAGCGCGTCGTGATCGGAGGGACGGCAGGGCGCAAAGCCGACGCCGCAATTGCCCATGACGACGGTCGTGGCGCCGTGTTGTGTCGATGGTTGCAGGCGATCATCCCAGACGGCCTGGCCGTCATAGTGCGTGTGCACATCCACGAAGCCCGGCGTCACCACGAGCCCGCGTGCGTCGATTTCTTCGGCGCCAGCTTTCAGTCCAGCGCCGACGGCGGCGATACGGCCGTCCTTCACCGCGACGTCGGCATCCACGAGCGCGCCGCCGGTTCCATCGGCCACCGTGCCGCCGCGCACGACGAGGTCGTATTCCGCCATCTCGGGCTCCCTGTGTTCGTGGCAGTTTGCGCCCGAACGGCGCGGGACGCCAGTTGGCGTTGGGGAAACAGGGGGCATGCGCTCACGCCTTCGGCGGGTCGCCGAGATCGTCTTCCTGGAGCGCCGCATCGACGAGGCGCATCTCGATGTCGAGAAGCTTCAGCGCGTCGTCGGCGAGTTTGTCCGCATACTGCGTGAACGCCTTGTCGAGCTTGCCGACGAGCACGGTCAATTCGTCGAGGCGTTTGGCGTTGCGGACGGGTTCGGTTTCCAGAATGGCGAAACTTTCCAAGAGCGTGACGCTGCGGGGGAGGTAGTAGGTCAGGAAACGCTGGACCGTGCCGAGGGCGGAAGGGTCCTCCTGGACGGCGACGGCGATGACATGGGCGGTGCGCGCCATGCCTTCGGCGTGGGTGCGCGCCCGCGCGTTCAGCAGCCGGGCGGCGGCGGCGGACAGCCGGTGCGCATCGGCGACGCCCTGCATGATCGTCAGCTGCCAGGCTGGCGCAGGTGAGGGAACAAAGCGCGGCGGCGCGAGCGTCGTGCGCGCAAATGCGAAGAATCCGGCCCCGTAGGCGAGCCCCGCCGCCAGGAGGCCGAGCGGCACCGGCGCGCGGAAGACGAGCACGGCCACGGGCAACGCCAGCACGGCGGCGACGCCGCCGGCCAAGAGCGCACGGCTTTCGTTCATCGCGACGTCAGCGGGCGGAATTGTCGACGAGCGCCTTGCGCAGCTCGCCGCTCAGTTCCTCCATGCGCGCTTCGACGGCGGCGCGTTTGGCGCGACCCTCTTCCTGCACGCGGATGACGCCGGAAATCGTCTCGATGAGATCGTGGTTCGTCTTTTCCAGCGTTTCGAGATCGACGATGCCGCGTTGCGACTGTTCCTCGATGTCGATCGCCTGATCCTTCATCATGTCCGACGTCTGGCGCAGCATGGCGTTCGTCGCGTCGGTCACGGTCTTTTGCAGGTCGAGCGCTTCCTTCTGGCGGTTCAGGCCGAGGATGAGCACCATCTTCTGCTTCCAGAGCGGGATGGTCAGGCGCGTGGACGCCTGCAGTTGCTCCATCAGCGTTTCGTCGCTCGCCTGCACGATGCGGATCTGCGGCAGCTGCTGGATGCCGATCTGGCGCGCCTGCTGGAGATAGAATACGCGCTTTTCCAGACGGTCGAGCGCCTGCAGCGCATCGTTCAGCGCCTGCGCCTCCATGAGGCCGCCGCCTTCGGTCTTCGCCGCTTCCTCAGCGGCCTGTTGCAGACGCGGGACCTCGTTGGCGCGGAAGTCCTCGGCGAACTGCTTGCCGGCGGCGATGTAGGTTTCCAGATCTAGGATCGACGCGCGGGTTTCCTCGTGCAGGTCGTCGAGCATGGCGATGTCGCGCCGCAGGCTCTCGCGGCGCTTGTCGAGTTCGATGCCGACGCCGTCGATCTGGCCGGCGACGTCGTCGTAGCGCGCCTTGAATTTCTCGATCTGCGCCTTGGCGTTGCCGAACAGCTTGCCGAAGAAGCCCTCGTCCTGCAGCGCAGCGGGGTCGAGCTTCTTGGCCTTCATGATGATGTCGGTGAGCAGCTTGCCGGTATCGCCAAGCTCACGGTTGCGTGTCTGCGCCAGCACCTTGTCGGCGTAGCTCGTCACTGAGCGCTGCGCGCGGTCGCCGTAGGTGGAGATCTTGGCCCGGTCGCCGAGCTGGATTTCGGCCCGGATGCGGTCGAGAGCCCCTTTGTCGACGGCGAGCGGCGGGGTGGAAGTGGGGGTGGACGTGGCAGTCGGCTGAGGGTTTGCCGGCGTGTCAGACACTGATGGAACCTCCGCAATGGAGCGCCACTCTACCATCCCTCCCGGATGATTGCGCTCGTCCCTTCAGTTCATGTGGGAATGGTCGGAGCCGGCTTCCAGAGAGCGCCGTCCGATTTTGCCGAAGCGGCGGCGTTCCGCTGGTCGGATCGGCATGGTTCCGTCCTTCCCCGCGAGGGGAAGTGGCTCGCGAAGCGAGACGTACGGGGCGGCGGCCCCGTTCCGCAAGATCGAGCCTACCGCCCCATCAGTCAGTGCTGCGCACTGACAGCTTCCCCTCACGGGGAAGCACGGTGGCGGCACTGGTGCGTCGCGGCGCAAAGCGCGCCGTCGCCGGCGAGCGGCGGCTGTCAGGCCGTCGGCGCAGGGCCATAACGATTTTCTCGCGGCTCTCCGGGCGCCACCAAAAGGCAGATCATTGCCGCCACTACCGGGATCGAGATGGCCGCTCCCAGCAAGGTGTTGGTCATGTCCCATCTCGTTGAGGCGAGGACGGCCAGAAACACGTAGGCGCCGGCTGGCATCAACCATCGCGCCGAGTATCCGAGGTCGTGGAGGCGACGCGCGAGCAGTGATGCGATCGCAATCGTTCCGGGTAGTTGGCCCGCCCACCACAAAACCCAAAACGTCGAGTCAGCCAGTCGGCCACCTGATTCTGGATCGATTGGGATCAGTGTCTGAGTCAGAACCATAGATCCGGCCGACGCGATGAGGCTGGCTCCAAACAGCCAGAAGAAGAATTGACCGCCGCGAATTCGGCCATGCCAACTAAACAAGCTTCGGATCAGGGTCATGATGACTTCCAGCTCAGGGCTTTCACACAGGCTCGTTCATCGCCGCAACCACCGCGCAAAAAGCGCCGTCGGCAATAATCTGTCCGACTTGTCCTCCCGCAGCGCCATTTCGCCGGCCTCGATCTCGCCACCCATTCCGTCCAGCGCATCAGCGAGCGTGCGCGTCAGCGCGAGGTGCGACAGGCGTAGCGCGTAGAGCGTGGCGATGACGAAGGTCGGGCGCTCTCCGCGGTCCGCGAGGATGGGGCGCAGGGAGGAGAGCAGATCGAACAATTGTTCGTCCAGCCGCCAGATCTCGCCGTTCGGCCCGCGGCCATGCTTGGGCGGATCGAGGATGATGCCGTCATACTTCCGGCCCCGCCGCGCCTCGCGCTTCACGAAGGCGAGCGCGTCGTCGGCGATCCAGCGGATCGGCGCGTCCTGCATCTGCGCGAGATCCTGGTTCTGACGCGCGAAGCCGATGGCTTTCTTCGATGCATCCACATGCGTGACCTGCGCGCCGGCTTTCGCGGCCATGAGGCTGGCGACGCCGGTGTAGCCGAAGAGATTGAGCACTTGCGAGCCCGGCCTGATGTGCTCGTTCGCCCACATCCACTGCGAAGCCTGTTCGGGGAAGAAGCCGAGATGGCGGAAGGGCGTGCAGCGGGCGTGGAACGCGATGTCGCGATATTTGATCGGCCAGCTTTCCGGGATCGGTCGCGTGGTGCGCCAGCGGCCCATTTCCTCCGCCTCGTCGGCGGCAGGGGAAAAGCGGGCATCGACCTGCCACTTCTCGGGGTTCGATTGCGCGCGCCACAATGCCTGCGGTTCGGGCCGCGCGAATTTGTACGGGCCGACGCGTTCGAGCTTCCAGCCATCGCCGCTGTCGAGCAGGGCGTAGTCCTTCCAACCTTCGGCGACGAGGATTTTAGGGCTCGGTATCTTCATGGCGTGCGGCCCTGCACGAGAGGAATGATTGCAAAGATCATCTGCGCCGCGAGCCCGGTCGCGTGGCTCGGGTCGGCATAGAGAGCAAAGAGATCCGCGATGGAGCGGCCGCCAGCCAAGACGCTCAGCGCGATTTCCGCGGCGAGCATGAAGACGAAGCCGGTGGCCCCCATGATGATCCTCGGCCCTAACTGTCCGGGCACATTGAGCCGCTGCACGACACGTCGGCAGATGAACCACGAGGCGACGACCAGAATCGGCGCCTCGACGAGAACGGCCGCAAGTCGCGGGACGTCGGGCGCCGCTGCAAGGATCAGCGTGCGCGCCACGCCCATGACAAAGGCGATCGCAAAGACGACCGCGAAATAGAAGACACCCGCCACAAGCGCGCGTCGCGTGTCAGTCACGGGCCCCGGCATACCCCCTCCTGCGCCACACGTCATAGAGCATCACGCCGGTCGCGATCGCGAGATTGAGCGAGTCCGCGCGACCCTTCATCGGGATCCTGACGAGAGCGTCGCACGCCGCTTCCATGTGCGCCGGCAGGCCCGATTGCTCATTGCCCATGAACACGACGACGCCGCGTTCGGCGGGGAAGGCGTCGTGGGGATCGAGGCCCTTGAGCGAGGCGCCGGCGAGCAGCAGGTCGCGCCCGCGTCTCCAGGCCTCGAAGGTCGTGAAATCTGTGCGGGCGAGCGGCATGGCGAAAATCGAGCCCATCGTCGCGCGGACTGCCTCCACCGAGAAAGGATCGCAGGTCTGGCCGACAAGGATGACGCCATGCGCGCCGACGCTGTCGGCGGTGCGCGTGATCGTGCCGAGATTGCCGGGGTCGCGCACGCCTTCCAGCGCCACGAACAAGCCGGGCTTTTGAATGGGCAGATCGTCGAGCGGCGTGAAGCGCTGGCGGTAGGCGCCGATGACGGTCTGCGGATTGTCGCGCTTGCCGATCTGACCAAGGATGGCCTCGCTCGTCTCGATGACGCGGGCGCCGGCCTTGGCCGCGGCGCTTACCAGCTTCTTAACCTGCGGTCGTTCGAGCGCGGCTTCCGACACCGCCATGATCTGCGGCCATACGCCCAAGTCCGCCGCTTCGGATGCGAGGCGTGCGCCTTCCGCGAGAAAAAGTCCGCTTTCGCTGCGTCCTTTCTTGAGGTGCAGCGCCTTCAGGCTTTTCACGACGGGATTGGCGGCGCTGGTGATGCGTAAGGGTGCGGACATGCTTTCGGTGGGGCGCAATGCGCGGCAATCGCCTGCCGCGCGATACAATTCGCAAGATGAGCGTTAATCTTCTCTACATGGAAAAGGAACGCTCGTTTCAGGGTTTTCCTGTTCTTGTTAGGGCTGACAAAGTGTAGCCTGAGCGGCGCCCGGTTGAATACAGGTTTAACCGGCTCTCCTGTCAGGCGAATGGAAGTGAGCGTGCGATGACGAACCTCGTCCTGTCCTACATCGCGCTCTTCGCGGGGGCGATCGCCGTCGGTTTCGCCGGCGGCTGGCTGTTGCGCGCCATCGTCATGCACGGCGTGCGCCGCGACGTGGAAGACGACATCGAGCGCCTGTCGGACGCCGTGCACATGGCGCGGTCGCGCGCCGCGCTCGGGGCGGTGGAGGCCGTCTCGGAATGAACACGTCGGGATCGTGCTGGACGGGCTTCTGGCTGGGCTGCGGCATCGCCGTATTCGTCCTCGCCGCCGCCATGTTCGGTCCCCACGCGCTGTCGCTCTCCGGGATCGAGGCGCAGCTGAAATCGAAAGTCGAACGCGCGCTGGCCAGCAATGGCGTCGCCGATATCGATGTCGAGATGAACGGGCAGACAGCAGTCGTATCGGGCGGGGTCGCCTCCTCCAGCGAACAGGTGCGCGTGGAGGAGATCGCGATCGCGGCGGCAGGACCCGGCGGTCCCTATATCGGCGGCGTCACCGGTGTCGACAACCAGACGATCGTCGGCACGCGCGTTTCGCCATTTTCGTGGAGCGCGGAGAAGTCCTCAGCCGGCGTGACGCTTGTCGGCCATGTGCCGAGCGAGGCCGTACGCAACCGGCTGCTGGAAGCGGCGCGCGCGCCGTTCTCTGGGCTGAAAGTGACCGACCGCATGACAGTTGCGCTCGGCGCGCCTTCGCCGGTGTGGGACGACGTGGCGCTCGACGCGTTGCGGCAGCTGGGAAAGCTAAAGCGCGGCAAGGCGCGGCTCGTGGACAACCGCCTCGCCGTCATCGGCGAAGGAGAGCAGGCGTCGGTTGCCGATGTCGGCGCTCACTACGACAAGCCGCTCGCTGCGCCCTTCGTTGTGGCGGTGAAGGATCTCACGGTCGAAGGCCAGAGCCTCGGCATCCGCGAGATCGAGGGGCTCAACCTTTCGGAAGCCAGCGCCGAAACCTGCCAGAACGCGTTCCGGCTGCTCATGCGCAGCAATGTCGTCGAGTTCGAAACAGGTTCGGCGGCGATCGATCCGTCCAGCCGCGTGTTGCTGGACAATCTCGCAATCGTCGCGCGCCGCTGCGATAACTATTCGATCGCCGTGTCCGGGCATACCGACAATGTCGGCGATCCCGCGCTCAACATGTCCCTGTCGCAGACCCGCGCGCAGGCTGTGCGCGACTACCTCGCCGAGCGCGGCGTCGCCGCCGAACGGCTGAGCGCGAAGGGCTACGGACAGACGGCGCCGCGCGCGCCCAACAACACCGCGGAAAACCGCGCTCGCAACCGCCGCATCGAATTCACCGTGACCTGAGGCCAGGGACCCATGCTCTACCTCCTTCAACAACTCGCCGTGCCGCTCGCACTGGCTGCAGTGTTCGGCGGCGGCCTCGCGGGCTGGAGCTGGCACTGCATCCGCAACCGCGCGCTCTGGATCGAACGGGACGGCGAACGCAACCGCCTGCGCAACGAACTTCTGGGGCTTGTCGGATACACGCCTGCGGACGATCGAGGCTACACGCTCGGCAACGCCGAACTCGATGCAATGCAGATCCGCTTCGACCAGGCCAACGAAGAGGCGGAGGCGCTGCGCCGGCAGCTGAACGAACGTGAGACAGAGTGCGCCGAACACGACCGTCGCATCCGCGATCTCGAAAGCCAATTGGCCGCCGCCGCGTCCGATTCCGCCGCCGCGGATCGACTCGCCTTGCTGGAAACCGCGCTTCGCGATGCCGAGTCCAAAGGCGCCGACCTCGAAAGACGCGCAGCGTTGCTGGAAGCCGATCTCGACAAGGCGACGCTCCCCTCGGCGACTGAAGAGGGCGTCGAAGTGCGCGCCATGCGCTGGAAGTCGCGCTACCTCGAAGGGCGCGTGAATTTCCTGGAGGCGCAAGATAGTCTCGCAGGCGTGACCGCTCCCGACGCGGCTCTGGAAGCGTCCCTTGCGGCGGCGCACGCGCGCATCGCGGAACTTGAAGACGCCTCCGTCTCCGACGATGAACTCAATCGCGAGCGCTGGCGTACGCGTTATGCGGAGGCGCGTGTGCGGTATCTCGAGGGCGAGGCGAACGCGCCGAAGCCCGAGCCTGTCGCAATCGTTGCGCCGCCCGTCGATGATGAAGCTGACAATCGTCGTCGGTGGCGCCAGCGCTACCTCGAAGCGCGCGTCGCGTGGCTTGAAGGGCGTCTGCGCGACGCAGGCGAGCGCGTCATCGAACAGACGCCGCAGGCCATCGCCGATACCGGCGAACTCGATGGCGTGCGCAATGAACTGACCGCGCTGCGCGAGCGCCTCGCGGCAGCGGAGTCACGCGCCACGCAAGCCGTCGGCGAGCGGGCGCGCATGGCCGGCATTCTCGCGGAAAAGGAAGGCGCGCTCGCGGGCGCGCAGTCGGACGCGGTCTCCGCAACGCGTCGTCTCGCGGATCTCGAGGCCGAACGCACGACGCTTCTCGCGCGGATCGAAGCACTTGAGAGCGCACCGGTGCCGGAGCCCGTCATTGTCGAAAGTCCCGCGCCGGCGGAAGATCCGGAAGCGGCGCGCCTGAAATGGCGTTCACGCTATCTGGACAGCCGCGTTCGCTATCTGGAGCAGTCCATCGCGCTGGCGCCGAAAGTCGCCGCCGAGCAACGTCCTCAGGCGCCGCGCGACGATACGTTCGCCCCGCTGGAGCAGGGCGGTGCGGAAGTGAAGCCGCAGGGCCTTCCGGCCGCGCGCGGCGGCGCGCCAGATGATTTGCGCCTCATTGACGGCGTCACGCCGCGCATCGAGTCGACGCTCAATTCACTCGGCATCTACCACTTTGATCAGATCTCGGCGTGGACGCCGGCCAACATCGGCTGGATCGAACGCTATCTCGCCTTCAAGGGGCGGATTGGTCGCGAGCGGTGGGTGGAACAGGCGCGGGCGCTGGCCAACGGCGCCGCCGCCGATGCGCGACGTTATCTCGAAGGCGAGAATGTCTGAGGCGACGCCGCAATTCGTCTTCGAAACGACGGCGCGCGCGGAGCACATCGACGAGCTCGGGCATGTGAACCACAAGGTCTATGTCGCGTGGGCCGAAGAGGCGGGCGTGCGCCACTGGCGCGCCTTCGCGAGCCCGGAGATGCAGGCGCAGTACGTCTGGGTCGCATCGCGCCTCGAGATGGATTTCCTGCGCGAGACGAAACTCGGCGAATCGATCCGCGTGGAGACGTGGCTGGGCGAGCTGCGCGGCGCGCGCTTTGATCGCCATGTGCGCATTCTCGGCACGAACGGTCTTGAGAAGGCGCGCGCGCGTACCACGTGGGCGATGCTCGACGCGGTGAAGCGGCGCCCCGCGCGCGTGCCCGCCGATCTCGCCGCCGCCTTCGCGCGTCCTGTTGCCTAGAAGAGCCGGCCGCCGATCGGCGTTTTCCGGTCCGGCGCGAAAAGCACCACTGCGCCGTTCTCATCGGGAAAGCCGAGCGTTAGCACCTCGGACATGAACTTGCCGATCTGTCGGGGCGGAAAGTTCACGACGGCGGCGACCTGACGTCCGACCAGATCTTCGGGACTGTAGTGCTCGGTGATCTGCGCACTCGACTTCTTCACACCGATTGCGGGGCCGAAGTCGATCTGCAGTTTGAAGGCTGGTTTGCGCGCTTCCGGAAAAGGCTCGACGGCGATGATCTCGCCGACACGGATGTCGACCTTGAGAAAATCATCGAAGGAGATGGGCGCGGCCGCAGGCGCGTCTGGCGTGTGGATGATGTGCATGGCGGTGAGATAGCGGAGACGGGGGCGATGGAGAATAGAGCGATGTTTTCCATGCCGGACCGCGCAGCTCCGGCCGCGCATGTGGGGGCGCCGCCAGACTTCGGAGAATCTCGCGTTGTTTTGGCATGGGTATGCGCACCGGGAGGTGCGCGGTCCGGCTTCGATGGTCATGACGTGTCTGCAGCTTCTGCAGCGGGTGCAGGCGCGGAGGTGCAGAGAACAATCGCCACGGTCGTGACCGTGACGACAGCGCCGAGCACGCCACCCCTTTTCGGCAAGCGACGGATCGCGCGCATCACCACTTTGTCGAAGTTTTCCAAAGTCGCGCGCATGTCGCGGACGGTGCGCAGCGAAATCCCGCGCGTGATCGCGCGCACGAGGCGCGTGCGGCGGCGTCGATAGCCGAGCGCGCTTTGCGGCAAGTGTTTCTCACTTGGCGCATCCGCATTGAACCGCAGACGCGAGATCATGCTGAGCATGATCAGCACGCGGACCTCGCGACGAGCCTTTCTGAGTTCACGTCGGAAATCGAGTTTCAGGAAACGCGGCGCAGGCACGCGGGCCATCAGCCAGGCCATGACTTCGAGCAGCCACAGATGCAGCTCGCGCGCACGGGCGGCGAAGGCGTCGCGGCGATGGCGTAGCGGGCTGGTGAACTGCATCTTCTGCTCTCCTCTTCGCGGCGCCCGAACCATTCGGACGCGACGTGGGAGGAGTGTCCTTCAGCTTTCGACCCGGTCGGATTGTTTTGCTGATTTTTCTGCCGCAACGGCGTCCGCGCCTTGTGCGCCATGAAGCGGAAAGCGCGAGGGCGAGGGACGGAGGGGGCCGGACTCCCCCTAATTTTCGGCAATGCGCGCCTTGTCCCTCCGCTCCGGAAAGCGGATAGGGGACGTCCGGCGGACGAGCGTTGCCAAACCGAAAACGGCGCTCTTCCTCGCGGAAGAACGCCGTTCGTTGTCCGGTATAGAGAACCGTTCAGCCGAACTTCGCGGCGAGATCCTTTGCGCCCTGCTCGACGAGGCGGGCGTGCGCGTCAGCGCCGAGATCGTTGCGCAGCATCTTTTCGGCGGCGGCGATGGCGGCTTCCGCCGCGGCGGCGCGGACTTCCGCCGACGCCTGCGCCTCGGCCCGGGCGATCGAGTCCTCTGCCTGCTTCTGGCGACGCGCGATGTCGGCCTGCATCTGTACGCGGGCTTCTTCGGCGACCCGCTGGGCCTGTTCCCTGGCGGCGGCGACGATGTCGGCGGCTTCGGTTTCGGCCTTGGCCTTTTTCGCTTCGTACTCGGCTTTCAGCGCTTCCGCTTCCTCGCGCAGACGCTTGGCGTCGGCGAGTTCGGCGGCGATCTTCGCGGACTGGCCGTCGAGCGCGGCGAAGATCGTCTTGTGGACGCCCAGCGCATAGAGAATGCCGAAGAAGATGACGAACGCGACGAGCGCGACGGTGGTGGCGTCAAAAGCCATCAGGCCCTCCCGCCCAGCTTGGCGACGATGTCTTTCGCGAGATCGTCGGCCATGGCGCCCACGCCCGAAAGCGCCGCGGCGCGCTGGTCGTTGATACGCTTTTCGGCGGCGGCGGCCTGTGCGGCGAGCTTCTCGTCGGCTTTAGCACGATCGCCGGCGAGCGCCGCCGCCATTTCCGCGCGCATGTCGTCGACGATCTTGCGCGCGCCGGCGCGCGCTTCGGCGGTGGCGCGTTCCGCTTCGGCCTTGGCGGTCTCCGCAGCAGCGCTGGTGGCCGCAGCCGTATCCAGATCGCCCTGGATCGTCTTCGCCCGTGTCTCAAGCACCTCCGCCACGCGCGGCAGGGCCACGCGGGACATGAAGTAATAGAGCACGAGGAAGGTGATCGCGAACCAGATGAGCTGGTGCGGGAACAGCGAGGCGTCGAAGGGCGGGAACGCACCGGCGGCGTGTTCCGCGCCATGCGCACCCTCCGCGCCGTGAGCGGGCTCGGCGGCCATGGGTCAGATACTCCGGCTGTCCGTCAGACGACGAACAGCAGCAGCAGCGCGATGAGCAGCGAGAAGATGCCGAGCGCTTCCGTCACGGCGAAGCCGAAGATCAGGTTGCCGAACTGACCTTCCGCGGCCGACGGGTTGCGCATCGCGCCTTCGAGGAAGGAGCCGAAGATGTTGCCCACGCCGATGGCGGCGCCCAGCATGCCGAGGCAGGCGAGACCAGCGCCAATGTACTTTGCGGCTTCCGCGTCCATGATGTTCACTCCTTGGGTAGAGACGTTCGGTTGAGAGGCCGGACCTAGTGGTGTCCGGGGTGAAGGGCGTCGTTGAGGTAGATGCAGGTCAGCAGGGCGAAGACGTACGCCTGCAGGAAGGCCACCAGGAATTCGAGTGCGTAGAGCGCCACCGTCATGCCGAGCGGCAGGATCGATCCGAGCACGCCCACGAAGCCGGCCGCCGCCATCATCGGCACGAAGCTCGCGAACACTTTCAGCAGGACGTGGCCCGCGAAGATGTTGGCCCACAGACGCACGGCGTGGCTCAGCGGACGGCTGAAGAAGGAGATGATCTCGATCAGCGTCACGAAGGGCAGGATCGCGATCGGCACGCCCGAGGGCACGAAGAGCTTCAGGAACTTGAGACCGTTCTTCGCGAAGCCGACGATGATGACGGTCGCGAACACCATCAACGCCAGCGTCGCGGTGACGACGATCTGGCTCGTGGTGGTGAAGAAGATCGGGAACATGCCGAGCATGTTCGCCATGAAGATGAAGATGAAGAGCGAGAAGACGAAGGGGAAGAACTTCTTCACGCCCTCCGCGCCCGTCGCGTCGCGGACCATGGAGTGAATGAAAGTGTAGGCGCCTTCCGCGACCGCCTGCGCGCGATCCGGCACGAGGGCCTTCTTCGACATCGCCTGCGTCATGAACAGGGTCGCGGCGGCGACGCCGGCGACCATGAACAGGCTCGCATTGGAGAAGGAGGCGTCAATTCCATTGATGTCGAACGGCGCGAACCGCTCGATCTGGAACTGGTGCATCGGGTCGTTGGCCAAGGCCGTCTCGTCCGCTCAGTCTCGGGCGTCATCCGGGATGGACGGCGCGTTGGGATCGACCGGGTGATCCTTCGCGTACGCCGAGGAGGCGCGCACGACATTCACGACGCCCGCGATGAACCCGAGGCCGAGCCCGATAATGAGCCCGAACGGACTTGTCTGGAGCCAATAGTCGGCCCCGTAGCCCAGCCCCGCGCCCACGAGCACCGCCGCCCCGAACTCGCCCCCCATCCTGAGCGCCAAAGTGCCGGCGTTCGTCGGTTCGGGCGGGGCGTCGCGGCGGGCCTTTTCAGCCTGCGCTTGCGCCACCCTGCGTCGCAGCGCCGAAGGATCCGAACCGGAACCGGGAGCGCTGGGGGGAGGGGTGTCGGGATCGGCCATGGAAACGGTCGATACGCCGCAAGGGCGGTCCCGGCAACCGGGATCACCCTCACGAACGCGGGCGGAAGCTAGAGGCGACTCTCCGGAGTGTCAACAAACCGCAGGTCTAGAAAAAGAGCGCAAAAACAATGGTTTGAAAAGGTGCGGCGGAACGCCCGGACGTGACCCGGAGCGGCGACGCCCCCGTCGCCGCCCATCATCCCCGGTGACAATCGCATGACGCCGCTTCCAGCGCCTTGCGGTCGGTGATGGTGATCACGCCGCGGCTCGTGGCGATCAGCCCCCGCTCCCGAAAGTCCTGCACGATGCCGCTCACCGTCGAGCGGTTCACGCCGAGCATTTCGGCCATGCGTTCCTGGGTGATGCGGATGTCGTCGCCGGGGACGCAGTCGTGGAGGTCGAGCAGCCAGCGGGCGGCGCGTTCCTCCACGGCGTGCGCGGCGTTGCAGGCGGCGACGGTCATCACCTGGTCGACGAAGTCGCGGGCGTACTCCGATGTCGCTTCCGCGACCGCGTCGCTTTTCGCGCGCAGCGCCTCGAAGGCCTCCACCGGCACGGCCTTGGCGGTGCCCGGCACCTGCACCTCGCAGCGGTGGGCAGCGGTTTCGCCCCGGATGAGCGCGTCGATGGGCGTGGCGCCGTTGCGGCCGACGCTGATCATCTCCGCGCACGCGCCGTCCTCGTAGCACCCCACATAGGCGAGCACGGCGGTTTCGGGGAACAACACCTCCTTGATCGGCGCGTCGGCGTCGAGGACGACCTCGCCCGGCGCGAGTTCCACCGTGCGCGCGGCCTGCATCAGACGGCGCACGTCGGCGGCGGGGAGGCCCGCGACGAGATCGTTATCCGACGTCTGGACGGGGGACTTTTCCTTCAGTTTCGTCATGGTCGTTCTCCTCGCCACTGCAGAAGTGACCGGCAGACAACGCGGCGGCGGGAACCCGGTTTCGGAACCTTGCGGTTTTGGAAATTTTGCTGTGTTGGGAACTCGACAGACCCGTTGCGGGTCTGTGGATAAGAACGAAGACTGCTTTGCCTTCAGGATTTCCTCAGGGGCGGTTGCGGCGGCATGCGGCGGCGCAACAGTGCAGGGTGGAAAGGCCGAGCGCTTGAACAACCGGATCCTGGAACGACTCGTCCGCGTGACGCCCGCAAGGCCGTGGTCGCCGGTGCGAAGCGCCGCCACGGCGCTCGCGTGCGTGGCGGTGGCGTTTCTGGGCCGCACCCTCCTGGATCCGCTGCTCGGCGACAGCTCGCCCTTCGGGCTTTTCCTGCTCGCGGTGGTGGGGATCGGCTATTTCTGCGGCGGCTTGTATGCGGCGGCGGCGAGCGTGCTCTCGGCGGTCCTGTGCGTCTACTTCTTCCTGTCGCCCCGCTACAGTTTCGCCACGGCGACCGATGCGACGATGCCGATCGCGGTGTTCATTTTCCTCTGCTTCGTGCTGACCGCAGCGGCGGTGCTGTTGCGAACGGCGGTGAGCCAACTCAATGAACGCCAGCGGGAGCTTCAGGAAAGCGGCGAACGCGCGCGCCAGATCGCCAATCTCTCACCCCAGATCGTGTGGTCGGCGCGGCGCAATGGCATCCCCGACTACTACAATGACCGCTGGTACGAGTATTCCGGCGCCAATCCCGACATCACGCCGACAGGCTGGGATCCCTTCGTCCACCCGGACGATGTCGCCGATACGCACGCGCGCTGGGCGGAAGCGCTGAAGCTCGGCGCGCCGTACGAGTCCGAGATGCGTCTGCGCCGGCATGATGGCGAGTATCGCTGGTTCGTCGCGCGCGCCCTGCCGTTCGAGGATTCGCGCGGCGCCGTCACACGCTGGTACGGCACCTGCACCGACATTCACGACGCCAAGACATCGATCGAAAAGCTTCAGGCGCTGAAGCTTCAACTCGAGCAAAGCGAGAACCGCTTTCGCGAAATCGCCGATCTGTCACCGCAGATCACCTGGTCGACTCTGCCCGACGGCCATCACGACTACTACAACAAGCGCTGGTACGAATTCACGGGAATGCCCGACGGCTCCACCGACGGCGAAGGCTGGAACGGCATGTTCCATCCCGAAGACCAGCCGCTTGCCTGGGAGAAATGGAACCACTCGCTCAAGACCGGCGAACCCTACGAAATCGAGTACCGTCTGCGCCGGCACGACGGCGAATATCTGTGGTTCCTCGGCCGCGCGCTTCCCATGCGCGACGCGAAGGGCGCCATCGTGCGCTGGTTCGGAACCTGCACGGACATCCACGACCGCAAAATGGCGCTCGCCATGATGGAGACGCTGAGCCACGAACTCAGCCATCGCATCAAGAACATCTTCGCCGTGGTCACGAGCCTCATCGCACTTTCCTTGCGCAATAGTCCCGACGCCAAGCCCTTTGCCGCGCAGTTGCGGAAACGCATCGACGCGCTCGGTCGCGCGCACGATTTTGCACGCCCCCACAGCGACGCGTCCCGACCGACCGCGCCTGAGCCTACCATCTTCGCGCTGGTGCGGATCCTGATGGAGCCCTACGCCGCCGATGTGGACGATCGCCTCGTGATCGAGGGTGAGGACATCGCCATCGCCGACCGCGTGGCGACGCCCGTCGCGCTCATCATTCATGAACTGGCGACGAACGCGACCAAGTACGGCGCGCTGTCCGCTGACAGCGGCAAGGTGTTCATCTCTGGCTCCCGCATCGCGGACAACTATGAACTCACATGGCGCGAAGCGGGCGGGCCGCCTGTGGCCGCGCCGGGCGGCGTGCTTGGTTTCGGTTCGCGTCTGCTCGACGTGAGCGCCGGCGGGCAACTCGGCGGTGAAGTGGAGCGGTTCTGGGAGCCCGAAGGCGTGCGCGTGGTCGTCCGCGTGCCCATTGCTTCCGTCGAGCGGCAGGCTGACAGTCTGGGCTGATCAGTTCGGTGCGTTCGAGTCGCCGTGGCTGTTGCGACGGCTGAGCGCCGTCTCAATGGCCGCAAACAGGGCATCGTCGTCGCTCGGCTTTGCGATCACGCCGTGGGCGTCGCGCACATGCTCGACGAGACGGGGGTTGGCCGTCACGAAGATGACCGCCGCGCCGTGTTCGTCGATGAGGTGCCGCCCGACCTGAGGTCCGGTGACGCCGTCGCGCAGCTGGCAGTCCACGAGCGCGAGATCTACCCCGCGCGCCGCCAGCGCCCTGGCCATCCGTGAGTCCGCGGCGACGCCGACAGGCTCGTAGCCGCGATCACGCAGCACCGCCGCCATCTCCATCGCGACGAGCGCTTCGTCTTCGACAATGAGAATACGCGCGGACATGAGGGCGTTCGAACCTTCTTCGTTGGGGCGATGCGGGACAAGCACCCAACTCCCTCCCGGGTTCCCGCCCAGGGGCGCATCCTGCGGCCCAAGACGGGGCGCCTTCACAGTCTTGTGTTGAGGCGGGGGCTCGCGGGCCTTAAGGATTCAGGGTTGCAGGGGATTCGCGGAGGGCGGTTATGCGCAGCGTCTGGTCGTTGGCGTGCATGGCCTTCGCGGCCGCGCTTCTCGGTCTGGCGGCTCCAGCCGCCGCGCAACAGGCGCTGAACCTCACCGGGCGAACGCAGGGCGAGCTGCGACAAGGTGACTCCACCCTGCCGAGCGGTGAACTGGTCGACGACTACTCGTTCACTGGCCGCGCAGGACAACGCGTGGTCATCCGCATGTCGTCCTCAGCGCTCGATCCCTACCTTATCATCAGCGGTCCGAACGGATTCCAGCGGGACAACGACGACGTCTCGCAAGGGACCAAGGACGCCGTCATCGACGTGACGCTCCCCGCCAACGGGACCTACCGCGTCCGCGCCACGACCTACCAGTCCGGGGAGCGCGGCGCTTACACGCTCGCTGTCAGCGACGGCGCTGGGACAGTCCAGCAGGCGACGCCCGCCGCCACGCCGGCGCAAACTGCGGGAACGATTTCCGTCGGCCAGTCCGTCAACGGCACGCTGGCGCAGGGCGACGCGACGCTGTCGAGCGGAGAATTCCAGGACACCTGGCGCCTGCAGGGGCGGCGCGGGGAGCAATACATCATCCGCCTACGCTCGAGCGCCTTCGATCCGTATCTCATCGTGCGCGGCCCCAACAATTTCAGTCAGGACAATGACGACGACGAGACCGAGCGCGGATCGCGCAACAGCCGAGTCCTCGTCACGATGCCCGCCGACGGCGAATTGCGCATCACCGCGACGAGCTATCAGCGTGGCGACTCCGGCGCCTACACGCTTACCGTCGAACTTCCCGGCGGCGGCGCGGTCGCGTCGAACGACGGCGCCATCGGCAACGCGGCCCAGCAACGCGGTCCGACGCGTCCGGCGACGCCGATCACGGTGGGCGCGAGCGTGAACGGCACACTTGCGGCGGGCGATTCCACGCTGCGGTCCGGTGAGTTCTACGACAGCTATGTCTTCCAGGGGCGCCGCGGGCAGGCGCTGGACATTCGCCTGAGTTCCACCGCCTTCGATCCCTACGTGATGATCGGCGGCCCCAACAATTTCTCCGCCTACAACGACGACGACTCGGCGGGCGGACAGAACAACAAGAACAGCCGTCTGCTCGTCACGCTTCCGGCGGACGGCGAGTACCGTGTGCAGGCGACGAGCTACCAGTCCGGTGAAAGCGGCGCCTACCGGCTTTCCATCGCCGCCGCATCGGCGGGTGCGGCGCCGGCGCAGGCCGCGCCGCTCGTGATCGGGCAGGTGTCGCGCGGTGCGCTCGCGGCAGGCGACGAAGCCGGAAACAACGGCGCCCTGCAGGACCGCTATCGTTTCCAGGGCCGGCGCGGGCAGCGCATCGCAATCGATATGCGCTCGGGCGCCTTCGACACGCTGGTGGCGCTGGTGGCGCCCTCAGGCGCGCGTGAACAGAATGACGACGCCGCGCAGGGCCAGACGAACAGCCTGCTTGAAACCTCTCTCTCGGAAGACGGCGAATACACGGTCATCGCCACAAGCTACGCATCGGGCGGGCTCGGCGCCTATGAACTGACGCTGCGCGCGCTTGCGGCGTCCGGCGAGCGTTCCACCGCCGTCAGCGCCGCCGGGCCCGCTGCGACAGGCGGTGTCCTGACCATGGGGGCCGCAGTCAGCGGCCGTCTCGCGCAGGGCGACGCCACACTGCAGAGCGGGGAGTTCCTCGACCGCTACACCTTTCAGGGCCGTCGCGGACAGGCGATCACCGTCGACATGCAGTCGAGCGAGTTCGACAGCTATCTGATCGTCAACGCGCCCTCCGGCGCGCAGCAGGACAATGACGACGCCGCACAGGGAAGCTCCAATGCCCGCGTTGCGTGGACGCTTCCTGAAGACGGGGCCTACACCGTGCGCGCCACATCGTATCAGGCGCGTGAGACGGGCGCGTACACGCTGCGCTTGAGCGCCGGCGCCGCCACTGGTCCGACGGGCCCGGTCGCGGGTGTCCGCCGGGGGAAGGTCTATGCGGTCATGGTCGGCATTTCCGATTATGCAGGAACCGCGAGCAACCTTGCCTATACCGCCGACGACGCCCGCAAGATGGCCGAGACATTGCGCCGTCAGGGTGTTCTAGCGCCGGAGAGCGTCGTGCTCACGGATGCACAAGCGACGCCCGCCGCAGTGCGCACCGCGTTCGCCCGCGTCGCCGCTGCAGCCGGTCCAAACGATATGTTCCTCTTCTTCTATTCGGGTCATGGCACGCAGGTGCCCGCGCGTCCGGGTAGCGGCGAGCCCGACAACCGCGACGAGGCGATCGCGCTAATCGGCGGGCTCATGCTTGATGATGAGATGGCGCAGATGTTCCGCACCGTGCGCGCGGGCGTGTCCATCCTTGCGCTCGACAGCTGCTTCAGCGGCGGCTTTGCGCGCGACGTGGTCTCCCAGCCAGGCGTGATGGGGCTGTTCAGCTCGGAAGAGGATCTCACCAGCGCCGTCGCAGCGAAATTCCAGGCGGGCGGCTATCTCTCGCACTTCCTTCGCGCAGGCCTCGGCGGCGATGCCGACCAGAACCGCAACCGGGTCGTCACCGCCGGTGAAATCTCGAGCTATCTGCGGCAGCAATTCGCCACCCAGGCGCAGGGCATCGATGCCGAGACGGCGGAAGGCCAGCGCAACTACCAGTTCCTGGTGGTCGAACGCGGCGGCGTGAAGATCGACGACGCGCTCGTTCACCTGCCCTGACGGTGCATTCTTCCGATGCGTGCAGGGCTCGCCTCCTGCGCGAGCGGGCGTCGAGACAAGATGAAGGTTTCGTCATGCCTGAAACCTTCGTCATTTTTGTCCCGTTCATGTTCGGGCGCGTACGATTGGCGTCGTAACAGCTGAAGTCAGGGGCAATTCATGCAGAAGCCGTTCGTCTTTGCCGCTTTGGGCGGCGGTCTGCTCGTCGCGGCTCTTCTCGCGGCGGTGCTGGTCACCAACAGTGACGGCGCCAACGCCACGCGCGCCGACGTGCACGCGGCGGCGGGCGCCGTCGAACCCGCGACCGTCTCCACCACGGAGGCGAATGCATGGGCCGAAACCCGCGCAAAGAACACGCGCGAGGCCTACGAAGTCTTTCTGACCGCCTTCCCGGAAGGCGCCTTCGCGGACGAGGCGCGTCTCGCCATGGTGCGCACCGAAACGCAGAAGGCGGAAGCGCCGAAGGCGGCCGCGCCGGCCACGGTCACGCGTGTCGCCTCCACGAGCAGCGCGCCGCGCCGCAATGTGCGCGCGGAGTGTCAGGCGTATGTGGACCGGACCTATCCAGAGCCGAGCAAACTCGCGCGAGCCGGCATTGGCGCGGCGGCAGGCTGCGGCGTCGGCGCGATGGCCGGCGGCGATGACGGTCGCAACTGCGCGGTCGGCGCGGTTGTCGGCGGCGTCGGCGGCGCCATGACCGCCCGTCAGCGCACCGCGAAGCGCGAGCAGGAATATTCAAGCTGCGTCGCCAATGGCGGCCCGCGCTAAGGACTGGGACTCAGATCCCCGCGCCGAGATCGCCGAAGACGTCGGCGAGATCTGTCGCGGGGAGAGGCGCATGCTGCAAGAGTCGTTGCGACAGCGCATCCACTTGCGCACGGATCTCCGGAACCGCCGTCACTTCCCAGTATGCGGGTCGCGTCAGAGGTCCGAGAGCAAAGAGCCAGTCCGAAACGGCCCCTGACGCGTCCACGAGCGCGCTCTCTTCCGTTTCGATCCCGAGCATCAGCGCGTCGGTGCGCACAAGGCCGTTGCGCTTGAGGTCCGCGTAGAGCGGTTCCTCGGTGCTGGAAAAATCGCTCGCAGGGCCGGTGCAGTTGAAGACGCGCGCGACGCGCAGGATTTCCTCACCGCCGCCTCGCAGTCGTACGCGAACGCCGTCGGCGTCGCTTCCTGCAAGGCGTCCCGCAACCACACGCAGCTGGCCTGACGCCAGTAACGCATCGAGTGCATCGGCGATCTGCGGCGCCATGCGGTGGCGATGAACGTCCCAGTAGATCCGTGCGTGACGCAGGAAGCGTGCGCGTTCGCTCTGCGGCCACGCGCGCCAGACCCGCGCCACCTCAGGCCGTGCCGCATCGATCACGCGTCGCCACGGGACGCCTGCCGCTACGGCCTTCGCTATCTCTCGACGCACCAACGCCATTGCGCCGCGCACGGACGTAGCGTCGACGGTTGAGAGAAATGCGGGCCATGACCCGCCCGCTTCATGGCGCGTGGGCAGGAGACCGTGTCGCGAAAGTGCGATCATCTCTCCTCGGTGGCCGCGCGCGGCGAGCGAGAGCGCGATGTCCACCATAGTGAGCCCGACGCCGACGAAAAGCACTGGCGCATCTGCGTGAAGATCGTCGAAGGCGTCGTGCGACCACGGGTCAGGTGCGGCGTTCGCCGAGTCGTGAGCGAAACGCAGCGGCGGCGGTGCGCGATTGCCCGTCGCCAGAACGACGATGTCGGCGTCGACGGCCCGGCCGTCCGCGAGCAAGACTTGGCGTTCGGCGCGCGCGATGCGCACGGCGTCGCCGCGAATGCGCCGGACGCTGTGCGTCTCCGCGAGACGTTCTTCCATGTATGCGCCGAACAGCGCGCGCGGCGCGAATGCATCGGCCGGCGCGATGCCTTCGGGCGGCCTGAAGCCGGTTCGCGCGTGCAGCCAATCGGTGAAACCGGGCTCAAGGCCAACCTTCATCCGGCTGGTCGGCACGTTGAGCAGGTGGTGAGGTTCGCAAGCGCCATACGCCAAACCGACGCCGGCGCGTCGCCTGCGTTCGATCAGATGGACCACGCGTTCAGGCGCTGCGTGTGCGAGACGGATGGCGAGAAGCGCGCCGCTGAATCCGCCGCCGATGATCGCGATGGCGGCTGTCATCGGACTATTCCGCCGCGACCAGTTCCGTCGCGCGTTGCAGGTCCACCGCCACAATCTGCGAAACGCCGCGTTCGGCCATCGTCACGCCGAAGAGGCGGTCCATGCGCGACATGGTGACGGGGTTGTGCGTGATCGTGAGGAAGCGCGTGTCGGTGAGGCGGCGCATCTCGTCGAGCATGCGACAGAACCGGTCGACGTTCGCGTCATCGAGCGGCGCATCGACTTCGTCGAGCACGCAGATCGGCGCGGGGTTCGCGAGAAACACCGCGAAGATGAGCGCCGTTGCCGTCAGCGACTGTTCGCCGCCGGACATCAGAGACAGCGTCGAGAGCCGCTTGCCGGGCGGGCAGGCGAAGATGTCCAGGCCAGCGGCGAGGGGATCTTCCGACTCCGTCAACCGCAACTCCGCGACGCCGCCTTCGAAGAGCGTCGCAAACAGCCGCGCAAAATTCGCGTTCACGACCTCGAACGCCTTGAGCAGCCGCTGGCGGCCTTCGGCGTTGAGGCGCCCGATCGCCTGCTTCAGCTTCTGGACGGCCGCGTCCACGTCGGCGCGTTCGCGTGCGAGCGTGGCTAGACGCAGCTCAACCTCTTCAAGCTCCTCTTCCGCGCGGAGGTTTACCGGCCCGGCTGCTTCCCGTTCGCCGCGGAGCTTTTCGAGCTTCCTGTCGATGTCGGCGAGCGGCGCCTTGCCGAGCGCCTGCGCCATCAGCGGCCCGGCGCGTTCGGCGAGTTCTTCAGGCGCGCAGCTTAGCTGTTCGCGGGCGAGCGCCTCTACACCGTGCAACCGTTCGGCGGCGGCGTGCGCGCGGGCTTCAGCGCCGGCGCGGGCCTCACGACGTTCGGCGTGCCGCATCTCCGCGTCGCGCGCCGTCGCGTCGGCTTCCCGCGCGGTCTTCTCGGCAGTCGACAGGGCATCGGCGGCGGCGAGGCGACGCTTTTCCGCCAGTGCGGATTGATCCGCCAGTTGCGCGAGTGCGGCTGTGACGCGCACTGGCGCAGCCTTCGCCTCGTCGAGCGCCTTGGTTTCGCGAATGCGGGCGGTATCGATCTCGGCGAGACGGCGCGTCGCCGCTTCATTGCGGCGCGCCCAGTCGGACTGTTCGGTCTCCACCGCACGCAGGCGCATCTGTCGCGCAGTTTCGGCCTGCTTGAGCGCATTCAGCGATGCACGAGTTTCATCGAAGGCGGCGCGCGCGGCGTCCGACTTCGTGCGCGCGGCCGCAATGGCGCTCTCGTCGGCGACCGGCGCGCTGGCGCGGGCCGTCTCCGCGTTGCCAAGGGCGAGTTTCGCGGCGTCGCGTTCCTCGAGGATGGCGAGATGTTGCACCTTCACGACGTCGCGTCGCTCGTCGAGACGACGTTGCTCGGCGACCAGCGCGTCCCTGGAGGCGGTCGCACGCAAACCATCCGCGACGGCGGCGGGCGCCGCCTGACGCGCCGCGCGCGCTTGCAAGTCAGCATCCTCACGGTGTTTTCGCGCGGTGTCTGAGTCCTTTCGAGCGGTCTCCGCGGCGGCTTCCGCTACTTTCAGTTCCTTTCTCGCCGCCGTGAGGCGATTGCGTTGTTCCAGACGTGCAGCGGCCGGCGCCGGCGCATCGTCGCGCCGCACGAAGCCGTCCCAGCGCCAAAGATCGCCGTCGACAGACACGAGACGCGCACCCGTCGAGAGCATCTTCTGCATACGCGGCCCTTCGGCGCGATCGACGACCCCGCACAAGGCGAGGCGCGCCGCGAGCGCCGGCGGTGCGGTGACGAAGTTTGCGAGAGGCGTCACGCCGGCAGGCCACTGGATCGCGCGCGGATCGGCGCCGGCCCAGCGCAGCGGCGCCGCTGCCGCGAGCGAGGCCTCGATGTCATCGCCGAGTGCCGCGGCGACGGCCTTTTCGTAACCGGGAGCGGCCTCGATGTCGCCGAGGACGGGTGGATAGCTCTTGCCGCTCGGCTTCGAGACAAGCTGCTCAAGCGCGCGCACTTCTGCCGCCGCCTCTGCGCGTTTGCGTTCGGCGTCGTTGCGTGCGGCATCGGCCTCACGGAGCGCGGCATCGGCCTCCTTCAGCGCCGCTTCCGCCGCTGCCTCTGCCGCCCGCGCCGTATCCGCTGCGTTTTGCGCTGCGACGACGCGCGCTTCCGCATCGGCGATGCGCGCTGCGAGATCGTTCGGCGCGTCGACGGCGGCTATATCGCGCGCGATCAGGGCGAGGCGCTCTTCCGCGCGACCAAGGCGAGCGCGGGCCTCGCGCGCGTTTGCTTCCAGCACCGCGCGTTGCGCCTGCGCCTCTGCGGCGGCGGCGACGAGCGACTGCAGTGCGGCGTCGGCCTCCGTACGCGCGGCGTCGCGCGTCTTCAGCGCGGCTTCCAGCGCTTCGAATGAACCGTCATTGCCGGCGCCGGAGAGGTCGATGTGTTCGGCCTCGAGGCGCGCCAGCACGGTCTCTGCGTCCGCGCGCATGCGTGCTTCGCGCTCTTCTTCCTGATCGAGGCGTTGAAGGGCTTCCACGGCGCGCGCCACGATCGCTTCGGCGTCACGCAGATCGCGCTCAAGACCTACGCGCTCGCCTTCGAGGCGGCGCAGCACGGTCGCCGCCACAAGTTCCTCCTCACGCAGAGCGGGGAGCTTGTCGGCAGACTCTTCAGCAGCGCGGCGCGCCTGCGACGCGGCGGTCGCAGCTTCGGCGACGTCGCGCTCCGCAGCACGAAGATCGCCCTGCGTCGCGGCGAGGGCTTCTGCGGCGTCGACCCAGCGGCGGTGCAACGACAGCGCCTCCGTTCGCCGCAGCTCGTCGGCAAGGCCACGATAGCGCTCCGCGAGTCGCGCCTGTCGTTTCAGCGCCTGCCGCTGCGCGTCGATCTCCGAGGCGACCTCGTCGAGGCGCAGGAGGTTTGCCGATGCGGCGTTTAGTTTGAGATCGGCCTCGTGACGTCGCGCATGCAGCCCGGCGATCCCGGCGGCTTCCTCAAGAATGCGGCGACGGTTTTCAGGCTTTGCGGCGATGAGTTCGCTGATCTGGCCTTGCCGCACGAGCGCCGGCGAATTGGCGCCGGTGGACGCATCCGCGAACAGGAGTTGCACGTCCTTTGCGCGCACTTCGCGTCCGTTGATGCGGTAGGTGGAGCCAGCCTCGCGCTTGATCTTGCGCGAAATTTCCAGAGTGTCGGCGGGTGCGACTCCGGGTGGCGGTTTTGCGCCTTCCGCGTCGAGCACCAGTATGACCTCGGCGTGCTCGCGCGCGGGTCGTGCATTCGTACCGGCGAAAATGACGTCGTCCATGTCGCTGCCGCGCATGGCCTTTGCGGACGTCGCGCCCATCGCCCAGCGCACGGCTTCCAGCAGGTTCGACTTCCCGCATCCGTTCGGGCCCACGACGCCCGTGAGCCCGGCCTCGATCACGAGGCGCACCGGATCGACGAAGGACTTGAAGCCCGAAAGACGGAGTTCGACGATGTGCACGGGCGCGTCGGCTCCTTCCGCCGCTACGCCGTCAGCTTGGCGTCGATGAGCTTGGAGAGACGCTCGTAGCTGTAGGGGTTGTCGGCAGTATTCTCGAGCACTTCGCCGTTGAGGATCAGCGTCGGCGTGCCGGTGATCTTGAACGCCTTCTCGCCTTCTTCCGCGACTTTCTGCAGGCGCTTGGTCTGTGTTTCGTCTGCGATGCATGCGGTGAATTGTTCGTCGGAGAGGCCGCCGGTCTTGGCGAGTTCGAGCAGCTTCTGGCGGAGTTGTCCGGTCTGGGCCGCCTGGAAAATCGAGTCCTGCGCGTCGAAGAACATGTCGACGGCCTTGAAATACTGGTCCGGCGTCGAGGACATGCAGCGAGCGAGCATATGTTGCGCGCGCGCGATCGTCGGTTCGCCTGCCGGGAACTCACGGAAGATGAAGTGGATCTTGCCCGTGTCGACATAGTTGGCCTTCAACTGCGGCCAGACATCCTTGTGGAAGGCCGCGCACGCGTGACACGCCAGCGACGCGTATTCGATCAGCGTGACCTTGGCTTCCGCCGGTCCGAGCGACATATCGCCTTCGACGGCGGACTTCGAGGCGCCGCCGCCGCCCTCGCAGGCGGCCACGAGGGCGAGGGACGAGGCGAAGAGCGCGAACTGGCGGCGGTCGATCATGGGGTCAGCCTGCGGTTTTCGCTCGACGCGTCGGTTCGGCGCGCCGGCGGGAAGGGAACGGAAGGGGTCCTCTTAGCCTGCGACGGGCCTGACCGGAAGCGCCCGCCCTCAGCCGGGTGCGGTGTCAGCGGCGCTGGCCGATGGCGCGACCGAGCCGGGTGAGCGCGGCCTTCAGGGCCGGACTGCCGATCGGCGCGAGCGACAGCGCCAGAAGGCGTTCCTCGTCCGCCGAGAGCGGTGCCGAAAGGGGCCGCACGTTCGAGGTAGGGCCTTTGCGGTTTATCGCGCCTTGTTTGATCTGCAATGCCTTCACCCCCGCGCCAGCGAGATTGCAGCGTTCGATGATGAGCGCGCTCTGATGCTGGACGAAGGGCGCCGCCGGG
Organism: Hyphomonadaceae bacterium; assembly: GCA_016791445.1. Taxonomy (GTDB): domain Bacteria; phylum Pseudomonadota; class Alphaproteobacteria; order Caulobacterales; family Aquidulcibacteraceae; genus VFBF01. The sequence goes on along the minus strand of JAEUMP010000007.1, from coordinate 92,326 downwards.
CCGGCGACCCGGACGGTGAGCGTCGCGCCGGCGGGGCCGCGCGAGATTTTTTCCGGTTCCGTCATCTGCGCGAGCTTCGCGCCGACGATGTCGGACCACTGGCGTCTGAGTTCGAGGACCGACTTGCCGGTCTGCTTCGGGGCGATCTTGTCGCGCATGATGGCGGCCGTCAGCGCGCCCGCCTGCGGCGGTCCGCCTTTCCAGGCGGCCTTGCCTCGCTGACGGGAGAGCGCCTCAAGGGCGGCCGCTTCCAGCCGGGGGTCGACCGGGCCTTCGGGTTTGGGAATGGGCGCGCGTTTGGGCAACATGGCCCCCCAGAGAATCGGCAAAGACGTTAAGAGACCTTAAATGCCCGCCGGGCGGCGCAAGCCGAAAACCCCAGATGTAGTTGTGAGTAGTCCTGTGAGTGCGCTGGGAGCACTACGGGTGGCGTTGTTGGACTGGTACGACCGGCATGCGCGATCGCTGCCCTGGCGCGCCCCGCCGAACGGGCCGGCGCGGATGGACCCCTACCGGGTCTGGTTGTCGGAGGTCATGCTGCAGCAGACCACCGTCGCGACCGTCAGTCCCTATTTCGAGCGCTTCGTGAGCCGCTGGCCCACCGTCGCCGATCTCGCTGCCGCGCCAAGGGAGGACGTACTCCGGCTGTGGGCGGGCCTCGGCTACTACAGTCGCGCCCGCAACCTGCACGCGGCGGCGCTCGCTGTCGCGGGGGCCGGCGGATTCCCTGCCGACGAGACCGCATTGCGGGCGTTGCCCGGGGTCGGGGCCTACACCGCCGCCGCCATCGCCACGATTGCGTTCGGGTTGCCGGCGAATGTTGTGGATGGAAACGTCGAGCGGGTGATGGCGCGACTTCACGCGGTCGAAACGCCGCTGCCGGACGCCAAGCCCGAGCTTGCAGCTCTGGCGGCGCGCTATGTGACGCCGGAAAGACCGGGCGACTGGGCGCAGGCGCTGATGGATCTCGGCGCGACGGTATGCACGCCCCGCGCGCCGGGGTGTGACCGATGCCCGGCGGCTTTCGCCTGCAAGGCGCTAGAAAGCGGGGCGCCGGAGACCTTTCCGCGCCGACGCGCAAAGGCGGCCAAGCCGGAACGCCATGGCGTGGCGTTCCGGCTGCTGAGGGGCGGCGACATCCTTCTCGTCCGGCGGCCGGAGAAGGGGCTCCTGGGCGGCATGGTCGCGCTCCCGACCACGCCCTGGCGTGACGAGGTCTGGGACCGGGACGCCGCCCGGGCGCATGCCCCCGCAGACGCCGACTGGCGCGCAAGCGGCGCGGTGCGGCACGTCTTCACGCACTTCACCCTAACGCTGGAAGTCTGGACGGCGGAGGGCGACGCCGAAGGCGACTGGCGCGCGTTCGCCGATGTCGGCGCACATGGTCTGCCGACGGTGTTCCGGAAGGCGGCGATGCTTTCGTGACACGCTGCGGATGATGCGCGCGGCGCCACCTTCCCGCCCGTGGTTCGCGTCACTATGAGAACCGTCTCAACGGAGCGCGCAAATCGCAGATGGCCGACGTCTTCATCTCCTACGCCAGTGAGGATCGCGAACGGGTCCGGCCCCTCGCGGAAGCGCTGGCGGGGCGTGGGCTCTCAGTGTGGTGGAATCGGGCGCTTGTTGCGGGTGATGACTATGCGCGCGTCATAGAGCGCGAACTCGCGGCGGCGAAAGCGGTGATCGTTACATGGACGCACGCGTCGATAGAGTCCGACTTCGTGCGCGATGAAGCGGGACGCGCGCGCGAAGCCGGCAGGCTGGTGCCGGTTACGCTTGATCGCGGCGTAACGCCGCCGCTCGGCTTCGGGCACATTCATGTGGAGGATATCTCTGCGTGGAACGGCGCTGCGGCCGCGCGGGAGATGGATGTCGTCGAAGCCGCAGTGCGCGCGCGCGTGGAGGGGCGCGCCGTCGATGCCGCCGCGGTGCAAAGCGCCCGCAGGGCGCGTAAGCGGATTCCGCCTGCGACAGTGCTTGGCGCGGCGGCGGCGCTGCTGCTGATCGTCGCCGGCGTCTATGTCGTCGCCACGCAAGTGGACTCGCGAGAAGCGGCGCCCATGTCGCGGCAGGATCAACTCGCGCAGCTTCTCGATCTCGTCGCCGACGGGCGGATCACCGGGGATCAGGCGGTCGAACTGGCGCGCCTTCTGCAGGACAGCGCCTTCGCGGACGCCGCTGCAGACTTTGAAGCGGGCGACGTAGATGCCGGTCGCGTTGTGCCGGCGCTTCGCGACGCGCCGCGTGTGGCCCGCGCCGAAGCGATGACCGCCGCGCGCGCCTCCTTCGTCGACGCGGCGGCGACCCTGCTGCAGGACCCCGACAAGCGCGTACGAGATGCCGTGACGAAGGTGAGGGAGCCGCAGTCACGACGCGAAGCGCTCGACGAAATGTGGGCGATTGCGCGAGAGGGCGGCGCCTCCGCCGCGCCGATCTGGCGGGCCTGCGGCGCATTGATGCTCGCCGCGGGCGACGACCGCGCCGCGCGTGCGCTCGAAAACGCCCGGGCGCTCAATCCGCAGGACAAGGCGCTCTGGCGGATGCTCAGCTTCGCCTACGCGAAGCAGAAGCGCCCGAGTGAGGCGGCCGCTGCGGCTTTCGTCGCGGCGGGCCTCGATGCAGCGTTCGTGAACAACTGGTCCGGCGCGGTGGAACGACTGGAGAAGGCGCTGCCGCTCATGGCCGACGCGCCGACGCGCGGGTTCGTGCTCGGGCAGGTCGGGGATGCGGCTGCGGCGAGCGAAGACTGGCAGCGTGCGGAAGAAAGCTACCGCGCCGCGCTCTCTGTACACAGCGAACAGAAGAACATCGCCGCCATCTCCATGGACAGCTCCAAACTCGCGCGATCACAGATGAAGCAAGGCGACATGCGTCGCGCCTGCGTCACCTTGCGGCGCGCGCGTCAGGCCGGGGCGGCGGTCACGGTGGAAGAATTCGACTCCGCGTGCGCGGTGCGCGCGGGCCCGCAGGCTGTCACGCCGCCGGAGTGAGAAACAGCACTTTCGCTGCGCCCCACAGACGTTCGTCGTGCTGGACGTAGCCATCCACGACCGGCGCTTCCGTTGCTGCACATTCAAAGACGATCGTGGCGTCGGGGCTGATCCAGCCGCCCGGCCGGAGCTTTGAAAGGGCGCGTTCGCCCAGGCCTTTGCCGTAGGGCGGATCAAGGAAGACAAGATCAAACGGCGTGGCGAGGCCGGCGGGCTTTGCGCCGAGGTCGGTCGCGTCGCGACGGTGGATGCGGGTGGCGCCAAACAGCGACAGCGCTTCGATGTTGTCGCGGATGACGCCCCGCGCGGCAGAGTCCGTCTCTACGAAAAGGGTGAATGCTCCGCCGCGCGACATCGCTTCGAAACCCAGCGCGCCTGAACCGGCGAAGAGGTCAAGGATGCGCGCGCCTTCGAGCGGCGTGGCCCACGGCGCATGCGCCAGCACGTTGAAGAGCGACTCCCGCGCCCGGTCCGACGTCGGGCGCGTGGTCTGGCCGGTGGGTGTCGCTAACGCGCGCCCCTTCATGCGTCCGCCGACAATCCGCATCCGTTCCCGCCACTTGACCTGGTCCGCGCCAGCCGCCTTAAACGCCCGCCAGCCGATCACGAAAAAGAGATCACCCGACCGTGGACGCCCTTTTTTCCGACATCTCCGCCCTGATGCAAGTCATCCTGATCGACCTTGCGCTGGCGGGGGACAACGCGATCGCGGTCGGCCTTGCCGCGTCAGCGCTGGCGCCGGCGATGCAGAAGCGGGCGATTTTCATCGGCGTGGTCCTGGCGCTGGTGCTGCGGATCATCTTCGCGCTGCTGACGGTCCAGATGCTGAAGATTCCCGGGTTGTTGCTGGTTGGCGGCCTGCTGCTCTTCTGGGTCGCGTGGCGGATGTATGAGGATCTGAGGGCCCACCACCCCGCCGCGCCGATCCTTGAGCCTGAAGAGGGTGTGGCGCTGGCGGAAAGCGCCGCCGCTCAGGTGGCCGCGCCGCAGACGTTCGGTCGCGCGCTGCTTTCCATCGTCATCGCCGACGTTTCCATGTCGCTCGACAACGTGCTCGCAGTGGCAGGCGTGGCGCGCCACAATGAGGTGATCATGGCGTTCGGGCTCGTCCTGTCGGTGATACTCATGGGTGTCGCCGCATCGGTGATTGCGGGCGTGATCCAGAAATATCGCTGGATCGCCTATATCGGCATTGCCGTGATCATCTTTGCGGCCGTGCGCATGGTCTGGGACGACGGGCACAATCTGGCTCCGCAACTCATTCCGGCGATGCCGGGATGGCTTGGCGCGGGACACCCGCCGGCGTGATCTAGCCGCCAGCGCCGCCGCGACGGCGCGCCTTGGACGAACCGAACATGTCCTTCACCTGCCGCGGCGGGACTTCCTCGACCTGGCCGGGTTTCAGCAGGCCGAGTTCGAAGGGGCCGTAGGAGGTGCGGATGAGACGGTTCACCTTCAGGCCGAGCGCTTCGAGCACGCGCCGCACCTCGCGGTTCTTGCCCTCGGTGAGAATGAGCGAAATCCACGCATTGCCGCCCTGCTGGCGTTCGAGCGTCGCCGTGATCGAGCCGTAGCGCACGCGGTCAACGACGATGCCATCGACCAGCGTATCGAGCTCCTCCTGCGAAATCCGCCCGAAGGCGCGTGCGCGATAGTGCCGTGACCACGCGTTCGCCGGCAGCTCGAACTGTCGCGCCAGTTCCCCATCGTTCGTGAGCAGCAGCAGGCCTTCGCTGTTGAGATCGAGCCGCCCGATGCTCACGACACGCGGCATGTCCGGCGGCAGGCGATCATAGATCGTCGCGCGACCCTTGGGATCGTGATTGGTGGTCAGCAGGCCGTCCGGCTTGTGGTAGCGCCAAAGGCGTGTGGGCTGGGGCGCGGCCACGCGCTTGCCGTCGACGCGGATCTCGTCCTTGGGAGTCACCTTGAAGGCGGGCGTGTCGAGCTTCTTGCCGTTCACCGAGACACGGCCTTCGGCGATCAGCTTCTCGGCATCGCGGCGCGAACACACGCCCGCGCGCGCGAGGGTCTTGGCGATGCGCTCGCCGTCCGGATTGAATTCGTCGTCAGCCATGCCGCCTCATACCCTCAACGGCGGTTCGCCGCTATGATGCCCGGCGATGAACGATGACGCTCACTGGATGGCGCGTGCGCTGGCGCTCGCGCAAGCGGCGGCGGACGCGGGCGAGGCGCCGATTGGCGCCGTGCTCGTCGATGGCGCGGGAGCTGTGGCGGCGGAGGCGCACAATGCGCCGATTTCGCTCAGCGATCCGACGGCGCACGCCGAAATTCTCGTCCTGCGCGAAGCGGCGAAGCGCTGTCGCAATTACCGCCTCCCGCCGGGGCTCACGCTCTATGTGACGCTCGAACCTTGCGCCATGTGCGCGGGCGCGATCTCGCAGGCGCGGGTTACGCGTGTGGTTTATGGCGCGAGCGATCCGAAGGGCGGCGCCGTGGAGAGCGGCGGGCGCTACTTCGAACAGCCGACATGTCACTGGCGCCCGGAGGTGACGGGCGGCGTGGCGGCCGAAGAAAGCGCGAAGCTGCTGAAGGACTTTTTTCGCGCGCGACGCTGATCAGACGCCGAAATGCGTGCGCGCGGCCGCGCCGTCTTGGGCGATCTGCGCTGTGAGGGCCTCGAAGGATTCAAACTTCTTCTCGGCCCGCAGAAAATGCATGAGCCGCGTCTCTACCGCGCGTCCGTAGAGATCTGCGCCGAAATCGAAGATGTGCGTTTCGAGCAGCGGCTCCGTGAAGCCCCCGACCGTCGGCTTCACGCCGCAATTGGAGACGCCCGGGCGCCACACGCCGTCGCCGATGTCGGTCTGCGTGGCATAGACGCCGAAGCGCGGGCGTTGATAGTCGCCGAACGCAACATTGGCGGTGGGAAACCCGATGCCGCGCGCGCGTTGCATGCCGGCGATCACTACCCCTTCGATCGCCCACGGACGGCCAAGCAGGCGCGTCGCTTCCGTCATCTCGCCCGCCTGAAGCGCGTTGCGGATGGCGGTGGAAGAAACTTTCTCCGGATCGTGCCCGTCATCGACCGCGTCGACGACTTCCACGTCGAATCCAAAGGTCGCGCCATGACGTTTCAGCGCCGCCGCATCGCCCATGCGGCCGCGTCCGAAGCGGAAATCGAATCCGATCGCCACGCGCGCCGCGCCGAGGCGGTCGACGAGAACGTCTTTCGCGAACGCTTCGTCGGTCATCTGCGAAAGGGCGGCGTCAAAGGCGATCTCAATGATGAGATCGGCGCCCGCTGTAGCGAGCGCGCGGGCGCGCTGACCGGACGTCTGCAGCCGGAAGGGCGGCGCATCCGGCTGGAAGAAGCGGCGCGGGTGCGGTTCGAAGACTGCTGCCGCAACGCGCTTTCCGCCGGCGCCTGCACGCGCGGCGGCGATCACCGCCTGATGGCCGAGATGTACGCCGTCGAAATTGCCGAGCGCGATCGATGCGCCGCGCGCGTCGTCCGGCAGGCGCATCGATGCGGAGACTGCGTCCATCAGTTCAGGCGGGCCGGCGCGGCGCCATGACGACGGCTTCGCCTTCCAGCACCGGCTTTCCGTTCACAAGGCAAGTGCACTGGAAAGTCGCGCGCGCCTTCTCATCGTTGAGGGCGGTGATCTCGACGCGGGTTGTCACCGCATCGCCGATCTTCACCGGGCGTTTGAACGCGAGCGTCTGCGAAATGTATATTGCGCCCGGGCCGGGCAGACGCGTGCCGATCAGCGCGGAAATGTAGCTCGCTGAAAGCATGCCGTGGGCGATGCGCTCCTTGAACGGCGTCGTCGCCGCGAACGCCGCATCGAGATGCACGGGATTGTCGTCGCCCGAGACGGCCGCGAAGGCGGCTATGTCGGCCTCGCCGACCGTGCGCGTCATGTCCGCGATCTGGCCGACGGAGAGGTCTTCGAAAAAGAGGCCGGGGCCCGCCATGATGAAGTGATCCTTCGCGATTGTCGGCGCCTTCCTAACGTGCGCCGGTCGGTAACGCCAAGGCGCACGCGCGATGCTTGCGCGGCGGCGAGTCGGGAGTCACGTTCCGGGGGCAACCGGAGGAGGGGGCATGACGATGTTCGCTGCGGCGCTGGCCGCATTCATCCTGCTGCATGTGGGGCTCTCGGCCACGCCGCTGCGGGCGGCGGCGATCCGCGCCATCGGCGAATGGCCCTACAGGGGGCTCTTTTCGGCCGCCTCGGCGATCGTGCTGGCCTGGATGATCTTTTCCTTCGGCGCGGCGCGCGGGGCGCCGGAAAACCAGATCATCTGGGACCCGCCATCCTGGGGCCGCCATGCGACGGCGCTGCTGGTGCTTCTCGCCTTCCTGCTGGCCGTGCCCGGGCTCATCGCGCCGGGGCCGACCATGGTGGGTATGGAGCGGGGAATGGCCGCGCCAGAACCCGCCCGGGGGATGACGCGGATCACCCGACACCCGTTCCTGTGGGGTGTGGCGCTCTGGGGGGCGGGCCATCTCCTCGCAAATGGCGAAACGACATCGCTGATGCTCTTCGGCGGTCTTCTGGCGATGGTGCTGTTGGGGACCCGCTCCATCGACCGCAAGGCGGCCGCCCGGGATCCTGAAGGCTGGGCGCGGTTCAAAGCGGTCACGTCGAACGTGCCATTCGCCGCCATCCTGCAGGGACGAAACCGGTTTGTTCTGGGGGAGGTCGTCGTGCCGCTCCTTGTCGCGCTGGCGGTTTTCGCGGCGACGCTCTGGTTCCACAGGGTGTTTTTTGGGGTCGCGCCGTTCGATTTCGGGGCCTGAGCGGCGGGGTGTGAACCGAACGGCAATCATGACGCGGTAAGATTTGCGCTCAACAGGATCGCCCATGGCCGCCCCCGACACCCGTGTCTTCGACCGCGCGCACTTCGCCCACATGACCGGCGGGGACGCGGGGCTTGAGGTCGAGATCGTCCAGATTTTCCGCACGCAGACCGAACTCTGGTCGCGCCTGCTGATCGCCGACGCGCCGACGCCGATCTGGCGGGATGCGGCGCATACGGTGAAGGGCTCGGCGCGGGGCCTCGGATTATGGGTGCTGGCGGAGGCCTGTGAACGGGCTGAGGAACTGGGCAAGGCGGGGGCCGTGGAAGGCGCGCTCGTTTCCCAGGCGCTGACGACGGTGCGCGCGTCGCTCGAGGAAGCGCTTGAGGCGCTCGACCGGGCCTATGCGCAGGCCTGCGCGGCCTGAACGCCCCCTGTCCACTGGACATCAGCCTGCCGTTTCAGGCACGACCCCGCCCATGGCCGACGACGTCCGCACGCTCAATGTGATCGATCGCGAGGGAAACCTCCATACCGTTGAGGGGCTCGACGGGTGGCGGGTGATGGAGATCATCCGCGATCAGGGCCTGCCCATTAAGGCCGAGTGCGGCGGCGCTTGCGCCTGCGCGACCTGCCATGTCTATGTCGCCGATGCGTGGCGCGATCGTCTCGTCCCGCCGACGGACGAAGAGCTGGAGCGTCTCGACGACGCCTTCGAAGTGACGGACGCCTCGCGGCTCTCGTGCCAGATACTCATGCGCGCCGAGTTCGACGGGCTGACCGTGACGCTCGCCCCCGGCAGCGAGCCGTGACCGCGCGGACCGCAGGGTCTATACGGAATATCCCATGACACGCTTTTCCCTTCAGTTCGGGCAGACCAAGCCCGGTCTCTGCTACGTCGAACGGCCGACCGTCTATGGCCTGTGCCCGCGCGGCGAGGCCGCGATCGCGGTGGCGCGGATCGGGCGGGCGGCGCCGTTCGATTACGATCTGCCGGGCGGCGGCATCGAGGCCGACGAGGACGAGCCCGGCGCGCTGATGCGCGAATTTGCCGAGGAGACGGGTCTCACCGTGTGGCCGTCCCATGTGATCGGGCGGGCGGGACAATATTGGATCAATCAGGGCGAGCCGCGAAACAGCCTCGCGACTTTCTATGAAGTCGAAAACACCGCCGACGACGGCGCCCCGACCGAACCGGATCATGCGCTTGTCTGGCTGTCGCCGCAGGACGCCATAGCAAAGGTGCGGCACGAAGCGCACGCGTGGGCGATCATGCACTGGCTGCGCGCGCGCAAGGCGAAACTCGCGGGCTTCCGTTCGGAGTAGATCGCGTGGGACTCTACAGCCGCTACATTCTTCCGCACGTCATCAACTGCGCATGCGGCACGCGTCCGATAGAACGACAGCGCAAGAAGGTGGCGCCGCTTGTGGAAGGCGTCGTACTCGAGCTTGGCTTCGGATCGGGGCGAAATCTGCCGTATCTCGATCCGCAGAAGATCACGAAGCTCTATGCGCTCGAACCCGAAGCCGGCATGCGCGCGCTGTCGGTGAAGGCCGCGAAGACGGCGGCGTTTCCCGTCGAGGTGCGATCCGAATTCGCCGAGACGCTCGATCTGCCCGATGCATCCATCGACACCTTGTTCGTGACCTATACGCTCTGCACCATTCCCGATCCCGCGTCGGCGTTGCGCGCGACGCGGCGGCTCCTGAAACCGCAGGGGCGCGTCATCTTCTGCGAGCATGGTCTCGCGCCGGACGCCGAGGTGCAGAAGACGCAGCGCGGTGTGGAGCCGATGTGGAAGCGCTTCGCCGGCGGCTGCCATCTCACGCGCGATGTGAAGGGCGTGCTTGAGTCCGGCGGTTTCCGCGTGGAGTCGAGCGAGGCGATGTATCTGCCGAAAACGCCGCGTTTTGCAGGCTTCAACGTCTGGGGCGTTGCGCGCGCGGCCTGAGCTATTGCTCGGGGCCCTGAACGACACGATCGCGCTCGAGCGGCGTCGCCTCGACGGGCGCGACGACCGGTTGGGGCGGCGGCGGCGCGGTGCCCGTGTCGCGGTCGAAGTCGGCATAGTCGAGCGGCGTCGGACCGCCGGCGGCGAGTGCGAGGTCGGTTGTCGGCGTCAGCGAAGGTCGCTTGGCGGCTTCCGCGAGCGCCGGTTCGATCATTCCCGCAGGCTCGGTCAAGTGTCGGTTCGCCTCTTCGATCGCACGCTCCCTCAGGTCGGCCTGATCCGCCGCATACCAGCCGACGCCGCCGAGCGACGCGGCGCACGCGATTGCGCCAAGGGCGGTGGGTGCATAGCGGCTGAACTCGGAAGGCTTCTTCGGCGGCTCGCCGCAGTGTTTGCGGATCCGCGCGAGGAGCGCCCGCCAGGCGGGATTGTCGCTGTTGGGATCGACGCGGTTGAAGGTGATCAACGCATCGTCGGAATACCGCTCGAGCGGCGCACCCTTGCGTACGCAGACCTCGATGAGCTTGCCGTTGTAGCCGGCGGTGCGCGCGTCGCCCTGCACCTGCTGGTCATTCACCGAGTCCTTCGTCCAGAGCGCGAGCACGCAGCGCGCCTGCAACGGCGTCACGCCGGTGCGCGGCTTGTCATTGTGATGCAGCACCACGCCGGGCGCACTCGTGTAGCCGCGCGCATCGAGCCACACCGCGAAGGCGCGCGCATCGTCGAGGTCAGGCAGGTGAAAGGCGAACCAGACATCGACGAGCTTGCCGTCGTTGCGCCATTCAGGGCTCGGCGACGCCGTCTGGAACAATTTTTTCCTGACGCCCAGCACCCTGATGTCTCCCTTGTTCGGCTTCGTTGTTCGGTTTCGTCGTTGCTTCGCCGTCGTCGCAACGCCGCAGACGTATCCCCCGCCTGTTGGGTCACGTTAGCCACCTGACGTTTCGCGCGCCAGACGAAAACGTCCTTGTACTGCAGAGTTTTTTCAACTCGCGCGCGCGCGGAACAGCGACATGGTTCCCGTCGTGGATGACCAGGACAGCGCCTCGTCCACCGCGACGAAACCCGCCGCGCGGATCATCGACGACAGCGTGTCGCGTCCGTCCGTGGGTGCAACGCCGCGCCGCACGCGGTCTGCATTGAACAGGCTGCGCATCAGCGCGGTGCGCTGCGCGCCGTGATCGATGACGAAGAGTGCGCCGCGCGGATCAAGCACGCTGTGCGCCAGGTCGAGGAAGCGCGATTTGTCCACAGGGCTGTGGATATCTTTCAGCGTGAGCACGACCTTCGTCGCGCACACCGAGCGCAGCAGTTCCGGCACATCGTCAGGCGCGGCGCATGCGAAGCTGATCGCGGCGTTGGCGGGCGCGGGGCGCGCCTGCGCGCGGGCGATGAGCGCGGGATCCCTGTCGACGCCGAGGATCGTTGCGGCGGGTTGCAGCCGGGCGAGTTGCAGGGCGAGATCGCCGCCGCCGCAGGCGAAGTCGACGATGAGGTCGTGGGGGCGCGGGGCGATGTGACCGGCGAGCATGCTGCGACCGTCCCCGCCGAGCAGGGCGCGCGCGGCGCTGTAGATCGGCGCGAGACCTGTTTCGCCGGCCTGGATTTCCGGGCCGGCCCCCGGTCTTGTGAGTGCGTGGGCTTTTTCACCCATCATCTTGTCCTCCGCTTGCATCCCACACGACGCAGCATTCGGGCCTTTCCGGGACGCAGGAATGGGCGGAGGCGCAGTTTTTTGACTCCACGCAACAGTGTTGCCGACTGGACACGGCGACTTGAGGCGCGCGCGCCTTCCGCAGCGTTCGCGCGACGCGCGATGCGGGGTGGACACAAGATTACGCAGGGTTAAACTTTGCGACGAACGGGGCAGAGACCCCGGGCCCGACAAGAGGCCAAGGGAGAGGACGCCATGGAAGAGTATCTGCCCTGGATCATCCAGGCGGTCGCCGGCGCCGTGGGCGGGAATGCGATCGGCGCGCTCCGGCGCAACAACAGTTTCGGCCCCCTGATCAATTCGTTGCTCGGCGCGCTCGGCGGGATCGGCGCGGCGCAGGGTCTTCAGGCCGGCGGCATGATGGAACAGGTGCTGGCGCTCGTGGGCGGCAACGCCAACGTGGCCGACGGCGCGGCAGGATTGGTCGGAGGGCTCGTCCTTCCGCTGATCGCGTCCTTCTTCAAGCGGGGAAGCTGACGACGCCGGCGCTCCCCGCCGCTGAGGGGCGGCGGGGAGCGTTGGGATTGAGCGTGCGGTCGAAAAGCACAGATGCTCATGCCGGACCACGCAGCGCCCGCTGCGCATGCGCCGGCGCCGCCAGACTCCGGTGAATCTCGCGTGGATTGGACATGGGTATGCGCAGCGGGAGCTGCGCGGTCCGGCATGACCAGTCATGACGTGTCTGCGGCTTCGGTTTCGCGCGCGATGATCTGCACGCCGAGGGCGATCGTCACGGCGATGACCGTGACGATGGCGCCGGGCGTTGCGCCTGTGCGGGGCAACCGCAATGTGGCGCACTTCACCACTTTGTCGAAATTCGCGAGCGCATCGCGCATGTCGCGGATCGTGCGCAGGGGAATCCCGCGCGTGAAGGCGTGAATGATGCGGATCTTGCGGCGTTGGTAGCCAAGGATTCCGTGCGGATGGTGCGTGAAGGTCGGGTGATCGCGTCGGAAGGTCAGGCGCGAACACATGCTGAGGAAGATCAGCTTGCGAATGTCGCGTCGCGCCTTTCTCACTTCGTCCTGGAAATCGAGACGCAACACGCGCGGCAGGCGCACGCGCGCTGCGACCCAGGCGAGCACTTGCAGCAGCCACAGATGGATTTCGCGCGCAGCGGCGGCGTAAGCGGCGCGGCGGTGACGTAGCGGTTTCGCGATCTGCATCTGTGGCTCTCCTCTTCGCGGCGCCGGAACCATGCCGACGCGACGTGGGAGGAGTGTGGCCCGGGTCCGGACCCGGTCGGATTGATTTGCTGTTTTTTGGGATCAGGACCGCCGGCGCCCTCGCCGGCCTCCTTGTGCGCCAAGGGGAAACGGTTTGCCGGCGGGGCGCCGGCGGTCCGTGCGGCGAGGGGATTAGCCCTCGCGTTTCCCCCTAATGGACGTTCATGTGCGCGCGCGGGCGAATACGGTCGCCATTGTGCGCACGGCGTCTTCGGTCTCGGCACGATCGGGCGTTTCGTCGGCGACGCCGACTCCCCACATGTCGCTCGTTCCAGTCTGTTGCACGACGATGCCGTCCGGCCGTGAGATCACCGAGATGCCGCGATAACGCACGCCGTAGCGCGCCTCCGGCTGCGGCGCGAGCCAGGCGATCTGTCCGCGCACAGGCGTGAGCGTTTCGTCTTTCCACAAGGCGCGTGCGCCATAGCCCGTGCAGTTGACGACGACAGGTTCACTGAGCCGCGCGAGATCGGCGGGCGTGTGAAATTCCGTCTGCACGATGCGCCCGCCTTCGGTCAGGAAATCGCGCGTCAGCATGTGCGCAAGCTCGGCGACGTTGAACATCATCACCGTGCCCTGGCGGACGCGCGGCACGGGGAAGGGATGCTCGTGCGCCTCCAGTTCGCGGAACGGCGGCGAGAGATCGCGCACGCGCGCGCTGTATTCGGCAAAGTGGATCTCGCCCGGATCGCGCGCGCGTTCGGGCCTCGGAATTGCCGCCACAATGCGCGGCGTGTCGTAGAGATTGTAGCGGTCGGTCCACGCCACCGGTTCGCCCGGCATGCCGAGATAGTGCTGCCATTCGCCGTAGGTCTTGCGCGTCATGCGCTCCCACAGCGCGGGGAATTGCGCGTCGACCTTGTCGGCGTCGGCGATGCGGCTGTCGGGGGACCAGGTGCCGCTTGCGCGCGCCGAGCGCGTGTCGGGCGTCCGTTCCTTGGCATAGATCGTCACCTTCGCGCCCGCGCGCTGCAGCGTGAGCGCCGCCGTGAGGCCGAGCGCGCCGCAGCCGATCACGGCGATGTCCTTCGCACCGCCGTCGAGCGCCTTTTGCGCGACGATCTCCGCCGATCCCCACGCGAGCGACCACCCCGAACCGCCATGCCCGTAATTGTGCACCACGCGCTTGCCGGCGACATTTTCGACATCGAGCCGCGGGCCCGCAGGGCGGAACGGACGCGTGCAGACGGTGATGCGCGTGATCCGCTGCATCTCCATGCGGATCGGCGCCAGACGCGGGCGGGCGAAGCCGGAAAGGGCAGGCGTCGCGGCGGGCGCCGTCGCGCAGGCGGACGCGCCGAGTCCGGCGAGCAGGACGAGGCGGCGATCAGGGCGAAGGTTCATGTCTCAGGCCTTGCGCGCGGCGAAGATGATCCACGGCGTATCGACCTGATCGTAGCCGCTTCCAACCGAGTCGCGCATGTCGAGGTGTGTGAAGGCGGCCGCTTCGAGCATTGCGCGGAATCGCGCGGCGTCGATCCCGCAGTAGAAGCGGCCGAGGCTGTCGCGGCGATCCTCGCCGGCCTTGAGGATGCCCGCGAACACGCCGCCCGGTTTCAGCGCCGTCGCGACGCGGGTGATGATCTCGGGAAGATCGTCCGTTTGCGCATGGTGCAACGACGCGCCGGCCCAGACGCCGTCGTAGGCATCGCGCGCATTCAGCGCGAGAAAGTCAGCGACGATCACATCGATGCCGAATCGCCGCTTCGCTTCCGCAGCGAGTCCGGGAGAGGCGTCCATCGCGTCGACGACGTGGCCTTGCTTCGCAAGCCACGCGGATTCCTGTCCCGCGCCGCAGCCGTAGTCGAGCACGCGCGCGTTGCGTGGAAGGCCGGCTTGAAACCGTGCAAGGCTGTCGCGCACGCCGTGATCGATGGCGCTTTGCGCATAGGTTTCGGCGTCGCGGTCGTAGAAGGCGATGGTTTTGGAGTCCGCGTTGTTCATGGCTTTGGTCAGCGTTGCGAGACGTGATGAATGATGCTCCACTTTGGCGTAACGACAATCACTCCCATGAATCCATGCTCGCTAAGCAGGCTGTTCGGCATCACGGCTGTCAACCGTTCCCGAGTTAGCGCGGGCGCTGGGCTTGAGTTGGGGTAGATGGCCAACAACGTTCGTGCCCTCGTCCACTCATCGTAGTGCGCGCGCTTCTTCTCGATTGCCGATAGTACGTCCTGAGCAACTAGCCGCTCGGGCATGTCTCCGGCAAATCCGCCGCTGCCGCGCCCGCCGTGATCCCCGCTGAAACATGCCTCGCCAGCACGCTCTGAGAGTGTGAATTCGCGCTGATCTGCGGGGTCTGTAGCTTCAGTGATCTCAACAAATGAAATCCCTGACGACTGGCATAGCTCAAAGTCCGGCGTGCGGCAGATCGGCGTATTGGGGATGCTGCGAATTCGAAAAGGTGCGCAGATAACGCCAGATTCTAGGCACGCTTTCATCGCAAGCCGACAGACCCAACGCTCGGTGTCGGACTGCGTGCGCTTCGCGGAGCCTGTCCTCGGCCCGATTGTTACTTCAGGAAACTCATCGTCGAAAGAACTGTAGCTTCTGACGATGATTACTCCATCAGACACTATCGGCTCAACTCCCGCATCGCCCCATCCAGCCCCTTCAGCGTCAGCGGGAACATGCGTTCCGGGCCGATGATGTCGCGAATGACGCCGACGCTCGGCGTGTGGGACCAGTGCTGTTCGGGCGTGGGATTGAGCCAGACGAGGCTCTCGTAGATTTCCTTCACGCGGTGCAGCCACACCGCGCCCGGCTCTTCGTTCCAGTGCTCCACCGAACCGCCGGGATAGGTGATCTCGTAGGGGCTCATGGTCGCGTCGCCGACGAAGAGAACCTTGTAGTCGTGCGGGTACTTGTGGAGCACCTCCCACGTATTGAGCTTCTCGGTGTTGCGGCGGCGGTTGTCCTTCCAGACCTGCTCGTAGAGGCAGTTGTGGAAGTAGAAATATTCGAGGTGCTTGAACTCGGTGCGCGCTGCGCTGAACAGCTCCTCGCACATCTTGATGTGCGGATCCATCGAGCCGCCGATGTCGAAGAAGATCAGCACCTTGATCGTGTTGCGCCGTTCGGGGCGCATGACGATGTCGAGATAGCCCTGCCGCGCGGTCTCCTTGATGGTGCCGTCGAGATCGAGCTCGTCCGGCGCGCCTTGCCGCGCGAATTTCCGCAGGCGGCGCAGCGCCACCTTGATGTTGCGCGTGCCGAGTTCGACCTGGTCGTCGAGATTCTTGTACTCGCGCTTGTCCCAGACCTTCACCGCGCGCCCATGGCGGCCCTTGTCCTGGCCGATGCGCACGCCTTCGGGATTGTAGCCGTTGTTGCCGAACGGCGAGGTGCCGCCCGAGCCGATCCACTTGTTGCCGCCCTCGTGGCGTTCCTTCTGTTCCTTGAGGCGCTCGGCCAGCGTCTCCATCAGCTTGTCCCAGCCGCCGAGATCCTCGATCTGCTGCTTCTCTTCTTCGGTAAGGTATTTTTCGGTCAGCGCCTTAAGCCAGTCGGCGGGGATCATCGCGTCGATGACGTCGGCGGTGAATTCCGCGCCCTTGAAGACGTGGCCGAACACCTGGTCGAAGCGGTCGATGTGGCGCTCGTCCTTCACCAGCGCGGCGCGCGAGAGATAGTAGAAGTCATCCACCAGCGGCGGGATCACGTCCTTCTCGAGCGCCTCGAGCAGCACGAGATATTCCTTTAGGGAAACCGGAACCTTCGCCTGGCGAAGCTCGGTGAAGAAGCGCTGGAACATGGGCCGCAGGATGGGGGCGGGCGGGCGCGGAGTAAAGGCCGCCTCGTTCAGATGCCGGGCCGCACGGCGCGTCCGGCGCCTTCGAAGTCCGCGAGCGCCTCCGCCCACAGCTTGTCCGCCGTCGGCAGCGCCGCTTCCGCGCCGGTGAATCGCATCTTCAGCACCCAGCCGTCCACGATCGCCACGGCGACGCGCGTCGCGAGCACGCCGTCGTCGCGGCAGATGAGAAACGTGCGTATCCCGACATCGTGGGGCCGCGCCGGCGTCGTCGCGCGCAGCTCCTTGCGCACCTCGAACCGCTCGCGGATCGCGACGACGGCTTCTTCAAGCTGCGCGGATGTGCTCGTGGGAACGCCGTAGCGCGTGGCGTAGAGCGTGATCTGGTTGGCGCCGGACGGCGTGTTGCAGCCGACATCGTCGCCAGGCGCGGTCGCGCCGGGACGGGACGGGAAAACGGTGATGCGCCCGCCGGCCTCGATGTCGAACCTGCAGCGCAAGCCGCTGCGCAGGCTGCGCGCCTGCACGAATGCCGGATCGTCGGAGGGCTCGGCGTAGAAGTGCCCGTCGGCGTCGGAGGCGGCGATGATCGCCTCGGCGGTGACGGCGGGCCGGGCGGACGGCGGCTGGCCGGATTGCGGGGGGCCGGATTGCGCGGCGGCGGACGACAGGCTCGTGCAGACCAGAGCCGCACCCGCGAGCGCATGGGAAATCCGCATGGGTCAAACTCCCCGACCGGGCCGCCTCGACAGTGGCCGCGCCCGCGCGCGCGTGCAACGGCCGGGTATCCAACCCCTTAACCACGCCCCGAAAATACCTTTGTCGTTCCCCTTGTGTTCCGTGGAACAAACGTGGTACGCAGACTTATCGCGACGCGGGCTGTTCCGCTTCCGGGAGTCGGATTAGGGGTGAGAAATCAATGGCAGCCTTGAAGCTCGTGGAGACCATGGACACCGACAAGCAGAAGGCGCTCGCCGCCGCGCTCGGCCAGATCGACCGCGCTTTCGGCAAGGGGTCGGTCATGCGGCTCGGCGAGAAGCCGGTGCTGGAGATCGAAGCCATTTCGACGGGCTCGCTGGGCCTCGACGTCGCGCTGGGCATCGGCGGGCTGCCGAAGGGCCGGATCGTGGAAATCTACGGCCCGGAAAGCTCCGGCAAGACGACGCTCGCGCTCCATGTGATCGCTGAAGCGCAGAAGAATGGCGGCGTGTGCGCCTTCGTCGACGCCGAACACGCGCTCGATCCGATCTACGCCCGCAAGCTCGGCGTCGATCTCGATGATCTTCTCGTCTCGCAGCCCGACAGCGGCGAGCAGGCGCTCGAAATCACCGACACGCTCGTGCGCTCCGGCGCGGTGGACGTGCTCGTGGTCGACTCGGTCGCGGCGCTGACGCCGAAGGCCGAACTCGAAGGCGAGATGGGCGACAGCCTTCCGGGCCTGCAGGCGCGGCTGATGAGCCAGGCGCTGCGCAAGCTCACGGGCTCGATCAACAAGTCGAACACGCTCGTCATCTTCATCAACCAGATCCGCATGAAGATCGGCGTGATGTACGGCAATCCGGAAACGACGACGGGCGGCAACGCGCTGAAGTTCTACGCGTCGGTGCGTCTCGATATCCGCCGCACCGGACAGATCAAGGAACGCGACGAGGTCGTCGGCTCCGAGACGCGGGTGAAGGTCGTCAAGAACAAGGTCGCCCCGCCGTTCAAGCAGGTGCAGTTCGACATCATGTACGGCGAAGGCATCTCCAAGACCGGCGAGATCATCGAACTCGGCGTGAAGGCCGGCGTCGTTGAGAAGTCCGGCTCCTGGTATTCCTACGGCGGCACGAAGATCGGCCAGGGCAAGGAACAGGCGCGGAAATTCCTGAAGGAACACCGCGATATCGCCATCGAGATCGAGGACAAGGTGCGCCAGCAGGCGGGTCTCCTCGGCGATGACATGACCGTCGCTCCCGACGCGGACGACGCCGCCGAGGACTGAACCCAATCGGATTGCGGCGGGCGGCCAGCCCCCACCCGTCGCGAAGCCGGTCGGCCGGGTCTTCGGTCAGCCCCATCTCCCGTGCCGATGGTTCGGCCGGCCGGCATCTTGCGATGCGCCCTGACGCGGTCCGCTGCTCCGCCCCGTCAGGGCGTTCGCGCGTCCAGCGGATAGGCGATGATGAGCGTCAGCGGCGCCGAGCCCGTCTGCCGTATGCCCACCACGGCGCCGTCATACAGATAGGCCGCCATCCCTGCGCGCAGCGGCGTGCTCACGCCGTCCGACGTCACCACGCCTTCGCCGGAGACGACGTAATAGACCTCGTCATGTTCGATCGGGTGCAGGCCGATGGCGGCGCCGCGCGCCAAAGTGCGCTTGCGGAATTCCATCTGCCGCGCCGGCGCGGCGTCGCTCAGGCGATAGGCGGTGCTCGTTCCGATCGCGCCATGCGGCGGCGGCTCCTCGCGCCTCACCGCGTTCTCGTCGACGACGACCATTGGCCGCGCCGGCCCCGCGCAACGTGGGCTCCCCAGCGCCACGGTACGGTCATAGCCTTCCACGCGCGGACGCACATGCGCCCGCACGGGCGTTTCGAGCGCGGCGAGCCGCTGCGCGACGAAGCCCGCCATCACCCGCGCGCCGGTCTCGCTGAAATGCGCGTCGTCGGTCACGCCCTGCGGGTAGGGCGCGTACTGCATGTCGGCGCCGTAGTGCAGGTAAATGCGCTTCGATCCCTCCGGCCCCAGTCCATCCACATAGGCGGCGCTGTCGGCCTGCAGATCGACGAGCGGCGTCGCCGTCGCCGCCGCGACCTCGCGCACCACGCCCACATAGGGCCCCAGCGTATCGACGAGGCGTCCGTCCACGAATTTCCGCCGCACCACCGGCGTGACCAGCACGGGCGTCGCGCCGCGCGCGCGTACCTCGGTGATGAACGCCGTAAGATTGGCCGCGAAGGGGCCGTCCGGCGCCACATAGCGCGTGGGATCCTCGATCTTCTGGTCGTTGTGGCCGAACTGGATGAGCATCACGTCGCCCGGCCGCAACGCCGCGACCGCAGCATCCCAATGACCCTCGTCGCGGAAGCTCTTGGTGCTGCGGCCGCTGACGGCGCGATTGTCCACCGCGATCGCCGCGTCGAGTTCGCAGTGCAGCGCCATGCCCCAGCCCATGCGCGGATAACGCTCGCGGCCATAGTCGCTCGCCGTGGAGTCGCCGACGATGACGATCTTCGGCGGGGGCGGCGGCGGGATCGGTGTGGGCGGCGTCGGCGGCGCGGTCGCACAGGCGGTGGCGGCGAGGAGCGCAACGAGGAAGGCGGCAGTATTGGTCTTCGCGATCATCGCGCGACGCTAGCCAGTCGCGGCGCAGGCTTCTACGGGGGAAACGCCGGAAATTCATTGTCCCGCGGGACATCGGCAAGAGGAGACGAGACATGGAATCGCGCATCAGTCTGGTGACGCTCGGCGTACGCGATCTCGCGCGCTCGCGGGCCTTTTACGAGGCGCTCGGCTTCAAGGCGTCGTCGTCGAGCAATCCGAACATCACCTTCTTCCATTGCGGCGCGCAGGCGCTGGCGATCTTTCCGTGGGACATGCTCGCCGACGACGCCGACATGGCCCCCGCGGGCGAAGGCTTCCGGGGCGTGACGCTCGCCCACAATGTCCGCGAGAAGGGCGACGTCGACACAGTCATCGCCGAAGCCGTCGCCGTCGGCGCGCGGGAGGTGAAGTCCGCCCACGATACATACTGGGGCGGCCGCTCCGGCTACTTCGCCGATCCCGACGGCCATCTCTGGGAAGTGGCGTGGAATCCCTTCTTCCCGCTCGCGGCGGACGGGTCGATGAGCCTGCCGGAGTAAGTGCGGGGGCGGCGACGAGGTCTTCGGGAATGACTCTGTCCGGATGTTCGGCATACATGAAGAATACGCCGCGAGGCTGCGCGCTCAGACCGTCGGCGCTTCAGTAGGCAGCGGAGACGCGACCCTTATGGCTCAGGACGAAGATTACATCATGACGCGTGTGTTCACTCTGATTGGCTCACCGGACAGTCAGGTGACGGTGATGTTCAAGGCTCCTGAGCCGCACTTTGAATCTGCCTCCAAGTGTGACTATCGGATCGTCGGTCTCGGCACAGAAATCTCGCGATGTGCAGTGGGCGTGGACAGCTTCCAGGCGATTGAACTCGCCATGAGGGCCGCGGGCTGTGATGTCTATGGATCTCCGGAGGGACGTGCGGGCCTGCTTCGTTTCGGTGAAGGCGAGGACCTTGGATTACCCGTGCTCAGCGGATTCGAGGATCTCCTGCCGGGCAATCGCCCTCCGCCGAATGATCTGCCCGGCAATGACGTGAGAATGGCGCGGCCGGTCGCGTACTTCGTGGGCTACGAACAAAA
Source organism: Hyphomonadaceae bacterium (assembly GCA_016791445.1). Taxonomy (GTDB): domain Bacteria; phylum Pseudomonadota; class Alphaproteobacteria; order Caulobacterales; family Aquidulcibacteraceae; genus VFBF01. The sequence continues at coordinate 71,543 of JAEUMP010000007.1, read as the reverse complement.
CGACAAGACGTGGACCATGTTTCCGTTTGCAAGCCCAGTTGACGCGTTCAGGCTCGAAGCAGTGCTCAGGGAGAGCGGACGAACTGGTCAGATCGCTTTTTACTCGCACATTTCCAAGGAAGCGGTGAAGTCTCTCGCCGACGGCGAGATGGCTGACGATGACGCTGAGCCCGTGAGCCCGACGAACACTCCAGAGCACTAATGCTCCAGACCTGTCGTCAGCGAAACCGCGCGACCGATTTCAAACGCCGCCACCCGTTCTTTCCTTGGCGCGCGATCCGTGCTATAAAATCCTCAAGTCCCCGATCGCCGCGCAGCGCTCTGGAAGCGCGGATATGAACGCTCCCGCCGATCGGCGAATCTGCCACCCCGATGCGCCGAAAAGTGACGTTTCAAGGCGTCCCTTGGCGGCAGGATCTGGCGCAGTGCGGCAGGGTTTGGCGCAGTCCGGCATGTTTTCGCGCCGACGGCCGGTGCGCCAACCTGCGGCGCCCGTCGTCGCCGGTCCGAACCCTTGGCGTGCGCGGGTCCGCTCCCTATAGGTTCAGTTCCTGTTCCTGAACGTCGGAAGTCCGTTTTTTATGTCCAAGTCGTCCAAGCCCAGCGTCAACGAAATCCGGGCGCAGTTCCTCAGCTACTTCCGCGACCGCGACCACCAGACGCCGGCGTCCTCGCCGCTCGTGCCGCAGTCGGACCCGACGCTCCTGTTCACGAACGCCGGCATGGTGCCGTTCAAGAACTACTTCACCGGCGCCGAAAAGCCGCCGGGGCCCCGCGCGGCCACCTCGCAGAAATGCGTCCGCGCCGGCGGCAAGCACAACGACCTCGACAATGTCGGCTACACGGCGCGCCACCACACCTTCTTCGAGATGCTCGGCAACTTCTCGTTCGGCGATTACTTCAAGGAACGGGCGATCCCGCTGGCGTGGGAGCTGCTGACGAAAGAGTGGGGGCTGCCGAAGGAGAAACTCACCGTCACGGTCTATCACGACGACGACGAGGCGGCTGCGCTCTGGAAGAAGGTCGCGGGGCTGCCCGACGACCGCATCATCCGCATCGCGACGGCGGACAATTTCTGGTCGATGGGCGACACGGGCCCCTGCGGTCCGTGCTCGGAAATCTTCTACGACCACGGCGACCACATCTTCGGCGGCCCGCCGGGATCGGCGGACCAGGACGGCGACCGCTTCGTCGAGATCTGGAATCTCGTCTTCATGCAGTTCGAGCAGTTCGCCGACGGGCGGCGCGAGAAGCTGCCGAAGCCGTCCATCGACACCGGCATGGGCCTTGAGCGCGTGGCGGCGGTGCTGCAGGGCGTGCACTCGAACTACGAGATCGATCTCTTCCAGACGCTGATCAACGCGTCCGTCGAGCTCACCGGCGTGAAGGCGGAAGGGGACAAGGCGGCGAGCCATCGCGTCATCGCCGATCACCTGCGTTCCACGTCTTTCCTCATCGCCGACGGCGTCTCGCCCTCGAACGAAGGCCGCGGCTATGTGCTCCGGCGCATCATGCGCCGCGCCATGCGTCACGCGCACATGCTGGGCGCGGCCGAGCCGCTGATGCACCGTCTGGCGCCGACGCTGATTGCGGAGATGGGCGGCGCCTATCCCGAACTCGAACGCGCGAAACCCGTCATCATAGACCAGCTGAAGCAGGAAGAAGAACGCTTCCGCGAAACGCTCGGGCGCGGTCTCTCGCTGCTCGAAGGCGAGATCGCGACGCTGTCGAAGGGCAAGAAGCTCTCCGGCGAGACCGCGTTCAAGCTCTACGACACGTTCGGCTTTCCGCTCGATCTCACGCAGGACATCCTGCGCGGACGCGGCCTCGAGGTGGACACCGACGGCTTCGACGCCGCGATGGAAGGCCAGCGCGAGAAGGGGCGCAGATCCTGGGCGGGCTCGGGCGAGGCCGCGGATGAAAGCGTCTGGCTCGCGATCAAGGAACGCGTCGGGCAGACGGAATTCCTCGGCTATGAAGGCCCCGGCGTGGACGGCGACGGCGCGGTGACGGCGATCGTCGCGCAAGGCGGCGAAGCGAAGACGCTCAGCGAGGGCGAAGGGGGCGAGATCGTCTTCGACCGCACGCCTTTCTATGCGGAATCCGGCGGTCAGGCGGGCGACCAGGGCGTGATCCGCTTCGCCAGCGGCGCGGTGTTCGAAGTCGAGGATACGCAAAAGCGCGCGGGCGCGCTGCACGGCCATATCGGGCGCCTCGTGACGGGCAAGATCAAGATCGGCGACAAGGCGCATCTCTCCGCGAAGAGTGCGCGCCGCGACGCGATCCGCGCGAACCACTCCGCCACGCACCTCCTGCACGCGGCGCTGCGCAACGTGCTCGGACCGCATGTGACGCAGAAGGGATCGCTCGTCGAAGCCGATCGCTTCCGCTTCGACTTCTCCCACAGCGCCCCGGTGACGGCCGCCGAAATCGAGAAGATCGAGGACGAGGTGAATGCCGTCATCCGCCAGAACGCGGAAGCGACGATTAGGGAAATGGCGCCGGCGGACGCCATCGCGGCGGGCGCCCTCGCGCTCTTCGGCGAGAAGTATGGCGAGAAGGTCCGCGTGTTGCGGCTGGGCGATGATCTTGCTTCGCCGTCGAAGCCGTATTCGGTCGAACTCTGCGGCGGCACCCATGTGCGGCGCACGGGCGACATCGCGGTGTTCGCGATCCTTTCGGAAGGCGGCGTCGCGTCCGGCGTGCGGCGCATCGAGGCGGCGACGGGGGCAGCCGCGCTCTCGCATCTGAAGGCGCAGGCGCAACTCGCGCGCACGATCGCAGCGAACCTCAAGGCGCCGCTCGCGGAAGCGCCGGAGCGCGTCGCATTGCTCGCGAGCGAGAAGCGCAAGCTCGAAGCCGAACTGTCGGACGCGAAGAAGAAGCTTGCGCTGGCGGGCGACGGCGGCGGCGCGGTTGCGGCAGGTCCGGAAGATGTGAAGGGCGTGAAGCTGATCGCGCGCGTGCTGGAAGGCGTGCCGGCGAAGGATCTCCGTGGTCTCGTGGACGAAGGCAAGACGCAGCTGGGCTCCGGCGTGGTGGCGTATGTGGGCGTCGACGCCGGCAAGGCGGCGCTGGCCATCGGCGTGACGGATGATCTGAAGGGCCGCGTGAGCGCCGTCGATCTCATCCGCGCGGGCGTGGCGGCGGTCGGCGGGCAGGGCGGCGGCGGCCGTCCCGACATGGCCCAGGGCGGCGGCCCGGAAGCGGGCAAGGCGGGCGACGCGGTGAACGCGATCAAGGCGGCGCTGGAGAAAGCGCTGGCGGCTTGACGGTCTTCGTCGCGCTTCTCTCCGCTGTGAATGTCGGCGGACGCAAGGCGCCGTCGGCGGACCTGAAGCGGCTCTGCATCGAGATTGGCTGGAAGCGCGCGGAGACGTTGCTCGCAAGCGGAAACATCATTCTCGACAGCGGTCGCGACAATGCGGCGAAGGTGAAGGCGAATCTCGAAACCGCGATCAAGGACGCGTTCGGCTTCGACTCTACAGTGATCCTGCGCACGGCGGACGAACTCGACGCGGTGCTGAAGCGCCTGCCGTACAAGACGTACGAACCGAAGTTGATGATCGTGAACTTCCTCAGCGCCGCGCCGACGAAGGCGGCCGTCGACGATCTCGCCGCGTTCAACAAGGCCGGCGAGGACTACGTCATCGACGGCGCGGAGATGTTCATCCGATACGAAAGCGGCATTGCCGGCACAAAACTCACGCCGGCAGTGATCAAGCGCAAGCTCGGCGTGGTCGGCACCGGGCGCAATGTGAACACCGTGGCGAAGCTTCGCGACAAGGCGCGGGCAATGGAGATTTCGAAACGCTGACGCAAGCGTCATCTTCACGCGCGTCCCGTGCGGGTGTAGCGTCGCGCCAAAATACGGGAGGATGCGATGACCGATGACGCTGGCGAGCGCCCGCTGGGCCTCCTGGAAATGACGCCGCTCAATCCCGCTTTCCGCGATGACCAGCACGGCGTCTATGATCGCTTGCGGTCGAAATGCCCGGTCCATCGCGACGAAGTCGCCGGCGAATTCCTGATCAGCCGTCACGCCGATGTGCGCGCGACGCTGTCTGACCGCACGCTGTGGCGGGGCGGGGAGCATGCGGAGGAGGCGTCGTTTCTCGCGCGGCGTCTTGTGCAGCAGCGCGCCGAGCGCGGCGACCAACCCATCAGCATCCTGACGATGGACGATCCCGATCATTCGCGCATTCGACCGCCGCTGGCGCAGGCGCTCTACGCGCGCGTAGCGAAATTCCGTCCGGAAGCAGAGCGCATCGTCGACGAGACGGTGGCAAAACTTGAAGGCCGCGATCAGTTCGACGTGCTCGATGACTTCGCCGTGCCGATCCCGATCGACGCGATCGCTTCCATTCTCGGCGTCGACAACAGCCGCCTCGATGATTTCCGCGAATGGTCGGAAGGCGTGATCCAGTTTCTCAACCCGCTGCGCACCGAGGCGCAGACCGAGGCGATGATGCGCGCGGGCGAGGCGCTCAGCGCCTACATGCACGCCGCCATGGCTGATCGTCGCCGCGCGCCGAAGGACGATCTGATCACTGACATGGTGCGTCTGCAGGCCGAGGGCGCGGCGCTGACGGATTCAGAAATCGCGATCAATCTCGAAGCGTTGCTCGTGGGCGGCAATCTCACCACCACTGATCTCATCGGCAACGCGATCCGCCTGTTCATCCTGAACCCGGACCAGAAGAGGCTGCTCCTCGAAAATCCCGCTCTCATCGCAGGCGCCGTAGAAGAAGCGCTGCGCTACGACCCGCCGGTGGACATCACCGGCCGCATCGCCAATCGCGACATCGAGGTCGGCGGATGTCCGGTGAAGGATACGCAGGCGATGATCTTCATGTTGCGCGGCGCAAACCGCGATCCCGACGCCTTCGACGATCCGCACCGCTTCGACATCACCCGCAAAGGCCAGCCGCATGTCTCCTTCGGCGGCGGCGCGCATATCTGCATCGGCGCGCCGCTTGCGCGGCTGGAAGCGCAGCTGGCGATCCTGAAACTGCTCCAGCGCTTCCCGGAGATGAAACTCGTCGATCCCGACGCGCCGCCGCAATGGCGCACGCTGCCGTTCTTCCACGGGCTTGAGCATCTCCACGTCCGGCCGCAATGAGCGACGTCGTCTATCGTGACGCGGGCGTCGCGGACTGCGACGCGCTTTCGGCGCTCATGCGCGAGACGTTCTGCGAGACCTTCGCGCATCTTTATCGCGCCGAAGATCTGAACGCCTTCCTCGCCGCGAGCTACACGCCCGCGCAGCAATACGCCGAGATCATCGATCCCGACGTGGAGACGCGCCTTGCGGTTCAGGATGGCGCGCTCGTCGGCTACGCACAGATCGGCCCCTTCAAGCTGCCCTACGACAACGGCCCCGCGCACGCGCTCGAACTCTACCGGCTCTATGTGCGTGGCGCCGTGCAGGGGAAGGGTGTCGCGCCGGCGCTGATGGACTGGGCGATGACGCGGATGCGCGAACGCGCGGCGCGGGACGCGTTTCTCGGCGTGTGGTCCCAGAATGAGCGGGCGAAGAAATTCTATGCGCGGTACGGCTTCGAGCGCGTGGGCGAATACCAGTTTCCGGTCGGCGAAACGCTGGACGACGAATTCATCCTGCGCGCGCGGCTCTAGCCCCGGCGGTACTGGATGAAGCCGGAGCGGACGGCGACGGTGTCGTAGAGCACCCGCGCGGTCGCGTTCGTTTCATGGGTGAGCCAGTAGACGCGGGCCGCGCCGAGTTCGTCGGCACGAGCATAGACCGCTTCGATCAGCTTGCGGCCCACGCCCTGATCTCGCGCGTCAGGGGAGACGAAGAGGTCTTGCAGGTAGCAGTAGGGGGCGGTCGTCCAGGTCGAGCGGTGCAGCACGCACTGCACGATGCCGACGAGTTGACCCTCCTGTTCCGCGACGATGCAGAACATGTCCTCGGACGGGTCAAGCAGGCGGCGGAAGGTGAGGTCGCTCACATCGTCGGCGACGACGGCGCCGTAGAACTCCAGATAGCCGCGCCACAGCGGATCCCAGCCGGCGCGGTCCTGCGCGGCAAGGTCTCTCACGTCGATGGCGGCGGTTTTTCCCACGATGTCCAAGACGCTCATTTACCCGGTACCCCAATCGCAGGAGCTAACCATGCAAAGGGTGCGCCGGTCCAGCGAGGCGGGTGCGGCGTCTGGCCATCTTCTGGAGGATGGTTAATGATGTTCGCGGGAGGGTCGGTGATGTCGGAAGGCAAGTTGGGGTCGGAACCGTCGGTCTTCGCGGTGCGCGCGACCGGAAAGTCCTGGGCGGACTGAGATGGCGCGCCAGCAGTCCATCTTCATCGGCTATCGCCGCGACGACACCGCCGACGTGGCGGGACGCATCTATGATGCGCTTGCCCGACGTTTCGGCAGGGATCGTCTGTTCAAGGACGTCGACAATCTGAAGCCCGGCGCGGACTTCGGCGCCTATATCGGCGGCGTGTTGCCGAAATGCCGGGTGTTCCTCGCGTTGATCGGACCGAACTGGCTGGATTCACGCGATGAGGACGGACGGCGTCGCCTCGACGATCCGGGCGACTGGGTGCGGGTCGAAATCGAAACCGCACTCTCGACAAAGGGGCTGACCGTGGTCCCGGTGCTGGTGAACGGCGCGCGGATGCCGAGGGCCGAGGAGGTTCCCGAGAGCATGCGCGGTCTGCTGAGGCTGCACGCGGCCACAGTGCGGCGCGATCCCGACTTTCATGACGACATCCGTCGCATGGGTGAAGCGATCCGCGACAGCCTCAAGAGCGGCGCGCTCGACCTGACGGCATTGGGCGCCGGCGTGACGAAGACCGATCGCGGCGAAGGCGGCGGCGGTTCGAAGATCGCGCTCACCATGGTGGCGCTGGCTGGCATCGGCGGCGCGGCCTACTTCTTGGCGCCGCAGATGACGCAGACAATGTGGGGCGAGGGATCAGGGGCCGCGATCGAGGCGCCCGCACCGGCAGACCCGGTGTCGGGACTCGTTGGACAGTGGAGCTGGAGCGGCGCATCCTGTTCGGGCGGCGCCAAAATCAGCCGCGACGGCGATCTGGTCGTTGTGGCGATGCCGAATTCACCGCTGTTCACGCATGCGATTGAAGAGGTCCGCGGCGACACGGTGCACACCATCATCGTCACGCCTGAGGCATTGCGTGGTACGCAATACCAGATGACGCCGCGCGGCAGCGTCCTTGAAATCAAGTCAATGGCCGATGGAAGTGTCGAGACATGGCGACCATGCACGCTGACCGAATCCGCGCCCCCGCCGACGACACCATGATGCGAGCGGCAGCGATGTTCGCGCTGTTGCTGCTTGCGGCGCCGGTGGCGCAGGCGCAGACGTCCGAGGCTGTCGTCTGGGCGCGCGCAACGACGTGCAATTCGATCAAGAGTTACATCGCGCAGTATCCGAACGGCCTGTACGTCGCCCAGGCCCGCGAGCAGCTGGTCGCGCGGAACTGCCCGGACCCGGAAGCGGAAGCCCGGCGCCGGGCCGAAGAAGCCCAGCGTCGCGCCGAGAACAGCGAACGAGAGGCGCGTGAACTCAGGGAACGGCTGGCGCGGGAAGAAAGCGCGCGCCGCGCGGCCGAACAACGCGCGTCCGATGAAGCGAAGAAGCGGCAGGAAGCGGAGAAAAGGGCCTCCACGCCGCCGCCGACGACGCCCGCTTCCTCCACCGATCAGGAACTCACCCGTCTCGCGTCGATCCGCGGCGACTGGATCCGGAGCTGGCTCAACTCCGACACCGGGCCGAGCTATTTCCGGACCGGGTTCTTCATCATCGGCGCGTCTTCCAAGACGGGCGGCTGGATGACGGCGACCGGCTATCCGTGCGGCGGCGCCATCGTGCGCGGCAGCACATGGTCGAAACCGACGGCGACGTCGTCGCTCACCTTCGAGCTTGTCTATGGCCGCCTGCCCGCCAACGTGACGCTGACGACGCACAGTTTCTACCACTCCCGGACGACTTATCTCGGCCCGACGTGGAACGATGCGTGGCGCGCGACATCGGAAGCCGCTTACGCGCGCTCCGGCCAGAGCTGCGGTGCGGTGCAGGACCGGCGATTCAGTTCGTCCGGGACAACCGCCCCACCGCCGGCGCCGACCGCGACGACGACCGCGCAGGAGCTCACCCGGCTCGCGAACATTCGCGGGGACTGGACGCGCGGCTGGGAGAATGCGGAGACCGCGCCCTCCTTCTTCAGGAACGGCTATTTCATGGTCGGGTCTCAGACAAAGGGGGGCTCGTGGTCGACGGGCGTTCCCACATGCGGCGGCGCCATCGTGCGCGGCAACACCTGGTCGAAGCCTTCGCAAAACGGCACGATGCGTTTCGAACTCGTGTACGGACGCAAGACCCCGAATTCGACGAGCGTGACAGCGGATTTCTATCCGGCGCGCACGAGTTATCTCGGCACAAGCTGGAACGACGCCTGGAGGGCGACGTCGGAAGCGGCCTATCGGGCTTCCGGGCAGTCCTGCGGTGCGATCCAGGACCGCCGGAGCATCGCGCCGCTTGCGCCGTCCACGACCCCGCCGGCGACGCTGAGCGTGCGCGAGCAGGTCCAGCGGGACATTGCAGGCTCCTGGCGGCGCATCAGCGGCACGGGCTGCGTGGAGTGGCAGTCGGTCAGCTTCCCCGGCGGCGCGCTGAGCTGGCGGTTTGCAGAGGCGTCTTCAACATCCTGGTCTCAGACCGGGATCAGCAACTGGACGATCAGCTACGAAAGCGGGCGGCTGGTGTGGACGCAGACTGCCGACACGAAGCGCCGATCACTCGGCCTCGAGAGCGGGAATCTCGTCTGGCGCGTCGATGGCGCCGTGAATTGCACATTCACGCGCGGCACGCCGCCGTCGACCATTCGATGAATGACATGGCTGGGGGACTTTGCATGACGATCGCGGGGAAGGGCTTGCTGTGGTTCGCCGTCGCCATCTTGTCGACGGCGCTGATTTGCCTGTCTGCGTCTGCACAGACGCCCCGTCGTGTCGCGCTGGTGATCGGCAACGCCAACTACCAGCATGCGGGGCGCCTTGCGAACCCACTGAGCGACACGCGACTGGTTGCTGGCGCGCTTCGCCAGGCCGGCTTCCAGACCATCGACGCGCACGCCGATCTGGGACACCAGGCGTTCGGTCGCGCGCTCCGCGATTTTCGATCGAAAGCCAGCGGCGCGAATGTGGCGCTGGTCTACTTCGCTGGTCACGGCATTGAGGGCAATGGCAAGAACTGGCTCATTCCGACGGACGCCAAACTCAATAGCGAGTACGACCTCGTTTATGAGGCCATCAATCTTGATCAGGTGACGGAAGCATTGGCCGGCGCTCGCATGCGGGTGGTCATTCTGGATGCCTGCCGCAACAATCCGCTCGGTCGGTCCTGGACCCGTGGGTCGCGCGTGGTCGGGCAGGGTCTCGCGCCGATAGAAGTGGACGATGTTCTCGTGATTTACGCGGCTGCGCCGGGGCAGACGGCGTCGGACGGCGTCGGCGCTTCGAATTCGCCCTTTGCGGCGGCGCTTGCCAGGAGACTGCCGGAACCCGGCCTGCCGCTGCAGCTCCTCGGCGGCATGGTGCGTGATGACGTGATCCGCGCGACGGGGGACAGACAACGACCCTTCGTCAGCGCGAGCATCACCGGCACACCGTATTATCTGGTGCCGGGAGCGGGTGCGTCAGCCGCCCAATCCGCTCCGCCGCCGGGGCCGTCGCCAGAAGCCGTCGAGCTGTCCGTCTGGCAGGGCGCGCTGGCGGCGTACACCGTACCCGCGTTCGAGAGTTACTTGCGCCAGTACCCCGGCGGTCGCTTCCGGGACCTTGCACAACAGAATATCGCGCGCCTGCGCGCGACGACGGCGACTGCGCCATCGTCTTCACCGGCCCCGGCAAGTTCTGCGGCGCATTTCCCCGCCTCGCTGAGCGGGCGCTGGATTCTGTCGCGCGCCGTACGCGTGCGTGCGGGCGCGTGTCCCGCGGTACTGGATGTCGCGGCGAACCTGCAGCAATTTTCCTACACGGAGACCGACGCCGAAGGTCGAAGCTCCCGACGCGCCTGGCGCATCACCGCCGTGGGCAATAACCGGCTCAGCATGAGTTCGACATCGTTTTCGACCGGCGGACTCGCCGATGCCCTGCTGAACTCCAACAGGCGCGCGAAGGTCGTGGCCGACGACGAGGCGAGCGTCGTCTTTTCGCGCGAAACGCTGACGCTCTACGTCCCGGACAGAAGTTGCGCTTTCGTCCGGCAGTAGGTGGTCGTCATCAGCGCGCCGGCGACGCGCTGATGCGCCGTATGGTCGCTACGCCATCGCCTTTTGCAGGTTTGCCGCCACCGCGTCGATGAAGCCTTCGGTGGTGAGCCAGCTCTGCTTGTCGCCGACGAGGAGGGCGAGGTCCTTGGTCATCTGGCCGGTTTCGACCGTGTCGACGGTGACTTTCTCGAGTTTCAGCGCGAAGTCGATCAGCGCCTGGTTGCCGTCGAGCTTGCCGCGGTGGGCGAGGCCGCGCGTCCACGCGAAGATCGAGGCGACGGAGTTCGTCGACGTCGGATTGCCTTTCTGGTGCTCGCGGTAGTGGCGCGTCACGGTGCCGTGGGCGGCTTCCGCCTCCACGACCTTCCCGTCCGGCGTCAGCAGCACCGAGGTCATCAGGCCGAGCGAGCCGAAGCCTTGCGCGACCGTGTCTGACTGGACGTCGCCGTCATAGTTCTTGCACGCCCAGACATAGCCGCCTGACCACTTGAGCGCCGCCGCGACCATGTCGTCGATGAGGCGGTGTTCGTAGGTCAGCTTGCGCTTGTCGAACTCGGCCTTGAACTCGGCGTCGAAGATTTCCTGGAAGATGTCCTTGAAGCGGCCGTCATAGGCCTTGAGGATCGTGTTCTTCGTCGAGAGATAGACGGGCCAGCCCTTGAGCAGGCCGTAGTTGAACGAGGCGCGCGCGAAGTCCTTGATGCTTTCATCGAGGTTGTACATCGCCATCGTCACGCCGGAGCCCGGCGCCTTGAACACTTCCTTCTCGATCACCGTGCCGTCGTCGCCGACGAACTTGATCGTCAGCGTGCCCTTGCCGGGAAACTTGAAGTCGGTGGCGCGGTACTGGTCGCCGAAGGCGTGGCGGCCGACGACGATGGGCTGCGTCCAGCCCGGCACGAGGCGCGGCACGTTCTTGCAGATGATCGGCTCGCGGAAGATCACGCCGCCGAGGATGTTGCGGATCGTGCCATTCGGCGACTTCCACATTTCCTTCAGCTTGAATTCCTCGACGCGCGCTTCGTCCGGCGTGATGGTCGCGCACTTCACGGCGACGCCGTGCTTCTTCGTGGCGTTCGCCGCGTCGATGGTGACCTGGTCGTTCGTTGCGTCACGGTGTTCGACGCCGAGGTCGTAGTAGTCGAGCTTGATGTCGAGGAAGGGGAAGATCAGCTTTTCTTTGAGCAGCGCCCAGATGATGCGCGTCATTTCATCGCCGTCCATGTCGACGACGGGATTGTCCACCTTGATCTTCGCCATTTGCCTTCGGTCCTCGGGAATGATGGACCGTTGCCTAGCACACGCTTGCGGCGGCGCAACATGCCCCGTGACGCTGGGCTGTCGCACCGCCGACCGGTGAGCAGATGCGCTCCTCGGCGTTTACGGCGTCGGGGCTGCAGGCGTTTCGGCGTCCGGCAGCGGCACGGGCGGGATGGTGGGCGCCGGCAGCGGCTGGTCCGGCGGCGAGATCAGCGGATCGCCGGTGAAATCCGGGAGCGAAACGTCCTGCTCGGCCACGAGCGGCTCATTGCTCGGATTGAGCGACATGAAGACGAACCCGCCCACCACGCCGAGCACGATAACGGCGAAGAGCCCGCCCATGATCGTCTTGCGCGCGACGGTGCGGCGTTCGAGCGTGCGCTCGGTATCGGTCTTTTGCTGTTCGGTTCCCGTCATCTGATCCTCCAGTGTCGGGGAGGCAACGGGTGGAGGCGGGGGCTGGTTCCCTGCGCGATTGCGGCGATGTCGCGGCCGCCGGCTTAGCGCTTGCGCCTCGCCATCTCCTCCGCGAAGCGCTCGAAGAGATAGTGACTGTCCTGCGGGCCGGGGCTCGCTTCCGGGTGGTACTGCACGGAGAACACCGGCTTGCCCTTCACCGCGATGCCGCAGTTGGATCCGTCGAACAGCGAGACGTGCGTCTCCTCGACGTCCTTCGGCAGCGTGTCGCGATCGATGGCGAAGCCGTGATTCATCGAGACGATTTCCACCTTGTCGGTGGCCTTGTCCTTCACCGGGTGGTTCGCGCCGTGATGGCCTTGCGGCATCTTCAACGTCTTCGCGCCGAGCGCGAGGCCGAGCATCTGATGGCCGAGGCAGATGCCGAACACCGGCACGCCGCTGTCGACGATCTTGCGGATTTCCTTCGCGGCGTATTTTCCCGTCGCCGCCGGATCGCCGGGGCCGTTGGACAGCACGACGCCGTCGGGCTTTTTCGCGAGCGCTTCTTCCGCCGTCGCGCTGGCCGGCAACACATGGCAACGCGCGCCGATGTCGCCCAGCGCGCGCAGGATGTTGCGCTTCACGCCGTAGTCGAACACCACGACATCGAATTTCGGCGCTTTCACCTCGGGCACGCCGCCGTCCCAGCGCCAGCGGCCTTCCTCGACGATGTAGGACTGCGCGGTGGTGACGTCCTTCGCGAGATCCATGCCTTCAAGGCCGGACCACGATTTCGCCTGCGCCTTGAGCGCGTCGATGTCGAACTTGCCCGCAGGATCGTGCGCGATGACGCCGTTGGGCATGCCCTGTTCGCGGATGCGCCGCGTGAGCGCGCGCGTGTCGATGCCGGAAAGCCCGATGACGCCGCGGCGCGCGAGCCAGTCTTCCAGCGGCAGGTCCGAACGGTAATTGCTCGGCGCCGTCGGCGGCGCGCGGAAAATGGCGCCGCGGGCGGCTGCGGCGGCGGCGGGGCTTGAGCCCTCCATGTCCTCTGCATTGGAGCCGACATTGCCGACATGCGGGAACGTGAAAGCGACGATCTGGGCGGCGTAGGAGGGGTCCGTCAGGATCTCCTGATAGCCCGTCATCGAGGTGTTGAAGCAGACCTCGCCGACAGCGGCGCCCGTCGCGCCGTGCCCGGCGCCGAAGAATACCGTCCCGTCCGCCAGGACCAGCACGCCGGTCGCGGTCGCCCCGGTTCCGGGCTTGGCCGGCGTTGCGCCGTCCGATCCGCTTTTCCTGACGGCCGCCAAGGCTTTCTCCCGCGCAAACGGGCGTTGGGTTAGGCGGCGTCGCCCCCCCTGTCAAAGGGGTGCGCCGAAGGGGCGGGAGAAAGGGCGCTGCATCCGGCGGTCCAGCCGCCCCATTCCCGCCGTATGACCGGAATGAAAGCACCCCTCGCCGAACCGGGCCGCGTGGGGCTGACGCAGGGTAATGTTACCGGCGCCTTCAGCTTGATGGTTTCGGCGCCTATCGGAATTGTCTAGGGTTTCTCATGGGGTCGGCGATCGGAACGGGAAGAGGCATGCGGCGGGCGGTCGTCATCGCGCTGGCGATCGCGCTGGGCGGCCTTCTGGCGGCGTGCGGCCAGGAAAAGGCGCGCGCGCCGGTGCCGCCGCCGCCGTCCGTCACCCAGGCGCCGCTTATTCCGCGTGTGGCCATCTTCGGGAACCCGGAGCGGGCGCAGGCCAGAATATCGCCGCGCGGCGATATGATTTCATTCCTTGCGCCGCTGGACGGCTACCTGAACGTCTTCGTCGTGAAGTACGGGGAGCCGCTGACCAGCGCCCGTCCGGTGACCCGCGACGCCTCGCGCGGCATCCGCAAGCATTTCTGGGCCGAGAACGGCACGCACATCCTCTACCTTCAGGACGCCGCCGGCGACGAGAACTGGCGCCTGCACAGCGTGAATGTCGAGACGGGCGAGGCGAAGGAACTGACGCCATTTCCGAACACGCAGGCCACGGTCGTCGGCCTGAGCCGGACCACGCCGGACTGGGTGCTCGTCAGCCTGAATGAACGTGATCCGAAGTGGCCCGACATCTACAACATCAATGTGCGCACCGCGCAGCGCGCGCTGGTGCAGCGCAATACGGAGAAGTTCTCCGCCTTCATCCCTGATCGCGACAACATCATACGGCTCGCCTTGCGCAATATGCCGGACGGGTCGATCGAGGTGTTCACGTTCCTGCTGCAAGGCGGCTGGAAGAAGCTCTTCGACATTCCCTTTGAAGACAGCCTGACCACCTATCCCGTTGCGTTCACCAACGAGAACAAGCGCTTTCTGATGTTTGACTCGATGGGGCGCGACAAGGCCGCGCTCGTCAGCGTCGACGCCGCCACCGGGGACAAGACCGTGATCGGCGAGAACCGGCGGGCGGATGTCTCCGACGTCTGGATCGATCCGGTGAAATTCGAAGCGCGCGCCTACGCGTCGCAATATCTCAAGAATGAATGGATCGGCATCGACGACGAAGCGCGCGCCGACATCGCCTTCCTGAACGACAAACTCACCGGTGAGCCGACGGTGGTGAGCCGTTCCGCCGACGACAGCCGCTGGATCGTCGTGGAAGACGGCCCGACGACGCCGTTGCGCGTCCATGTCTATGAGCGCCGCCCCGAACGCAAACTCACGCCGCTCTTCGACCAGCGCCCCGCGCTTGCCGGCGCGCCGCTGCAGCCGATGATCCCGGTCGAGATTTCATCGAGCGACGGCCAGGTGCTTGTGTCCTATCTCACACTGCCGCCCGGCGCCGACACCAATGGCGACGGCGTGCCGGAGACGCCGGTGCCGCTCGTCATCAATGTCCATGGCGGCCCGTGGTATCGCGACCGGTTCGGCTACAACCCCGAGCACCAGTGGTTCGCCAATCGCAACTACGCGGTGTTGAGCGTCAATTTCCGCGGCTCCACAGGCTTCGGCAAAGCCTTCATCAATCTCGGCAACCGGGAGTGGGGCGCCGCCATGCAGCGCGACCTCACCGACGCCATGAACTGGGCGATCCAGCGCCGCATCACGACGCCGGAAAGAGTCGCCATCTACGGCGCGTCGTACGGCGGTTACGCGGCGCTGACGGGGCTGACGCAGACGCCCGAGCAATACGCCTGCGGCGTGTCCATCGTGGGCCCGTCGAACCTGCGCACGCTGTTCGAGGCGATCCCGCCGTACTGGGAATCCTCGCGCAACGAATTCTATCTGCGCGTCGGCGATCCGACGAAGCCCGAAGGGCAGGCGCTCCTGCAGGAGCGATCGCCGCTCACGCGCGCCGCCGCGATCCGCAGGCCTCTGCTGATCGCGCAAGGCGCCAACGATCCGCGCGTGAAGCAGGCCGAGAGTGAGCAGATCGTCGCCGCCATGCGCGCGCGCCAGCTGCCCGTCACCTATGCGCTCTATCCCGATGAAGGCCACGGTTTCGCGCGTCCGCAGAACCGCATCTCTTTCTACGCGATGGCGGAAGGCTTCCTGCAGAAATGCCTCGGCGGGCGCGTTGAGCCGGTCGGTCGCGACTTCGAGGGATCGAGCCTGCAGGTGCGCGAAGGCGCCGACCAGATTCCCGGACTTGCCGAGGCGGTCGCCGCGATGCCGCGTACGCCGCCGCCCGCGCAGTCCGTCGCGCCGTCCAAGTAGCGCCAGCAGCCATCGCGCGAAATTGCCAACAGAATCAGTGTTTGACAGCACGCCCCGCGACTCAGCACCCTCGCATTCCGGACACCTTTTGACGGAGGGATGCGGTAGATGCGGCACGAGGACATCCAGCGCCAACTCGAAGGCTGGCGACTGACGACGGCGGAAGTTCTCTACTACATGCCCGATCATCCCAAATTGCTGCAGAGCTTCGTCTGGCAGACGCTCGATCTCGCGCCGCGCTATCCGCGGCTGCACAAATTTCTCGATTTCTGGAAGGCCGAGATCGAGGCGGTGATCCACTCCGTGCGACTGGCGAGCGGAGAGGAACTGGCCCCTGCGCGGGTGCGCGCCGCGACGAGCTGGACGCAGTTCAACTAGCCGCCGCGCTTGGCGCTTCCTGCCTCCGGGCGCGCTTGCTATAGCCGCCGCCCCGGAGGGATTCATGACGGTATTCATCGCCCACGCCGAGGCCGATCGCGCGGCTGCGGAAGCGCTTGAGAAGTTTCTCGAGCGGCGCGGGCTGTTCGTCGAGCTGGAAACGGGGCAACGCGGCTTCCGCCATGTGCAGCCAGCGGACACGGTCGTCGCCCTCTGGTCGAAGGACACCGGCTTCTCGCCCTACAGGCTGCTCTTCGAAAAGCGCACGATGGAGGCATGGGCCGACGAGCAGCTGGTGATGGTGAAGCTCGACCACGCCTTCGCGCCCGTGGGATTGCGGGACCTGCCGGCGATAGACGCGAGCTTCGAGCCGCAGCGCGACATTGCATGGTCGGCGGTGGCGAAAGTTGCGCACGATGCACGGCTGCGTCCGGCGCCGGCTCCCCTTGATGCTTTCCAGCGAGGCGCCGACGGTCAGGGTGGCGCTTCGGCAGAACTGGAAGAACTTGAATCGTTCCGCCGCGGCCCCGGGGGCGGCGAGACGCCCGCCAGACGCGGCGCCGGATGGCTCGGACTTTTCTTCCTCCTGATGTTCGCGCTCGTCGTCGGCGCGGGCGTCTATGCGGCGAGCGTGCTCGGCCACCTTGATCTGCGCGCGACGCCGCTGCCAGCGCAGTATCAGCCCTGGCTGCCTGCGGTCGGCGCCGGTCTGGCGCTCTTTCTCGTCGGGCTCGTCGCCATCGCGGCCATCTCCGGCGGCAAGTCGAAGAAGGCGGCGGTTGCGCCGGCCGCGCCGACCGCCGGCGATCCGCTCTTCGTCTCCTACGCCCACGCCGACAACACGGCCGTGCTGCCCGTCGTCGAAGCGGTTCAGGCGCAGGGACGCAATGTGTGGATCGACAAGCAGGGCATCGCCGGCGGCGACGGCTGGGCCGGCGAGATCGTGCGCGCGATCAAGGGCGCGCGCGGCGTGATCATCATGTGTTCGAAGCACGCCTTTGAAAGCGATCATGTGAAGCGGGAGGTCTATCTCGCCGATCGCTACAAGAAGCCGATGGTGCCGGTGTTCCTCGAGCCTGCGCCGCCGCCCGAGGATTTCGAGTACTTCTTCGCCAACGTGCAATGTCTCGAACTGCACAAGACGCCCCGCGCCGACCACGCCGCCGCCATCGCGCGCGCACTCAAGGCGGTGTGACATAGCCCCGCGCGGGGGATGGAAAGGAAACCGCCATGACTGACTCCTCCGTCCTGCTCGATGTATCCCCGGAGGGCGTGGCCGTCGTGCGCCTCAACCGCCCGGACAAGCGCAACGCGTTCGATGAGAGCGTGATCGCAGGCCTCGCCGAGACTTTCGAAACGCTGAAGGGCGCCGACCATGTGCGCGTGGTGATGCTGCGCGGCGCGGGCGCGCACTTCTCCGCCGGCGCCGACCTCGAATGGATGAAGCGTCAGGGCGCGCGCGACCGCGCCGACAACGAAGCCGATGCGCTGGATCTCGCGCGGATGCTCAAGGCGTTGCATGAGCTGCCACAGCTGACGGTGGCGCTGGTGCAGGGCGCGGCGATGGGCGGCGGCGCGGGGCTGGTGGCGGCATGCGATGTGGGCGTGGCGCTGCGGTCGGCGAGCTTCCGCTTCTCGGAGGTGCGTCTCGGGCTGACGCCGGCGACGATCAGTCCGTACGTCATCGAGGCCATCGGTCCGCGCTGGGCGAAGGCGCTCTTTGCCACCGCCGAGACCTTCGACGGCGCCTACGCCGAGAAGATCGGGCTCACGCAATATACCGTCGAGACAGCCCAGGAACTCGACGAGATGGCCGAGCAGCTGTGCCGCATGACGCTCCAGAACGCCCCCGGCGCGGTGGCCGACGCCAAGAAGCTCGTGCGCGACGTGGCGGGCCAGAAGGTCGACGATCACCTCCTGCGCGAAACCGCCAAGCGGATCGCCGCCCGCCGCGCGAGCGATGAGGGCAAGGAAGGGCTCGCGGCCTTCCTCGAGCGGCGCAAGGCGTCGTGGGACGTGGGGTGATTTGGCGCCCGGCGCGCGCTAGCATCGCGGTCGGGAGACTCGGATGAGCGGTGAAATCGAGGCGGCGGGCGCGCTTGCCACGGCCGGACTGGCCGCGAAGGCGATCGAGGGCGGCGGCCGGGCCGGCGAACACGACGGCGCGTGCCTGAACTGCGACACCCCGCTTGAGGGCGCCTACTGCCACGCGTGCGGACAGCCCGCGCACATCAGCCGCACGCTCGGCGAAGCGTTCCACGACTTCATGCACTCGGTGCTGCACTTCGACACGAAGGCCTGGCGCACGCTGCCGATGATCTTCGTGCGGCCCGGCACGCTGACCCACCAGTACATCCACGGCAAGCGCGCGCGATACATCTCGCCGCTGGCGCTGTTCCTGTTCACCGTCTTCCTCATGTTCTTCGTGTTCGCCTTCGTCGGCGGCCCGGGCGAGAACGCCGTGAAGGTCAACGCGAACGTCACGGCGGAGAATGTCGTCCATCCGGATGCTGCGCGCGACCTGCGCGCCAAGGCGATCGCCGAGCGCGATCTCGCGAAGCGCGCACTCGATGAGGCGGAGGCGAGGGCCGCAGAGGTCGAGAAGGAAGGCAAACCGGGCTCCGGCGGCGTCATGGCCGGCATCACGACCGGTCCGCGTATCCGATACGAAGTCGCGGAGAAAGCGGTGCGCGATGCGGAGGCCGCGGTGACGCGCACGGAGGCGAGTTTCGCCGAGCGGCGTCGCCAGCTTGATGAGGCGGCCAAGGAGCTTGCCGCCGAGAAGGCCGCCAACCCGGAAGCCGCACCCGTGCTCGATGCGGTGGAAGGCGTTGTGAAACAGGCGGCGGAGGCGTCCGACGACGCGCGCGTGCAGGCCGGCGACGCGACGAAATCCGGCGAACAGGGACGCTGGCAGGACCAGCTTTCCGCGGCCGCGCGCGCGGGCACGCTCGACATCAACATGGGCGACGCAAAGCTGAACGAGAAGGTCCGCCAGACGCTAGAGAACCCCGATCTCGCGCTCTACAAGCTGCAGCAGACGACCTACAAATTTTCCTTCCTCCTCGTGCCGATCTCGTTGCCGTTCATTGCGCTGCTCTTCCTGTGGCGGCGCGGCGTGACGCTTTTCGACCATGTCGTCTTCTCGCTCTACTCGCTGTCGTTCATGTCGCTCTTCTTCCTCATGCTCGCCTTGCTGACGGGCGCGCTGGGAGACAGCCTGATCGCGCCGGTGATCGGCACGCTGGGCGGAATCATCCCGCCGACGCACATGTACTTCCACCTGAAGGGGACCTATGCGCTCGGCTGGTGGTCGGCGCTGTGGCGCACCTTCTTCCTGTCCATCTTCGCACTCGTCGCGGCGATGCTGTTCTTCCTCGCCATTCTTTATCTGGGGCTCGCAATTTGAGCGCGCTGTTTGAGTCCATCCTCGTCGCCAATCGCGGCGAGATCGCTTGCCGCATCTTCCGCACGGCGCGCGAGATGGGCATCCGCACCATCGCCGTCTATTCGGACGCCGACGCGAACGCCAAACACGTACGCGAAGCTGACGAGGCCGTGCATATCGGGCCGAGCGCGGCGTCGGACTCCTATCTGCGCGCAGACAAGGTGCTCGCCGCCGCAAAGCAGACGAAGGCCGCCGCGATCCATCCGGGCTACGGCTTTCTCTCCGAAAATCCGGACTTCGCCGAAGCGGTCATCAAGGCCGGCATGATCTGGGTTGGCCCGACGCCGGATGCGATCCGCGCGATGGGCCTGAAGGACGAGGCCAAGCGCATCGCGATTTCGGCCGGCGTGCCCGTGCTCAGCGGCTATCAGGGCGAGGACCAGTCCGAGGCGACACTGCTCGCCGAAGCGAAGAACATCGGCTTTCCGGTCTTGATCAAGGCCGTCGCCGGCGGCGGCGGGCGCGGCATCCGCGAGGTGAAGGCGGCGGGCGAGTTCAAGGAACAGCTCGCGAGCGCGCAACGCGAAGCGAAGGCCGCATTCGGCGACGACCGCGTGCTGGTGGAGAAACTCGTTGAGCGGCCACGCCATATCGAAGTGCAGGTGTTCGGCGACAAGCACGGCCATGTCGTCCACTTCTTCGAGCGCGACTGTTCGCTGCAGCGCCGGCGTCAGAAGGTGATCGAGGAGGCGCCGGCGCCGGGGATGACGGAGGCGGTCCGCACCGCGATGACGGACGCCGCGCTGAAAGTCGCGCGCGCCGTGAAGTACGAGAATGCGGGCACGGTGGAGTTCATCGTCGATGGCGCCGGACCATTGCGGCCGGATGGCTTCTGGTTCCTGGAAATGAACACGCGGCTGCAGGTCGAGCATCCGGTGACCGAAGCGGTCACCGGCCACGACCTGGTGCAGTGGCAATTCCTGGTTGCGGCAGGCAAGAATCTCCCCGCGCAGAAACAGATCAAGCTCAACGGCCACGCCATCGAGGCGCGCATCTGCGCGGAGGATCCGAGCGAGGGCTTCCGCCCCAGCGTCGGCCGCATCCGCACGCTCGACTTCGACGGCTACAGCCGCGTGGACGCGGGCTTCGACGCGGGGGACACGGTGTCCTCCTCCTATGACTCGCTACTCGCCAAGGAGATCACCTTCGCGCAATCGCGCGAAGAGGCGATTCATCACGCGCGCGTCTGCCTCGGGCGGCTGCATGTGGAAGGTCTCGCCACCAACGGCGCGTTCCTGCAGCGCTGCCTTGCGGATGCGGACTTCGTCTCCGGCGCGCTGCACACGGGCATCATCGCCGAAAAGATCGACACGCTCGCTGATCGCAGCGCGAGCCGGCGCCGTGCGGCGGTGATCGCGGCGCAGGTGCTGCGCAATCTCGACCGCGACGAGCGCAACATCTGGGAAAAGACCGACGGCTGGCGTCTCAACGCCCCGCCGCGCCGCGAATGGCTGCTCGAAGAGGGCGGCGTCACCGTGCGCATCGAGGATGCAAGGCCTTCGCCGCTTGTCGATGGCGTCGCGAGCGATTTCGCCGCCGAATGGCTCGATGAAGAAGAAGCGCAGGGCGACATGGACGGCCTGCCGTTCCGCGCGCGCCACATGCGCGCCGGCGCACGGATCACCGTGCTGGTCGCGGGCGAGGCGTTCGTGTTCGCGCGTCCCGGCGCGGCGGCCGACCAGGACGTCGGCGCCGGCGGAGACGACATCAAGGCGCCGCTGCCCGGCAAGATCGTCGCTTTCAGCGCGAAAGTGGGCGCTAGCGTGAAGAAGGGCGATGCGCTCGTCACGCTTGAGGCGATGAAGATGGAGCACGCGCTGAAGGCGCCGCGCGACGGCGTGGTGGCGGAGGTGGGCGCAAGCGAAGGCGCGCAGGTGAAGGAGGGCGCTCTCCTGGTGCGGCTGGAGCCTGCCGCATGAGCCCGGAAGTCGTGAAATTTCTGGTCGTGCAGGGCATCTCTCTCGGCGGGGTGCTCGTGCTGGTGGCGCTCGCCTGGCTGATCGGGTTCCGCAAGAAGGCGCGCGTGCTTGATGAGTGGCACGTCCGCAAACTTGCCGAGCAGGACCGCGCGGGCGAGACGGGCGCGATCGCCGTCGATGCGCTGGGCCGCGTCGCTCTCGCCGAGATAGGCGCAGACAAGGTGTTCGTGGTGAAGGCGCTCGGCGACAAGCTCACCACGCGGACGTTCACGCGCGCGGCGGTGGCGGGGGTGCGCATGTACCGGCCCAAGGGCCGCGGCATCGGCGCGCGGCTGCGCTTTTCCGACGCCGGTTTCGACGACTTCACCATCGAGTTCGACAGCCGCGAGGCGCCGCCGTTCATCGAACGGCTGCGCCGCGGGGCGAGAGGAAAGTAACGGACATGGAGCGCAATCCGCTGCCGGCGCCGACGACGCCGTCCTGGGTGCCCGAGGACGTGGTCACGCTCGCGGTGCCGCTGTTCATCGTGCTTGTCATTGTCGAGATGATCATCGTGCGCGTGTCGAAGCGCGGCGCCTACGAAGCCAAGGATTCCGCCGCGAGTCTCTTCATGGGCTTCGGCTCGACGATCGCCGGGATCCTAACCGGCGGGCTCTATCTCGTCGCCGCCTACTGGATCTACCAGTTCCGCCTGTTCGACATCGGCTGGACGTGGTGGGCGCTTCTGCTGTGCTTTCTCGGCGAGGACCTCGCCTATTACTGGTTCCACCGGATCGCCCATGAGCGGCGCTTCTGGTGGGCCTCGCACGTCGTCCACCACTCCTCGCAGCACTACAACCTCACCACCGCGCTGCGTCAGACCTGGACGGGCAACCTCTCTCTTTCGTTCGCGACGAAGCTGCCGCTCTTTCTCATCGGTTTCCCCGTGGAGATGGTGCTGATGTTCACCGGCATCAGCCTCGTCTACCAGTTCTGGGTCCACACCGAGACGGTGGGACGGATGGGTGCTTTCGAGTGGATCTTCAACACGCCCTCGCACCACCGCGTCCATCACGCCACCAACCCGCGCTATCTCGATGCGAACTACGCCGGCGTGCTCATCATCTGGGATCGCCTGTTCGGCACCTTCATCCCGGAAGTGGATCACGACCGCCCGCGCTACGGCATCGTCTCCAATCTCGGTACCTTCAATCCGCTGCGGATCGCCACGCACGAGTGGATCGGCATCCTGCGGGATTTGCGCGGCGCGAAGTCCATCGGCGAATGGTTCGGCTACATCTTCGGCCCACCAGGCTGGACGCCGGACGGTTCGCGCAAGACCTCGAAGATGCTGAAGGCCGAATGGCGCGAAGCCCAACAGGGCGGGCCTCAGCGCGGCGCGGGATATCCCGAGGCGGCGATCAGTACGTCGCGCGCGCCGCACGCGCCGTAGATCCAGCGCTCCCAGTTCGAGATCAGCCACGAGCGCGATACGCCGGTGACGCCGGCCCGCGTCGCGCGCGCATCCTCCGGCAGCACGAGCTTGAGGCTGCCCGCCTTTTCCCCGGCGGCGACCACGAGCGCGAAGCCCGCGCCGCCGTCATGCTGTGCGAGCAGGAAATCCATGCAGTCGCCATGCTGCGCCGGCACGCGCAGGACGGCGCCGCGCGCGATCTCCTCCGGCGCCGGATCGGTCAGCCGACGCCAGACCTTTGAATAGACGAGCCGGCGCCGTTCGGCGGCGCGGAGACGAAGTTTCGGCGGCGCGCGGCGCGGGAGGCGGCGCAGGGGCGATGACATCACCGCCGCCTGTAGGAAACGCGCACGCGGTTGTTGGCGGTCGAGCAGTCCTGCGGATCGGCGGGACCGCCGGCGCTCGCGGCGGCGTAGTTGAGCTGGAGAAAGAGCGGCACGGTCGGCGGAAAGACCGGCAGGAAGCGCCCGACGATGAACCCGTCCATGCGCGCCCCGGGCGCGATCGTCACCGGTCCGGGCGGCGCCGAGGGCGGCAGCACGTTCACGCCGAGAGACCCCGTCCCGGTAAGCACTTCGAGCGAAATCCACTGCGTGCTGTCGCTCGCCGCCACCAGCGGCGCGCGGCCCACATTGCGCACCGTGTAACGGAACGCGATCTGGTCGGGCTCCAGCGTCATGCCGGGAATGGAGGCGACCTGCTTGTGGTAGGTGATCGCGAGGTCAGGGCAGGCGGTCCGCGGCTTCTGCGCGTGGGCGGTGGAGGCGAGCCCCATCGCAATGAGACCGGCGAGAAGGAAACGTCGCATCCACAGCGCTCCGTATTTCCGCCCGAGCATCGAGCGCGCTATCTTCAGCACATGCCGATTCACATCGTCAAACTCTGCGTAGGCGCAGACAGCGTCGAAGACCTTGCGCTGTGGCAAAAACATCAGGTGAAAAACCTGAAACGCCGCGCGCCGGTGTGCGGCACGCGCATGTGGCCCAAGCGCGTGGACGAGGTACTCGCGGGCGGCTCGCTGTACTGGGTGATCAAAGGCGCCGTCGTGGTACGCCAGCGCATCGTCGAGGTGGCGGAAGTCGACGATGAGCACGGCCTGCGCTGCGGCCTCTGGCTCGATCCCAAACTCGTACGCACCGCCCCGCAACCGCGCCGCGCCTTCCAGGGCTGGCGCTACCTCGAAGCGGCGGATGCGCCCGCCGATCTTGAGGGGCGGAAGGGCAAGGGCGGGGACCTGCCGGAGAAACTGCGCGCGGAGCTGGTGTCGATCGGGGCTTGGTGAGGGGTGAAGGGGCATTAGAGCCTTCCCCAATTAGCCAGATGGACGCGGCTCTGTCTTGATGCGCCTTTGAACCGCAGTTAGCGTCCCGAAAGTGGAGGGGCGCCCATATGACGCGACTGGTAGGTTTTCTCGCGCTAACGGCCTGCATTATTGCATTCGCGCTATGGGGCCCTGCCGAAGCGCAACCACAGCGCCGTGTGGCGCTTATTGTCGCCAACGACACGTACGGGACATACGCTCCGCTCAATAACCCTACGGCAGATGCGTCATTGGTTGAAGGCGCATTGCGGCGGGCGGGCTTTCAGCAAGCCGACATCCAGATAACACGCAACGCTGGCTTTGCGGAGCTAATGCGGGTTCTCGGCGAGTTTCAGATTCGTACGCGCGGGGCAGACGTCGCACTCATCTACTATGCTGGACACGGCGTCGAGGCAGACGGCAGGAATTGGCTTGTGCCGGTCGATGCCAAGCTATCCGAGCAAAGCGAGCTGAGCTTCCAGGCTGTGGAGGCGGATGCGCTGCTCAAGGCGACCGGCCAAGCGCGTGCACGCGTGATTGTCTTGGATGCTTGCCGCGACAACCCATTCCTGATTTCCAGTCGGCAACTTGGAGGAGTTACAAGAAGCCTTAGACGCGGGTTGTCCGCACCGAGCGAGCAGCAGACGCCACGCGGTTCTCTGATTATGTTGTCCGCGGCCCCGGGCGCGGTCGCCAATGATGGTCCTGCGGGTGGAAACAGCCCGTTTGCCCGCGCGTTTGCGAGGTGGATCGCAGAGCCTGGACTTGAGCTCACGTTCGCTGCGCGTCAAATCAGTGAAGAGGTGTATAACAACACCCGTCCGCCGCAACTGCCGCATACAGTGATGACGCTATCTGCGGAGCCGCTCGTGTTTGTCCCGGCTCCCCGGCGTCCCGGCGGCGACGGCGGGGATCCGCAGACTGCGGCAGCGCGTGCCGCGCTTGCCAGTGTCACACCGGCGGAGTGGTCCGCAATTCCAGCGGATCGATGGCTTCAACGCATCGTAACCCCTCAGACTGTCGGGGGGCTTCGAATACTCGCGAATGGGGGTAACGCTGAAGCACAGGTGGTTCTTGCGACAGGGATGGCGACCAAGCGCGCCGGTCTTAACGATGACATGCGTGAGATCGTATCGTTACTGCGCACCTCAGCCGCACAAAACCATCCTCGCGCGCAATTCGAGTACGGCGTAGTCGTCATGGCCGACCTCGAACCAGGGCGCGGGCGTGCAGAGGCTCGGCGGCTGTTCCAAGCAGCTGCCGAGAGGGGCAATGGATTGGCGCAGTATGCCTTCGGCGCAATGGTCGCCGCTGGTATGCCCTCGGGTGATGCAGATTTGGTTGCAGGCGCCCGATGGTTTCGAAGCGCTGCAGATCAAGGCGTTGCCGGCGCGATGACTCAGCTAGGAGTCCTGCACATGTCGGGACAGGGCGGTGTCCCTATCAACGCGATCGAAGCCTTGCGTCTATTTCGCGCAGGCGCGGCCGGGGGCGACCCTCAAGCCTACAGCTATATCGCGCGCATGCATCGCGATGAGAAGGCGGGATTGCGCAACGATCCCGCAGAAATAGCGCGGCTGGAGCGTCTGGCGGTAGAAGGTGGTGACTTTGTCACGCAGGCCGATCGCGCGGTCGATGTCATTGCGAATGTCAATTCATCTCGGGAGGAGCGAGATAAGGCGATTGCCGACCTGCGTCGCAGCGCAAACTTGGGCAATGAGGATGCACGAGCGCAGCTCGGTTGGTGTCTCTTGAGAGCTAGCTGTGCGGCAACCCCGAATGTTGAAGAGGGTATGACTTTGTTGCGTCGCGCCGAACGAAGTGGAAGTGTGGACGCGGCGGTCTATCTGGCGCAGATATTCACCTACGGTATTGCGGGTCAGACAATTGACCAGCCACAAGCGGTGCGCTTGCTTCAGAGCGTAACGGGTAGGTCTAAGACAGCGGACGCTCTTCTGTCTTGGTATTACTATTATGGACGGGGCGGACTCGCAGCAAACCGGCCCGAAGCGGAGCGTCTCGCGCGTAGCGGAATTGAGGGAGACGCCGCTCTCGCGTACCTTGTGATGTCGCAGATTGAGCTGTCAGGCCCCAATGGTCGGCCGCGCAACGCTGCGGAAGGTTTGCGTCTATTGCGACTTGCGTCCGACCGCCAAATTCCCGACGCGCAAGCGAATCTTGGCGCCTTGTATGAAGAGGGCAAGTTCGGCTTGACTCGCGATCCTGCCGAAGCCGTCAGGCTTTATAGGGCTTCGGCGAGCGGTGGCAGCTCGGTTGGCAAGGCTTATCTAGCGACGATGCTCATGTATGGGAGGGGGGCTCCGGCGGACACACGTGAGGCGCTGCGTCTCATGCGTGAGGCAGCGGATGCAGGTTACGGGTTTGCGCAAGCTACTTACGCGGGCTGGCTGCTTGGCGGTCGGGGCGGGCCTGCCAACCCGCAGGAAGGGCTCCGGTACGCTAGACTTGCTGCCGAAGCCGGCAATGTGTCCGGGTATTTCATGATGGGGCAGATCTATCTGAATGGGACCGCTGGTGTTCGTCATGACCGTCGAGAGGCCGTGCGCTATTTGCGCCTCGGCGCACGGGCCGGCGACGTTGGGTCACAACAATTGCTTACGCGCATAGGCGAGACCTGGTGAAGCGTTAGTGCGACAGCCGAGAACGTGAATTGTGTCTCATTGAACGCCGCCGCTGACGCCACGGCGCCGGCTTGTCACCGCCGCTGGCTTCATGGTCCAATCGGAACCGACCGCCCGGCATAGGGCGGCGCGGGAGAGAGACACGCCATGGCCGATACCGGTGACATCGACGCTGCGGAAGTGGCGCGCCTGCGCGAGAAGTACCGCGCCGAGCGTGACAAGCGGCTGCGCCAGGACGGCAACGACCAGTACGTCAACATCTCCGATTTCGCGGACTATCTCGACGATCCCTACGTCGAGCCCGGCTTCACGCGCGCGCCACTGAAAGACGAGACGGACGTCATCGTCATCGGCGGCGGCTTCGGCGGACTGCTCGCGGGCGCGCGGCTGCGCGAGGCGGGCGTCAAGGACATCCGCCTGATCGAGAAGGGCGGCGACTTCGGCGGCACCTGGTACTGGAACCGCTATCCGGGCGCGGCCTGCGACATCGAGAGCTATGTCTACCTGCCGCTGCTCGAGGAGGTCGGCTACATCCCGAAGGAGAAGTACACGCGCGCGCCCGAAATCCTCGCCCACAGCCGCGCCATCGCCGAGAAGTACGATCTCTATTCCAACGCCTGCTTGCAGACCGAAGTCACCGCCATGCGCTGGGACGAGGACGCCGCGCGCTGGGTGATCCACACCAATCGCGGCGACGAGATGCGCGCGCGCTTCGTCATCATGGCCAACGGCCCGCTGCATCGTCCGAAACTGCCGGGCATTCCGGGCGTGGAGACCTATGCCGGCCACAGCTTCCACACGAGCCGCTGGGATTACGACTACACCGGCGGCACGTCGGAAGGCGGGCTCACGAAACTCGCCGACAAGCGCGTCGGCATCATCGGCACGGGCGCCACCGCCGTGCAGTGCGTCCCGCACCTCGCCGCGCACGCGAAGGAACTCTACGTCTTCCAGCGCACGCCGTCCTCCATCGACGTCCGCAACAACCGCCCCACCGATCCCGAATGGGCGAAGTCCCTCGAGCCGGGCTGGCAGCAGAAGCGGATGGACAACTTCAACACGCTCGTCTCCGGCGGCTTCGCCGACGAGGACCTCGTCAACGACGGCTGGACGGAAATCATCCGCAACTTGCTCTTGATGAGCAGCCACGCCGGCAAAGGTCTTTCCATGGCCGAACTTGCCGAGATCGGCGAACGCGCGGACATGATGAAGATGGAAAGCGTGCGTGCGCGCGTCGACGCGGTGGTCAAGGATCCGCAGACCGCCGCCGCGCTCAAGCCCTGGTACCGCCAGTTCTGCAAGCGCCCGTGCTTCCACGACGAATATCTCGACGCCTTCAACCGGCCGAACGTCACGCTCGTCGACACCGACGGCAAGGGCGTCGAGCGCATCACGCCGAAAGGCGTCGTTGCGAACGGCAGGGAATACGAGATCGATTGCCTCATCTACGCCACCGGATTCGAGGTCGGCACCGAATATGCGCGTCGCGCAGGCTACGAGATCGAAGGCAAGGACGGACTCACGCTCACGCAGAAATGGGCCGACGGCGTCCAGTCGCTGCACGGCATGCATGTGCGCGGCTTCCCGAACTGCTTCATCTTCTCCAACACGCAGGCCGGCTTCACCGCGAACTATCCGCACATGCTCAACGAGCAGTCGCGCCACGCGGCCTACATCATCACCGAAGCGATGAACCGCCAGGCCCGCACGCTCGAAGCGTCGGACGAGGCGGAAAAGCAGTGGGTGGAGACGATCAAGTCGCTCGCCGTCTTCCGCCGGAAATTTCTCGAGGAATGCACGCCCGGCTACTACAACAACGAAGGCAAGCTCTACGAGCGCGCGGAACAGAACGGCCCCTATGGCGCCGGGCCGATTGCGTTCGTGAAGGTGCTGGAAGCCTGGCGCGAGGAGGGCAAACTGGCCGGCCTTGAAGTGGATGCGCGTGCGTGACACGCTCGACACATGCATCCGGGGAGAACGGCATGTGCGAAAACGATGTGAACCGGCGCGCGGCGTTGCTGCAGATCATCGGCGGGGCGCTTGTGCTCGGCGGAACGGCGCACGCGGAAGAGACGCTGCGCAGGACGCCGATGGTCACGCTCGGCCCGTTCTATCCGCTCGACCGTGAACGCGAGACCGACGCCGACATGACCCGCCTGCGCGGCCACGCGAACCGCGCGAAAGGCGAGGTGATCGAGGTCACCGGACGACTGCTGAACCGACGCGGCGCGCCGGTGAACCGCGGCGTCGTCGAATTCTGGCAGGCGAATGCGGCCGGCCGCTACGCGCACCCGTCCGATCCCAACACCGCGGCCGCGCTGGATACGGATTTCCAGGGCTATGCGCGCATCGTCACCGACCAGACTGGCCAGTTCCGCATTCTCACGGTGAAGCCCGGCGCCTATCCCGCCGGCCGTGACTGGAGCCGTCCGCCGCATCTGCATATCGACGCGGCCGGCCGCGTCGATCGCGTCAGCAGCCAGATGTGGTTTCCCGACGATCCGCTGAACGGGCAGGACCGCGTGCTCGCGGATTATCCCGCAGCGGCGCATCCCGCGCTCATGGCGAAGAAGCTCGATGCGCGCGCCGACGGCGTCGCGCGCTTCTCGTGGGACATCGTCCTGCAGACGGGGTGAAGTGAAAGAGTCCTTCTCCCCCGCGAGGGGGAGAAGGAGGCCGCGAAGCGGTCGGATGAGGGGGCGTCCATGCGATCGGCCGCGCCACCCGACCTTATCCTGAACCTCGCCCCCTCATCCGTCGACACCTTCTCCCCCTCGCGGGGGAGAAGGGAGGTTTAAACAGACCGCACCGCGAAATTGTCGATCAGCCGCGTGCCGCCGAGATGCGCGGCGACGAGAAGGCGCGCGGCCTGCTGCAGCGTCGGCGTTCTGATCTCTGCCAGCGTCGTCGCATCATGAAGCGCGACATAGTCGATCGGCGAGAAGCCCGCTGCGGCGAGCGCGGCCTTCGCCTCCGAAAGTGCCGGTGAAATCGCGCCGCCCGCCTCGATCCTCGCAATCGCGTCGCGGGCGATGACATTGAGCAGGCCCGCCGTCTCGCGCTGCGCCGGCGTGAGATACGCATTGCGCGAGGACATGGCGAGGCCGTCCGGCTCGCGCACGGTTTCGCCGGCGAGGATCTCCACCGGAATGTCGAGGTCCGCGACCATCTTCCTGATGACCAGCAGCTGCTGGTAGTCCTTCTCGCCGAACGCCGCCGCATCCGGCAGGCATTGCAGCAGCAGCTTCGCCACCACCGTCGCCACGCCGCCGAAGAAGTGCGGCCGCATCTCGCCTTCGAGCGGCGCGGAGACGCCGCTTACCGTCACCGCCGTCGCGAAGCCCGTCGGGTACATCACGTCCACCGTCGGCGCGAACAGGAGATCGCACCCCGCCGATTGCAGCAGCGCCGCATCGCCCGCCTCGTCGCGGGGATAGCGGTCGAGGTCCTCGTGTGCGGCGAACTGCTTGGGATTCACGAAGAGGCTCGCCACGCACTTGTCGTGCTCGCGCTTGACGAGGGTGACGAGCGACAGATGCCCCGCATGGAGCGCCCCCATGGTGGGCACGAGACCGACGCGGAGGCCCGCGCGCTTCCACGCGGAGACCTGGGCGCGGAGATCGGCGACGGTGCGGACGATGGGCAGGGGAGTCATGGGCGCGGGTGATAGCGAAGGTGGGGCGCGATTGCACGCCGCCGCATTCCTTCTCCCCCGCGAGGGGGAGAAGGTGTCAGCGAAGCTGACGGATGAGGGGGCGAGTCGCAGGATGAAGTCGGGCGCCGGATGACGATCTCCGGGACGCCCCCTCATCCGTCGCGCTGACGCGCGCCACCTTCTCCCCCTCACGGGGGAGAAGGGTTCTTCGAGCACATTGCCGATAATTAGGGGGATTCCGAAGTCCTCAATCCCTCGCCCGAAGGACCGCCGGCGCCCCGCCCGCAAAGAGGTTCCCCTTGGCGCACATGGCTGCCGGCGAGGGCGCCGGCGGTCCTGTGCAGAAAATTCGCCTCCGCAATCCGACCGGGTCGAAAGTCATGAAACGCTCCTCCCACGTCGCGTCCGGATGGTCCGGGCGTCCCGGAGAGGAGAGCCAGATGCAGATCGTCAGACCGTTACGTCACCGCCGCGAAGCCTATGCGACCGCCGCGCGCGACCTGCATCTGTGGCTGCTCCAGGTGTTGGCGTGGGTTGCGACCCGCGTGCGCCTGCCGCGCATCCTGCGCCTCGATCTTCAGGACGAAATCCGCAAGGCGCGCCGCGACATCCGCATGCTGATCTTCCTCGGCATGTGTTCGCGCATGACGTTCCGTCGTCGCGACTTCGGGAAGATCACGCGCAGGCCGCACGGGATCGTCGGCTACCGGCGCCGGCGCGCGCGTCTCTTGCGCATCTACACGCGCGGGATTCCGCTGCGCACGCTGCGCGACATGCGCGATGCGTTGGCGAAGTTCGAAAAAGTGGTGAAGTGCGCCATCGCGCGCCTGCCCAAACTCGGAGTCGCGCCCGGCGCCGTCGTCACGGTCATCGCCGTGATGATCGCCCTCGGCGCCGCCGCCGTCGCAGCCGCGCCGGACGCCGCGGACACTTCATGACTGGTCATGCCGGACCGGGCGCCTCCCGGTGCGCATGCCCATGTTCCATGTCCACGCGAGATTCTTCGGAGTCTGGCGCCGCGGGCGCATGCGCAGCGGCGCTGCGCGGTCCGGCCCCACGCGCTGCGCCTTTCGCCCGACCATCCCGCGCGTTCCCCGACCGAGCCTTCCCGTTAACGACCATGACGACTCTCTCACACGGCTGCCGCCGAATATTTAATCAGGGCTTAACCGCAATGAACGAAACATCGCTCCATGCACGCCGCCGCTCTCGCCCCGAGACATGACGCTGTCGCGGAACCCCGCGGCGCGCATGTCATTGTCGTGGGCAATGAGAAGGGTGGCGCCGGAAAGTCCACCGTCGCGATGCACCTCATCGTCGCGCTCCTGAAAATGGGCCGTCGCGTCGGCGCCATCGATCTCGATCTCCGCCAGCGCACGCTGTCGCGCTATGTCGAGAACCGTGTCCAGTATTGCGCGCGCCTCAACCAGGCGCTGCCCATGCCGCAGATCGCCGATGTGCGCGGCTCCATCGCGCGCGATCTCGATCTCGCCGAAGCCGAGGAGGGCGCGCTCTTCACGGGCGCATTGAAACGGCTCTCCGAAACCTGCCAGTTCATCGTCGTCGACGCGCCGGGCACCAACACCTTCCTCTCGCGCGAGGCACACGCGACCGCCGACACGCTGATCACGCCGCTCAACGACAGCTTCATCGACTTCGATCTTCTGGGCGACGTCGACCCCGAGACGCATGAAGTGGTGCGCCCGAGCTTCTACGCTTCGCTGATCTGGGAGAGTCGCAAGCGCAAGGCGCAGGACCAGCGCGCGCCGATCGACTGGGTGGTGATGCGCAACCGCGTCGCGCCAGGGCGCATCGAGTCGAAGAACAAGCAGCGCGTGGGCGATGCGCTGCACGCGCTTTCGGGGCGTGTCGGATTCCGCCTCGCACCGGGCTTTTCAGAGCGCGTGATTTTCCGCGAGCTCTTCCCGCAGGGGTTGACCTTGCTCGATGTCGCCGACGCCCGCGCCGACGACCTGAAGATGGCGCATCTCGCGGCGCGCCAGGAAGTGCGCGATCTGCTGATCGTGCTGAAACTCCCTGGCCTCGAAGGACTGCCGCTGCAGTTCTGAGCCGGGTAGAAGGCAGCCATGCTCGCCAAGGCCCTCATCGTCATCGCGCTTGCCTTCGCGGCGCTCGGCGCCGTCCGGTGGGCGGTGATGCGGCCGCGGCCGCGCTGGCTGATGCCCGCTGCGGCGGGCGTCGCGACGGCGGCGCTCCTCTGGCGCATGGGCGTGATCGGCGTCGCCGCGGGCGCAGTGGTCGGTGCATTGGTCTGGTGGTTCGCGCCGAAGGGACCTGCGCCCGACATAGACGTCGCCCAGGCGCGCGCCTTGCTCGGCGTCGGCGAAGCCGCGACCCGCGACGACATCCGCGCCGCCCATCGCCGGCTGATCGCCGCAGCGCATCCCGATCGTGGCGGCGCGCAGGGTCACGCGGCGCGGCTCAACGCCGCGCGCGATCTCCTGCTGCGAAAACTGAAAGGCTAGTGGCCGCCGCCGCCGGACGCGCCGACGCTGCTCGCCACCGGGCGCGGGGCGAAGGGCACCGGGACGACATAGCTCGGTTCGTCGGCCGACCCCTGCTCGACGATCGCCATGCCCGACGCCGAGATGGCGACTTCAGCCATGTCCTCGGGTTCGTTGTGCGTCATCGCCGGAGGCGTCACGATCACGCGCGTGACCGGCAGGCTCGTGTAGACGGCGGTCGCCGGCGCTGGGGCCGCGCCGCCCGTTTTGGCGTCGATCTGCTGGAAGGCGGTCTCGATCAGATAAGCCATCTGCGCGTCGCGGGACGCGGCGCTCTCACCACCCATGACGACGGCGAAAATCCGGTGGCCGTTGCGCTGCGCCGATGAGGCGAGGTTGAATCCGGACGCGCGGGTGTAGCCGGTCTTGATGCCGTCCACGCCCTCGACCCGGCCGAGCAGGCTGTTGTGATTGCGGGCATAGACGTTGCGCCAGCTGAACTGCGACGTCTGGAAGTAGCGGTAGTTCTGCGGATAGTCGCGCATCAGCGCCTGGCTGAGGACCAGGATGTCGCGTGCGGTGGTGATCTGGTTGGGGTCGGGCAGGCCGCTGGCGTTGGCGTAGCGAGTGTCGCGCATGCCGAGCTGGCGGGCCTTGGCGGTCATGCGCTGGGCGAAGCGGGCTTCGGAGCCTTCCAGGCGCTCGGCCACGGCCACCGCGACGTCGTTGGCGGACTTAGTGACAAGGGCGCCGATCGCCTGCTCGACCGTCAGCCGGTCCCCGGCGCGCAGGCCGAGGCGGGACGGGGGCTGGGCTTCGGCGCGGCGGGACGCCTCGATGGTGTCGGTGAGCCGGATCTCGCCTCGCTCCAATGCCTCGAACAGCATGTAGAGGGTCATCATCTTGGTCAGCGACGCCGGATAGCGGATCGAATCCGCCTGGTCGGCGTGCAGGACTTCATTGGTGTTGGCGTCGACGACGATGGCCGCATACCGGTCCGCCCATGCCGCAGGTGCGAGCGCGAGCGCCACGGACGTGGCTGCGGCGCCGAGGAGGACACGGCCCATCGGGACCTTGGAGGAGAGCCGGAACGAGGAGGTCATGGAGCTCCGATCACGCAAGAACGCGGCCATTCACAGGGAAAGCATATCGCAAGGGAGTTTGACGAGTCGTGAATGCCGTTACAGCTGTTGTTCCGCAGGCGTCGCGGCGCGGCGCCTGAAAAGCAGTCATGCTGCATTGCA
Source organism: Hyphomonadaceae bacterium (assembly GCA_016791445.1). Lineage (GTDB taxonomy): Bacteria > Pseudomonadota > Alphaproteobacteria > Caulobacterales > Aquidulcibacteraceae > VFBF01. Next base: position 37,431 of record JAEUMP010000007.1, on the reverse strand, counting down.
ACAATGTCGCGGTTGACTTCGCAGGTGCAGCATGACACATACGGGTCAAGTCCGGCGCGATTTCCCCGCGCAGGCGATTGTCTGAAACCAGGCCCCGGGCGTCCACCTGCGGCCAGATCGCACCAGGAGCGCACCCATGGCCGCCACGAAGACCGCCAAGACCGTCCAGACCGCCGCTGAAGACGCCGCCAACACCTTCAAGGCCATGACTTCGGTCGGCCAGGAAAAGATGACGGAAGGCTTCGAGCGCACGATGACGGCGATGTCGGAAGTGGGCGCCTTCGGCAAGGAAAACGTGGAAGCGTTCGTCGCCTCCGCGACCGTGGCCGCCAAGGGTTTCGAGACGATTTCGGCCCGCGCCGCGACCTACTCCAAGTCCGCCATGGAAAACCACATGGCCGCCACGAAGGCGATCATGACGTCGAAGTCGGTGCAGGAAGTCGCTGAAAAGCAGGCCGCCTACGCGAAGTCGGCGTTCGAGGCCTATGTTGCCGAAATGACGAAGATGACCGAACTCATGACCGGCATGTCCAAGGAAGTGATCGCGCCGCTCAACGAGCGCGTCACGGCCGTGTCGAGCCTCATGCAGGCCGGCGTCAGCCGCTAAGTTTTCGCCGGCGCTCTTCGCGTCCGCAAAACATGAACGGGCCCGACCAGCCGGTCGGGCCCGTTTTCTGTTCCGCCGCCTCGCGGTTAAACATCCTCAATGAAGTGCGACCGTGCCCGCGCGCCCTCGAATCAGGGCGTGTGAGGAGGAGCGCGTGTCCCATGCTGCGACAGCGGTCGCGGCCGGTCTGCGTCGCCTTGTGCCTTCCCCAGACGTCAGCCCTCCGGCGCCTCGCGGGTGAGCATAGTGGCCAACAAGCCGCGTCAAGGCCTTCCATAAGACCTTCTTCATCATATTTAATCGAAGCGCCTTCAGGGTCCGGCTTCGAGGCAAGCGGGCCCGAGAGCGCAGGAAGAAGAACCGATGAGCGACAAGTGGGACGAGGATGGCGAGGAGGGGGACAGTGGCGTCTCCACCCAGACCCGTACGCGCACCAAGAAGCCGTCGCTGTATCGGGTCCTGCTTCTGAACGACGATTACACGCCGATGGAATTCGTGATCTTCGTGCTGGAGCGCATCTTCAACAAGGACCGCGATGAGGCCACGCACATCATGCTGCATGTTCACCAGCACGGCGTCGGCGTCTGCGGAATCTTCACCTACGAGGTCGCGGAGACAAAGGTCGCGCAGGTGATGGATCTGGCCCGGCGGAATGAACATCCGCTCCAATGCACGATGGAAAAGGAATAGGGCGCACATGGCGACGTTCTCCCGCACCCTGGAAAACACCCTCCGCCGAGCCCTCTCGCTCGCGAACGAACATCGTCATGAGTACGTGACGCTGGAACACCTGCTCTTGTCGCTCATCGATGACGATGACGCCGCCCAGGTGATGACGGCCTGCAAGGTGGATCTCGATCGCCTGCGCGTCAGCCTCGATACCTATCTCGAGAACGAGCTCGAGAACCTGATCGTCGATCACGACGGGAACGAGGAGGCGCGCCCGACGGCCGGCTTCCAGCGCGTGCTGCAGCGCGCCATGCTGCATGTCGACTCGTCCGGCCAGCGTGAAGTCACCGGCGGCAACGTGCTGGTCGCGCTCTTCTCGGAGCGCGAGAGCCACGCAGCGTACTTCCTGCAGGAGCAGGACATGACGCGCTACGACGCGGTCAACTACATCAGCCACGGCCTCGCGAAGAAGCCGGGCGCCGCGCAGCCGCGCGCGGCGCGCGGCACGGGCGAGGGTGAGGAAGAACGCGCCAAGCAGGGCTCCGACGCGCTCGCGGCCTACTGCGTGAACCTCAACAAGAAGGCCAAGGAAGGCCGCATCGACCCGCTGATCGGGCGTGAGGCTGAAGTCCTGCGCGCCATTCAGATCCTCTGCCGCCGGCAGAAGAACAACCCGTTGCTCGTGGGCGATCCCGGCGTCGGCAAGACCGCCATCGCGGAAGGTCTCGCGCGCAAGATCAATGAGAAGCAGGTGCCGGAGATCCTCGCGGACTCCACCATCTACTCGCTCGACATGGGCGCGCTCCTCGCGGGCACGCGCTATCGCGGCGACTTCGAGGAGCGCCTCAAGGCGGTGATGAAGGAACTGGAGAGCCAGCCGCGCGCAGTGCTCTTCATCGACGAAATCCACACCGTCATCGGCGCCGGCGCGACGAGCGGCGGGGCGATGGACGCGTCGAACCTCCTGAAGCCGGCGCTGCAGGGCGGACAACTGCGCTGCATGGGGTCCACGACCTACAAGGAATATCGCCAGCACTTCGAAAAGGATCGCGCGCTCGCGCGGCGCTTCCAGAAGATCGATGTCGTTGAGCCTTCGATCCCGGACGCCATCAAGATCCTGATGGGCCTGCGCTCCTACTATGAGGAGTTCCACAAGGTGAAGTTCACCGACGACGCCGTGAAGGCGGCCGTGGAGCTGAGCGCGCGCCACATGGGCGACCGCAAGCTGCCCGACAAGGCGATCGACGTGATCGACGAGGCCGGCGCCTCGATGATGCTGCTCCCGCCGGACCAGAGAAAGGACGTCGTCGATGTGGAGGACGTGGAAACCGTCGTCTCCCGCATGGCGCGCATTCCCCCGAAGTCCGTGTCGAAGAACGATGCGGAAATGCTGAAGAGCCTCGATCAGGATCTGAAGCGCGTCGTGTTCGGCCAGGACAAGGCGATCGAGCAACTCGCCGCCGCCATCAAGATGGCGCGCGCGGGCCTGCGCGAGCCGCAGAAGCCGATCGGCTGCTACCTGTTCGCCGGCCCGACCGGCGTCGGCAAGACGGAAGTGGCGCGTTCGCTCGCCAACATCATGGGCATCGAACTCCTGCGCTTCGACATGTCGGAGTACATGGAGCGCCACACCGTGAGCCGCCTCATCGGCGCGCCTCCCGGCTATGTCGGCTACGATCAGGGCGGGCTCCTGACCGACGGCATCGACCAGCACCCGCACTCCGTGCTGCTGCTCGATGAAATCGAGAAGGCGCACCCGGACCTGTTCAACATCCTGCTGCAGGTGATGGACAACGGCGTGCTGACCGACGCGAACGGCAAGAAGGTCGATTTCCGGAACGTGATCCTCGTGATGACGACGAACGCGGGCGCGTCCGATGCGTCGAAGAACGGCATCGGCTTCGGCGCCGGCAAGAAGGACCACGAGAACCAGGAAGCGATCCAGCGTCTGTTCACGCCGGAATTCCGCAACCGTCTTGACGCGGTGGTCAGCTTCGCGAGCCTGCCGGCGGAAATCGTGCGCAACGTGGTGCAGAAGTTCATCCTGCAACTCGAAGGGCAGCTTCAGGAACGCCACGTCCAGATCGAGATGACGGACGCGGCGGCTGACTGGATCGTCAAGCGCGGTTACGACGAAGCGTTCGGCGCACGTCCGCTGGCGCGCGTGATCGCAGAGCACGTGAAGAAGCCGATGGCCGACGAACTCCTGTTCGGCAAGCTGAAGGATGGCGGCATCGTGAAGATCGACATCGATCCCAACGATACCGAGAAGCTCGCCTTCACCTATCTCCAGGATCCACGTCCGAAGGGCGGATCGGAAACGCCGAAGCAGTCTGAACTGGCTTGAGGCGCTCACGGAAGTGACAGGAGAGGGCGGTCCTATCGGGCCGCCCTTTTCATTTGCACTTGAATTGGCACTATGAGGGCCATATTCAGGGGAAAGCGCGCGACAAGAACGGCGCACGAGGAGGAAGAACTTGAAGGTCCTGCGCACGCCAGACGAGTGCTTCGCCAATCTCCCGGATTTTCCGTGGGCGCCGCACTACACGGAGATCACGGACGCCGATGGCACGCCGCTGCGCATCGCGCATGTGGAAGCGGGGGCGGGCGCGACCGTCCTGCTGATGCACGGCGAACCGTCTTGGAGCTTTCTCTATCGCAAGATGATCGCGCGGCTCTCGGCGAAGGGTCACCGCGCCATCGCGCCGGATCTCATCGGCTTCGGTCGTTCCGACAAGCCCGCCGCGCGCACGGACTATACCTATGAGCGCCACGTCGCATGGATGAGCGCATGGCTCTTGAAGAACGATCTCAAGGACATCACGCTCTTCTGCCAGGACTGGGGCGGCCTCATCGGCCTGCGGCTCGTCGCGGCCTTCCCTGAGCGCTTCGCGCGTGTCATCGTCGGCAACACCGGGTTGCCGACAGGCGAAACCGTTGGGCCGGGCTTCCAGGCTTGGCTCGACTTCAGCCAAAATGTCCCGACATTCCCGACGAGCTTCATCATTCAGGGTGCCGTGGCGCGCACGATGACTGATGCAGAGAAGGCGGCTTATGACGCGCCCTATCCGGACGAGACGTTCAAGGAAGGCGCGCGGCAGTTTCCGGTGCTCGTGCCGATTACGGCGGAGCATCCTTCCGTCGCCGAGAACAAGGCCGCGTGGGCCGTACTCGAGACGTTCGAAAAGCCCTTCATCACCGCCTTCAGCGACAGCGATCCCGTGACAAAGGGCGGTGAGCGCATCTTCCAGTCCCGCGTGCCCGGCGCAAAAGGGCAACCGCACCGCACCATCGTGGGCGGCAAGCACTTCCTGCAGGAAGACGCCTTCGACGAACTCGCCGACATCATCGACGCCGCCATCCGCGCGTGAAGGAGCAATGACATGAAAGTCGAGAACGCCGTCTACCCGAAGGGCGAGCAGGCCATGAGCTTCTTCGGCGCGCCGGAAGACGGGGCTTTCGTGATGGTCAATCTTCTGAAGTTCAAGGAGAAGGCCGAGTACCCCGACGGCTCCAACCCGCACATGACGGGCGCGGAAGCCTACAACATCTATGGCGTCGAGGTGGCCAAGCTCGTGCACGCCCTTGGCGGACGCGTGCGCTATAGCGGCAAGGTCACCGGCCTGATCCTCGGCGAAGTCGAGGACTTGTGGGACGCGGTGGCGCTTGCGGAATATCCTTCGCTTGCAGCGTTCCAGAAGATGGCGACCTCACCCGAGTATCAGGCGATCGAACACCACCGGACTGCTGGTCTCGCAGGGCAGCTCAATATCCGCACGAAACCCGCGCCGAATTCGCCCTGACGCGACGGGTATTTCCCGCCGGCGCTAGTCGCGGCGTGCTGGGTCATTCGGCGAGAGGGCGGCGCGAAAGCCGCGATCCTTCTTCAGATGCCATTCCCGGCTCATCGCTTCGCGACGGCTGTCATAGCGTTCGGCATAGAGCAGCACCCACACGCGCCCCCGCGTGGACTTGGCGCCGCGCCCCGTATTGTGCCGCGCAAGTCTCTGCTCAAGATCAATCGTCCAGCCGACATAGGTGCGCCGCCCTGAGGGCGCATCTGTCGCGATGACATAGACATAGGCCGACATGCGCCACTCATCGCGCACGGCGCTTAAGAATCCGTACGCACCCTCCGCCTTCAGACGGCGGCGCCGATGTCCTTGGCCAGCTGTGCGAGCGTCTCCTTGTCGGCCATCGGCGTCTTGCCGTGCTGGCCCATCGCGACGCCCTCCCAGCGCGGGACGATGTGGAAGTGCAGGTGAAAAACCGTCTGGCCTGCCGGCGCGCCGTTGAACTGGAAGATGCTCACGCCGTCTGGCGTCAGCGCCCGCTCCACGCCCTGCGCCACTCGCTGGACGCGCGTCATGTAAGGACCAACTTCATCGGTCGGCAGTTCAAGCAAGTTGCGCGCCGCAGCGCGCTTCGGAATGACCAGCGTGTGTCCACGCGAAACGGGGAAAATGTCCATGAACGCGAGCGCGACGTCGTCCTCGTACACCTTGAAGCACGGCGCCTCGCCGCGCAGGATTTTCGCGAAGATGTTGGCGTCGTCGTACGCCCCGTGGAGACTCATGGGCGGGTTCCTCTACTCGGACTTCCTGAAGGGTGTGTGCTCGTTCAAGGCTTCGATCTCGTGTGCGACGGCGGGGCGTTCGTCGGCGAGATAGCGCGCCACGGCGTCGCGCAGGCCGCGATGCTCGATCCAGTGCGCGGAATAGGTGGCGGTGGGTGCATAGCCGCGCAACAATTTATGTTCACCCTGCGCGCCAGCTTCGACGCAACGCAGCCCGTGTTCGATGGCGTAGTCCATCGCCTGATAATAACAGAGCTCGAAATGCAGGAATGGCACGTCCTGCGTGCATCCCCAATAGCGCCCGTAGATCGTGTCCGAACCCACGAGGTTGAGCGCGCAGGCGATCGGTGTGCCATCGGCCTCGGCGACGAACATCACACAGCTGTCGGCCATGCGGTCGCCGAGCAGATGGAAGAAGGTGCGGTTCAGATAGGGGCTGCCCCACTTCCGGGAACCCGTATCCATGTAGCATCGGAAGAAGAAGTCCCAATGCGCGGCGGTGATCGCTTCGCCTTCGAGGCGACGGATGACGAGGCCCGCCTGCGCGCGCGCGCGCTCCTTGCGGATATTCTTTCGCTTCTGGGATGAAAGCGCGCCGAGGAACGCATCGAAGGAGCCGTAACCTTCGTTGGCCCAGTGATACTGGATGCCGGTGCGTTGCAGATATCCCAGCTCGCCGCTGCGCGCCCACTCGTCGTGCGTGGGGAAGGTGATGTGGATCGACGACGCCTCGAGTTTGCGCGCCGCCTCCTTGGCGCCGGCGATCAGCATGTCCCGGACGGCATCGCTTTTTGCGAATACGCGGCGCCCCGTGACCGGCGTGAACGGCACGGCGCATTGCAGCTTCGGATAATAGCGCCCGCCGGCGCGGCGCATCGCGTCCGCCCAGGCGTGATCGAAGACATATTCGCCGTAGGAGTGGGTCTTGGCGTAGAGCGGCATGGCGCCGACGAGCGCATCGCCCTCTCGCGCGATGAGGTGGCAGGAGTCCCAGCCGGAGTCCCCGTCGACGCAACGGGAGTCTTCCAGCGTCGACAGGAACGCGTGCGTGACGAAGGGGTCGCGTCTCTCGCCCGTCGGGTTGGCCAGCGCGTCCCACGCCGCCGCATCCACAGCCTGCAGACTGGGCGTTAGCGTGATGTCGATCTGTGCGCGCGCGCCGTCGGCCATGCGTCAGTATGTGGGGCGCGGAGCCGCCGTGTCGAGGCGCCGTCAGCTTGCGATGGCGAAGATGCCGTCGACTTCTACAGCAAAGCCCAGCGGCAGATTGGCGACGCCGACCGCCGAGCGGGCGTGCTTGCCTGCGTCTCCCAGCACCTCGGCGATCAGGTCAGAACAGCCGTTCACCACCTGCGGGATCGGGTCGAAGTCCGGCGTGACATTCACAAAGCCGCCGAGCTTCACCGCCCGTATCACCCGATCAAGATCCCCGCCGCAGGCGGCCTTGAGCTGCGCCAGCAGGTTGAGGCCGCACAGGCGCGCCGCCGCCTGTCCCTGTTCAAGGCTGACATTCGCGCCGAGCTTGCCCTTGATGCCGCCCGATGCGTCCACGCTCACCTGGCCCGAGATATGGACGAGCCCACCCACGACGACGAAGGGCACATAGGACGCCACCGGCGCCGGCGGCGTCGGCAGCGTGATGTTGAGTTCCGTCAGGCGGGCTTCGATACGCGACATGGGAGGCTCCGTTTTTCGCCTTATCGACGCCCGCGCGTCGTCATTCAAGGGCGCACCAGTGCGCGCGCAAGCGGCCCGGCGATGGCGGTGCAGACGATGGCCATCAGCAGCAGCGCGGTGAACACGGTGGGGCTGACGATGCCAGCGTTGAAGAGGATTGTCGCTGCGAGGATCTCCATCATCCCCTTGGTCTGCAGGAGTACGCCAAGCGCCAGCGCCTCGCGGCGGTCGCCCCCCGCCATGAGCGCGGGCGCGGCGACGCCGGCGATCTTGCCGAAGAATGCCGCGAGGCTGAACACCAGGCCGAGCAACAGCGTCGCTGGGGAGAGGAGGTCGGCGGTGGTGTTGAGTCCCGTCGCCATGAAGAAGAACGGCAGCAGGATGAGCGTGGTCGGCCATTCAAGCCGCGCCAGCAGCGCCGTGCGGCGCGGTTGAGGAACGCAAAGGCCCGCCAGGAATGCGCCGGACACGTAGCCAATGCCGACATGCTCCGCAGCGAATGCCGAAACGAACGCGATGGCGCACATCGCCACGGCGAGTCCGTCGCCGTTGCGCCCGTTGGGCGGTCTTGCATCGTGCCGCGCGGAGATATGGGCGAAGGCGCGTGCGGCCAGGGCGACGGCGGCGATGTAGACGGGCAGCCAGATGAAGTTGATCTCGGTGCGAGAGCCCGCCGACGCGAGCAGCAGGACGCCGATGCCGATCCAGAGCGCCGCGTCGTTCATCGCGGCGAGGCCGATGGCCTGTTGACCCACGCGGTGTTGCAGCAGGCCGATTTCCTTCAACACTGCGCCCAAAACAGGAAGTGCGGTGACCGTAACGAGGAGGCCGATCGCGACGGCGAAGAGCCACGGTCGGCCCAGTGTGCCGACCGCGTCCGGCGTTGTTTGCGTGAGGATCAGTCCGAGTCCGAAGCCTAGGGCGAAAGGAACGGCGAAGGAACCGAGCGCGATGCCGGCGATGCCGCGCGACCGGCGCACGGCGGCGAGATCGAGATGCATGCCGGTCACAAAGCTGAACAGCGTCACCGCGACCATGGCGATGGCGCCGATCGCGGAGCGCGACTCTTCCGGAAACAGGATATCGTGCGCTTCGGGCGCGTAACGCCCTAGCAAGGACGGTCCCAGCGCCAGTCCGATCACGATTTGCCAAACCGCAAGCGGCACATGCCGACGCAGGGGTGTCGCCGCCCAGAGCGCATAGGGCGCACCGATGATCAGCGCCGCATCGACGAGAAGGATGAAGGGAGACGCCATGTTAGGGATGCGTGCCTCAGCCGCCTCCGATCCTGCCTTCCGCAACGCGCTCGTCGCGGCAGGTGAAAGCGAACGCGATCACGCCTGTTGCGGCGTCGATGTCGAGGTCCAGGAGGACCGGTCGATCGGGCTTCAGGAGCCGCTTGAACTTCACTTGTGTGAGCATGTGGCTGGATGGTTCGAAGCCCCATAACTCTTCCGCGAGGCGCGCCGCCAGATGGACCTGCGCGACGCCCGGCATCACGGGCGCGTCGCGGAAGTGGCCCTGAAACCAGGGCATGTCCGCCGTAAGCGTGAAGGCGAGGCGCGCCGATACGGCGTCCAGATGCAGCGGCGCCGCCTTCAGCGTGCTCATCACGCTGTCGATCTCGAACAGGCGTGCGAGGGTCGTGAGTTGCCGCTTGCCTTGGCTGTTCACCGGAATTGCGCCGACGAAGCGCCAGTGCTTCGGTCGCTCTGCAGGCTCAAGCGTGTAGGAGAGTGCGGTTCTCAAGCGCCGGGTGAAGCGGAATGCGCCCTCGTCAGCCAGTAGCGCGCGACCGGCCTCCGTCAGGGTCGCGACCGCGCCGAGCGCATTGCGTCGGCTCGGCAATGCGAGCGTCGCCGCGTCCGCAAGAAGCGGCGATGCGCGCAGCGCCTCCTCCACCCGAGACAACGACACGCGCTTGCCGTCGATCTTGGCGATGCGGTCGACGCGGCCCAGCAATCGAAAGCCGCCCGCTGCATCGCGTTGGATGCGGTCACCGGTCGCCATCGGCGCAGACGCATCGAAATACGGTGACGAGACGTGCAGCGCGCCATCCTCGTCGGTGCTGACCGAAACGTCGTTGAGCGGAGTCCACAGTGAATCCTCAGCCGTACGCAAGCGCCACGCGACTCCGCCCGTCTCCGTACTGCCGAGAATTTCTGTGGGCGCGGCGCCAAACAGCGCGGCTGTGGCCTGTGCTGCCGGCCACGCCAGCATCTGGCCGGAGCTGAAGATGAAGGCGGGTGGGCCGCCTTTCAGCGCGAAGGCAGGTGGGAGTCGCGAGAGGTGGGCGGGGCTCGATGCGAGTGCGACGCGGGGGCCTAGTGCGCCTTCCAGCTGCTCCCACGCCAGTGCAGCGATGTCCCGTGATCGCCATGCACCCATGACAGGCCAAACGACGCGGAAGAGCATGCCGTACACATGCTGGTGCGAAACGGTGGCTTCCATCGCGTCGCAGCGGCCTCCGATCTCGGATTCCCAGAAGGCGATTTCGCGTTCGAGATGGGCGAGCTTCTTCGGCACGATCTTCGGCGCACCGGTCGATCCCGAGGTGAAGAAATCGAGGTCTACGGCGTCGTCGGCGTCGATCCGTGAGTCACCGTCGTGCAGGGCGAACGTCGGCGTCTCACCGTGGTCGATGAGCAACGCTTCGCGCGGGGCGGCGATGTCGGCGAGATACCCGGGCTGCGCCTGCGGCAGAACGCTCAGACGTCGACCTGTCGCGGCTGCAGCAAGTAGAGCGGCGCAGAACAGGGCGGCGGATTGCGTGTGGACGTAGAGCGGCGCCGTCGAGGGCTCAAGCGCAGCAATGGCGCGCGCCGCGCTCGCACGGATCATGCCGGCGGTGATCGACGCATCGCCGCTGGTGAAGCATACTGCGTCGGCACGCGCGGATGTCAGGCTTGCGACGACGCCCTTCATGAGTGTTCCAGCGCATCGCGCGCCTTCACACGGCCGCGGATGACAAATTCGATCGCAAAGAGCGCGCCCATCGCGAGATAGGCAATGAGACCGTTGTAGAGCGCCCATACTTGAAGGTCGGCGAACAGCGCCGTCCACAGCGCGATGGAGCCGTTGGCGATGAAGAAGAGACACCACGCGGTTGTGACGTGGCGTGTATAGCGCACGCCGCTTGGCGGCAGGTCCGGCTCGGTGACCCGCGCGAAGCGTTCGATCATCGACGGCGGGCGCGCCAGCGTCAGCGCGAAAGCCGTGAGCATCGCCGCGTTCATGAACACCGGATAGAGCCGCACCGCGCGCTCCGGATCGAACGCGGAAAACCCGCCAACAGCGACCGCCACCGCCAGCAATGCCAGCGTCAACGGCGACGACGCCGCGCCGAAAACATCCACGACGCTGCGCAGGACGAGCATCGCGCATAGCAGCCCGACGACCGGCCACGGTCCGATCGTGCGGATCGCGATCATCGCGAGTATGGGATAGGCGATCGAGAACGCCGCCAGCGCCAGCGCTGAGGGCGACAGTTTCATCGCGCCGACTGAAGCGTGTTCACGAGCACGACGAGATCGTCGACGGTGCGAATGTTCTCGAACTGGTCGGCCGACACCTTGCGCCCGGTCGTTTCCTGCAGCTTCACCATGAGATCGACGGCGTCGATGGAATCCAGGTCGAGATCATCCATCAGCAGCGCCTCAGGCTTTATCTTCGCCGCGGGCACCTCGAAGGTCCCGGTGAGGTACTCAACGATCTCGCGATATATCTCGTCCTTCGTCATTTCCGCCCCCGGCATTTCTTCGTCTCGCGCGCCGTCAGCTGCCCTTGCGGATGAAATCGGCGAGGGAGCGGACGCTCTTGAAATGCTCATTGATGCTCTTGTCCTGCGGGTCGATCTTGATGCCGTACTTCTTCTGGATGGACACCCCGAGCTCCAGCGCGTCGATGGAATCGAGGGCAAGGCCACTGTCGTCGAAAAGGTTCTCCTCGGAGCCGATTTCCTCCGGCCGGACGTCTTCAAGACCCAGGATCTCGACGATCATGGTCTTCAGGTCCGCTTCGATGTCGCTCATGCCTGCAACAGCTCCTCAATCCGGGCTTCCACCTGTGCGGTCAGCTTCCGGACCCCCATGGGGCCCTTGTCATATCCAGTCCCGGGGGGCGGCTCAATGCGCTCATGGACCGTGATGAGCCAATGCGGGCGGCGTGTGGGAATCCGGTGCCAGGGCTCGCCCTTGAGCAGGGTCGGCGGGTCGCAGACGATGGTGCAGATCCGGATCGGGGCGTTGGCGGCGATGGCGGCGTAGGCGAAGCCCCGCTGGAACCGGCGCGGTTGGCCGGGAACCGTGCGCGAGCCCTCCGGAAAGATGCACAAGTTCTTCCCGGCGCGCAGCACGTTGGCGCAATCAGCCACCAGCCGTTCAGGGTCCCCGAGGTTCGGGATGTAGTTCGTCGCGCGGACGACGCCGGCCATGAAAGGGTTCTTCCAGACGCCCTCCTTCACCACCGCCTGTGAGCGGCGCATGAAGGACATCAGGAAGACGACGTCGATCAAGGAGGGATGGTTGGCGACGACGATCGTGCCCGTGTCCGCACGAAGGATATCCTTCCCGCGGCATTCATAGGTCAGGACGCCGAGCGTCTTCATGATCCAAACGAAGAACGCCCACAGGAGGTGAACGCTCCACTGCGCCAGTTCCTCACGCCGGCTGCGGTTCCGGATGACCAGAGTCATCAGCGGATAGACGACGAGCGCCATCAGCACGCCGCCGAGACCGAAGAGTGCGAAGGAAATGCCGGTGGCGATGAGACGCCAGAGCCGGTCCAGTGCGGCGATCACGGCGCGCCCGTGCGCCAGCAGATACGGCGCTCGCCGCGTTCGAGCGCCTCGACGAGGGCGCAGGCGCCGCGCCGCCCCGGGCCGAGAGCGTGCGCATTGTCTGCATTCTCACCATTGGCGTGCAACTGTACCGCAAGCCAGACTTCCCGCGGATCGTCCGGCTCCTCCACTTCCGCATAGACGCCCGGCAGGGGTTGTTCGGCGAAAATCACGGTGACGGCGCGTTCGCCGTCGCACAGCCGTGCTGCCGCCTCGGTCAGCGCCGCGTGGAAGGTGTGTGTGTCCGCGGCGACGGCCGTGTGTCCCGCCCTGTTGCGCGCAATCTGGCTGGCGAGCCCAGGGGCTGCATTGTGCACGGAAATGGAAAAGTCCGAGGGGGAGAGGATCTCGCGTGCGGCGAGACTTTCCAGCAGCCCGAACGCCGTCGTCATGCCGCCATAGCGTGAGGCAAGGATCAGCGTTTCGTCAGCGCCGGGCTCGATCAATCCCAGCGCGCAGCGGACAGCGCCTGTCTCGAACCGGCTCATGCGCCGGCGCAAGGCCATTGGGATGGCATCCATGCCGCGCGCGCGACCGTGCACCGTTTCCGGCATGCCGGGCGCGACGACGATGGCCGCGAAATCCGCAATTGCGAGGATATTCATATCGCCCTGTGTCGCGAACGAGATCGCGTCAGTCATGATTGCCCGCCGCGATACTACAGGCGCCGATGCCCCTCACAAGGGCGTGACGGTCGTTCGCTGCGGTAGTGCGCGGTCATCCAGAACGAACAACGGCCCCGGCGGGCGCCGGGGCCGTCATCAGACCATTCCGAGCCACTCAGCGGACGATGGTGCCGCGGATGTAAACTCGGGAGTTCGTCGCGCCCGAGACGCATTGGTATTCAGTCGTCGACACGAAGTCCGTGTTCTCCGCGAACGAGCGCAGGTTGACCACCCGCGAACCGCCGCGCGCTTGTGCGTCGGCCTTGATGGCGAGAAGGGCGCTCAGCAGCGCCCACTGGCAGGCCTGTTCATCGGACTTCCCGAGACCGTTGGTGGCGCGTCGGGATTCGGTCGTGCCCATGGACGCGCCGCTGCCGCCGCCCCACTGGAACCGGAAGCCTTCGAGCCGCGCCATATACTCGGCGTTGTTCTCGAAGTCCGCGATCTTCCAGACCTGAACATTGCGCCGGCCCTTGGCGTCGGCGGCCGTCGGCGCCACCGCCATGGCGAGAGCGAGCGCAAACGCGAGCGCGAAAGCCTTGATCTTCATGGGACTGTCCCCTCATTGATGAATCCGACGGGTCCGATCCGGCCCGGCGAAGCGCGGTTATAGTTGCGACCCGTTTCGGCGACAATCCGTCGTTACGGTGGTGAGATGAAGACGATCACGAAGGCGGGGGAGCCGGCCGGAAGTCAGGAACTGAACGCCTTTCGACCCTGCGCGATCGTGCCGAGCTATCGCCATGTGGCCCGATTGGGCGGCGTCGTAGGCGCTCTGGTGGAACTCGGGCTGCCTGTGTTTGTGGTCGACGACGGCAACGAGGCCGAAGCGCGCAGCGCCATCGCCGCGTTGGCGAATGTGGAGCGTTCGGTCGCGGTGATCCGGCGCGACGTGAACGGCGGCAAGGGCGCGGCCATCAAGACCGGGTTCCGCGCCGCCATCGCCGCCGGGTACACACATGCCCTGCAGGTGGATGCGGACGGGCAGCACGATCTTGCAGACGCGCCGAAGTTCCTCGCGCACGCTGAGGCGCACCCTGCATCGGTAATCTGCGGGGTTCCCATCTACGACGCTTCTGTGCCGCGCGCGCGGAAACTCGGTCGGTATGTGACGCACGTCTGCGTGTGGATCGAGACGCTGTCTTTCGACATCACCGACAGCATGTGCGGTTTCAGGCTCTATCCGCTGGCCGCTGTCGAGCCGCTGCTTTCACAGGAGCATGTGGGCGATCGCATGGATTTCGACACGGAGATCGCGGTCCACCTGCACTGGCGTGGCGCGCCTTTCGTGACGCAGGAGACGCGGGTGGTCTATCCGGACGGGAATGTCTCGAATTTCCGGATGCTGATGGACAATCTGCGCATCAGCTGGATGCACATCCGGCTGCTTGTGCAGATGCCCGTCCGCGTACCCATGCGGCTGATGCGCGGCCGCTGAGGCGCGACGTTACATGTCGTCGTTCTGCGCCGGGCGTTTGCTGCGGAGCATTTTCCACACGAAGCTGACCGAGACTGCCGAGGTATAGTCTGCGCGATGCAGCGGGCTGTCCTGGTTTGCCGCGCCCTCGAAGCTGCGGCCCTGCCATGTCAGGTAAATCTGGAAGTTGTCGTGCATCTCGCGCGTCGCGGAGATGTTCATGCCCGCGCCAAGATAGCCGCCGTCGGCGACATAGGCCGGGCGTCCTGGCGCAGCGAACTGCGGCGCGACGCCGTAATAATAGTCCTGCAACTGCTCGTCGGCGAACGATGCAAAGAGGCTCGCGGTCACGCCCATGCGCCGTTCACCAGGCCAGCGGTGACGGTAGGAAAGTGTTGGCTCCGCCAGCCAGCCAGCGTGTTCGATGGACCGGAAGTCGGTTGCTGCAACTCCGCGCACAGGAATGCGCAGCTTGATCTCGTCGCGGCCGTTGGCGGTCCAGCCGGTGTCCTTGAAATTGATGATCGCCTGCGGGCCGATCTGCAGCAGGTAGTCGATGTCCGGCATGCCACGACGCGCGGTGTTGTCATCGGATTCCGCCGCGTAGGCCGCGTCGACCGAGAGGTCGAGTTCGAAGCGCTTCGTCTCGGTCGCAATGGCGCGCGCCATGCCGTACTCGCCGAACCGGATGCGGTCTCCGCGGTAGATGAAGATCGGCGCCGCCGCCCAGTTGAAACTTTCCTCATTGGCGCCCGGATAGTCCGGCGCCCAGAGGCCTGTTCCGCCAAGACGCAGTTCCCACAGCGACTCTTCGGGAGCATAGGACGAACGCTGCGTTTCTTCCGCGAATGCGGGGGCCGACAGTGCGGCAAGGCCTGCAAAGGCCAGAAGGCTCGATTTCATGGCGTTTTTCCCGCTAGTCACGAAAGGCGCTTGAAGATGAGGGACGTGTTGATCCCGCCGAAGGCAAAGTTGTTGGAGGCGAAGTACGCGGCGTCCAGACGGCGGCCCGCGCCATCGATGAAGTCAAGCGGCGCGCATTTCGGATCGGGACTGGAGAAGTTCGCGATCGGCGCCAGCCAGCTTTCGCGCATCATCTCGATGCCGAGCCACGCCTCGATGGCGCCGCACGCGCCCAGTGTGTGGCCGAAATGGCCCTTGAGCGTATGAAAGGGAACATTGGTTCCGTAGACTTCTTCGGTCGCCTTAGATTCAACCATGTCGCCCGCTTCGGTCGAGGTCCCGTGGCCGGAAACGAAGCTGATTTCGCTCGCGGGAATGCCCGCGCTCTCCAGCGCTTCGCGCATCACGACGACCTGCGTCTCCTGCGACGGATGGGAGATGTGCGCGCCATCGCAGTTGGTCGAATAGCCTACGATTTCCGCCAGCGGCGTCGCGCCGCGCGCCAGCGCGTGTTCGAGGTCTTCGAGGATGAGAATGCCTGCGCCTTCGCCGACGACGAGGCCGTCGCGATCCTTGTCGAACGGCCGGCTTGCGGCATTGGGGTCGTCATTGCGCGTCGAGGTGGCGTAGAGACGATCGAACACCATCGTCATGGTGGGGCAGAACTCCTCCGCGCCGCCGGCGATCATCACGTCCGCCTGACCGTTGCGGATTGCCTCGAACGCAGATCCGATGCCCTGCGATCCCGAAGTGCAGGCGGAAGACGTCGTGATCACGCGCCCTTTGAGGCCAAAGAACACCGCTATGTTTACGGGCGCGGTGTGGCCCATCATGCGGATATAGCTCGTCGCGTTGAGCTGGCCTGCCTTGCCGGTTTCGAGGAAGCGGAAGAAGTCAACCGTCGGCGCCGTGGAGCCGAATGAGGAGCCGCACGCCACGCCGGTGCGTCCGGTTTTCAGCACGGGATCGTCACGCAGGCCCGCTTGTTCCAGTGCGCGTTCGGCGGTCTTCACCGAAAGCACCGCGACCCGTCCCATAGAACGCGCCGCCTGACGCGGATAGACGCCTTCGTGTGTGAACCAGTCCGCCGGTGCGCCGAGGCGGGTGGAGAGATCGGTCAGCCGTTCCCACTCCGCGATGCGCTTCACGCCGGTACGGCCCTCGTGCATGGCGGCGGAAATGCTCTGCCAGTCGGCGCCGAGCGATGTGATGCCGGCCATGCCGGTGACGACGACGCGGCGCTCCATCAGCAAATCCCCCCGTTCACGCCGATGACCTGACGCGTGATGTAGGCGGCTTCGTCAGACATGAGAAACGCAACGAGACCAGAGACCTCGTCGACCTGACCGACGCGCTTCATCGGAATCGCCGCCAGCACTTCCTCGCGTACGTCCTCTGTCATCGCCGTTTCGATGAGGCCGGGCGCGACGCAGTTCACCGTGATCTTGCGTGACGCGAGCTCGACTGCGAGCGCCTTTGCCGCTCCGATGACGCCCGCCTTCGAGGCGCTGTAGTTCACCTGGCCGCGATTGCCGATCACGCCCGAAACTGACGACATCGCGATGACGCGTCCGCCGTCACGCCGCCGGATCATCGGTATCATCAGCGGGTGGAGTACGTTGTAGAAGCCGTCGAGATTGGTGCGCAGGACGATGTCCCAGTCCTCGCCCTCTATGGCCGGAAACGCTCGGTCTCGGGCGATGCCGGCGTTCTGGACGACGCCCCAGAAGGGGCCGTGAGCGGCGAGATGGGCTTCCAGCGTGGTGGCGGTCTTGGCGCGGTCTGTCGTGTCGAAGCCAATCACCATGGCCTTGCCGCCGGCGGCTTCGATCTCGCGTTGGGTTGTCTCGGCTCCCGCGCGGTCGCCGCCGTAATGGACCGTGACAGGGTAGCCTTCGCGGCCAAGACGCAGCGCGACGGCCCGTCCGATGCCCTTGCTGGCGCCGGTGACGAGGACGGGACGTTGGGCGCGGTCGGACATACGCTTCAAAACTCAGGAATCACGGACGAACGCCGCCGGATCGTCCGGACGATAGACGTTCACGAGGGCGGTCGCCAAACCCGGATTGCCGCGCCCCGAGACTGTGCAGGCGAAAGCCCGCAGTTCCCCCTCGTTCAGGACTGCGCGCGCGGTGATTTCCAGGCGCTCGCCGTCCTCGAACCAGTCGGTCGCGACGGCGTACTTCCGGCTGCCGAGCAGAAATCCGAGCTGTGGCGCCTGCCCGGCCTTGCGGCGCTCCAGCCCGTCCTGCGCGCTGATCGCCTGGGCCATGAATTCGAAGGCGAGGTAGCCCGGAATGCCACGCTCGTGGACCCAGAAGGGGCAATCCTTGCGCACGACGGCGACGGCGCGGATGTGGTCGTCGTCCGAGGCCAGCACCTCGTCGATCAGCAGCAATGCTCCTTCATGCGGTACAAGTTCGCGGATCGGTGGGAAGGAGGCGTTCATGCGGCGGCGAGTACCAGGGCGATGTTGTTGCCGCCGAACGCGTAGTTTGCGCTGAGCACGCGTCGGACGTCAGCACGCTCGGCGATTTCGGCGAGACGAATGTGTGGAAGATCCGGGTCCCGCTCGCCGTCCCAGAGGTGCGGCGGCAGAACGCCGTCGCGCAAGGCGAGAAGACAGATCGCCGTCTGGATGGCGCCGGCGGCGCCGAGCGTGTGACCCGTCAATGGCTTGGTGGAACTCGCCGGCGTGTCATCGCCGAACACGCGATGGATCGCGGCGGACTCCGCCTGATCGTTGAGACGCGTGGCGGTGCCGTGGAGGTGGATGAAGTCAATGTCGGCGGCAGCATCGCCGGCTCTTAGAAGCGCCCGTCGGATCGCTACTTCTGCGCCGGCGCCTGTGGGCTCGGGTGCGCTGATGTGGTGGGCGTCGGAACTCTCGCCGGCGCCGAGTAGCGCAAAGGGGCCGCCATCGCGCGTCAGCACATAGAGCGCGCCACCCTCGCCGATGTTGATGCCGCGACGATTGCGGCTGAAGGGGTTGCAAACAGTTTCGGAAAGGCTTTCCAGCGCCGAAAAGCCGTTGAGCGTAAGATCGCACAGCGTATCGACACCGCCGCATATCACTGTGTCGCAGAGCTGCGCTGCGAGGAGGCGTGCGGCGGCGGCGATGGCCTTGCCCCCGGATGTGCACGCCGTTGAAATCACATATACCGGCCCGCGCGCGCCGACGGCGGCGGCGACGAAGTTCGCCGGATCGCTCAATTCCTGGTCGCGAAACGAAAAGTCGGCGGCCCAGGCGCCAACGCGCTTGCGCGCGGCCAAAGCGGTTTCGCCCTCGAACATGCCGGCCGTGGACGTGCCGATGACAACACCGAGGCGGTCGGCGCTGTGCGTGGCGAGGCGTTGTTGAATCGTCGTCCGCAGGGGATCGAGCAGGTGCCCGACAAGGCGATTGGAACGGGTGCGCGCGGCCTCGCGTGATCCCGGTTCGAATCCGAGCGGTCCCACTGTGGTCGTCCGTCCGTCCACCAGCGAAGCGGTCGTGTGGAGTTTTGGCGGCGCGTCCGAGAACACGGCGCGCGCGACGGCGTCGGCATCAGCGCCTGCTGCGCATGCAACGGAGAAGTCTTGTATGTAGGCGCGAGCACTCATGTGGCGCGCTGCGTCACGATGGTGAGTGAGTAGCCCCGGTCGTGATTGCGCAGGACATGGCGCGTTGCGCCGTCCGTAGCCGGCTCCTCGGTGATTTCGACCACGGTGCGCTCGGCGGAACGGATCGTGCGGACGCCGTCGGCGGATGTAAGCGTGGCGGGTTCTGCGAGCGCGGCGCGCACGGTGTCCGCTGGCCACAGGCACATGAAAATGTCCGCCAGCACGTCGACGCCGCGAAGCTGGTCCGGCGCCAATATTGTGCGATCCTCCGCGACGCCGGTTTCAGTCCACGAGAGGGTCAGGATGCGCGGTCCGCTGGGCGCGACGAGTGTCACGCGAGCTTCAGCTTCTGAGAGTGAGAGCGCGGCCTGGAAGGCGACGGTGCGATTCTCGTGACGAGCGACGACGGTCTGGGACGCCTCGAAGGGGATCGGGTAGCCGGGGCGGCTCGGCAGTGTGAGTTTCACATCACGACCGAAATTGACGTCGCGCGTCGACGACGCCTCGAGCGGCGCAATCGGTATGAGGGGTTCCTGACGCGCAGATGGCCAAGGCAAGGTCGTCGGCCACGACACGCGCGGCAAAGCCGGTGTCGCACAGCCGGCTGTCATCATTGCCGTAAGGATCGCTGCACGCCCCCGCATGCAGCTCACTCGCACAATTGGTCGATCACCCGCAGGAAACGCTTCGGCTGGCGAACGAGCGGATTGTCACGATCCCACGCATAACCGGCGAGAACAGCGGTCAGCATCTTGGTGACGTCATTCATTTCGCGCGGACGATTGAAGATGATCCGTTGCAAGGAGCCGGAATACCACGCCTCGACGCACGCGCGGAATGTCTCGACGCCGACCTGAAGCTCCTCAACGAAGTCCTTTTGCCAATCGACCTCGTGACCATCGAGATGCTTGTCGACGAGATCAGTTGCAAGGCTTGCGGATTTCACCGCGATCGTGACGCCGGATGAAAATACCGGATCGAGAAACTCCGCTGCATTGCCCAGCAGCGCAAAGCTCGGGCCGACGAGCGACGACACATTGCACGCATAGCCGATGATCGTTCCGGCAGGTCTCACCTGTTCGGCGTTGACGAGTACTTTGGACATGCGCTCCGCGCGGGCGATCAGGTTCCAGAGGCGCTCCTGATCGGTGTCGCCGGCGGCGGTGATGTCTGCTTCAGGCCCTACTGCGCCGACGGAGGAGAGGCCGTTGTGCAGTGGGATGAGCCAGTACCAGATCTGCGGTTCGTCGGGATTGATGGAAACGAGAATTTTGTTCCGGTCGAAGTCGGGGTCGTTGATGTTGTCCTTGATGTGACAGAACACCGACCGGCGGGTCGGGAAGTCGGACGGCTTGTCGAGCTTGAGCAGGCGCGGGAGCACGCGTCCGAAACCCGAGCCATCGAGGCAGAAGCGGCCCTCGACTGTTCGGACATCGCCAGTTTCGTTCTTCACCGTGAGTTTCACGCCGCTTTCGTCGCTTTCGAACGCGGTGACTTCCTCGCCGAACGTGACGTTGGCGCCTTTCTCCTGCGCGCCCGTGATCAGCGCCATGTCGAATTCGTCGCGTTTGACCTGGAAGGTCGTGCCGTAGCCTTCGGTCATTTTGTCGGGGAAGTAGATGTCGGTGTAGTCCTTGCCCCACGCGAACGCGGCGCCGTCCTTGAACTGGAAGCCGCAATTCATGACGTGCGACAGCAGTCCCGCCTCTTCGAGGTAGTGCATGCTCTGCGGCAGGAGGCTTTCGCCGATGGAGAAGCGCGGGAAGTGCTGTCGCTCGATGACTTCGACGGTGCGGCCCTTGTTCCGGAGCATGGCGGCCGCGACCGCGCCCGAGGGACCGCCGCCGATGATAACAACATCCGTCTTCGTCGTCATGACGACACTTCCCCTATCGATTTGCGTGCGCTCCTGCGCGCGACAACCCTTGGCACATACGAGAATATGAGCGCCGCCGCCACACCGATCGCTATGGTCAGGCCGAAGTTCCGCAGTGGTTGCGTGGCGCTGAACATGAGAAGCCCCATGGAGAGCGCCGTGGTCGCCGCGTCGATGGGCAGGGCCACGGCAGTCCAGCGATCCTCTCGTCCGTCGCCGTCCCGACCGGCCTCCCACTGGAACGCAGAATAGTCGACGCCCACGCCCAGCAGGACGAGGGCGGCGACCAGCGAGAAGAACGAGATGGGTTCCCCGAAAGCCGCCGGTATGGCCAGCCCTGCGGTCACCCCTGCAAGCGGCGCCACGAGGATGGCGAGCGCGGCGAGACGCCGGTAGGCCGCGAGCAGGATTAGTCCCGCTGCAGCCATGGCCGCGAGCAGCGCTCCGGTCGCAAAGCCGCGGTACGCCCGGAACGTGGTCGCATAGTGATCCGCCGGCGTGACGAGGCGGGCGCCGGGCGGAAGTGCGACGTCCTGAACGCCGTCGGCGAGTATCGGCGCGACGAGGTAGTGGCGGCCGCTCGTCGCGCCGCGCCACGCCTCTAGCCAGCGGGGCGGCTCGACGGCGTCGGAGCGTCTCGCATCGACGGTCGACGGATCCAGGCCCACGGCCGCGAGCTGTCCTGCGAGGCGAGGTTCCAGAAGGTGCGCCTCGATGCGCACCGCATTCTCCGCACGACGCGCAGGCGAAGGATCGAAGCGGCTGGTGGCGAGGATGTCGCTGCGGTCGAGGCGGGCGAGCGCGGCTTCCTCTACAGCGCGCGCCTCCGCCGCGGAGTTCCCTTCGGAAAGCAGGAAGGCGGGCGCGAACGTGCTCTCGCCGACGGCGCGGATGACGCGTTCCTCGGCGAGCAGCGCGGCCTCTTTCGGCTGAAATGCGCGCGGATCGTCGAGATAGGTGAGATGAAGCCCGCCCCATGCAACCGCGCCCAGAATGGCGACGGCGCAGGCGCCGCTCAGGGCGGGGGACACGATGATGCGCGACCGCAAGTCCTCGAGGCGCCGCCAATGTGCAGCCAGTGCGTCTGAGTTGCGCGGAGTCGTGTCGATGCGCGGCAGGACGGCGAGCACGAATGCCCAGGCGGTAACGAGCCCGGCGGTCGCGAACACCGCCACTTGCGCGAACAGTGGCGCGTGGAACAGCGCCATGGCCGCGAAAGCGAGAGTCGTCGTAATCATGGAGACAGTGATCGGACGGCCGATGAGCTTCAGGCGATGCGCTGCGCCGGCCCAACGTGTCGCGGGTCCGGTGGAAAGAAAGTGCACCGCGTAATCAGAGACGACGCCGATCAGCGTTGCGCCGAACACGAAGACCATGATGTGCACGGACGGAAAGACGAGAAGAGCTGCGGCAAGCCCGCCCACAAGCCCCACATAGACGCATGAAACGGCGATCAGGACCGCCTTGAACCGACGGTAGGCCAGCCAGAAAAGCAGAATGACGCCGATGCCCCCAACGCCGCCTATAATCGCGACTTCGGTCTTGGCTCTGTCCGCCGCCGCCGCCGCGTGGAATATCGCGCCGGCGCGTTGCAGCGTTACGCCTTTGGGTTCCCAAGCCGCGCGCCAGTCTTCGACAATGGTCGTCACCGCTGCCTGAGTATCGAGGCGGAACGCCGAAGCGGTGAGCCTCCCGGAAATGAGTGTTGCGTCAGCGGGAACGCCCGCAGGGACAGGCGAAAGACATTGGGATAGGCGCAGCGTCAGCAGGAATGGATCAGCGGCGAGCATGTCCCCGTTGACCGGCGCGATCGGCGAGTAAAGCGCGGCGAGCGCGCTGCGGGCTGTCCGGTCCGCGGCGGCGTCGTCGAACTGCGCGGGGTCCGCTTCGCACAGCAGTTCGTTTCGGTTGGCAAACAGCCATCGCCCGGTAGATTCCGCGTCGGCGGAGTCAGCTACGAATACCTTGGCGTTGTCGAGCGCGCCGCGCAGCGCAGCGCCTGCTGCTTCGGCATTCGCGGGATCCGGCGCGGCGACGAGGAGGGCGATGCGCCCGGAAGCCGCTTCGCCCGCGCGCAGCATCGCCGCGCGCAGCACGGGATCGGAGTCGCTGTCCGGCAGCATGGACTGGATGTCGGTGTCGATGGGCGCCGGCGTTTGCTGGAGACGCCAGGCGACGATGCCGGTTGCTGCGAGGCACCAAAGGACGCACAGCGTCGCCGCTATCTGCGAGAACGACACGCGCCGCCGTTCCGGCTTGCTTTGGGGCGGCCCGTTCAGGAACGACGCTCGAGTTCGATGCTGTCGCCGTCCGTCTGACGAACGAGCACGCCGTCCACGCGCGTACAGCCGCGCACTTCGACATTCGTCAGAAACCGCGCCAATTGTGCGTCCTTCGGCGTCATGGTCAGTCGCCACCCGCCATTGGCGGCAGGGGCGCGCGCAACGACGTAATTGCGTTCCACCTGGGAGAGGTCGCCGGTGACAAGACGCAGAAGCCCGGACTGTTCGAAAGCGCCGCCGCTCGCCATGCGCTGCGGGGCCGCGCCGTCTATGGACTGGGTGACGCCTGTCGGCGTGATCGTAGTGACGATGTCCACGGGCTCGCGCACGCGCCACGTCAGCACGTCGCCGCGGATCGCCATTGTACCGGTGGAGACAAGCGGGTTGGCGACACCCTTGATGCGCCGCGTCTGGCGGAACTGCGCTTCACCCTGTTCTACGCCCAGACGCAGCGGATCGACGCATTGCGCGGATGCCGCTTCTATGGCGACCACGGATGCGATCGCGAGTGCGATCAGACCAGATAGGGCGCGAGCTTTTCGCGAAGGGCGGGCGGGGTTTCCCACAGCATTTGCTCCGTTTGCATGTCCACCGCGACCTGCACGGCGTAGCCGCGCGTCAGGCGCTGGCCTGTCGCCGCATCTGTGATGAGGAAGGCGATCTTGAGGCGGTTTTCCCATTCGGTGATCCCGGCCTCGATCTCGATCTCCTGCGCCAGCTTGATGGGCTGGGCGTACTTGATCTGCATGTCCACGATGGGCCAGGCGAACCCCGATTCCACCATCGCCTGATAGCCGTAGCCGATGCGGTCCATCACCGCGACGCGACCGAGCTCAAAGAAGCGCGGGTAATAGCCGTGCCAGACCACGCGCATGGAATCGACATCATAGAACTGCGGCGACGTCCGGGCGGTCGCCGTGACGATCGCCTTCATCAGGGACGCCCGTCCGCCTGAAGTGCGCCCGCGGCGAGATCGGCGCAGAGCGCGCGGAGCGTACCCTCGAGCGGCGCATCCTCGACGATCTTCGGGATGCGCCTGGTCATTTCAGCGAGATGAGCGGTGAGTTGCGGGCCGAGCAGCGCCGGCGTGAGCGAACCTTGTTCCACACGCAGCCGCACAGCCTGGGTGGTGCAGACGAGATGCGCCGCCGCCACCTGCTCGGTGAGTTCGAGAACGCGCAACGCGTCGCGCGCCGCGATCGTGCCCATCGAGACCTTGTCCTGGTTGTGACATTCGGTGGAACGCGAAAAGACGCTTGCCGGCATGGTCAGCTTCAGCGCTTCGGCCGTCCACGCGGAGGCCCCGATCTGCAACGCCTTCAGGCCGTGATTGATGGACGCGCGCGCGCCGGTGGCGCCCGAAAGGTTCGCCGGCAGACCGTTGTTGTAGCGCGTGTCCACGAGCAGCGCGAACTGGCGGTCCAACAGGTCGGCGACGTTGGCGACGAGCGTCTTCAGGCCATCCATCGCGAAGCATATGTGGCCGCCATAGAAATGGCCTCCATGCAGAGGTTCGCCGGTTTCGGTATCGAACAGCGGGTTGTCGTTGGCGCTATTGATCTCGGTTTCGATCATCGCGCGCCATGTCGGCAGCATGTCGGCGAGGACGCCGATCACGTGTGGCGCACAGCGGATTGAGTAGCGGTCCTGCAGGCGCGACAGCGGTTGGTCGCTGCGGAAGCTGGCGAGGTCCTCGCGGATCGACGCGGCGACGGCCATCTGGCCGGGATGCGGTTTCGCCTCGAACAGGCGTTCATCGAAGTGGCGCGGATTGCCGAGCAGCGCGAGACACGACATCGACGTCATTCGCGCGCTCAGTGCGACCAGTGCTTCGGCGCGGCGGAAGGCAAGTGCGGCGAGGCCCGTCATGATCGACGTGCCGTTCATCACTGCAAGCGCTTCTTTCGGCTTCAGCGTGATCGGATTGAGACCCGCCTTCGCGAAAGCCTGGGCCGACGTCATCCGCGCGCCTTCGAAGAGGACTTCGCGTTCACCGGCGAGTGCGCCGGCGATGTAACTCAGAGGCGTCAGATCGCCGCTCGCGCCCACCGAGCCCTCGGCCGGGATCAGCGGGAGGATGTCGAGGCGCAGCATGTCCGACAGAAGCGTCACGAGGTCCCACGTCACCCCGGACCAGCCGTGCACGAGCGTCGCGAGGCGCACAGCCATGACGGCGCGCGTTTCTTCCGGGCTCAGATGGCGGCCAAGGCCGCAGCCGTGGAACCGGGTGAGGTGCAGCGGCAGTTCCGTCACCAGCTCCGGCGGAATTTCCGTGGTGCAGCTGTCGCCGTAGCCCGTGGTCACGCCATAGATGACGCCGTCGCGCTTCAGGAGCGCTTCCACGTGTCCCGCAGATTTCTCCACGCGGGCCCGCGCCGCCTTGGACAAGCGCGTGGGCGCATGGCCGTGCGCAAGCCGCCAGACCGCTTCGACGGTCAGCGGTTCACCGCCGATCTCGATGTCGCGATTTACTCCGGACCCGTCCAAGCCTTCCCCCGATGTGCGCCGGCGCCCGGCTTCAGGAACTTTCGTCCGCCGGCCCCTCGGACTGATCCGATGCGGCGGCCCCCCAGAAATCGTAGAAGTTGAACCATTGGAAGGGGGTCGCGGCAATTTCGGCCTCCAGTGCTGCAGCGAAGCGTCGCGCGTAGGCGCCCAGGGCGCCCCCGCGGTCCTTCCGGGGCAATCGGAGGGGGTCGTCGAGCAGGGAGAAGCGAATGCCGAACCGGCCCTTCCGCCGGGTACAGAAGAGCATGTAGCTCGGGCACTTCAGGACTGACCCCAGAAAGTAGGGACCTTCCGGGAAGAGGGCAGGCGCGCCGAGCAATTCAGCCGATACCGCCCGCGAGGCGTCCCCGTGCACCGGCAGACGGTCTCCGGTGATGATCACCCACTCGCCCCGCCCGACTGCCTCGGACAGGCGCATGGCGGTGGCCATGTCGATGGCGGTCACCTGGATCATGCGAACCGAGGAGTCCGGCGACACCCGATCGATCAGCCTGTTGAACTGTTCGGCATGCGCGGTGTGCATCAAGACATTGACGACGAACCGCCGGGAGACGGTCGCTACCGCCCGGATGACCTCGGGATTGCCCATGTGGGCGGTGATGACGAAGCCGCCGCGCGGGTTGGCCTTGGCGTCCGCGAAATTCTGTTCATCCACGCCATCGACGTCTTCAGGGCGGATGTCGCCGATCCATGCGGCGAGCTTGTCGATCATCGACTCGCCAAAAGCCATGTAGTGCTGCAGCCCCTCCCAGATCCCCGGTCGTTTCGGCAGGTAGCCGGCGCGCCATACCCGTCGAAGATAGTCCTGCGAGGCGCGCCGCTGACGCGCGCCGGTGAAATAGAAAAAGGTGATGGCGGGGGCGAGGAAGAAGAGGCAGGCCCGGCGCCCGAGCAGCCGGTAAGCGACGGCGAAGAACTGCACGCCCCAGTAGGAGCCGCGTTCGCGCATGCCCGACCAGTTTTCCGCCATCGGCGCCGCTTCGCGCGCTGGCCTCGGTGACCGCGCGTCTCTCCCCGTCAGATGAGGCGCGAGGTCGTAAGGCGGAGGGGCAGGGTGTCAAGAGACGCGGGCGCCGGTCACGATCACGATGAGGCAGGGTCGTCGTCTTTGCGATCGGACTTGAGACCGCGACCGGTCACTACAGCGCCTTTGCCGAACTTCGCCCGCGCCTTGGCGATCGCGGCCTCGGCTGCGGCGCGGCGCGGCGTCTTGGCGTCCATGAGATCACCCTTGTCGGCCTCGAGTGCGCCCGTGAGGTCGGACAGGCCGATGCCGATCAGGCGATAGGCGACGCCCGGCGTCTCTGCGGCAAGCAAGGCGCGACCGATCTCGAACAACCGGTGTGCAAGCAGCGTCGGTTCGCTGAGCGTCCGGCGGCGGGTGATGATGCGGAAATCCGCGCGGCGAAGCTTCAGCGTGATCGTTCTTCCTGCAGTCTCTCCCGCACGCGCGCGGGCGGAGACCTTCTCGCAGAGCGTCCACAGGATGTCCTCGAGCGCACCATGATCGGTGATGTCGCTGAAGAATGTTGTCTCCGCCGAGACGCTCTTGCGCTCGCCTTCCGGATCGACGCGGCGCGGATCGTCGGCGACGGAGAGACGGTAGAGGTGAAGGCCCCAGTCGCCGAATTTCGCGATCATGCGTTTCATGCCGGCGGCGCGGATGTCGCCGATGCGGCGGTAGCCCGCGCGCTCGAGTGTCGCCACGCCGGCGGGGCCGACGCCGGGAAGCGTGCCGACACCACGGGGCGCCAGAAAATCGAGCGCGTCCTCCTTGCCGATGACCGAGAAGCCGCGGGGCTTGTCGAGATCGGAGGCGGTCTTGGCGAGAAACTTGTTGAACGAGAGGCCGATGGAAACAGTGATGTCGAGCGTCGCCTCGATGCGGTTCTGAAGATCGATCAGCGTCTTCGCAGGCGGCCCGCCGTGCAGGGCCTCGGTGCCGGTCAGATCCATGAAGGCTTCATCGATCGAAAGCGGTTGCACCAGCGGTGTCAATGCCAGCATGGCCTCGCGCACCTGCCGTCCTACGGCGACGTACTTCGCCATGTTCGGCTTCACCACCACCGCTTGCGGACAAAGCTTCAGCGCCTTGAACATCGGCATCGCCGAGCGCACGCCGAAGGCGCGCGCAACATAGCAGCAGGTTGAAACGACGCCGCGATTGCCTCCGCCGACGATGACCGGCTTGGCGGCGATGGAGGGATCGTCGCGCTTCTCGATCTGCGCGTAGAAGGCGTCACAATCGAGATGCGCGATGGACAGGGATGTCAGTTCAGGGTGCCGCGCTATCCGGTCCGAACCGCAGGTTTCGCAGCGATCGGCTTCGACCGGCAGCGCGCAGTCGCGGCAGAGCGCGTCCGCCATCTAGCCGATCTCATCGGTGCGCCAGATCCACGCCGCGCCGCGCACGCCACTGGAATCCCCGTGGAGATTTTTCACGACCTTGGTCGCCACGTGATCGGAGAACACGTAACGCGGCAGCAGGGCGTTCACCTGCGGATAGATCGCGGCGATATTCGACACGCCGCCGCCCAACACGATGACCTGCGGGTCAATGACATTGATGATCGCCGCCAGACCGCGCGCGATGCGGTCGCTCAGGCGCTCGATGGAGGCGAGGGCATTGGCGTCGCCGCCCATCGCGCGCGCCGCGATGTCGCGCGGCTTGAGCGTTTCGCCGGTCACGCGCGCATGGTCCTTCGCGAAGGCCGGCCCGCTGATCCACTGTTCGATGCACCCGCGCTTGCCGCACCAGCACTGCGGTCCCGGATGCTCGTCCGCCGTCGCCCAAGGGAGCGGGTTGTGCCCCCACTCGCCGGCGATCCCTGCCGCGCCGGTGAGCACCCGCCCGTCGATGGCGACGCCGCCGCCGCAGCCGGTGCCCAGAATCACCCCGAAGACGCAGGGCGCGCCCGCCGCCGCGCCGTCGGTGGCTTCCGACAGGGTGAAGCAGTTGGCGTCATTCTCTGCGCGGACCGGCAGGCCGAGCGCCGCTTCGAGGTCCGTCGCGAAGGGCCGCCCGTTGAGCCAGGTGGAGTTGCCGTTGCGGGCGAGGCCGGTCGTCGGGGAGATGGAGCCGGGCATGCCGACGCCCACTGCCCGGACCTCTCCGCCGGCTTCTGCGCCCAGCGATGCGACCAACCCGCGAATCGCGGCAATGGCCATATCGTAGCCGGGCGGGGAGTCGATGCGCCGCCGCGCCCGTTCCACCCCTTGGCGGTCAAGGGCGACACCCTCAATCTTCGTTCCGCCCAAATCGATTCCAACTCTCATGACAAATCCTAACGCATCGGGGGGCGAAGCAAGGCTTGATTAAGGGCTCCACGGTAAGCACATCGCAGCGCGGGACAGCCACACGGCGTCCGACGGAGGGGTCGCGCCGAGCGGTCCGCAAGCCATGACCAAGACCGTCATGATCGTTGAAGACAATGAGCTCAACATGAAGCTCTTCAATGATCTCCTCGAAGCCTATGGCTACAGGACCGTGAAGACGCGGGATGGCAAGAGCGTGCTCGGCCTCGTGCGCGAGCACCGCCCCGATCTCATCATCATGGACATCCAGCTCCCGGACATTTCCGGCCTCGACGTCACGCGCCAGCTGAAGGGCGACGACGATCTGAAGGCCATCCCGGTCGTCGCCGTGACGGCCTTCGCCATGCGCGGCGACGAACAGCGTATCCGGGCCGAGGGTTGCGAGGCGTACCTGTCCAAGCCCATCTCGATCCAGGTCTTCCTCGAAACCGTCCGAAAATTCGCGGCCTGAGGCGGAGGCGGGATGAGCGCGCGCATCCTCGTAGTCGACGATGTGCCGGCGAACCTGCGTCTGCTCGAGGCAAAGCTC
This sequence comes from Hyphomonadaceae bacterium, assembly GCA_016791445.1. GTDB lineage: Bacteria > Pseudomonadota > Alphaproteobacteria > Caulobacterales > Aquidulcibacteraceae > VFBF01. The sequence continues at coordinate 7,967 of JAEUMP010000007.1, read as the reverse complement.
GGGGCGGAGTACTACGACGTCATCACCGCTTCACGGGGTGAGGAGGCGCTTCTCAAGGCGTGGCGTGAAAAGCCCGACATCATCCTTCTGGACGTGATGATGCCCGGCATGGACGGCTTCGAGACATGCCGGCGGTTGAAGGCCGATCCGGAGACCCGGCACATTCCGGTGGTGATGGTCACCGCGCTCGACCAGCGCGAGGATCGGTTGCGGGGCCTTGCGGAAGGCGCGGAGGACTTCCTCTCCAAACCGTTTGATGACGTGCAGCTTCTGTCGCGGGTGCGCAGCCTTGCACGAATGAAGGTGGTCATCGACGAGCTGCGGTCCCGCGAGGCGTCGGGCCGGCGCATCGGCGTGATCGACAAGGAACTCCTCGGCGACGACGGCGCGGGCGGCCGGATTCTGGTCATCGACGACGCGCAGCGACAATCCGACAAGATCCGGCGGGCGCTCGAGTCCAGCCACACCGTCATGATGATGAGCGATGCGGATGAGAGCCGGGGCGGCCTCGACCTCTTCATCGTTTCCGTGACGTCCGAGAGTTTCGATGGCCTCAAGCTGATTGCACGGTTGCACGCAGGTGAAGGCGCGCGTCGGCTGCCGATCCTCGCCGTCGTCGATCCCGACGATCCGGGGCGTGCGGTGCGGGCGCTCGAACTGGGGGCGCATGACATCATCTATCGGCCGATCGATCCGGATGAACTTGCGGCGCGCGCGTCCTCGCTGATCCGGCGCAAGCGGTATGTAGATGCATTGCGGCAGTCTCTGGACCAGAGTCTGGAGCTTGCGGTCACCGATCAAATGACGGGCCTGTTCAACCGACGCTATCTCACGTCCCAGCTTGAGCCGCTCGTGCAGCGCGCCGCGCGGGGCGGGGAGCCGGTGTCTTTGCTGGTCGCCGACATCGACTATTTCAAGCGGATCAACGACGGCTTCGGACATGACGTCGGCGACGAAGTCATCAAGGAGTTTGCCGCGCGTCTCGCCACCAATTTCCGGCCGATGGACATCGCCTGCCGCTATGGCGGCGAGGAGTTCGTGGTCGTGATGCCCGGCACGCGCGGAGACTATGCGTGTCTGGTCGCCGAGCGTCTGCGCCGACATGTGGCCGGATCGCCATTCCCGATCCGCGGCGGTATCGAACGCATCGACGTCACCGTCTCCATCGGCGTCGCGGTCTCGCTGACGGGCGCGGACTCTGCGGAACGCCTGCTAAAGCGCGCCGACGAGGCGCTCTACAAGGCCAAGCAGACGGGCCGCAATCGCGTGATGGCGGAAGCCGCCTAGAGCATCATGTCGTCAGTCGGCAGACCGAGCAGGGCGCGCCCGGCGACTTCGAGCGTCGGCGGCGCGACCATCATGTGCTGAGTCATCACGTGCGCGTCGCGGAATCGGCGCTGCAGCGGGTTGTTCAGATAGACCGCCGAGCCGCCCGCCAGGTCATGCAGTTCGCTGCAGATTTTGGCACAGGTGCGCGTCGCGTGCGTGGAGGCAAGGCGAAGCTTGACCCGCCCTTCGAGGCTGATGGCGTCGCCCGCCTCTGCTTCACGCCACGCGTCGGCGATGGCTGCGAAGTAGAGCGCGCGCGCGGCGGCATGGGCGGCGTGCGCTTCGGCGAACGTCATCTGCGTGTGCGCACGTTCGGCGAGCGTGCGACGGGAAGCGGCGGGCTTCTTCGACGTGGCGAGGTCGCGGAAGGACTCCAGAGCGCCGGCCGCATTGCCGAGCGCGACGGCGGCGATACCCATGCCAAGCAGCCCGAATGCGGGAAAGCGATAGAGCGGCCCGGTCTCGCGGGGCGCATCGTGGATCAGAGACACGGAGCGCGCTTTCGGCACGCGCACGCCCTCGACGGAAAAGTCGAGGCTGCCTGTGCCCTTCAGCCCCATCACATGCCAGGTGTCGTGGAACGTCACGTCCTCCGCACGGAACATGATCATGCGTTGGTAGGGCGCGCCGTCCGGCCCGAGCGCGGGTTTTTCGCCGTCCATCACGAATGCGCCGCCGGCGATCCAGCGCGCGTTCTGCGTGCCCGAACCCCAGGCCCAGCGACCGGTGACCACGTAGTCATCACCGTCGGGGATCGCGCGACCGAGCGGTGCGTAGACCCCGCACGCGATGGCGTCGGGGGCGCCGTAGATCGTGCGCGCTTCCTCCAGGGGGAGGTAGGCTGCATTGAGCGCGGTCGTCGAGCCGATCATCAGACACCACGCGGTCGATGCGTCAGCGCGGGCCACCGCTTCGATCATCTCGGCGACCGCGTCGGCGCGTGCTTCATGGCCGCCGAGACTTTTCGGCACGATGGCGCGGAAGAGGCCCGCCTTCGCCATTGCCTGAGCGATGTCCGGCGGAAGGCGGCGCGCTGTTTCGATTTCGTCGCTGCGCCCCGCGAGTGTCGGCGCGAAGTCGCGGGCGGCGGAAACAATGTCCTTCATTGGGCGAGCCCCATCAGAGCGGCGATGTTGTTGCGCTGCATGTTCGACGAGCCGCCGACGATCGCTATGCCGAGCAGGTCGCGGACGTGGCGTTCCATGTCATAGGCGTCGGAGAGGGCGTAGGCGCCCATGACTTTCTGGCAGATTAGAGCGATCTCGCCGACCGTTTCGCCGATGAACAGCTTGGCCATGGAGGTCTCCACGGCGCACGGTTCACCCGCCTGCGCCAGATGGGCGCCGTGGTAGAGCATGTGCCGGCATGCCTCGAGTTTCGTGCGTGCATCGACGAGCGCGTGGCGGACGGACTGGTGCCCGCTGACAGGTTTGCCGAACTGCGTGCGCTCCTGCGCATAATCCCATGCTTCGTTCACGGCCGCCTGCGCAACGCCGAAGGCGGCTGCGGAGATCTCGATCTTTTCGACATCGAGCGCGCGGCCCGCGAGCATCTTCCAGCCCTTGTTCCACATCGCTTCGCCGCCGACGATGTTGGCCCTCGGCACGCGCACGTTCTCGAAGAAGACGTCCGACGATAGCGTGTAGCGGAGGTTCACATGGTCGATTGGCGAAAGGGTCACGCCCGGCGTTCCGGGCGGGATCAGCACGAAGGAGAGATTGCGGCGTTTCTCTTCCGGCGGGCCGGAGCGTACGAGGCAGTAGATGTAGTCCGCGAAGTCCGCTCCGGTGCACCAGCGCTTGGCGCCATTGATGACGATCTCGTCGCCTTCGATGTGCGCGCGCGTGGTGACGGAGGAAAGATCACCGCCGACGTCCGGCTCCGAGAGGCCGTAGGCGAACAGGAGTTCACCCTTCGCGAGCTTTGGCAGCAGCGCCTGCTTTTGTTCCTCTGTGCCGTTCTCGGAAATGTTCATGCCGCCGTAGAAGGCGCAGTGAATGTAGGGGCCGGAAAGAAAGGCCCCGACCGCCGACAATTCCTCGATCACGGCGACCGCTGTGACAATGTCTTGTCCGAGGCCGCCGTACTTTTCCTCGATGGTAAGGCCGCACAGGCCCATCGCCGCGAGTTCGCGGAACAGGTCGCGCGGCCATACGTGATTGCGATCCCATTCGCGGCGCTTCTCGCGCGGCGCCTTGGCGGCGATGAAGCGGCGCAGCTGCTGACGCAATTCGGCAAGCGACTCCGCGTCCATCGTCATTCCCCCGTCAGCTTCGGCTTGCGCTTTTCCACGAAGGCGCGGACCGCTTCGCGACGGTCGGCCATGGTGTTGGAGGCCATTTCGTAGGCGATCGAGGCGTCCATCAGCTGGTTGGCGATTTCCTTCAGTTGGAGGTTTACGACGGTCTTCGTCCAGCGGACCGCCCAGCGCGGATTGCCGGCGATTTTTTCCACGATCTCGGCGACCTTTGCGTCGAGGTCCGCGGCGGGAACGGCGTGATTGATCAGACCGATCTCGGCGGCGCGCTTGGCCGTCATCAGGTCGCCGGTCATCAGGAATTCCTTGGCCCGGGCGAAACCGATCAGCTGCGGCCAGATCACGGCGCCGCCGTCGCCGGCGACGAGGCCGACCTTCACGTGGGGATCGCCGATCTTGGCGGTCTCGTCGGCGATGATGATGTCGCAGAGCAACGCGATAGTGGCGCCAAGGCCCGCGGCCGCGCCGTTCAGGCGGCAGATGATCGGCTTTTCCATTTCGAGCAGCGAGAACACGATCCGCTTGGCTTCGTGCCCGATGTCGCGGAACTTCGAAGGGTCGTTGATCTGCTCCTCGAACCAGTCGAAGTCGCCGCCGGCGCAGAAGGCGCGCCCACGGCCGGTGAGGACGATGATGTCGCTGTCGGGATCGTGCTGTGCTTCGGCGAAGACGCGCGCGAGGTCGCGGTGCATGGCGGCATCGACCGCGTTCACCGCATTGCCTTCGATGGTGATGGTCAGGACGCGTCCTTCATAGGCGAAGGCGAGACGCTCGTAGTTTTCGAATTTCATAAGTCCACGATCCGGCGGCCGAAGGCTGCGTTGCTTTCGAAGAGATCGCTGAAGGCGTGCGGCATCGACTCGATCCCCTTGAAGCGCTCCTCCTTCAGCTTCAGCGCGCCCGCGACGATCCAGTCAGCCATCTGCCTTTGCGCTTCGGGGAAGGCGCGGATGTCGTCGAACACGACGAGGCCTTCCATGCGCAGGCGATGCGTGATGAAGCGGTCGGTGTTCTTCAGGCCCACGCGCTGATCCGGCGGCGTCGAATAATCGGCGACCTGCCCGGAGACCACGATGCGACCGCGCGGTCGCATGAGCGGGAGCGCGAGATCGACCATCGCGTTGCCGACATTGTCGAAGAGGACATCGACGCCCTTGGGCGCTGCGGCGCGAATGGCGGCGGCGAGATCGGGCGTGGCGTGACGGTCGATGGTCGCATCGAAGCCCACGCTTTCAAGCCATGCGCATTTCTCCGCGCCGCCGGCGATGCCGATCACTTTCAGGCCGTGCTGCTTCGCGATCTGCCCTGCGGTGGCGCCCACAGGCCCCGCAGCCGACGTGACCAGAAGCGTTTCGCCTTCTTTCGCCTCGGCGACGCGGTGCAGGCCGAACCATGCCGTGAGACCGGGCACGCCGAGCACGCCGATCCACGCTGTGAGCGGCGGACGCGCATCCGTGATTCTCTGGAGATACCCCTTGCCATCGGACAGGTAGTGATCGCACCAGCCGGCTGCAAGCGCCGCGCGGTCGCCGACTTGCCAGCGCTCGTGCCGGCTCTCGATCACTTCGCCTATGGAGAAGCCGTCGATGGTCTCGTTCGGCTTCAGCGCGGCGGAGTAGGAGTCGCCGCCCGACAGTCGGGAACGCACGCCGGGATCGACGCTGGCGTGCAGGATGCGGAAGAGGATCTGGCCTTCGCCGGTCTCCGGCAGCACCCCTTCGACGATTCGGAAATCCTCGGGCGTCGGTTTGCCGACGATGGCGCGTTCGAGGATGACGCGTCTGTGTTTTCTGGAACCCATGGCCGCACGTTCGGGCGCCGGCCGGGCCAAGTCCAGCGAGCCGAAAAAGAAAACGGCGGACCTTCCGGCCCGCCGCCTTCACTTCCGTTTGACCGGTGCGGTCAGTTCACTTCGAGCGTGCTCTCGGCGCGGACGCCGCGACGGTCGTCCATGACTTCGCGGAGCGCGCCGGCGACGCGTTCGTCGCCGAGGACGCTGCCGAGAACCGCCGCCGCGCGGGCGCCCTGGGCGCTGACGCCGAACAGTTCCTGGAAGGCCTCGAACGGTCCCTTCTGTTGCGGATAGCGGCGCAGCTGCACCTGCGTGTCGGCCTTGATCTCCGCCAGCGCCTTGGCGCGTTCGATGGCGGTGGAGAGACCGCCCATCGTGTTCACCAGCTTCAGGTCATGCGCCTGTACGCCGGTCCAGACGCGGCCCTTGGCCACCGCGCGCGCTTGTTCCGGCGTCATGCCCCGGCCTTCGGCGACGAGGTTGATGAAGTCCGTGTAGGCGCGGTCGATGAAGCCCGAGAAGGCGGCGCGTTCGGCCTGGTTGAAGCCGCGATCGGAGGTGAAGTAGTTCGCCACCGGCGAGCCCACCTGGATCGTTTCCGTGCGGGCGCTGAGATAGTGGCGCAGCGCGTCGCCGATCACGATCTTGCCGCCGACCACGCCGATGGAGCCGGTGATGGTCGTCGGCCAGGCGACGATCTCGTCGGCGCCCGCCGAGACGTAGTAGCCGCCCGAGGCCGCATACGCGCCCATGGACACAACGACCTTCTTCCCGCGCGCCTGGGCGGTCTTCACCGCGTGCCAGATCTGGTCGGACGCGACCACCGAACCGCCCGGCGAGGAGACGCGGAAGACGATGGCCTTCACGTCCTTGTCGTCGGCGGCGGCGAGGATCGCGCCGGCGATGGCGTCGCCGTTCATCAGGCTTTCGCCGCCGAAGGGTGAGCTCTCCTCCACGCCGGAGACGATCGCTCCTTCGCCGGTGACGACCGCGATGACGGGGCCGGTGGCGGGCTTGGGCGTGTACTTCTTGAACTCGACGATGTCGGCGGTGCCGACGCCGCCGCCACGTTCGATGGCGGCCTGGCGCGCATCTTCCGGACGGCCGAGCTTGTCGACCAGCTTGCGCGCGAGCGCGTCTTCGCCTGAGTAGGGCGTGGCCTCGATGGCGGCGCGGACGAGTTCGGGCGTGAGGCCGCGGTCCTTGCGGCTTTCGGCGATGGCTGCGATGCCGCGCTCGTAGAGGCTGGTCAGCAGCGAGGTCGTCGACTCGCGGTTCGCGGCGGTGAAGCCGGTCTGCGTGTAGGCGTCGGCGAAGGTCTTGTACTCTTCGCGGGTCTCGAATTCGGCCTTGGCGCGGAAGCGCTTCAGCGTGTCGGCGAAGAAGGTCTCCTCGGCGGTGATGCCCATGGGCATCATTTCGCTCGCGTCGTGGAGCCAGAGTTCGTCGGCGCCGGCGGTGGCCACATAGCCGAAGATCGAGGTGCGGATGCCGTCGTTCTGGATATGGGCGATGACGTATTTGCCGGCGGCGCGGAAATTCGCGAGCGCTTCCCGGATTTCCTCCGCGTGCGCCGGCGCGATGCCGCTGGTGGCGGCGCGGACATAGACCCCCTTGACCTTGTCGTCGCGCGCGGCGGCGGCGAGCTTCTCGACGATGTCGGTGACGGCGGGCCCCGAACTCGAACCGAAATTGAACGGCATGGCCGAGGGGCTGTCGGTCACGCCCTGGCGCAGGTCGAGGCCGAGCACGATGGCCTTGGGCATGTTGGCCGCCTGCTGCGAGGACGCCTGGCTCGCCAGCGACGAGATCAGCACCATCGGCACCACGACGATGAAGAGGATGAGCCCGACGAGGACGCCGGCCACGGTGATGAGAAACTGCTTCAAGACGGCTGCTCCACCGGACCCGGACCGCCCCCGGATGATCCGCGGGCGGCTCGACCCCCTGACGGCGGGTCCTTATCGATAAATGATAAGGACTGTTGCGGCCCTTGCAAGGGGGAAAGGTGGTGAACGGGGCGATTGCCGGTCCGGAGGGCCACCGGCATGCGCCGGCGCCGCCAGACTCCGGGGAATCTCGCGTTGCAGGTGGCGCATGGGCGACCCCGCCCATGCTGATTGGCAAAGGGGTACGCGGATGAGGTCGACCGCGCTCCATGGTCATGACGTGTCTGCGGCCTCCGTCGCGGGTGCGATGAAGAACGCGATCGGCGCCGGCTTCTGCGCGTCCGTCAGCACGAGCACGCCGCTGCGCCGGAGGCGCGGCAGGTTCGCGAGGGCGCGGTCCACGACCTTGTCGAAATCATCCAGCGCGCGGCGCATGTCTTCGAGCGTGCGCAGACGAATGCCGCGCGTGATGCAGCCGATGGCGGGCGAGCGACGTGCCGCCCAGCGATAGCCGCGGGGCAGTTTGCGCTTGTGCACTTGAACGCGCCGCCGCTTGACTTTGCGCATCCGCGAAATCACGGCGGCGGCGATCAGGAGGCGGATGTCGCTGCGCACGCGGCGCAGCTGACACTGCATCCAGAGCCGCGCGTCGCGCGGAAGGGGTGCGTACTCCGCGACCCAGGCGATGATCTGGAGAAAC